>DATBKP010000001.1:0-13862 GCA_036555785.1 Steroidobacteraceae bacterium
GCAATCATTACAGGATCCGTTCCTGAATACCCTGCGCAAGGAGCGTGTACCTGTCTCCATTTACCTGGTGAACGGCATCAAGCTGCAGGGCCAGATCGATTCGTTCGACCAGTTCGTGGTCCTGCTGAAGAACAGCGTCAGCCAGATGGTCTACAAGCACGCGATTTCCACTGTCGTGCCGGCGCGCGCGATTCGCTTGCCGGCGGGCGAGGAAGAAGGCGCGGAGTCGGCCGTCACGACGGAATGAGCTAGCGTTGTTCGAACGTCCCCGCAGCGGCGAACGTGCGCTCCTGGTACGCATCGGACTCGGAGGTCCTCCCGCACAGGACGAGCTGAGCGAGTTCGAGGCGCTCGCGCGCTCGGCCGGCGCTGACGTCCTGCGCGTCGTCACCGGCACGCGCCGCGCGCCGGATCCGCGACTGTTCATCGGCAGCGGCAAGGCTGAAGAGATTCGCGGCCTCGTCGCCGCGACAGGCGCCGACCTGGTGCTGTTCGATCACGCGCTCTCGCCGAGCCAGGAGCGCAACCTCGAGGCGCTGCTCAAGTGCCGCGTGCTCGACCGCACCGGTCTCATCCTCGACATCTTCGCGCAACGCGCGCGCAGCTTCGAAGGCCAGCTGCAGGTCGAGCTCGCGCAGCTGAAGCATCTCGCGACCCGACTGGTGCGAGGCTGGACGCACCTGGAGCGTCAGAAGGGCGGTATCGGCCTGCGCGGTCCTGGCGAAACGCAGCTGGAAACCGACCGCCGCCTGCTCGCCAACCGCATCAAGACACTCAACGCACGTCTCGACAAGGTCGTAACGCAACGCGAGACCACGCGTCGCGAGCGCAAGCGCGCGGAGATTCCCACGGTCGCGCTCGTCGGCTATACGAACGCCGGCAAGTCGACGTTGTTCAATCGACTCACTGGCGCCGGCGCGTTCGCCGCGGACCAGTTGTTCGCCACGCTGGATCCGACTGTGCGGCGCCTGGAGTTGCCGGATGCGCGCTTCGCGCTGCTGGCCGACACCGTTGGGTTCGTCCGAGAGCTGCCGCACGAGCTGGTGGCTGCGTTCCGTTCGACTTTGCAGGAAGCGCGCGAGGCGAGCGTGCTGCTGCACGTCATCGATGCCGCGGATCCGAATCGCGGCGAGCGCATCGCGCAGGTGAACAGTGTGCTGAGCGAGGTGGGTGCCGGCTCGCTGCCGCAGATCGAAGTCTTCAACAAGACCGATCTGGTCGGCGAGGCGCCGCGCGTCGAGACCGGCGAGCTCGGCAACGTGCGGCGCGTGTGGCTGTCGGCGCAGACCGGAGCAGGCACGCAGCTGCTGGTCGACGCGATCGGCGAATTCCTCGGGCCGGAAATCGTGCACCGGCACATCGTGCTGAAGCCGGAAGAGGGTCGCGCACGGGCGCGGTTCTTCGCCGCAGGCGCTGTGCTCGCAGAGCAGGCGCTGCCGGGCGGCGGCGTCGACCTGGAAGTCTCGATGCCGCGGCAGGCGTTCGAAGACCTGTGCCGCGCCGAACGGCTGACCCTCGACCTGGTGCCGCCCGACGCGAAAACTTGTGCCCATCCGGAGCCATTCCTAAAATCGCGCGGCCCCGCGTCGCTGGCGTCCTGAGCCCCGCGGGCCTATTGGCCCGACCTACTTGTTAGAGCAACCGATCGACATGGCGTGGAACGAACCCGGCGGTAATCCCGGCAAGCGCAATCCCTGGGGCAGCAACAAGCCGGAGCAGGGGCCGCCCGATCTGGACGAGGTGATCCGCAATCTGCAGCGGCGGCTGAGCGCGCTGTTCGGCGGCGGCACCGGCGGACGCAGCAGCGGCAACGGCAGTTCCGGCCGCGGCTTCGGGCTGGGCACCATCCTGCTGGCGCTCGCGACCATCTGGGCGTTTACCGGCCTGTATCAGGTCGACACCGCGGAGCGCGGCATCATCCTGCGCTTCGGCCGGCACGTGGATACGACGCTGCCCGGCCTGCATTGGCACATGCCGTGGCCGATCGAGACCAAGCAGATCGTCAACACCGCCGCGGTCGACCGGTTCAACGAGCAGACGCGCATGCTGACGTCCGACGAGAATCTGGTCGAGATCAACATGGAAGTGCAGTACCGGCGCGCCAACGCGCTCGACTTCGCCTTCAACGTTTACAAGCCGGAGGACACGCTCAAGGAAGTGAGCGAGAGCGCGATCCGCGAAGTGATCGGCCGCAGCAAGCTCGACAGCGTGCTGGAATCCGGCCGTCTGGACATCGTGATCCGCACCAAGGAGCTGATCCAGCGCACGCTCGACGCCTACAAGAGCGGCCTCGAAGTCACCGCCGTGAACCTGCAGGACGTGCGCGTGCCGAACGAAGTCGGACCGGCGCAGGCGGACGCGATCAAGGCGCGCGAAGACCGCGACCGCCTGTCACTGGCCGCGCAGGCGTATGCGAACGATTTGATCCCGCGAGCGCGCGGCAACGCGGTGCGGCAGGTGCAGGATGCGCAGGCCTACAAGGCGCAGATCGTCGCCAACGCCGAAGGCGAGGCCGAGCGCTTCCTGAAGCTGCTGACCGAATATGAGCGCGCGCCCGGCGTGACGCGCGAGCGCCTCTATCTCGAGACGGTCGAGACCGTGCTGAAGTCCAGCCGCAAGGTGCTTCTCGACACGAACGCCGCCGGCGGCGGCAACCTCGTGTATCTGCCGATCGACAAGCTGCTGGAGCAGGGCCGGCGCATGCAGCGCACGGAGCCGGAGGCCAGCGTGACGATCGAGGGCACGACGACGACTCCCGAGGCCAGCAGCGAGCGCCGCTCGCGGGGGACGCGCTAATGGCCAACCGTGGATTCCTGTCGCTGGTCGGGCTGATCGTGCTCGCGTTGCTGGTCGCGATGTCGACGTTCACGGTGCGCGAAACCGAGCTCGCCATGAAGTTCCGTTTCGGCGAGATCGTGCGCGCCGACTACAAGCCCGGGCTGCATTTCAAAGTGCCGTTCTATCACGACGTGCGCAAGTTCGAGCGGCGCATCGTCACGCGCAATTACCCCTCGGAGCAGTTCCTCACGAGCGAGGGCAAGATTCTGCGCATCGACTTCTACGTCAAGTGGCGCATCGCGGACGTCTCGAAGTACTACCCCGCGACCGGCGGCAGCGAGGACAACGCGGCCGGGCTGCTCGGCTCCATCGTCAAGGACGGCATCAAGGGCGTGATCGCCCGCCGCACGATCCAGCAGGTGGTGGCCGCCGAGCGCACCGAGTTCACCGGCGAGATCCTCAAAGCGGCGGAGTCGAAGACCGCCGAGCTCGGCGTGCAGCTGGTCGACGTGCGCGTCAAGAAGATCGATCTGCCCGAGGAAGTGAGCGACTCGGTGTTCCTGCGCATGCGCCAGGACTTCGACCGGCAGGCGAAGCAATTGCGCGCCGAGGGCGATGAGAACGCGGAGAAGCTGCGCGCCGAAGCCGATCGTCAGCGCACCGAGATCCTGTCGCAGGCGTATCGCGAGGCGCAGATCATCCGCGGCGAGGGCGACGCCAAGTCGGCCGAGGTCTATGCGCGCGCCTATTCGCGCAATGCCGAGTTCTATTCCTTCTACCGCAGCCTGCAGGCGTACCGCACCTCGATCGGCACCGACAGCGACGTGCTGGTGATTGCGCCGGACAGCGAGTTCTTCAAGTATCTGAAGCGTGCCGAACGCAAGTGAGCGCCCGGCGATGAGCTGGGCGGATCTGTTCGCGGCGTTCGCGCTCTATCTGGTGCTGGAAGGCATTCTGCCGTTTCTCAATCCCCAGGCGATGAAACGCGTGCTGACGGCGATAGCGACTGTTTCCGACCGGCAGCTGCGGCTGTGGGGCCTGGCGAGCATGGCAGCCGGCGTGCTGCTGCTCTTCCTGGTGCGCATGTGACTTCTATGAGTATGGGCCGATGAACGCAAAAGGCGCGGGCAACGTGGTCGTGATCGGCGCCCAGTGGGGCGACGAGGGCAAGGGCAAGATCGTCGACCTGCTGACGGACCGCGTGGCCGGCGTGGTGCGGTTCCAGGGCGGCCACAACGCCGGCCACACGCTGGTGATCGACGGCAAGAAGACGGTGTTGCGCCTGATCCCGTCCGGCATCCTGCACGACGGCGTCACCTGCTACATCGGCAACGGCGTGGTGCTGTCGCCGAAAGCGCTGTTCGAGGAGATGGCCGAGCTGGAACGCGCCGGCATCGACGCGTCGCGCCGCTTGCGGATCTCGGAAGCGTGCCCGCTGATCCTGCCGCATCACATCGCGCTCGACCGCGCGCGCGAGGCAGCGATGGGCGAGGCGAAGATCGGCACGACCGGCCGCGGCATCGGCCCGGCCTACGAGGACAAGGTCGCGCGCCGCGCGATCCGCGTGCAGGACCTGTTCGCGCGCGAGCGCTTCGCGGCGAAGCTCGGCGAAGTGCTCGACTACCACAACTTCGTGCTGCGCCATTACTTCAAGGCACCGACTGTCGATTTCCAGGAGACGCTCGACGAAGCGCTGGCGCTCGGCGAGCGCCTGCAGCCGATGACCGCGGATGTGTCCGCCGAGTTGAACGCCGTGATCCGCTCCGGCAAGCGTCTGTTGTTCGAAGGAGCGCAGGCCGCGCTGCTCGACATCGATCACGGCACCTATCCGTTCGTGACTTCGAGCAACTGCGTTGCGGGGCAGGCGTCAGCCGGCGCGGGCGTCGGCCCGCAGCAGTTGCACTACGTACTGGGCGTCGCCAAGGCCTACGCGACGCGCGTCGGCAGTGGTCCTTTCCCGACGGAGCTCGAAGACGAAGTCGGCGATCGGCTGCGGGTGCGCGGCAACGAATACGGTTCCGTCACCGGCCGGCCGCGGCGCTGCGGCTGGTTCGACGCGGCGGGTTTGCGGCGCGTCGTCGCCATCAACGGCATCACCGGGTTGTGCATCACCAAGCTCGACGTCCTGGACGGCCTCGACACAGTGCGCGTGGCAGTCGGCTACAAGGTGCGCGGCGAACGGCGCGACATACTCCCGGTTGGCGCTGACGCGCTCTCGATCTGCGCGCCGATCTACGAAGAGCTGCCGGGCTGGCAGGAAAGCACCGAAGGCGTGCAGGCGTTCGAGGATCTGCCGCAGAACGCGCAGGCCTATCTGCGGCGTCTCGAAGTGCTGGTGGGCGCGCCGATCGCGATCATTTCGACCGGCCCCGAGCGGCTCGAGACGATCGTGCTGCGTCATCCGTTCGACTGACTACCGTTTTCGCGCCAGCGTCAGTCCGTCGCCGACCGGCAAGAGGCTCAGGTCGATGCGCTCGTCGCGGTGCAGCTTGTCGTTGAGCACGCGCAACGCTGCGGTGTTCGGATCGCGGTCGCCCGGGTTCGCGACGTGGCCGGACCACAGCGTGTTGTCGAGCGCGATCAGCCCGCCGGGCCGCAGCAGCTGCAGCAGTAATTCGTAGTACGTGTCATAAGCCGGCTTGTCGGCATCGATGAATGCGAAGTCGTAGCGTCCAGCTTCGCCTGCAGCGAGCAACTGCTCCAGCGTGCGCGTCGCCGGCTGCAGCTTCAGCTCGATCTTGTGCTCGACGCCCGCTTCGCGCCAGAAGCGCCGCGCGATGGCGGTCCATTCCTCACTCACGTCGCAGGCCAGGATGCGGCCATCCTCCGGCAGCGCGAGCGCGACTGCCAGGCTCGAATAGCCGGTGAACACGCCGATTTCGATGCAACGCTGCGCGCCGACGAGCCTCGCGAGCAGCGCCATCAGCTGGCCCTGCTCGGGCCCGATCTGCATCTGTGCTTGCGGCAGCGAAGCCGTCGCGGCGCGCAGCCGAGCGAGCACTTCCGGCTCGCGCACCGAGTGCTCGACCAGGTAGCGATGAATGTCGTCGGTGATCTGCAGGCGGCGGCTGGTCACGGCAGTCACGCCTGCGGCAGTCGCACCAGCGACTTGAAGCCGCCGTACATCATGCGGGCGGCGTCGAACGGCGCCGCCTTGCTGTCCATCATTTTCGCCAGCCGCGGGTCGGCGATGACCTTGGCGTTGACCTGGTCGCGGTGCGCGCGCGATTTGAACACGATCCACGAGAACAGCACCGTCTCGCCCGACTTAAGCTTCACGCTGCGCGGGAACGAGGTGACTTTGCCGGGCTTGACGTCGTCGGCGACGCATTCCCAGTAGTCCATGGCGCCGTGCTCGCGCCAGATCTTGCCGGCCTGCGTGGAGAGGCGGCGATACGCCTTCAGGTTGCGTTTGGGCACGGGCACTACGAAGCCATCCACGTACGGCATGCGATCCTCCTCGGGTCCGCCGATTCTACTGCGGCGGCGGAGTCTCGGTGTCGCTCGGGTTGTCGGCCTCGCTCGTGGTATCGGGCGGCGGCGGCGAGTCCTCGTCCGGCGAGTCGGAGGTCGCGCTGTGGTCATCGGTGTCATCGGTGTCTTCCGTGTCTTCCGGGGAAGTGTCCTCCTGCGGCGGGTTGTCTTCTTCCTCCTCGTCGGCGTCCCGCTTGCCGGTGCTCGCGTGCGTTTGATCGGTCGGCGGGTTCGCGCTGCTCGGGGCGCTGCGCGTGGTCGAATTGACGCTGTTCGGGTCGGTCTGCTCGGGGGTCGACTGGGACGGCTGCAGACGACGCTCGCAGTTTTGCCGGTCCACGCCGGTCTTCTGCTGACACTCGCGGTGGGTCGTATCCGGCGGTGTCTGTGCGAGTGCGCCGGCTGCCGCGAGCAAGCCGCCAAGCAGGGTACTGGCTACGGCGGCGCGAACCCGAGGGGTGGGAGAAATCATGATCGTCACTCCTGTGCGGTGCTCGACGCGTGCACGATGTACGAGCAACGGCACGCGGGCGGCGAGGTTCCCGGATATGTCAAGCGCCCGACCGGCGGCAGGCGGCGCTTGCGGATATGCCCCGGCCGGCCGGTCCACTGTCCGAACAGGCTCTTCCGCCGGGCGGCATAATCGTCTACAACTCCACCCCATCTTTCGTCCCACCTCCTGGCCGGTACCCGCAGTGGAACTGCTCGAACGCGAACAGTGCTTCGCCGATCTCAACGATTGGCTGACGGGCTCGGTGGAACAGGGCGGGTGCGTGGCGCTCGTGCACGGCGAAGCCGGCATCGGCAAGACGGCCCTGCTGCAGGAATTCTCGCGCCAGCAACGCGTGGCGCCCCGCGTGTTGTGGGGGGCTTGCGATGCCCTGTTCACGCCGCGGCCGCTCGCGCCGTTGCACGACATCGCGCGCCAGACCCAGGGCAAGCTGCTCGCCGCCGTCAATGCCGAGACCAGCCGCGATGCGATCTTCAGCGCGGCGCTCGACGAGCTCGAGCACGGGCCGCCGGCGCTGGTCGTGTTCGAGGACTGCCACTGGGCCGATGAGGCGACCTTCGACCTGCTGAAGTTCATCGGCCGGCGCATGCAGCGCACGCGCTCCATGCTGGTGATGACCTATCGCACCGATGAAGTCGGCTCGCGGCATCCGTGCCGCTTCGTGATCGGCGATCTGCCGTGCTCGATCGTGCGGCGGCTGCCGTTGCAGCCGCTCTCGGAGCTGGCAGTTGCGAAGCTCGCGAAGCAGGCCGGGCGCTCGTCGCAGGGCCTCTACAGCACGACCGGCGGCAACCCGTTCTTCGTCACCGAAGTGCTCGCGACCGGCGCCGAGTCGATCCCCTCGAATGCGCGTGACGTAGTGCTCGCGCGCCTCGCCAAGCTGCCGCCCAGCGCCCGCGCTATCGCCGAGCTCGTGAGCATCGTGCCGGGCAAGGCGGAGGCGTGGCTGCTCGAGCAGGCCGGCGTGCACGACGAAGCCGGCATCGAGAGCTGCTTGAGCATCGGCATGGTGCGCGACGAAGCGGGCGCGCTCGCGTTCCGTCATGACCTGGCGCGGCGCGCGCTGGAGGATTCGCTGTCGCAGGCCCAGCAGCAAGGCTTGCACGCCAAAGTGCTGGCGATCCTCGGCGGGCGACCCGACACTCCGCCGGCGCGACTCGCGCACCACGCGGACGGTGCGAGGAACGCGGCCGAAGTGCTGCGCTTTGCGCCCGCGGCCGCGGCGCATGCCGCGAACGTTGGCGCCCATCGCGAAGCGGTCTCGCACTACCAGGCTGCGCTGCGCTATTCCGACAGGCTCTCGCCGAGCGAGCGCGCGCCGTTGCTCGAGCAGTTGTCGTACGAGTGTTATCTGACCGATCAGACCCAGCGCTCCATCGACGCGCGCCGCGCCGCGCTCGAAATCTGGCGCGCGCAAGGAGCGCGCCGGCAGGAAGGCGACGCCTTGCGCTGGCTGTCGCGACTGAGCTGGCTCGAAGGCCACCGCACCGAAGCGGATGAGTACGCCGCCGCAGCGGTCGCCGCGTTGGAGTCGTTGCCGCCGGGGCCGGAGTTGGCGATGGCCTACAGCAATCGCGCGCAGCTCGACATGCTTGCCGCGGATGCCGACTCAGCGGTGCGCTGGGCCGAGCGCACGCTGCAGCTCGCGGAGCCAGCCGGTTACGACGAGATCTGCTGCCACGCCCGCAACAATCTGGGCACGGCGCGCCTGATCGCCGGCATCGACACGGGCTGGGACGATCTGAATCGCAGCCTGACGCTCGCGCTCGCGCAAGGTTTCCAGGAGCACGCCGCACGCGCCTATACGAACCTTGCCGCCATGGCCATCCAGCGCAAGCAGTACAGCGCCGGATCGCGCTATCTCGGCGAAGGCCTGACCTATTGCGAGCGGCACGACCTCGACTCGTGGCGCTTCTACATGATGGCGTGGCGCGGACGCGCGCGATTCGAGCAGGGCGACTGGCTCGGCGCCGCGGAGGACGCACAGGCAATCGTTGCGGAAGCGGGCAGCGCGCCGATCGCGCGCATCCCGGCGCTCACGATTCTGGCGCACCTGCGCATCCTGCGCGGCGATCCGGACGTGGCAACGCCGCTCAACGAAGCGCGCGAGCTCGCCAAGCGCACCAGCGAGATGCAACGGCTCAGCGGCGTCGCGCTGGCGGGCGCGGAGGCGGCCTGGATTGCCGGCGACCGCGAGCTGATCGCGCAGGAAGTGCAGCCTGTGTACGAGCTCGCCAGCACGCGGCGCGATCTGTGGATGAAGGGTGAGCTCGCGCTGTGGCTGTGGCGCGCGGGCGCGTTCGCCAAGCCGCCGCAAGACATCGCGGAGCCCTATGCGCTGGAAATCGCCGGCGACTGGCGCGGCGCTGCCAAAGCGTGGCGCGCACTCGGCTGTCCATACGAAGAGGCGAACGCGCTGGCGTCGGGCGGCGAGCAGGAACAGCTCGATGCGCTGGCCATCATGGAGAAGCTCGGCGCGACGGCAGCTGCGAATGCGCTGCGCCGGCGCATGCGCGAGCAGGGTCTGCGGCGCATTCCGCGCGGCTCGCGCAGCTCGACGCGCACCAATTCGCACGGCCTCACCAAGCGCGAAGCCGAGATCTTCGAGCTGCTGGCGCAGGGACTGCGCAACTCGGTGATCGCCAAGCGCCTGTTCGTCACGACCAAGACGGTCGACCATCACGTCTCGGCGATCTTCACCAAGCTCGGCGTGTCCTCGCGCGCCGAGGCCATTGCGCTGGCGAGCAAGAAGCCCGCGGAGGGCTAGCGCTATCGGGCTGAAGCCCGACCCACAGAGGAACTGTGGGTCAGGCTTCAGCCTGACAATCCGTCGTTACTTCGGCAGCAGCGTCACCGGGACTTCCATGACCTCGTCGACCGGCAGGCCATTCAGCTCGGCCGCCTTGCGCACGGCCGCCTCGCTCGGGCCTTCGTACACGCAATAGGTCTTGGTCTTCGCCGCATTCGCGTAGGACTGGATCCAGCGCACGCCGACCGTCGAGTTGTTGCTGTTGACCTTCGCCTTGGTCGCGGCGTCCAGGCCTTCGAGCGCGCCGGCGGGGAAGGTGCGCTCGATCACGTAACGGTGCATCGTCTGCGCCGGCTTCGCTGCATCGGCCGTCTTGGTCGGCTCCGCGGCGAAGGCGCCCGCGAACATCATGCCGGCGAGCAGCGCCGTCGGGATTGAAATCAGCTTTTTCATCATCATCTCCGTCGAATCACGATGGGTTGTTCGCCGCGCGCGCCTTACACGAAGTAGAAGTACGGATCGAGCACCCGCACCTCGGTGATCTGATTGACCGGCAGCTTGTTGCAGGCTGCGGCCCGGCGGATCGCCTCGGGGTTGGGTGCGTCGTACACGCAGAACGTGCGCTTGCGATCGGTTGTCGCGTAGGAATGAACCCAGGTGACTCCGTACTCCGCATTGCGCTCGATCACCTTGCGGCACGCGTCCGCGCCGGCGTCGTTCATGGGAATGGCGAGGCCGTCGGGGAATTCGCGTTCGACGAGGTAACGAGGCATTGCAGTGGTCTCCGGTAAGTCGCCCGGTCGATTCCGAGCGGGGGTCATCGTGCCAGCGCGCCGCGGCGCGCCGAATCGGAGGGGCTACCCAATTTACAGCGCCAGCTTACCTAGATTGCGCTTGGCCGGAGCATGGGCATACTTCGCTGCCCGCGGCGGCCGGCCGGACCTGAAAAGGGAAGGGAAGCTGGTGCCCAGGAGAGGACTCGAACCTCCACGGATCGCTCCACTGGTACCTGAAACCAGCGCGTCTACCAATTCCGCCACCTGGGCAAGGATGGGAATCTGGGACCGGGGGTCCCGGACGAGGCGCGCAATCTACCGGTGGTGTTCCGGGGTGTCAACAAACGGCAGTGAGAGATGAAGTCGACGAAGAAAACCAAGAAATCCCAACGAAATGACGGCCATTCGCCGGGTGCGCGTGCAGCGCGCTCGCAGTCGCCGCCGGCCGCCGCTCGCGTCGTCACGACGCTGCGCGAGGCCGGGCGCCCGCTCGATTTCGATGAGCTGGCAGGGCGCATGGGTCGCGACGGCAAGTCGGCGCGGCGCCGGCTGCAGGAGCAGCTCGACGAGTTGCTGCACGCGGGCGAGATCATCCGCAATCGCCGCGACGAGTATTGCCTGCGCGAGCGCCTGCCGCTGGTGGTCGGCACCGTCAGCGGGCATCGCGACGGCCACGGCTTCGTGTTGCCGGACGATCGCTCGGCGCCGGTATTCCTCGCGCCGCGCCAGATGCTGGAAACCATGCACGGCGACCGGGTCGCGGTGCGCATCAGCGGCCAGGACAATCGCGGCCGGCCACAGGGCGCGATCGTCGAAGTGCTCGAGCGCAACACGCGCGAGATCGTCGGCCGGTTGTACGAGGAATCGGGCATCAGCTTCGTGGTGCCGGACAACCCGCGCATCGGCCACCGCGTCTTCGTTCCCCGCGGACATCTGGGCGGCGCACGCGCCGGCCAGGTCGTGCTCGTGCGTCTGGTCGAGCAGCCGAGCCGCACCGCGCAGGCGCTCGGTCATGTGACTCGCGTGCTCGGCGAGCACGCCGCGCCCGGCATGGAGACCGAGATCGCGATCCACTCGCACGGGCTGCCGTTCGAGTTTCCGCGCGAGGCGGTGGCCGAGGCCGAAGCCTTCGGCCGCAGCGTCTCCGCAGCTGCGAAGCGAGGGCGCGAAGATCTGCGCGAGCTGCCGCTGGTCACGATCGACGGCGAAGACGCTCGCGACTTCGACGATGCCGTGTATTGCGAAGAGGTGCGCGGCGGCTGGCGGCTGGTCGTTGCAATTGCGGACGTGGCCAGCTACGTCAGCCAGGATTCCGCGCTCGACAAGGAAGCGCAGAACCGCGGCACGTCGGTTTACTTTCCGAACCGCGTACTGCCGATGCTGCCCGAAGCACTGTCGAACGGACTGTGCTCGCTGAATCCGAAAGTCGATCGGCTCTGCATGGTCTGCGAGATGCGCGTGAGCCCGCAGGGCAGGGTGACCCGTGCGCGCTTCTTCGAGGGCGTGATGTGCTCCGCGGCGCGCCTCACGTACACGAAGGTGGCCGCTTATCTCGCGAATCCGACGGCGGGCCACGAGCCGGAAGTCATGGCAGTCGGTCCGCACCTCATGCAGCTCTACGCGGTCTTCAAGGCGCTCCTGCGTGCGCGCACACAGCGCGGCGCATTGGACTTCGACGCACCAGAGTTGAAGGTGCGGTTCGATGCCGAGGGCAAGATCGCCGCGTTCGTCGAATCGACGCGCAACGATGCGCACCGCCTGATCGAAGAATGCATGATCGCCGCGAACGTCGAAGCGGCGCGCTTCCTCAAGAAGCATCGTCTGCCGACGTTGTATCGCGTGCACGGCCAGCCCGAGGACGAGCGGCTCGAAACGCTGCGGCAGTTCCTGCGCGGCTTCGGCATCCAGCTGCCGACCGATCGCGACCTGACTCCGCAGGACCTGAGCGCAGTGCTGCAGCAGGTCGTCGGCGGCGAGGAGGCGCACCTGATCCAGACCGTCGTCGTGCGTTCGATGCCGCAGGCCGTGTATCAGCCGGAGAACGTCGGGCATTTCGGCCTGGCATTGCCCGAGTACGCACACTTCACCTCGCCGATCCGCCGCTATCCCGACCTCATGGTCCATCGCGGCATCCGCCACATCCTGCGCGGCGGCACGGCTGAAACCTTCCCGTGGTCGGCGGGCGCGATGGCCGCGCTCGGACAGCAATGCTCGTTCAAGGAGCGGCGGGCCGACGAAGCGACGCGCGATGCGCTGTCATGGCTGAAGTGCGAATACATGCGCGACAAGCTCGGCGAGGAGTTCGATGCGCTGGTCACGGGCGTCGTCGACTTCGGCCTGTTCGTGCAGGTGAAGGGAGTACAGGTCGACGGACTCGTCCATGTGAGCGCGCTCGGCACCGATTACTTCTCGCGCGACAGCTCCGGGTACCGCATGGTCGGTGCGCGCAGCGGCCGCGTGTTCCGGCTCGGCGACCATCTGCGCGTGCGGCTCATCAACGTGATCATCGACGAGCGCAAGATCGACTTCGAGCTCGCCGAGACGTCCGGAGCGCGCGCCGTTCGCGGACCGTGGCAACGTCACAAGGGCCGGCGCCGATGACCGAGACGAGCATCGTCTTCGGTCTGCACGCAGTCCGCACGCTGTTGCAGCAGCGGCCCGAGCGGGCCGCGTTGCTGGTCCTGCAGAAGGGCCGCGAGGATGCACGCGCGACGGAGTTGCAGCGGCTTGCCCACGCCGCCGGCGTGCGCACGCAGTGGCGGGACGGTCACGAGCTCGATCGACTCGCCGGCAACGAGCGGCACCAGGGTGCCTGCCTGCAGATTCGCGCGCTCGGTCCGCTGGGCGAAGGTGCGCTCGACGAGTTGCTCGACCGGGCGACCGCGCCGCCGCTGCTGCTCGTCCTCGACGGCGTACAGGATCCTCACAATCTCGGCGCATGCCTGCGCACGGCCGATGCAGCCGGCGCGAGTGCGGTCATCGTGCCGCGGGATCGGGCCGCCGGCCTCACACCGACGGTGCGCAAGGTCGCTTCGGGTGCCGCGGAGACCCTGCCGCTGATCCAGGTCGTCAACCTGGCGCGGACCTTGCGGTGGTTGAAGGAGCGCGAGATCTGGGTGGTCGGCACCGACGATCAGGCGCCGCAGTCGCTGTTCCAGACGAAGCTGACCGGCGCCCTCGCGCTGGTACTCGGTGCGGAGGGGACGGGTCTGCGCCGCCTCACGCGGGAGAATTGCGACGTGCTGGTCGGTATCCCAATGGCCGGCGCCGTGGAAAGCCTGAACGTGTCCGTGGCAGCCGGCGTGCTGCTGTTCGAAGCGGCCCGGCAGCGAGCCGGGTCTCGCTAGCCTCGAACTGGCCTTTGGCGGCCCGTTCCGCTACCATGCGCGCCCCCGCCGGGCACCGGCTCGGCGGTAACTCCTTGCCTCACCGCAGATTCTCGCTGACGGGAGGCATCTCCACGAGGAGCAGCAATGCGACACTACGAGATCGTTTTCCTGGTCCATCCCGACCAGAGTGAACAGGTTCCAGCGATGCTGGAGCGCTACAAGGGCATGATCGCGGCCGGCAACGG
>DATBKP010000002.1:0-2440 GCA_036555785.1 Steroidobacteraceae bacterium
CACCGACCTCGGCAACCTGCGTGCATTCGAGCACTGGCTGTCGCAGAAATGGGGACATTCCCCATTTCGTCGCGCTGAATAATTTGTGCCTCTTCGAAATGGGGAATGTCCCCATTTCCTGACCTGACTGCGGCGGGCGACGTCAGTCGTCGCCGTCTATCAATCGCTCTTCGCGCCCGAATAGAGTCCGGCGCACCGGCACGACGCAATGTCGTGCAGACAAACTGGGGATAGAGCGATGATCAACTTGTCCTGGCGGCCGCTGCTCGCGGTCAGCGCGAGCATGATCTCTTGCGTTTCGTTCGCCGATGCACCGACGACGTTCCGTGACGCCTTCGGCGTCACTCACGAAGCCGCCGCCAGCGTTCCGGCGCCGATCTTCCGCAATCCGCGACCGGGCAGCGATCTGCGCAGCTGGGTCATTCATTGGAACGAGGTCGCGATCAACGCGAGCGGCGTGGATCACACACCGGTGCCGGCGGGCGATCCGCGTGTGTTCGGCGAGCAGATCGGGCCGGGCCGCTCGGCGCGCGCGATGGCCATCGTGCAGATCGCAGTGTTCGATGCGCTCATCGCTGTGAACGGTGGTTATCGCAGTTACACCGGTCTGCCGCATGTCAGCGGGCAGGTTTCCACGAAGGCGGCCGTGGCCTACGCCGCGCACGACACGCTCGTCACTCTCTTTCCATCGCAGAAGGCGTCATTCGACGACGAGCTGCAGGACAGCGTCCGCCGGCTGCGCGATTCATCGGTCGCGATCTTCAACGGCGTGCGGCTCGGCAAGCGCGCGGCCGACACCATCCTCGATCAACGCAGCGCCGACGGCTCGCAACACGCTGAGCCGGTGCTGGGCACGGACTGGACGACCAGCGATCAGCCGGGCCACTGGCGCCAGGATCCGATCAGCCTCAGCACCGTCGCGCTCGGCGCGCACTGGGGTGAAGTGCGGCCGTTCGTCATGCAGAGCAGCTCGCAGTTTCGCGCGCCGCCGCCGCCGGCGATGAATTCGGAGGAATACACGGAAGCGTTCAATGAAGTGAAGCGCCTCGGCGGCGACGGCATTCACACTCCGACCGAGCGGACCGAAGAACAGTCGTTCATCGGAGTCTTCTGGGCCTACGACGGCACGCCGAGCCTGTGCGCGCCGCCGCGTCTCTACAACCAGATGCTGGTGCAGATCGCCAAGCAGCAGCGCAGCGGTGCGATGGCGACCGCGCGCTTGCTCGCGCTGGCGAACATCGCGCTCGCGGATGCCGGTATCGCGATCTGGGAGTCGAAGTTCTTTTATGACTTCTGGCGACCAGTTACCGGCATCCGCGAAGCGGACGAGGGCACCGGCCCGACTCGAGCGGGCGATGGCAATCCCGCGACAGTCGGCGATCCGGGCTTCATGCCGTTCGGCGCGCCGGGCAGCAATTTGAACGGCCCGAACTTCACGCCGCCGTTCCCGACCTATCCGTCCGGTCATGGCGGCTTCGGCGGCGCGCTGTTCCAGATGCTGCGACGGTTCTACGGCACCGATCGAATTGCGTTCACGTTCGTCTCCGACGAGTTCAACGGCACGACGCGCGGCGCCGACGGCCAAGTGCGCCCGCTGCGGCCGCGCAGTTTCAGTCGCCTCTCGCAGGCGGAAGAAGAAAACGGCCAGAGCCGCATCTACCTCGGCATCCACTGGGCATTCGACAAGACCGAAGCGCTCACCCAGGGCGAGCGCGTGGCCGACTACGTCTATTTCCGCGCGTATCGACCGACGCGCTGACGGTTAGAGGGGGTGGCGCGCCGGGCCGCCACCCCCTACGATTGCCGGTGGCATGCACCGAACAACAAGAACCGGCCGAACAGCTTTCGCTGCCATCTTCTGCGTCTTCATCGGATCGTGCGCACCGCTACCGGTGACGCAACCTTTCTATGACCTGGCGATTCGCAATGCGGTCGTGGTCGACGGCACGGGCGCGCCCGCATATCGGGCGAACGTCTTCGTAAGAGGCGATACGATCGTCGACATCGACCGGCGCAACGAGTCGGAAGCCACGGCCCGTCGCGTGATCGACGCGAACGGCCGCACGCTCGCGCCGGGCTTCATCGACATGCACGCGCACGGCGATCCGCTCGTGCAATCGTTCGAGAATTTTCTGGCCATGGGGGTCACCACCGTCGTCCTCGGCCAGGACGGCGAGAGCGTGCAACTGGAATCGGCCTCGGCGGAGCAGCCGTTTGCGCGATGGGCGAGCGCCGCGGAGGCCGCCGGCGTGCAGGTCAACGTCGCAGCGTTGTCGGGGCACGGTTCGATTCGCCACCTCGCGCAGATTCCCGATTCAGTGCGCCATTTGAGCGCCGAGCAGACCGATCGAATGCGTGCAGTGCTGCGCGCGGACCTGCAAGCGGGCACCTTCGGGATGTCGACCGGGCTCGAATACGTGCCGGGCATTTACTCGGAGCC
>DATBKP010000003.1:0-16038 GCA_036555785.1 Steroidobacteraceae bacterium
CGACATGCGCAAGATCCTGCCGATCATCAATCCGAACGGCTCGGACTCGGCGATGTTCGACAACACGCTGGAGCTGCTGGTGCTGGCCGGCCGGCCGCTGCCGCACGCGATGATGATGATGATTCCCGAGCCGTGGTCGAACCATCAGAGCATGGACGACGCCAAGCGCGCGTTCTACCAGTACCACTCGTGCCTGATGGAGCCGTGGGACGGCCCGGCTTCGATCGCTTTCACCGACGGGCGGCGCATCGGCGCCGTGCTCGATCGCAACGGCCTGCGCCCCTCGCGCTACTACGTGACCAAGGACGGGCTGGTCGTGATGGCGTCCGAGGCCGGCGTGCTCGACATTCCCGCCGCCGACATTCTGCTGAAGGGCCGGCTGCAGCCGGGACGCATGTTCCTGGTCGATACCGCGGAAGGCCGCATCGTCGACGACGAGGAGATCAAGCGCGAGATCGCCAACGAGCGGCCGTACCGGCAGTGGATCACCGACCACCAGGTGCATCTCAACGATCTGCCCGATGCGCCGCAGGTGCCGCAGCCCGACCACGAAACGCTGCTGCAGCGGCAGATCGCGTTCGGCTACACGTTCGAGGACGAGCGCCTGATCCTGGTGCCGATGGCGCAGCACGGCGTCGAAGCCGTCGGCTCGATGGGCAACGACACGCCGCTCGCGGTGCTGTCGAACAAGCCGCGGCTGCTGTACGACTATTTCAAGCAGCTGTTCGCGCAGGTCACGAACCCGCCGATCGACTGCATCCGCGAGGAGATCATCACCTCCGCGGAGACGCGGCTCGGCTCGGAAGGCAACCTGCTCAATCCGCAGCCGGCCGATTGCCGGCGCCTGGAAGTGAAGTGGCCGATCCTCAGCAACGAGGAGTTCGCCAAGGTGCGCCGCATGGACCTGCCCGGCCTGCGCGTCGGCGTGCTGCCGATGTTGTTCCGCGTGACGCGCGGCGAGAAAGGCGTGGTCAAGTCGATGGAAGAGATCCGCGTGATGGCGCGGCGGATGATCGAGGAAGAGGAAGTGAACGTCCTGGTGCTGAGCGACCGCGGCGTGAATCGCGAGTTTGCGCCGATCCCGGCGCTGCTCGCCGTGGCCGGGCTGCATCACTACCTGATCCGCGAAGGTCTGCGCACGCGCGTCAGTCTCGTGCTGGAAACCGGCGAGGCGCGCGAGGTGCATCACTTTGCGCTGTTGATCGGCTACGGCGTGAGCGCGATCAATCCGTACGTCGCGTTCGAGACGATCGACAGCATGATCCGCGACGGGCGGCTCACCAGCATCGACCACAAGACCGCGTGCAAGAACCTGGTGAAGGCCGCGACCAAGGGCGTCATCAAGGTGATGGCGAAGATGGGCATCTCGGCGATCCAGAGCTATCGCGGCGCGCAGGTGTTCGAAGCGGTCGGACTGCGCCAGGACGTGATCGACGAGTACTTCACCTGGACGCCGTCGCGCGTCGGCGGCATCGGCATGGACGTGATCGCGCAGGAAGTGCTGGTGCGGCATCGCGCCGCATTCCCGGAGCGGCGCGTCGAAGGTCACGCGCTGCCGGTCGGTGGCCAGTACCAGTGGCGCTCCGAAGGCGAGTTCCACCTGTTCAATCCCGAGTCGATCCATCGGCTGCAGAAGGCGGTGCGCAACGACAACTTCCGGCAGTTCCAGGAGTACTCGCGGCTCGTCAACGAGCAGGCGACGCACCTGGCGACGCTGCGCGGCCTGCTGGAGCTGAAAGGCGGCGAGCCCGTGCCGCTGGACGAAGTCGAGCCGATCGAGACCCTCATGAAGCGCTTCAAGACCGGCGCCATGTCGTACGGCTCGATCAGCAAGGAGGCGCACGAGACGCTCGCGATCGCGATGAACCGCATCGGCGGCAAGAGCAATACCGGCGAGGGCGGCGAGGATCCGGATCGTTATCCGCGCCTGCCGAACGGCGATTGGAAGAACTCGGCGATCAAGCAGGTCGCCTCCGGCCGCTTCGGCGTCACCAGCGAGTACCTGACGAGCGCGAGCGAGATCCAGATCAAGATGGCGCAGGGCGCGAAGCCCGGCGAAGGCGGCCAGCTGCCGGGCGCGAAGGTGTATCCGTGGATCGCGAAGACGCGGCACACGACCGCCGGCGTCGGCCTCATTTCACCGCCGCCGCATCACGACATCTACTCGATCGAGGACCTGGCCGAGCTGATTCACGATCTGAAGAACGCGAACCGCCGTGCGCGCATCAGCGTCAAGCTGGTCGCCGAAGTCGGCGTGGGCACGGTCGCTGCGGGCGTGGCGAAGGCGCACGCGGATGTCGTGCTGATCAGCGGTCACGACGGCGGCACGGGCGCCTCGCCGCAGACGTCGATCGCGCATGCCGGCCTGCCGTGGGAGCTCGGCATCGCGGAGACTCACCAGACGCTGGTGCTCAACAACCTGCGCAGCCGCATCGCGGTCGAAGCCGATGGTCAATTGAAGACCGGGCGCGACGTCGTCGTCGCAGCTTTGCTCGGCGCCGAGGAATTCGGCTTCGCGACAGCGCCGCTGGTGGCGACAGGTTGCATCATGATGAGAGTCTGCCATCTGAACACCTGCCCTGCCGGCATCGCGACGCAGGATCCGCGCTTGCGCGAGAAGTTCGCCGGCAAGCCGGAGCACGTCGTCAACTTCATGCGCTTCATCGCGATGGAAGTGCGCGAGCTCATGGCGCAGCTCGGCTTCCGCACGCTCGAGGAGATGGTCGGTCGCGTCGACCGGCTCGAAGGCCGCAAGGCGATCGATCACTGGAAGGCGAAGGGTCTCGACTTCAGCAACCTGCTGTATCAGCCCGACGTCGGCGCCGACACCGGCCGCTATTGCCAGATGGCGCAGGATCACGGCCTCGAGAAGTCGCTCGACGTCACGCAGCTGCTCGATCTTTGCAAGCCGGCGCTCGAGCGCGGCGAGCGCGTCACTGCGGAGCTGCCGATCCGCAACGTGCACCGCGTCGTCGGCACGATCACCGGCAGCGAGATCACGCGCAAGTACGGCGCCGCCGGGCTGCCCGAGGATACGATCCGCATCCGCTTCAAGGGCTCCGCGGGCCAGAGCTTCGGCGCGTTCATGCCGCGCGGCATGACGTTCTTCCTCGAAGGCGACGCCAACGACTATGTCGGTAAAGGCCTGTCGGGCGGCAAGCTGATCATCACGCCGCCGGCCGGCTCGACGTTCGTGAGCTACGAGAACATCATCATCGGCAATGTGGCGTTGTACGGCGCGACCAGCGGCGAGGCGTATATCGGCGGCATGGCCGGCGAGCGCTTCTGCGTTCGCAACAGCGGCGTGCACGCCGTCGTCGAGGCAGTGGGCGATCATGGCTGCGAATACATGACCGGCGGACGTGTCATCGTGCTCGGCCCGGCCGGGCGCAACTTCGGCGCCGGCATGAGCGGCGGCGTCGCGTACGTGCTCGACGAGCACGGCAAGTTCGCTGCGAACGTCAACCGGGAGATGGTGGACGTCGGTCCGCTGCAGGAGCCGGAAGAGATCGCCGCAGTCGGCGCGATGATCGAGCGGCACTACGGCTACACGAAGAGCGGCCGCGCGCGGCAGGTGCTCGACAACTGGGACCGCATGGCGGCGCGCTTCGTGCGCGTCATGCCGCGCGACTATCACCGCATGCTCCAATGCATCGAACGAGCAAAGGAGCAGGGCCTGGCCGGCGACGACGCGGTCATGGTGGCGTTCGAAGAGAACGCCAAAGACCTGGCACGGGTCGGGGGCAACTGATGGGCAAGCCCACCGGTTTCATCGAGTACCTGCGCGAGCTGCCGGTCGACCGCACGCCGCAGGAGCGCGTGCGCGACTGGAAGGAGTTCCATCACCACATGGAAGAGCGGCGCCTGCGGCACCAGGCCGCGCGTTGCATGGACTGCGGCGTACCGTTCTGTCACACCGGTAAGCTGATCAGCGGCATGGCGTCGGGGTGCCCGGTCAACAACGTCATCCCCGAGTGGAACGACCTGGTGTATCGCGGGCTGTGGCGCGAGGCGCTCGAGCGCCTGCACATGACCAACAACTTCCCCGAGTTCACCGGCCGCGTGTGCCCGGCGCCGTGCGAAGGCTCGTGCGTGCTCGGCATCAACAACCCGCCGGTGACCATCAAGACGATCGAGAACGCGATCGTCGATCACGGCTGGGACGAAGGCTGGGTCGTGCCGGAGCCGCCGAAGCAGCGCACCGGCAAGCGCGTCGCCGTGATCGGTTCCGGTCCGGCCGGGCTCGCTGCCGCCGCGCAGCTCAACCGTGCCGGCCATGCCGTCACCGTGCTGGAGCGCGAAGATCGTCCGGGCGGCCTGCTGATGTACGGCATCCCGAACATGAAGCTCGACAAGCGCGACGTGGTCGAGCGCCGCCTGCAGGTGATGGAGCGCGAAGGCATCAAGTTCATCTGCAACGCCAACGTGGGCGAGAACGTCGAGGCGCAGCTGCTGCGCAAGGACTTCGACGCGATCGTGCTGTGCACCGGCGCGACGCAGCCGCGGGACCTGCCCGTCGAAGGCCGCAAGCTCGCCGGCGTGCATTTCGCGATGGACTATCTGACGGCGAGCACCAAGGCGCTCATGAACGGCGGCCCGGATCACAGCCCGATCCACGCGCGCGACCGGGATGTGATCGTGATCGGCGGCGGCGACACCGGTACCGACTGCGTGGCCACGGCCATGCGCCAGGGCTGCAAGAGCCTCACGCAACTGGAGATCATGCAGCAGCCGCCGCTGGATCGCGCGGCCGACAATCCGTGGCCGGAGTGGCCGAAGGTCTACAAGCTCGACTACGGCCAGGAAGAGGCCGCGGCCAGGTTCGGCGCCGATCCGCGTACCTATCTGACGACGGTCAAACGCTTCGTCGGCGACGCCAGCGGCGCGGTGAAGGAAATCCTCACCGTGCAGATCGAGTGGCAGAAGAACGAGAAGGGCCAGTTCGTGCCGGTCGAAGTGCCGGGCACCGAGCGCACACACCCGGCGCAGCTCGTGCTGCTCGCGATGGGCTTCCTCGGTCCCGAGCAGGTGCTGCTCAAAGACCTCGCCGTGGAAACGGACCCGCGCAGCAACGTGAAGGCGGAGCACGGCAAGTTCGCGACCAGCATCCGCGGCGTGTTCGCCGCGGGAGATTGCCGGCGCGGACAAAGCCTCGTCGTGTGGGCGATCAACGAAGGCCGCGGCGCGGCGCGCGAATGCGACCGTTACCTGATGGGTACGACTGAGCTACCCTAGCGGCATGCAACGCGTCTACCAGGCAGCCAACCACATCCAGGCTCACATGGTCATGCACGTCCTGCAGCAGGCCGGAGTGCATGCGCTCGTGCAAGGCGAGTATCTGCAGAGCGGCGCCGGCGAGCTGCCGGTCGGCAATCTCGTCGGCGTCGCGGTAGCCGACGAAGACGTCGAGATCGCGCGCGAAATCATCAGCGACTGGGAGCAGCTGATGAGCGAGCCGGACGTGGACGACGAACAAGAGTCGGGCTGAGAGCCCGACCTACAGCCGACCCTACTCCCGCGTTCCCACTCCGCGCGTCAGCAGCAGCACGCAGCTCGTGAACAGCACGACCGCTGCGCCGATCATCATGGTGTAGGCAAGCCGGATGTCGACGTCGGAGACGCCGAGGAAGCCGTAGCGGAACGCGTTCACCATGTAGAGGATCGGGTTGGCGTGCGACACGCCCTGCGCCCATTCCGGCAGCAGCTTGATCGTGTAGAACACCCCGCCGAGATAGGTGAGCGGCGTCAGCACGAACGTCGGAATGAACGAGATCTGGTCGAAGTTCTTGGCGAACACCGCGTTGATCATGCCGGCGAGCGCGAACACGATCGAGCTCAGCAGCACCGCCGTCATCACCACCAGAACGTTGTGCACGTGCAGGCGCGTGAAGATCAGCGTGATGGTCGTGACCACAGCGCCGACTATCAGGCCGCGCAGGATGCCGCCCACCATGTAACCGGTGACGATCAGCCAGCTCGGCAGCGGCGACACCAGCAGCTCCTCGATGTGCTTGCCGAACTTCGCGCCGAAGAACGACGAGACCACGTTGCCGTAGGAGTTCGTGATGACGGACATCATGATCAGACCCGGCGCGATGTACTGGATGTACGTGTAGCCGCCCATGTCGCCGATGCGCCGGCCGATCAGGCTGCCGAAGATCACGAAGTACAGCGTCGCGGTGATCGCCGGCGGCACGATCGTCTGGCCCCAGATGCGGATGATGCGGTTGAACTCGCGGATGACGATCGTGCTGAAACCGACGGCATTGGTGCGCGCCAGCGCCGCGCCCTCGTCGTGCGCGCGCGCCGCGGCCGAGCGTTCGAGTGTCTCGTGCGGCACGGTCATGTTGCTGCCTTGCTCGACGGTTGGGGCTGCTGTTCGACGAGCCGCATGAACAGCTCCTCCAGGCGATTGGCCTTGTTGCGCATCGACAGCACGTCGATGCCCGCCGCCGTGAGTCGCGAGAAGATGTCGTTCAGGTTCTGCTCCTTCGAGACCTCGATCTCCAGCGTGTGATCGTCCGGCATCGTCACGCGATAGCCGGGCAGCACCGGCGCGGCGGCGATCGGATTGCGCAGGTTGAGCACGAACACTTCGGTCTGCAGCTTGCGCAGCACGCGGCTCATGCGGTCGTTCTCGATGATGCGGCCCTTGTCGATGATCGCGACGTGGCGGCACAGGCTCTCGGCCTCTTCCAGGTAGTGCGTCGTCAGGATGATGGTCGTGCCCGCCGCATTGATGTCGCGCATGAACGTCCACATGGTCCGGCGCACTTCGATGTCGACGCCGGCGGTCGGCTCGTCGAGGATCAGCAGCCGCGGCTCGTGCATCAGCGCGCGCGCGATCATCAGGCGACGCTTCATGCCGCCGGATAGCGTGCGCGACACGGCATTGCGCTTTTCCCAGAGCTGCAACGCGCCGAGATACTTCTCCAGCCGGTCATGCGCCACGGTGCGCGGGATTCCGTAAAAACCGGCCTGGTTGACTAGGATGGTGCTGACGGTCTCGAACTGGTTGAAGTTGATCTCCTGCGGCACGAGCCCGATGCAGGACTTCGCGACGGCGAGCTCGCGGTCGATGTCGTGGCCGAACACCTCCACCTTGCCGCCGGTCTTGTTGACCAGCGAGGTGACGATGCCGATCGCAGTGGTCTTGCCGGCGCCGTTCGGCCCCAGCAGTGCGAAGAAATCGCCCTCGTCGACCGCCAGGTCGATGCCCTTCAGCGCCTGGACGCCGTTCTTGTAGGTCTTGGTGAGCTGATGAAATGAAAGTGCCTTCACGATGCCCGCGCAGCTGGCTGGAGAGGAGGGTCGGCAGCGTATCGGGACTGGCGGGGCCGCAGCAAGGCGGGCCCGGTCACTATTGAAGTGAATAGGGAAATGGGGACATTCCCCATTTCCGCTATCGGTCCGGCGGCCTGCAACGGCCGCGTCGGAAATGGGGAATGTCCCCATTTCCCTGCCCGCGTTGCAAGACCTGACCGCCGCGAGCATCATCTTTTCCCCGTTCTGCCACGCATGTCGGCATGTACACGAGCTTTTTCGGACTGGGCGAGAAGCCCTTCGCCATCACCCCGGATCCGCGCTATCTCTTCATGAGCGAGCGCCACGCCGAGGCGCTCGCGCACCTGCTGTACGGGATCAACGAGGCCGGCGGCTTCATCCAGCTCACCGGCGAGGTCGGCACCGGCAAGACGACAGTCGTGCGCTCGCTGCTCGAGCGCATGCCGGGACACGCCGACGTTGCGGTGATCCTGAACCCGCAGTTAACGCCGGTTGAGTTCGTCCTGACGATCTGCGAGGAGCTCGGCATCTTCATGCGCGACGACGACGCGTCGAGCATCAAGGACCTCGTCGACATCCTCAACAAGCGGCTGCTCGAAGCGCACTCCAAGGGCCGGCGCGTCGTCGTGATCGTCGACGAGGCGCAGAACCTCACGCCCGAGACGCTCGAGCAGGTGCGCCTGCTCACGAACCTGGAGACCGCGTCGCAGAAGCTGCTGCAGATCATCCTGATCGGTCAGCCCGAGTTGCGCGAGGTGCTGGCGCGCGTCGAGCTGCGCCAGCTCGCCCAGCGCATCACCGGGCGCTATCACCTCGATCCGTTGTCGCGCGCCGAGACCGCCTCGTACGTGAATCATCGTCTGAAGGTGGCCGGATCGGCGACCGGCGAAGTCTTCACGGCCGCAGCACTGCGCGAAGTGCATCGGCTCAGCAACGGCATTCCGCGCATCATCAACGTGATCTGCGATCGCGCGTTGCTCGGCGCGTTCACGCAGGAACAGCATCGCATCGGTCCGGGAATGGTGCGCGATGCCGCCGGTGAAGTGTACGGACGCTCGTTCAGTCCGCAGTGGACGAAGCTGCTCGTCGGCGCGGCGGGCGCTGTCGCCGTGCTCGGGCTTGCGCTCGGCCTCTGGCAACTCCTGCCGAATCGCGCGGTCGGTAACCCGGAAACGGCAACGGCCTCGACTGCTCCAGCTGTAGCGCCGCCCGCGCCCGCCGCAGTCGAAGTCGAGCCTGAGGCGAGCACGCCGCCGCCTGCCGCTGTGCCCGCCGCCGCGGACATCGACTCGCTGCTCAAAGAGCAACCGGCTCGAACCACTACGGAAACAGCCTTTGCGCAGCTGTTCGGCCTGTGGGGCGCGAAGTTCGATCCTGCAAAGGGCCGGCCCTGCAATCAGGCGCAGCAGCAGGGACTCGAGTGCGTGTATCAGCAAGGCTCATGGGGTCAGCTGCGCACGCTCAACCGTCCGGCGATCCTCACGCTCATCGACGATGCAGGCAATGCACATCAGCTCGTGATCGCAGGGCTCGAAGGCGAAGCGGCGAAAGTGAGCTTGCCGGAGGCGACGCGCGACATTTCCATTTCGTCGCTGTCGCGCCTGTGGTACGGCGACTACCTGATCTTGTGGCGGCCGCAAGTGGCGACCCCGCGCGCACTCTCGGCGGGCATGCAGGGCGCCGGCGTGCGCTGGCTGCGCAATACGCTCAACACAGTTCACGGCCACAGCGGTGACGGCAATTCCAGCGACTACTACGACGAGGAGCTCGTGCGCATGGTGGAAGAGTTTCAGCGGCAGCATCGGCTCAACGTCGACGGCATCGCGGGCGTGCAGACGCAGATCGTGCTCGACACGCTCAACAACACGGCCGGCGCGCCGCTCCTGGTCGCCCAGGCTCAGGACAGCCCGGGAGCGAGCTGATGAGCTTCATCCTCGACGCGCTGAAAAAATCCGAGAACGAGCGGCAGCGGCAGGTCGGGCCGTCGCTGGCAGACGTGCAAGTCACCCAGCGCCGCAGTGACAAGCCATGGTGGGTCGTCGCAGTCGCAGCGCTGCTCGTGCTGAACCTCAGCGTGCTGCTCATCGTGCTGATGCGCGATGGCGATGCGAAACCGAGCGCGCCGCAAGCAGCACCTGCAAGTGCTCCTGCACCTGTGAACGCTCAGCGCGGCACGCAAGTCCCGCTGCCCGCGAGTGCGAGCCGCATGCCTCGCGGCAATCCGCAGGTCGATGCATCGACGAGCCCGGCCGTGCATTCGCTCGCCGACGAAGCTGGCGGTTACGAATCCGGCACAGCGCCCGAGGCGGATCCGCAGTTGTCGTCCGCGGGTAACGTGCCTGGCGGTCCGCCGCTCGTGCGGCCGATCGAAGCGCCGGCAGTTGCGCCTTCGTCTGTGCAGCCCGCGCCGGAAGCGCAGACCGCGCAGGATCAGGAGGTGCTGCCGACGCCCTCGAGCCTGGCGGCGAGCGGCACGGTGCTGCCGGACATGCATCTCGACATCCATGTCTATGCCGCCAAGCCGGCCGACCGCTTCGTCTTCGTGAACATGCGCAAATACACGGAAGGTCAGGCACTTAAGGAAGGTCCGACACTCGAGCGCATCACCCCGGACGGGGCGATCCTGAACCACCAGGGCCTGCGCTTCCTGCTCCCCCGGCAATAAATTTTCTTAGACAGCGATTTATCTGTTGACACTGTGTCAATAGCGGCGTAGGGTACGCCCCATGTCGTACATCGCTGAACGCCGCCAGGAAGAGAAAGACCGCCGCCGCGTGGAGATCGTGGAGGCCGCCGAGGATCTCTATCGCGAGACGGGTTGGGACGCAGTGACGATGGACAGCGTCGCCCGCCGCGCCCGCCTGAGCCGCGCGCTGGTGTACGTGTACTTCAAGGACAAGCAGGACCTGCACTTCGCGATCGCGGCGCGGGCGCTGGAGATGCTCCGGCAGCGCTTCACCGAAGCGAGCGCGCGGGCCCGCACCGGCATGGACAAGGTGGAAGCCTGCGGCCGCGCCTACATGGCGTACGCCCAGGAATTCCCGCATTTCTTCGATGCGTGCGCGCGCCTCGAGTCGCACGCGCACGATGACAGTGAGCCGAGCCCGCAGGCAGCAACTTGCGTCGATTGCGGCAAGCGGGTGCACGACGTGGTCGTCGAGGCGCTCGCGAGCGGGCAGCGCGACGGTACGATCCGCAAGGACATCGGCGAGCTGCAGGTGGTTTCACGCGTGCTGTGGGGCTTCATGCACGGCCTGATCCAGATTGCGATCACCAAGGGCGAGCCCTTGGCGCAGCAGGGCATCAGCGTCCAGCAGCTCTCGCAGCAGGCGCTGCAGCTGATCCGCAGCGGATTGGCGTGCGGTCTGAAAGGCTGACAGGTATTTTTTTACGCAATTTTTGACACGTGTCTAATCTGTGAACTGAGTTCCAACACCTCAACGTCTGTAACCCAAGTAAGGAGAATGACCATGACTTCCCTCAAAGAGCGCTTCTCGAATGCCGTCGAGTCCCTGTTCCTCGTCTCGATCCTGGCCTGGTCGGTGTTCGCCGGCGCCGCCGCGGTGACCAATCCGTCCGTGACGCACGAGCCGCGCGGCTCAGTCGAGATCCACCAGCTCAACGACGTCGGCGCTTGAGCGTGCGATCGTGTTGCGCAGACTGGTCCTTGGCTGCGTCGGCCTCACTGTGTCGCTCGCCGCGTTCGCCCAAGGCGCGCGCGAAGGCGAATTCGACACAGTGGTCGAGCGCTACGTAGCCGAGGGCCTGCGCAGCAACCTGTCCCTGCAAAGCGAGTCGCTCGAAGTCGAGCGTGCCGCGCAGGCGCTCGCAGCAGCACGAGCGCGATTCCTTCCGGAAGTATCGCTGCAAGCCCGTTACACGCGCGCCGAAGGCGGCCGTGAGTTCACGATCCCGATCGGCACGGCGCTCAACCCCGTCTACTCCACTCTGAACGACCTGCTCGCCGCACAAGGCCAGCCGGCGCAGTTCCCCCAGATTTCCGATGTCACGGTGCAGTTCCTCCGCGAGGAAGAGCAGGACACGCGCGTAGTCGTGCGTCAGCCGATCTATGCACCGGCGATTCCCGCGGCCGTGCGCGCCCAGCGCTCGCTACTCAGTGCGAGCAGCTTCAACCGCATGGCCGTCGCTCGCGCTCTGCGACGCGACATCACGATTGCGTATGTCGATTGGCTCAAGGCGCGCAGCTCGGTCGATATCGTCGCCGCCAGTCAGGCGTTGCTGCGCGAGAACCTGCGAGTCAACGAATCGCTGTTCAGCAACGGCAAGATCACCGAAGACCAGGTGCTGCGCGCGAAGGCCGAGCTGCTGGCCGTCGATCAACAGCAGCGCGAAACCGAGAACCTCGCCAGCCAGGCGCGCAGCTTCTTCAACTTCCTGCTGAATCGCGAGCTGCTGGCCGACATCGACGTGTCGGCGCCGCCGCTGGCGCCCAGCGGTCAGCAAGGCGCACTCGAGCAACTATGGGCTGCAGCCCTGAATCGCCGGCCCGAGGTCGCGCGCGCCGACGAGTTACGCAAGGCGGCCGAAGAGCAGGTCCGCATCGCGCGCAAGGAAAAGTGGCCGACGCTCTCGCTGGGCGTCGACGCCGGCACACAGGGCATCGACTATCGCTTCGGCGATGGCTACAACTTCGGCACGGCCTCGCTCGTCTTCACCTGGCGCCTGTTCGACGGCGGCGGCGATGCAGCGCGTGTGCGACAGGCGCGCGCCGCGGAACGGCAGGTCGTACTGCGGCAGGAAGAAATCGCGCAGCAGATCCGGCTCGAAGTGCAGCAGGCGTTCGATCGCCTGACGACTGCGCGCGACTCGCTCGCGACCGCGGCTGCGCGAGCCGACGCCGCACGCGCCGCATTCCGCATCGCCAGCCGCAAGCGCGACGAGGGCGTCATCAACCAGGTCGAGTTCATCGACGCGCGCAGCGCGCTCACCAGCGCGGAGCTCAATCACAACGTCACTCGCTTCGACGTCCTCGCGCGCCGCGCCGAGCTCGAATATGCGACGTCCACGGGCGAGATCCCGCTGGATCCGGGAGCCTGATCATGCGTATCGCCAGCCTGTTCTCGATCGTCGCGTGGGCGTTAGTCGTCGCCGGCTGCAGCACCAAGGCAACCGACGAGGCGCGTCCTGCCACGCCCGTGCGCGTCGCTGCCGCCGCGAGCGGACCGGCGGCGCCGTCGATCCGCACCAACGGCCTGCTCGCGAACAAGGACGAGATCCGTCTCGCCTTCAAGGTCGGCGGCGTGATCCGCAAGCTCGCCGCGTCCGAAGGCGAGCGCGTGCACAAGGGCCAGCGGCTTGCCGAGATCGAGCAGACCGAGGTCAATGCGCAAGTCGAGCAGGCGCGCCAGGCGCACGAGAAAGCGCAGCGCGATGCGACTCGCGGCGAGCGGCTGTATGAGGACAAGGTCATCAGCCTCGAGCAGCTGCAGGATCTGCGCACGCAGGCTGCGATGTCCGAGGCCGCGCTGAACTCTGCGGAATTCAATTGGAACTACGCCGCCATCGTCGCGCCGCGCGACGGCACGGTGCTGCGCCGGCTCGCGGAAGAGCGTGAGCTGGTCTCGGCAGGCACACCCGTCCTCGTGCTCGGCGCCCACGACAAGGGATTCATCGTGCGCACCGGACTGGCGGATCGCGAGATCGTGCAGGTGCGTCTTGGCGACGCTGCGCTGGTGCGGCTCGATGCGCTGCCGGATGCGACGCTCAAAGGGAAAGTCACTGAAGTCGCGAGCGCGGCCGACGCCGCGAGCGGCATGTTCCGCATCGAAGTGACGCTCGATCCGACCGAGCTGCCGCTCAAGAGCGGCCTGGTGGCGAAGCTGACGATCGTGCCGTCTTCAGCGAGCGCCGGCTCGCGCGTGTACGTGCCGATCGGCGCCATCGTCGAAGGCGACGGCCGCGGTGCGCGCCTGTTCGTGCTCGACAAGGACCACGCGCGGCGCCGCGATGTCGAGGTTGCGTTCATCGAAGGCGACAACGTCGCGCTGACGAGCGGCGTCGAAGCCGGCGAGCAGGTCATCACCGACGGCGCGCAATACCTGGAAGACGGCGAAGAGGTGGCGATCGCCGAGCCGCTGGCCGAAGTTCGCGGCGGCCGCTCCTCCGGGTTGCAATAGGAGGCGGCGAATGAGCCTGCTCGAATTTCCGATCCGCCGCTACCAGTTCACGCTCATCGCCTTCGCGATGCTGGTCGCGCTCGGCGTCACCGCCTACCGCGGCATTCCGCGCCAGGAAGACCCGTACTTTCCGATAGCGATCTTCCAGATCGTGGTCGCCTATCCGGGCGCCGAGCCGCAGGACGTCGAGCGGCTGGTGGTGAAGCCGATCGAGGACCGCTTGAGCGAGCTGGACGACATCAAGAAGATCGAGTCGCACAGCAACGACGGCGTCGCGGTGATCCTGCCCGAGTTCTATTCGTCGGTGGACACCGAGGCGAAGTACGACGAAGTGGTGCGCGAGATCAACGCGTTGCGCCCGACGCTGCCGCCCGAGCTGACGAAGCTCGACATCAAGAAGAGCAATCCCGGGCTGGTCAACATCGTGCAGTTCGCGCTGGTCTCGGAAGACGCGCCGTATCGCGAGCTGGAAGACTACGCGCGCGATTTGAAGGACACGCTCAAGACACTCGACGGCGTGCGCACTTCCGAAACCTGGGCCTACCCGGCGCGGGAGCTGCGCGTGGCGCTCGATCTGCCGCGCATGGCCGAGCTGAAACTCGCGCCCAGCCGCGTGCTGCAAGCCCTGCAGAGTGAGAACGCGAATATCCCGGGCGGGTCGATCGACGTCGGCAGCCGCACGTTCAGCCTCAAGACCTCCGGCAGCTACCAGACGCTGGACCAAGTGCGCGACACCGTCGTGGCCGTCGCGGACGGCCGCAGCGTACGCGTGCGCGACATCGCCGAGGTGAGCTGGGACACGCAGGAGCACACCTATACCGGACGCTACAACGGCAAGCGCGCGGTGTTCGTGACGGCGAATCAGAAGGACGGTTACAACATCTTCGAAGTGCGCCAGCGCATCCTCGACGCCGCGGAGCGATATCAGGCGCAGCTGCCGAAGCGCATCCACCTGGAGCTCGGCTTCGACCAGTCGCAGAACGTCGAGCACCGGCTCGACCGGCTGCAGGACGACTTCGGCATCGCCATCGCGCTGGTCGCGATCACGCTGCTGCCGCTCGGCCTGCGCGCGGCGAGCGTCGTGATGATCTCGATCCCGCTATCGCTCGCCATCGGTCTCGCGGCGCTGTACTTCCTCGGCTTCTCGCTCAACCAGATCTCGATCGCCGGCTTCGTGGTGGCGCTGGGATTGCTGGTCGACGACTCGATCGTGGTGGTCGAGAACATTGCGCGCTTCCTGCGCGAGGGTCACTCGCGCATGCAGGCCGCGATTCTGGCGACGCGCCAGATCTTCGAGGCGATCGTCGGCTGCACCGCGACGATCATGTTCGCCTTCCTGCCGCTGATGATGATCGGCGGCACGTCGGGCCAGTTCATCCGCGTGCTGCCGACCGCGGTGCTCGTGACCGTCGGCGCCTCGCTGCTGATCGCGCTGACGATCATCCCGTTCCTCGCGAGCCGCTTCCTCAAGGAGCGCGAAGCCGCGCACGGCAACCGCATGCTGCAGTGGATCACCGGCGCCATTCATCGCTTCTATCAGCCGTTGCTGCATCGGGCGCTGGCGCGCCCGAAGCTGACCGTGTGGGCGTCGCTCGCTGGCTGCCTCGTGGTGATGCTCGGAGTCGGCGGCCTCATCGGCTTCAGTCTGTTCCCGAAAGCCGATACGCCGCACTTCCTGATCACCGTCGAGACGCCGGACGGCAGCAGCCTCGCTGAAACGGATCGCGCCCTGCACTTCGCCGAGAGCAAGCTGCGCCAGCTGCCGCATCTGCAGTCGTACTTCTCCAACCTCGGCCATGGCAACCCGCGCATCTACTACAACGAGACCGGCAACGAAGGCGACAGCAGCTACGCCGACGTGTTCGTGAAGCTGTCGAAGTACGATCCGGACGACACGCCGCGCGAGCTCGATCAGCTGCGTCGCGAGCTGGAGAAGTATCCGAACGCCCGCATCCACGTGCGTGAGTTCCGCAACGGGCCGCCGATCACGGCGCCGATCGCGGTGCGAGTCATCGGCCCGGACCTGGATCGCCTGGATCAGCTGGCAGCGAAGGTCGAGAAGCTCATCGAAGCCACGCCCGGCACGCGTGACGTCGAGAATCCGGTGCGCATGAAACGCACGAACCTGAGTCTCGACATCGACTCGCACAAGGCTGCGTTGCTCGGCGTGCCGTCGGTCGAGTTCGATCGCGCAGTGCGGCTCGCGGTGGCCGGCATTCCGGCCGGCAAGTTCAAGGATACCGATGGCGAGCAGTACGACATCATGGTGCGCACGCCCATCGACGCGCGTCCCGACGTGCGCGCCCTCGATCAGGTGCGCGTCGCCACTCTGAGCGGCGAAACGTTGCCGCTCGCCCAGCTGGCGCGCGTGGGCTTCACTTCGGCGCCGACCGAGATTCATCGCTACAACCGCGAACGCGCCGTGACCATCAATGCCGACGTGAAGAGCGGCTACAACACCGATCGGGTGACGAAGGCAGTGCTCGACCGGCTCGATCAGCTGCAGTGGCCGCGCGGCTACTCCTACGTGCCGGGCGGTGAGCTCGAAACGCGCACCGAAAGCTTCGGCGGCCTGCAGTCCGCGCTCATCATCGCCCTGCTCGGCATCGTCGCCATC
>DATBKP010000004.1:0-11252 GCA_036555785.1 Steroidobacteraceae bacterium
CTGACCAGATCGTCGTGCTTGCAGCGCTCGCGCAGTGTGAGCTGAAGACCGGTCAGTCGGGCCGCGCAGGAGAGCTCGCCGCCCAGGCGAGCGCGCTGGCGCGCAAAGTTGCGCTGCCGGACCAGCCTTCGTATTGGGTAGGGCTTGCGTTGCTGACCCAGGTCGACGTGGAGCTGTCACTCGGGCATGCGACACGCGCGCGCGAGTTGTCCCTCGACGCGCTCGCTCAGCTCACGCCGACAGTGGGAGCTGGGCACCCGCTGACTAAGAAGGCTGCGGCGATGGCGCGACCGGCGAGAGAGTCGGGCTGAAGCCCGACCTACGGTTGAACCTACAGTTTCACCATGACGTGGCGCGGCACGGTGTAGTCCTCGAGCGCGTACACCGACAGGTCCTTGCCATAGCCGGAACGCTTGAGACCGCCGTGCGGCATCTCGCTCACCAGCATGAAATGCGTGTTGATCCACGTGCAGCCGTACTGCAGGCGCGCGGCGACGCGCATGGCCTTGCCGATGTCGTTGCTCCACACCGAGGAGGCGAGCCCGTAGTCCGAGTCGTTGGCCCAGGCGATCGCCTGCTCCGCGTCCTTGAAGCGCGTCACCGACACCACCGGGCCGAACACTTCGCGCCGCACGATCTCGTCGCTCTGCTTCGCGCCCGCGATGACCGTCGGCTCGAAGAAGAAGCCGCCGCCGCCGCGAGACTTGCCGCCGGTGGTGATCTCGATGTGCCGGCTCTTGTCGGCGCGGTTGACGAAGCCGGCGACGCGCGAGCGTTGCCTGGCGCTGATCAGCGGCCCCATCTCGACGCCCTCCTCTTCCTGCCTGCCGACCTTGATGGAGGCGGCGGCGCTGGTCAGGTCAGCGACCAGCTTGTCGTAGATCTTCGGTCCGGCGTAGATGCGGCACGCGGCGGTGCAGTCCTGGCCGGCATTGTAGAAGCCGAAGGTGCGCACGCCGCTGACCACGGCTTCGCGATCGGCATCGTCGAACACGATCACCGGCGCCTTGCCGCCGAGTTCGAGGTGCGTGCGCTTCGCGCCTTTGGCCGCGGCCTGCAGCACCTTCTCGCCCGTCGACACGGCGCCGGTCAGCGAGATCATCGCGACCTGCGGCTGCGAGATCAGCGCCGCACCGACGCTCGGGCCTCTGCCGTGCACGATGTTGACGACGCCGGGCGGAAACAGCTCGGCGAGCAGCGTGGCGAGCTTGAGAGCCGTGAGCGGCGTCTGTTCGGACGGCTTCAGTACGATCGTGTTGCCGCCGGCCAGCGCCGGCGACAGTTTCCACGCCGCCATCATCAGCGGGTAGTTCCACGGCGCGATCGACGCGACCACGCCGACGGGATCGCGGCGGATCATGCTGGTGAAGCGCGGCAGGTACTCGCCCGCGACAGCGCCGTGCAACGTGCGCGCCGCGCCTGCGAAGAAGCGGAACACGTCGACGATCGCGGGAATCTCGTCGTTCATCACGGCCGCGTAGGGCTTGCCGCAGTTCTGCGACTCCAGGCGCGCGTAGTCGGCGGCTTCGGCTTCGATCCGCTCCGCAATCTTCAGCAGCAGCGCGGCGCGATCCTTCGGCACGCTGGCGCTCCACGCGGGAAACGCCTTGGCCGCGGCAGCCACGGCGCTTGCGACCTGCTCCGGCGAAGCTTCGGCGATCGACACCAGCGGCTTGCCGGTCGCGGGATCGAGCACGTCTTCCTTTGCGCCCTTGCCGGCGACCAGCTTGCCGTTGATGAGCAACTTGGTATTCATTCGGCACCTCGGCGCGTCAGACGGTAAGCCAGCAGGATCGGCACGAAGGTCACGATCATCACCACGACCGCGACCACGTTGGTGATCGGCCGCTCGCGCGGCCGGAACAGCTCGTTGAAGAACCAGATCGGCAGCGTGCGGTCGTGACCCGCGGTGAACAGCGTCACGATGATCTCGTCGAACGACAGCGCGAACGCCAGCATGCCGCCGGCGAGCAGCGCAGTGGCGGTCTGCGGCAGCACGATGTGGCGGAACGTCTGCCAGCCGTCGGCGCCAAGATCCATCGATGCCTCGATCCAGCTGCGCGGCAAGCGCCGCAAGCGAGCCACGACGTTGTTGTAGACGATCACGATGCAGAAAGTCGCGTGGCCCGCGACGATGGTCCAGAAGCCGGGATCGAGACGTGCGCTCTTGATGGCCGACAGCAGCGCGATGCCGGTGATGATGCCGGGAAGCGCGATGGGCAGCACGAGCAGGACCGTGATGCTCTCTTTGCCGCGGAAACGACCGCGCGCCATTCCGAGCGCCGTCAGCGAGCCGAGAATGATCGCGAGGAAGGTCGCCACGGCGGCAACCGACAGCGACAAGCGCATCGCAGCCCAGATGTCGGCGCGCGCGAATGCTGCTGCGAACCAGTGCAGCGTCAGTCCCGGGGGCGGAAACTCGTAGGTGCGATCGGCCGTCGTGAACGCATACAGCACGATGACGAGCACCGGCAGGTGCATGAATGCGAGCACCGCATATGCGGCGAGCCGCGCGCCGAGCGAAGGCTGATTCCAGCGTCTATAGCGCATCGAACGCCCCCGCGCGCCTGGCAATCGCGAGATAGATCATGATCAGCACGATCGGCACGACCGAGAACGCCGCGGCAAGCGGGATGTTGCCGGCGGTTCCCTGCTGCTGATAGACCATCATGCCGATGAAATAGCCGGGCGCGCCGACGACACTCGGGATGATGTAGTCGCCGAGCGTCAGCGAGAACGTGAACACCGAGCCGGCGGCGAGACCTGGCAGCGCGAGCGGCAACGTGACGCGGCGGAATGTCTGCACCGGCCGCGCGCCCAGATCCGCCGACGCCTGCAGCAGCGACTCGGGCACCTTCTCCAGCGCGGCCGCGAGCGGCAGGATCATGAACGGCAGCCACATGTAGACGAACACGATGAACATGCCGATGTAGGACGCCGACAGCGACGGCCCTCCGATGGCAGGAATGCGCAGCACCGCTTCGAGCGCCGCGCCGAGTCCCATCGTGTCGAGCAACCAGCTGAGGATGCCCTGCTTCGCGAGGATCAGGCGCCACGCATAGACCTTGACCAGGTAGCTCATCCACATCGGCAGCATGACGCCGACGTAGAACAACGCGCGGGCGCGCGGCGACGCATAGCGAACCATGTAGTTCGCGATCGGCAGCGCGATCAGGCCGCAAGCGATCGTCACGGCGACGGACATCGATAGCGTGCGCAGAATGATGTCGATGTTCGCCGGCTGCGTAACGACCTGTTTGTAGGTCGCGAGCGTCGGTGAGTACACGACCTTCGCGGTGAATTCGTCAATCGCATAAATGCTCTGCGCGAGCAGCGTGAACAGCGAGCCCAGGTACACCGTGCCGAACCACAGCAACGGCGGAACGAGCAACAGCAGCAGATACATCGTCGGCCGCCGATAGAGAAATGTCGACAGCTCTCTCACGGCCGCTCCGTTGCCGCCAGCGGCACTGCATCGGCGCGCGACCATTCGAGCCGGACGCGCGCGCCGACCTTGAAATCGCCATTGGCATGGGCGTCGGCGAGAGCCGCAGCGAACACCTCGCCGCTGTCCAGCCGCACCTGCCAGCGGCTCATCGCGCCGTGATACTGCACGTCGGCGACGTCGCCGATGCAGCTCATCGAGCCGGCGTCCGCAGTTGCTGTGAGTGTGCGCAGCCGGATGTTCTCGGCTCGCACCGCAAAGGGATCGCTGCGGCCGCTGAGCCGCTGCGCCAACTCACCAGTTACGACGTTGGCGCTGCCGACGAAACTCGCGACGAAGGCCGTGGCCGGGCGAGTGTAGAGCGTGCGCGGGGTGTCGAGCTGCTCGATCCGGCCGCGATTGAACACGGCGACGCGATCCGCCATCGACAGCGCCTCGCCCTGATCGTGCGTCACGAACACGAACGTGATGCCGAGCCGGCGCTGCAGGTTCTTCAGCTCGAGCTGCATCTCCTCGCGCAGCTTCAGGTCGAGCGCGCCGAGCGGCTCGTCGAGCAGCAGCACCTGCGGCTGATTGATCAACGCGCGCGCCAGCGAAACGCGCTGGCGCTGGCCGCCCGAAAGCTGCGACGGCCGCCGCTCGCCGAAATGGCCGAGTTGCACGAGCTCGAGCATTTCCTGCGCGCGCCGCTGCCAGTCTTGCTTGCGCTGGCCACGCACGCGCGGTCCGTAGGCGACGTTTTCCAGCACGCTCATGTGCGGAAACAGCGCGTAGTCCTGGAACACGGTATTGACGTCGCGCGCATACGGCGGATCGTCGGTGACGTCGCGACCGTTCAGCAGCACGCTGCCGCTGTCGGGCGTCTCGAAGCCGGCGACCAGCCGCAGGCACGTCGTCTTGCCCGAGCCCGAAGGCCCGAGCATCGCGAAGAACTCGCCCGGCTCGACCGTCAGCGAGACGCGATCGACCGCGCGCACCTCGCCGTAGACGCGCGACACATCGCGGAACTCGATGGCGCAGGTCATGCAGTCCGGCCTGCGCCTGCGCGGCTAGCGACCGCCCATGACCGCGACGTAATCGGTCGCCCAGCGGCTGTACGGCACGCAGGCGTCGTTCTGCGACGCGCACTTCGCTTCCGGCGTGCGCCAGAACTTGATCTTGTCGAAGTTGTCGATGCCGTTGGTCCTGCACCCCTCGGCGCCGAGCAGCTCGTTGTTCTGGCACGCCGTGGGCACCACCGGCAGCGAGCCGAACCACGACGCGACGTCGCCCTGCACCTTGGGGCTGATCGACCATTCGAGCCACTTGTAGGCGCAGTTCGGATGCTTCGCGCTCGCGTGCATCATGGTGGTGTCGGCCCACCCGGTGGCGCCTTCGGCCGGCACCGTGCTCGCGATCGGCTGCTTGTTGCCGACCAGCGTGTTGACCTGGAACGGCCAGGTACTGGAGGCAACCACGCCTTCGTTGGTCATGTCCTGCACCTGCACGTTCGCGTCGTGCCAGTAGCGCTGGATCAGCGGATGCTGCTTGCGCAGCAGCTCGAGCGCCGCCGCGTACTGCTGCTCGTTGAGCTCGTACGGATCCTTGATGCCGAGCTCCGGCTTCTTCGTCATCAGGTACAACGCCGCGTCGGCGATGTAGATCGGCCCGTCATAAGCCTGCACGCGGCCCTTGTTCGGCTTGCCATCCGGGAACTTGCCGGGCTCGAACACGACGCTCCACGAGGTCGGCGCCTTCTTGAAGACGCTGGTGTTGTACATCAGGACGTTCGGTCCCCATTGGTACGGCACGCCGTAGTGCTTGCCATCGACGAAGTGCCACGGCGCTTCCTTCAGGCGCGGATCGAGCGTGTCGTACGACGGCACCTTCGAGATGTCGATCGCCTGCACCGTGCCGCCGCGGATCAGGCGCAGCGAGGCGTCGCCGGAGGCAGTGACGAGATCGTAGCCGCCCTGGGTCATCAGCGAGACCATCTCGTCCGAGGTGCCGGCGGTCTTGACGTTGACCTTGCAGCCGGTGTCGGTCTCGAACGTCTTCACCCAGTCGTACTTCGGATCGGTGTCGCCGCGCTCGATGTAACCGGGCCAGGCGACGATGTCGACCTGCCCTTCGAGCGCCGTGGACGCTGCCTCATTCTGGGGCGCGGGCGCAGGCTCTTCCTTCTTGCCGCAGGCCGCGACGGCACAGGCGATGGCGGACAGCAGCAGCACGCGGGGCACGAAACTATCCGAACGGGAAGCGCTGGTGGACCGCATAAAGGAACTCCCCTTGAAGATGTTCTTGAGGACCTGTCGTCGAGGACCAGTCGGCGCGGCAGTGTAACTCCTCCCGCGTGCTTCTTTCACGAAGGCAGCCTTCGCCAGCGCCGTGGTCGGGCGTTTCCGCAGTTGCTGCCGCGGCGGCACGCGCCGACAATCGCGCCGCCATGTCGGACCCCACTGTGCTGCTGCTGTCGCGAATCCAGTTCGGATTCGTGATGAGCTTTCACATCATCTTCCCTGCGTTCACGATCGGCCTGGCGAGCTGGCTGGCATTCCTCGCGGGCGCGTATCTCAAGACCCGCCGCGCGCTGTGGCGCGACCTGTATGTGTTCTGGCTGAAGATTTTCGCCGTGGCGTTCGGACTCGGCGTCGTCTCCGGCCTGGTGATGAGCTTTCAGTTCGGCACCAACTGGGCCGAGCTGTCGACGCGCGCCGGCAACATTCTCGGGCCGTTGCTCGCCTACGAAGTGCTCACCGCGTTCTTTCTGGAAGCGACTTTTCTCGGCGTGATGCTGTTCGGCTGGCGGCGCGTGTCGCCGCGCTTGCATTTCTTCGCCACCTGCATGGTGGCGCTCGGCACGCTGATCTCCACGTTCTGGATCATCGCAGCGAACAGCTGGATGCAGACGCCGGCGGGCTTTTCGCTCGTCGATGGCGTGTTCGAGCCGCAGAGCTGGTGGCACATCGTCTTCAATCCGTCGTTCCCGGTGCGCCTGGCGCACATGACGCTCGCCGCGTTCATCACGACCTGCTTCGTCATCGGCGGCATCAGCGCGGTGTACCTGCTGCGCCAGCGCCATCGCGAAGCCGCGCAGCTGATGCTGAAGCTGGCGATCTGTTTCGCGGCGATCGCCGTGCCGCTGCAGGTCGTGGTCGGCGACCTGCACGGCCTGAAGGTCCGCGACCACCAGCCGATGAAGCTGGCGGCGATCGAAGGACATTGGGAAACGGGTCGCGGCGTGCCGCTGATCCTGTTCGCGTGGCCCGACCCGGCACACGCAACCAACCGTTACGAAGTGAGCGTGCCGGTGCTCGGCAGCCTGATCCTGACGCACGAGCTCGACGGCGAGGTCAAAGGACTCAAGGAAGTCGCGCCCGAGCTGCGGCCGCCGGTTGCGCCGGTGTTCTTCGGTTTCCGCGTGATGGTCGGCATCGGCGTGCTGATGCTCACGCTGGTCGCAGGGTCGGCGCTGCAGTGGCGTCGCGGCCGGCTGTTCGAATCGAAGCTCGTGTTGCGCGCGTGGATGCTGATGACCCCTGCAGGCTTCGTCGCCGTGCTCGCCGGCTGGTACACGACGGAGATTGGCCGGCAACCGTACGTCGTGTACGGGCTGTTGCGAACTTCGCAGGCCGCGACGGCGATCGACGCCGGCAGCGTGCTCACTTCGCTGATCGTCTTCGCAACGGTCTATCTGTTCGTCTTCATCATGGGCACGTACTACCTGCTCAAGCTGCTGCGTCGCGGCCCGCAGCCGGTCGAGCAGGCGCTGCTGCACCCGGAGGACAAGACTGCGCAGCGTCCGTTGTCGGTCGCCGACGAGCCGATCGAGGACGGCGGCTGATGGACGGTCACACCCTCCTGCCGGTCGTGTGGTTCGGCATCATCGCTTTCGGCGTATTGATGTACGTGCTGATGGACGGTTTCGTGCTCGGCATCGGCATCCTGTCGCTGTTCGCCGAGGACGATGCGCAGCTGGATCGCATGATGACCACCGCCGCACCCATCTGGGACGGCAACGAGACCTGGCTGGTGCTCGGCGGCGCGGGACTGCTGGCCGCATTCCCGAAAGCGTACGCAGTGATGTTGTCCGCGCTCTACCTACCCGTGCTGCTGATGCTGGTGGCGCTCGTGCTGCGCGGCGTGTCGTTCGAGTTCCGCTTCAAGGCGAAGACTTCGCGGCACATCTGGGGCGTGTGCTTCGCAGCGGGCTCGATCGCCGCAGCGTTCGCTCAGGGCCTGATGCTCGGCGCGATCGTCGAAGGCATGCCGCTGCAGGGCGGAAAATATCTGGGCGGCGCGTTCGCGTGGTTCAGCCCGTTCTCGATGCTGACCGCCGTTGCAGTGGTGTTCGGTTATGCGTTGCTCGGCAGCACCTGGCTGATCATGAAGACCGACGGCGCGCTGCAGAACGTCGCATTCGCGCTGACGCGCCCGCTGGTGGTGGTCGTCGTCGCATTCATGGGACTGGTCAGCACCTGGCTGCCGTTCCTGAGCAGCCAGGTGATGGCGCGCTGGTTCGAAAGCGGGAATTTCGTGTGGCTCTCGCCGGTACCGCTGCTCGCGCTCGCGAATGCGGTGTGGCTATGGCAAGCCGTCGTGCGGCGCGCGGACTACCTGCCTTTCATCCTGGCGCTGACGTTCTTCGCGCTCGGCTTCGCCGGGCTGGTACTGGGGATCTGGCCGAACCTGCTGCCGCCGGATCTGAGCATCTGGCAAGCGGCAGCACCGCCGCAGAGCCAGGGGTTCGTGCTCGCCGGCACGCTGATCATGCTGCCGGCGGTGCTCGGCTACACGTGGTGGTCGTATTCGGTGTTCCGCGGCAAGGTCGCCGCGGACAGCGGCTACCACTGAGATGATCGCCGGACCGATGACAGGATCGTGATCAGACCTTGACGGGTCGGGTCACCCCGCCGCCGCCTAACAGCCCTTTGCGAACGGGTTGCAGTCTCGAGAGGGGACGGCGCATGACGAGCTCCACAGGTGCTGACCGGCGCAGAGTGCCTGCACGCCCGCGGCGATTCAACCCGACCGAAGGACAGCCGGCGCAGCGGGGCCTTAAAATGCGAGCAGTGCCCGCCAAGACCCTGCAACAGATCCTCGACGAGGCGCAGACCTTGCCGCCCCACGAGCGGCTGCGCTTCATTCGCGAGGCGTGCGCCACCGACAGCGATCTGTATGCCAGCGCGATGCACGAGCTGGAGTCGCGCCAGCAATGGTTCGGCGATGACGGGGCGGTCGAACCGCAGGCGGCGGAGGAAGCTCTGGTCGATCTTGCAGGCGAGCGGGTCGGCCCGTATCGGATCGTGCGCAGCCTGGGGCGCGGCGGCATGGGCGAGGTGTTCCTCGCAGAGCGGGCCGATGAGCAATTCCAGCAACAAGTCGCCATCAAGCTCGTGCGACGCGGGCTGTTGTCGCGTCACGTACAGGGCCGGCTGAAGCTCGAGCGCCAGATCCTGGCCTCGCTCGATCACCCGAACATCGCGCGGCTGTTCGACGGCGGCACGACCACCGACGGCACGCCGTACATCGTCATGGAGTATGTCGACGGCGAGCCGATCGACATCTATTGCGACTCGCGCAATCTCGACGTCGAGCAGCGCCTGAAGCTGTTCCTGGTGGTGTGCTCGGCGGTGCACCGCGCGCACCAGAACCTGATCGTGCATCGCGACCTCAAGCCGTCGAACATCCTGGTGGCGCGCGATGGCACGCCGAAGCTGCTCGACTTCGGCATCGCCAAGATGCTCGACGACCGCCAGATGATGCACACGATGGCGGTCACGCAGGCCGACTACCGCGTACTGACGCCGGACCACGCAAGCCCGGAGCAGATTCGCGGCGATCCGATCACGACGGCGAGCGACACCTACGTGCTCGGCGTCGTGCTGTACGAGCTGCTGTGCGGCTGCAAGCCGTTCACGCTCAAAGGCAATCGACTCGGCGACCTCGATCGCGCGATCTGCGAAGAGACGCCGCCGGCGCCGAGCATGGTGATCCAGGCACGCGAGGATGCGGCGGGCATCGCGCGTCAGCGCGGCACGAGCCCGGCGCGCCTGCGCCGCGAGCTGGCCGGCGATCTCGACAACATCGTGCTCATGGCGATGCGCAAGGAAGCCGAGCGCCGCTATTCCTCGGTCGAGCAGTTTGCCGCCGACATCCAGCGGCATCTCGACGGCATGCCGGTGCTCGCGCGCGCCGATGCCTGGAGCTACCGGGCCGGCAAGTTCCTCAAGCGGCATGCGCTGGTCGCCGGACTCGCCGCCGCGTTCGTCGCACTGCTGATCGGTTTTTCGATCACGACCTATGTGCAGTCCGGCCGCATCGCGCAGGAGCGCGACGTCGCCCAGATCGAGCGTGCCCGCGCCCAGACTTCGCAGCGGCGCGCCGAAGCCGTTGCCGAGTTCCTGATCGACGCGTTCCGTCTTGCCGACCCGTCGCACGCGCGCGGCAAGGAGATCACCGCGCGCGAGATCCTCGACCAGGGCGCGGCGCGCATCACCAAGGAGCTCGGCGCGCAACCGGATCTGCAGGCGACGCTGCTCGATACGATCGGCAGCGTCTATCTCAGCCTCGATCTGCCCGCGGACGCTCAACCGCTGGTCGAGCAGGGACTGGCGGTGCGCCGCAAGCTGTACGGCGAGCAGCACCTCGATGTCGCCCGCAGTCTCTACAGCCTGAATCGCGTGTACGAAAAGAAGGGTGACCTCGACACGGCCGAGCGACTCGCGCTCGACGGCCTCGCGATCGACACGCAGCTCACCGGTGCTGACAGCCTGGAAACGGCCGGGAGCCTGTGCCGACTCGGCGTGCTGCAGGAGGCGAAGGGCGACTTGAGCGGCGCCGAGCGCAACCTCAACGAATGCCTGCGCATCCGCATCGCCCGCCTCGGTCCGAACCACGAGCTGGTGACCGTGCCGCTGGACAACCTGGGGCGACTCGCCCACAACCGCCGCGACTTCGTCACTGCCGAGCGGCTGTTCCGCCAGGCTGTCGAGATCGACGTGCGCAATCATCGCGACAATCATCCGCAGTACGTGCGCCACCTGCACAACCTGGCGGGCGCGCTGCACAGCCTGGGCAATCTCGACGCCGCCGAGTCGCTGTATCGCCAGACCATCGACCTGTATCGGCAGGTTCTCGGGCCGGAGCACTCGGAGACTCTGGATGCGATGGGCAATCTGGGACGCCTGCTGGAGGATCGCGGCCGCTTCGAGGAAGCCCAGCAGATCTACGCGACGGCACTGGCAGCAAGCCGCAAGGCACATCCAAAGCCGCACGTCGAGGTCGCCAATCTGCTCAGCGACCTGGGCCGGCTCGCGCTGCTGCGCAAGCAGTATGCGGAAGCGGAGCAGCGACTGCGCGAAGCGCTGCAGATCTATCGCGCGACGCTGCCGCCGGGCCATAGCTACACGGCCGGTGCCCTGACCAACCTTGGCCGCGCGCTGCTGGAATTGAACAGGCCGCAGGAGGCAGAGGCGACGCTGCAGAGCGCACTGAGCGAGTGGTCGAAATCATTGGGCACGGCCAGCCCGCTGTACGCGCTGGCGCGGGCTTTTCTCGGGCGCGCGTGGGCAATGCAGGGGCGCTTCGCCGAAGCCGAGCCCGCCTTGCTGGAAAGTTACCCGGTGCTGGTGCGCGCCCACATGGACGAGCACCACACTGCGTCGGTGCACCGCTGGATCGAGGACCTGTACCGGGCCACGAAACGTCCGCAGCAGGCAGCGGCCTACTTTCAACGGGTGGAAGAGCAGCAGCGCGCCGCGAGTAATCCGTAGTCCTATCGTCCGGCTCGCGCGTGCGGCCGCAATCGCGCAGAATCCGCAGGCTC
>DATBKP010000005.1:0-2550 GCA_036555785.1 Steroidobacteraceae bacterium
CGAGCCGCATCGTGCGTTGCGCGCCGAAGCCGAGCTTGCGCGCCGATTCCTGCTGCAGCGTCGAAGTCGTGAACGGCGGCGCCGGGTTGCGGCGGCGCTGTTTGCGCTCGATTGCAGCGACGCTGAGCTTGCCGCTGGCGGCAGACTCGATGGCCGCGCGTACGTCGGCAGCCTGCTTCTCGCTGGTGACCGTGAACTGTTCGACCTTGTCGCCGCGATATTCGATCAGCCGCGCCGGAAACGCCTGCTGCGCCTTCTCGACGTCGGCGTCGACGGTCCAGTATTCGCGCGGCTTGAAGCGTGCGATCTCTTCCTCGCGCTCGCAGATCATGCGCAGCGCCGGACTCTGTACGCGGCCGGCGGAAGCGCCGGGCAGGCCGGCCTTCTTCCACAGGAGCGGCGACAGGTTGAAGCCCACCAGGTAGTCGAGCGCGCGCCGCGCCTGCTGCGCGTTCACCAGGTCCTGCGAGATGTGGCGCGGCTGCGAGATCGCGTCGCGGATCGCGTTGCGCGTGATCTCGTAGAACACGACGCGATGCACGTCCTTGCCGTCGAGCGCATCCAGCTCCTTCAGCAACTCGATCAGGTGCCAGGAGATCGCCTCGCCCTCGCGATCCGGGTCGGTGGCCAGGTACAGCGCGTCGGACTTCTTCAGCGCACGCGCGATCGCCTGCACGTGCTTCTCGTTCTTCTCGAGGATCTGGTAACGCATCGCGAACTTGCGCTTCGGATCGACCGCGCCTTCCTTCGGCACCAGGTCGCGCACGTGACCATAGGAAGCCAGTACCTCGAAATTCTTCCCGAGGTACTTCTTGATGGTCTTCGCCTTCGCAGGCGATTCGACGATGACGAGGTTCTTCTGCTCCATAAAAAAATAAAACCGCTGGTCAGCGGCTGGTTCTGGCGGGGTCCCCGCGAAATCGCTCCGCTAACGCAAGGATTTCGCAGTGCTTGACGCGATTTCGTGGGGTGCCTATCAGTGCACCGCTTCAGCCCGGCCGTCGAATACCAGATCCTCCATTCGCAACAATGCGTTTTCCTGCCCGGGCTGGCTGAACAGGACCATCAGCACCACCCACTTCACCTGCTCGATGTCGATCTGCCTCGCGTCCAGCGCCAGCAACCGGTCGATCACCAGCTCGCGCTGCGCCGCGTTGACGATACCGATGTTCTCCAGATACTGGATGTAGCCGCGGCAGTCGGTGTCGAGCCGTTCCTGCTCGCGCGTATCGAACACCCGCACCGAGCGCGAGTGCGCCTGATCCAATCCACACTGGGCCCCGGCGCGTTCGGGATCCGCAAGCTGCTCGAGCCATTCCAGGGCGCGACCGACTTCGCGTTCGGAGAAGCCGGCCCGTTCCAGCTCCTCCTTGAGGGTATCGCGGTCGGGTTCGGGAGCGACGCTCAGCTCGGCGTCGAAATAATTCTCGAAAAGATAGATCAGGATATCGAGAACGCTTTCCTTCATTTCGCTGCCTTGAGGACGCGCCGGACGTAACGCCCGCCGGGACGGGACTCGAGCTTGCCGTCGAGCTCCAGGATCAGCAGCATCGAAGCTACCTCGTCGGCCGCGAACCCGGTGCGCTCGACCAGAACGTCGACGCTGGCCGGCTCGAAGCCGAGCGCATCTAACAGGATTTCATAGGCTTTGTCCAATGCCTGGCCGCCACGTTGCTCCCTCGCCGGGCCGTTCGCGGACCGGTTTTGTGCGTCCGGAACAGCGGCTTGCAGCGCGGGCGCAAGTGCGCCGGCGAGCGCGCGCAGCTCTGCAAAAATGTCGTCGGAGGTCTCCACCAGCTTCGCTCCCTGCCGGATGAGCTGGTGACAGCCGCGCGTCAGCGGATTGTGGATCGACCCCGGAATTGCAAAGACTTCGCGGCCTTGCTCCGCCGCGAGCCGGGCAGTGATCAGCGAGCCGCTGCGCAGTGCCGCCTCCACGACCAGCGTGCCCAACGCCAGGCCGCTGATGATGCGATTGCGTCTCGGAAAGTTCGCCTTGAGCGGCGGCACTCCGAGAGGGAATTCGCTGACCAGTGCACCGCGCGCTGCGATCGCGGCGGCGAGCGTGCCATTTGTCGGCGGGTAGTCGACGTCCAGCCCGGTACCGCAGACAGCGACGGTAACGCCTTCTGCGTCGAGCGCGCCCTGGTGAGCAGCGGCGTCGATGCCCAGCGCCAGCCCGCTCGTGATCGCAAGGCCGCAACGCGCGAGATGCGCCGCGAAGTTCGCTGCGTTGTCGCGGCCGCCTGCAGTGGGATTGCGCGAGCCGACGATCGCGAGCTGCGGCAACGACAACACAGCGGGGTCGCCGCGGACGAAGAGTCCGACCGGCGCATCGCTCAGCTGTGCGAGCAGCGGCGGATAGTCCTCGGCAGCGAGCGGCACGAAATGATGTTCATCGAGCTCGAGCCAGCGCAGCTCGGCTTCGATTGCGGCATCGCGTTGACCACGGCTGCGCAGCCAATCGGCGAAGGCGGGCCCGGCGCCGCACTCGCGCAGCGCCGCGGGCGAAGCCGTGACGATGCAATCAGCGGTGCCGAGACGCTCGAG
>DATBKP010000006.1:0-136002 GCA_036555785.1 Steroidobacteraceae bacterium
GTTCAGCGGCGGCGTGCGCCGGGCGAATCGCGAGATCGACTACGAATTCGGCCGGTTCCTCGCCGACTACTCCGGCCAGGGCGAGCTGAACGGCTCGGCCTTCGGTCAGAACTGGACGCCGTTCGGCTATTTCCAGGACGGCGCCATCGGTTACAAGTCGTGCGAGCTGCCGGCGTCGGCGAATTTCCAGTTCGCCCCCTGCGACCGCTTCGGCAACTCGCCGGCGCTGATCACGCCGTACCAGACGTTCACGGGCAGTCCCAACCGGGTCGAGCACATCAACGGTTTCTGGGCCGGCGGCCACATCACCGGCAATTCCATTCTGGTGAACGACCGCTCGCAGATGTCCAACGCGCTGGCGTGGATCCAGGGGTTGTATCCGGACACGCCGTTCTCGTTCTTCCCCTCGCCGCTGGAAACGTTCAAGGTGCAGGAGAAGACCAAGTCGGCGTACCTGATGGCCGACGTCGGCAACCCGGACGATCGCTATCACGTCAACATCGGCACGCGCGTCATCCGAACCGAGCTCGGCGTCGACCAGAATGCCGCGTCGAACCCGAATCCGACCTACTGGGGCACCGACAGCTGGAACGGCGTGCTGAAAGATTTCACGACCGTGCACTTCGATCGCACCTACACCGACATCCTGCCGAGCGCGAACCTCGTCGTGAACCTGACGGAAGCCAGCAAGCTGCGGGTTTCGGCGGCCAAGGTCATGGCTCGCCAGGACCTGTTCCAGCTCGGCCGCGGCTTCGAGCAGAACTTCACGCGCGACACCAATCCCGGTCCGAACCAGGACAAGTTCCGGTTCACCAACGGCAGCACCGGCAATCCGAACCTCGATCCGTATCGCGCCAAGCAGTTCGACCTGAGCTACGAGTATTACTTCGGAGGTCAGGGACTGGTCGCGGTGTCGCCGTTCTACAAGAAGGTCGACTCCTTCATCACGGTGGAAACGCAGTCGATCTTCGTGATGGACCAGGCGGGCGGCCGCGAGGGACCGGTGACGGTGCCAATCAACGGCGAGGGCGGCAACATCAAGGGTATCGAGCTGTCCGGGCAGTACGCGTTCGACTGGGGTCTCGGTTTCACCGCGAACTACACGTACTCGGATTCCGAATCGGGATTCGTCAACGACGTCGATTCCGATCTGCCGATCCCCGGCGTACCGAAGAACGCCTTCAACGCCACCGTCTACTATCAGAAGGACGGGCTCGAAGCGCGGGTGTCCTACGGCTGGCGCGACAAGTCGTTCCAGGGCAATTTCGGCTTTGCCGATCAGGTCTTCCCGGCTGGAGGCGGGGCTGTAGACGTCACCCGGACGTTCGGCATCTGGAATCGCGACTACTACCAGATCGACGCCCAGGTGGCGTACCAGTTCACCGACAAGCTCGGCGTGACGCTGGAAGCGATCAACCTGACCGAGCAGGATCAGAGTCAGTACCTGCAGTTCGAGAACCTGCCGTTTACGTTCGACTCGGGATCGCGACGCATCCTGTTCGGCATCCGCGGCAGCTTCTGAGGAGTCGTTTCGTGTGACACGGGGCGGTCGGCTGATGCCGATCGCCCCCTTTGCTTCAGCCGACTGCCCTGTGCCACGCTCCGCGGCAGGGTGCCGAGGAGAATTCCATGCAGACCGATCGTCGCATCAAGCGCATCGCCATCGTCGGCGGCGGCACTGCAGGCTGGATCGCGGCGAGCGCGCTGGCGCGGAAACTGGGCGCCAGCTGCTCGATCCAGCTGATCGAGTCGCCCGATATCCCGACGGTCGGCGTCGGCGAAGCGACCATCCCGGGGATCATCGACTTCCTGCGGTTCCTCGGCATCGACCAGCAGGATTTCATGCAGCATACGCAGGCGACGATCAAGCTGGCGATCCGCTTCGTCGACTGGCATCACCTCGGCCATCGCTATTGGCATCCGTTCGGCGCGTTCGGCGTGTTCATCGATCGGCTGCCGTTCTATCACTTCTGGCACAAGGCGCGCGCGCAGTCGCTGGACGTCGAGCTCGACCATTTCAATCTCGAGATTGCGATGGCGCAGACCAACAAGTTCATCTTCCCGGGCAACTCGCTCGGGCTCGCGCCGAACCTGAAATATGCGTTGCACTTCGACGCCGGCCTCGTCGCCCGATACTTGCGTGCCTACGCCGAGCAAGCGGGCGTGGTGCGCCTGGAACGCTCGGTGAGCGGCGTCACGCAGCGCGCCGATGGCTTCATCGACGAGATCGTCTTCAAGGAAGGCGACCGTCTGCAGGCCGATCTCTTCATCGATTGCACCGGCTTCCGCGGCCTGCTCATCGAAGGCGCGCTCAAGACCGGTTACATCGACTGGACCCAGTACCTCGCGAACAATCGCGCGGTAGCCGTGCAGGTGCCGAACGTGATTCCGCGCACGCCGTACACCACCGCGATCGCGCGCGGCGCGGGATGGCACTGGCGCATTCCGCTGCAACACCGGATCGGCACGGGCTACGTCTACTCCAGCGAGCACATCAGCGACGAGGAAGCGCAGCGGGACCTGCTCAGCATGCCCGAGAACGCGGAGCCGCTGACCGAGCCACGCTTCATCCGCTTCGTGCCCGGCCGCCGCCAGCAGTTCTGGAACAAGAACTGCATCGCGCTCGGCCTGAGCTCGGGATTCATCGAGCCGCTCGAGTCGACGAGCATTCATCTGTTCTGCAGCGGCGTGTACGCGCTGCTCGACCACTTCCCCGACATGACGTTCGATCCGGTCAACATCGCGCACTACAACGAAACGGTGATCGACGAGTTCGAGCGCGTGCGCGACTTCATCATCCTTCACTACTGCACGACCGAGCGGACGGACACGCCCTACTGGCAGCAGCGACAGCACATAGAGCTGCCGGATACGCTGGCCGGGCGGCTGGAAATTTATCGGCGCACCGGCCGCATCTTCCACAAGCGCCACGAGATGTTCGTCGAAGCGAGCTGGTTCTTCGTCATGCACGGCATGGGACTGCGTCCGCAGTCCTACGATCCGCTGGTGGACGCCTCGGATTGGCAGCAAGTGATCAAGGTCATGCAGGCGATGCGCCAGAAGGTCGCGGCCGATGCCGCCGCCGCGCCGACGCACGACAGCTTCTTCCCGGATAGACCCGCAGCGACTGCACCGGCTCGCGGTTGGGTGCAGCGTCAACGAGTGGTTTAACCGACGCAAAACAATCCAAGGTTGTCACTCGCGCGTAACTCTTACGCGGTGCGCGCTCGCGCGCGTGCGAACTTCGCAATTGCGGATTCCCCCGCTGACTCTCCGGTGCTACGGTCCGCCGGCTTCCGAACACCAACGACGGACAAGGAGACGGGGATATGAATTCGCAGTTCAGGTTGTCACGCGCTGTCGTGGCTCTCGCATTGGGAATCGGTTCGCTATCGGGCACCGCTCTCGCGCAGCAGGCTTTGCCGACCGGTGCAGAGGATGCCGCTTCGTCCGCGGCTGCCGCGCGCTCGGCCGCCAAGGCCGCCGCGACCGAACAGGCGCAGATCGAACAGACGCTGGCCAAGATGACCAGCAGATCGACTGCAGGATTGAAGGTGACGCAGCGGCCCGATGGCAGCCGCGCGATGGATCTCGACGGGCAGTTCATGAGCGTCGCGATCGCGACGCGGACGAAGGACGGCGGCTTCGAAGTTTCGTGCGACACGGGCAAGTCGGCGGTTGAGCATGCGAAGCATGCCCATGACGTCGCGATCGGCAAGGCGCCCAAGGCGCTGCAGCGCGAGACCAAACAGCAGCCCGCACTCGAGGAGAAGTAAGCCATGCGCACCTTCATCTATAGCGTGGCTGCTGTTGCGGCCATGGCGGTCGGCGGCGCCTCCGCGGCGTTCGCGCAGGGACACATCGTCATTCAGAACGCGAACGCACCGGGCGTGGGATTCAACGACCCCACGCCGGCGGCGCCGGTCGGTGGCAACCCCGGCACTACTCTCGGCGAGCAGCGCCTCAACGTGTTCAATCACGCTGCTCAGATCTGGGAAGGGGTGCTGCAGCCGCGCGTCGATGTCATCGTCAATGCGCGCTTCACGGCCCTCGGCGCAAACGTACTGGGCTCGGCCGGCCCGACGTTCATCTTCGACAACTTCCCGGGCGCCGAGTACCCGGACATGTGGTACCACTCGGCGCTGGCGGATCACCTCGCGGGCGTCGACCTGATGCCGGGACAGCCGGACATCGCCGCCAACTTCTCGAGCCAGGCGCCCTTTTATCTCGGCTTCGACAACAATGATCCGCCGGGAACCTCAGACCTGCTGCCGGTCGTGCTGCACGAGCTCGGCCACGGGCTCGGCTTCTCGAACTTCATCGACGACACGACCGGCGAGCTCGCGGACGGCGAGCCGGACATCTACTCGCAGTACACGCTCGACGTGACCACGGGCAAGATCTGGAGCCAGATGACGGACGCGGAGCGCGCAGCTTCGTCCATCAACGTGCGCAAGGTCTCGTGGAACGGCATCAACGTGACCAAGGACATTCCGAAGGTGCTCGAGTTCGGCGAGCCGTTCTTCCGCAACAACACCGCGAACGGCCCGTTGCTGATGATCGGTCCGGCCTCGTTCGGGCCGGCGCTGACGATCGCCGGCGTGACCGCCGACGTAGCGATCGGCCTGGATGACACTGCCGCGCCGGGTCCCTCGACGACGGATGCGTGCAGTGCGTTGACGAATGATCTGACAGGCAAGATCGCGCTGGTCGATCGTGGCGGCTGCACGTTCGTGGTCAAGGTCAAGAACGCACAGAACGCGGGCGCGATCGCCGTGCTCGTCGCCGACAATGCCCCGGGTGCACCGCCCGCCGGCCTTGGCGGCAACGACCCGACCATCACGATCTTCTCGGCGCGCATTCAGCAGGTCGACGGCAACGCCCTCAAGGCGGCGCTGGCCACGCAGAACGTCAACGTGACGATCGCGCGGGACACGTCCATCCGCTCCGGCACCGACCGCGTCAAGCACCTCGCGATGGTCGCGGCGTTGAATCCGGTGCAGCCGGGCTCGTCGATCTCGCACTGGGATACGGCCGGCATTCCGAACCAGTTGATGGAGCCGTCGATCAACGCCGACCTGACCTCCTCGGTGCGGCCGCCGGAAGACCTGACGTCTTCGCAGATGACGGACATCGGCTGGTTCTCGGACGGTGACGGCGTGCCGGACGGCGTCGACAGCTGCATCGGCTCCGACCAGCGCCAGACGGTCATCGTCGACGGTTGCAACTCGAAGGCCGGCAACGACCTGCAGGCGAACGGCTGCACCGTCGCCGACGACGTCAATCAATGCGAGATCGACTTCGCGAACAGGCCGCTGCATCAGCTTGCTTGCGTAGTCAAACAGACGGATCGTCTGCGCCGGGCGCGAGTCATCACGCCGCGCGAACAGGCGGCCATTCTGGTGTGCACGGCACTGACGCTCGGGCACTGAGATAAGAAAGTAACGGGGTCACGCAGTCACGGGGTGACGGAGTTACGTCACTCCGTCACTTCGTGACCCTCGTGACTTTCTTCTTCTGTTTCCCTCTCTGCGCCACTTCCACCGAGCGCCGCGCCCAGCGCGCGAGCTCCTCCGCTTCTTCGATCACGTCCGCCGGCACCTGGAAGTAGCCCATCGGTTTGTTCGGAACCGGCGCGAAGGCAGGCATGCCGCGCGACACGTAATCCTCGCGATTGCCGGCGTCGACCTTGAAGAACAACACGTCGTCGTCGATCAGCGCGAAGAACCACTCGCCGCTGTACAGGCCGAGACCGCCGAACATGTGACGCGTGCTCAACGCCGGCACGGCCGCGAGCTGCTCGACGATGTATGTGCGGTAACCGTTCGAGACTGACATACTGCTGCGAATTCTAATGAACTCCGTTCCAATGAACACGAGGAGCAGCATGAAGATCCGGATGCCCACTCGCTCGATCGCAGCCGCGCTCGCGTCTCTGGTCGCTTGGCCGGCGCTCGCGCAGTCGCCCGCCGAGGTGACGCTCACGCGCCTGGAGTGCGCCAGCAGCAACGGTCCGGCGGACATCGGCCGCTTCTCGGACACGATGGCGTATGAAGGCAAGAAGCTGCAGCTGACCGCGAGCTGCTATCTCATCCGCCATGCAGATCACTACATGATCTGGGACACCGGCTATCCCGCGGCTGCTGCGGGCACGACGCCGTCCGGTCCGACGGTCAAGCTCACGCTCATCGAGCAGCTGGCGCAGCTCAAGATCAAGCCGGAGCAGATCGAGTATGTCGGCATCAGTCACTATCACGGCGATCACACCGGCCAGGCCGCGTCGTTCCCGCAAGCGACATTGCTGATCGGGCAGGGCGACTGGGACGTGCTCAAGGGCCCGACGCCCTCGGGCACGACCAACGCCGCGCCGCTGCAGCACTGGCTGAGCGGCGAGGGCAAGGCGGAGCAGGTGGCGAAGGACAAGGACGTGTTCGGCGACGGCACCGTCGTGATGCTCGACATGCCTGGCCACACGCCGGGTCATCACAGCCTGCTGGTGAAGCTGAAAGACAAGGGCAACGTGCTGCTGACGGGCGACCAGGCGCACTTCCGCGAGAACTACGAGTCGAACGGCGTGCCGACTTTCAATTTCAATCGCGCCGACACGCTGGCTTCGTTCGACCGTTTCAAGCAGCTCGCGAAGAACCTGAACGCGACGGTCGTCATCCAGCACGATCCGCGGGACATCGACAAACTTCCGGCGTTTCCTGCCGCCGCACACTGATGCTCGCGATCGAGACAGCACGAATTGCGGATCTCACTCCGATCGTCCAGCTGCTGCGCACGCAGCTGGCGGAGCACGACGTCGTGCTCGCGGACCAGGCGCTGCTGCGCGCGACGCGGGGCCTCATCGAAGATCACAAGGTCGGCCGCATCCTGACCGCGCGGCTCGATGGCGAGCTCATCGGCGTCGCCGTCATCTCATTCTTATGGACACTGGAGCACGGCGGTCCCGCCGCCTGGCTCGACGAGGTCTACGTCGAGCCCACACGGCGCGGCGGCGGCATCGGCCGGCAACTGGTGGAGGCGGCGATGCAAGTCGCGCGCGACAGCGGCTGCATTGCGCTCGATCTCGAAGTCGACGCCGGCCACGAGGCCGCGGAGCGGCTCTACGAGCGCATGGGATTCCGGCGACACCGCCGCGTACGCTGGGTGCGCATGTTGCAGTGAGCGGATGTTGCAATAAACGCGCGATGAAATGAAATGCGCGCGCACCCGGTCTCCTCGCAGGGACGCCTGTGCCGTGCGTCCGCATCGCGAGTTATCACGGCACGCAAAATTTCAGGAGCCAAGTCGTATGAAGAATCCCACCAAAGCCGCCATGATCGCCACGGCTGCCGCATTGTTGTTCGGCAGCATCGCGGCCGCGCCGGTCAGCGCTGCGGACGAAGCCAAGGTGAAGTGCGAAGGCGCCAACGCCTGCAAGGGCAAGTCTGCCTGCGCGACGGCGAAGAACTCCTGCGCCGGCCAGAACTCGTGCAAGGGCCAGGGCTACGTCCAGCTCAGCAAGGCGGAATGCGACGCTGCGAAGGCCAAGATGGAGAAGAAGAGCTGATCACCACCCGCGGCTGGAGTAATCCAGCGCGCTCAGCACAGTGGCGGCGACGGGTTGTACGTCGCCGTCCTGTCCCAGCACTACGAGCGAGCCGCGCGGCGCCGGCACCACGACACCTTCGAAGCCATCCTCATCGATGCGCTTCGACTTCACCGCTTCGTCTGCGAGCACCAGAACAGTAACCGGACCGCGCTCTGTCTGCACCACGAGATGCGGCACACGGTGGCCGCGGAATTGGCAGCTTGCGGCATACGACACGAGCACCGCGTCGGGTTTCAGGCGAATGCCCGAGCGCGACAGGATCTCCGCGAGCTCGGCGGGATCCGCCGACTGCGACGTTCGCACCAGGGAGAACGCTTCGCCGTTCACGTGCTCGATCACCTGCGCAGCGAAGCTGTCGCGCGGATTGAGCAACCAGACGAACGCTCCCACCAGCACGACCATGAGACTCGCAGCCACTGCCCAGAGCGGGCGTCGCGAAACAGGTGCAGCGCGGCGCGGCGCCGTCTCGAAATTCACGCGCAGGGCTGCAGAGATGACACGATCCATATCGCGCAGCTCCTGCCGATAGCGCGCGCAATCCGGACACTGCGCGATGTGTTCCGCGACGCGCGGGTCCTCGGCAGCCGGGTCTGCGCCGATCAGCAGTCTTGCGTCCTGGCAGTTCATGGGCATGACGGCTTACCTGCCGGGTCGCGCAGCAGCCGGCCGCGCAAAGCCTCGCGTGCGCGGAACAGACGCGTCAGGACCGCGGGCACGCTGATCTGCAGCTGCTCCGCGATCTCGTTGGTCGAGTAGCCAAAAAGTACCTGCAGCACCAGCGGCTCGCGATGAATCAGGTCGAGCTGCAGGATCGCGCGACGCATCTCCAGCACCTCGTGGGGATCGTTGACCGCCACCGCCTCGGCAGCGGGCTCGGTGAGACCGTCGATGTCGACAGTCTCGAGTCGGCGCCGCTCGAACGTCCGGGCGAGCTCGCGCCGGGCGATCGTCAGCAGCCACGACCGCGCCGCCTGTTGGTCGGCCAGCGAATCGAAGGAGCGCCAGGCGCGCAGCAGCGTTTCCTGCACAACGTCCTCGGCGAGCGAACGATCGCGACACAGCCAGTAGACGAACCGCAGCAGGTCCGTTCGGAACGGCAGGCAGAGCGCTTCGAAGCGCATTCGCTCGCCGCCGCGACCGATGACGGCGGTCATCTCAACAGACCGGTCGAGCGAGCTGTTCATTGCGCATGCAAAAGCTTGACACGATCCGGGCCGCAATTGGACTGCAGGTCGCACTCGCGCCGAAAAGCGGCGACCATCGGTAATAAGCAGCCGGCCCGGCCGGTCTGATCGCTTCCGGCCGGGGTGCGGCACGCCTGGACCCGGCCAAGCACAATCGGCCGAACTGCCTGAGCCGGCTGCGCGCCGCCAATCGTTGCGCATCGTATTCTCCGCCGCATCGATCATGCATTCGGAGTGCGAGAGCCGTGAGCAGTGAAGCAGTTGCCTCGGGCAATGCAGTGCAGGGCGGGACGGGGCGTGCGCTGCGAACGATCATCACCGCCGGCCTGGTCGCCGGCGCGCTCGACATTACCTACGCATTCATCATCTGGGGTCTGCGCGGCGTCACTCCGCTGCAGATCGGCCGCAGCGTTGCGTCGGGACTGATCGGCCGCGAAGCCGCAGTCGCCGGCGGCGCCGCGACGGGATTGCTCGGTCTGCTGCTGCATTTCACGATGGCGACGATCATCGCCGCGATCTACTACGCGGCCGCGCGCAAGATCCGCCTGCTGGTCGACGCGGCCGTGCCGTGCGGCATCGCGTACGGGCTCGCGACCTACGGCGTGATGAACTACGTGGTGATGCCGCTCTCGGCGATCCACAGCATCGGCGACAGCGGGCCGATGTACATCAGGATCACCGGCGTGCTCGTCCACATGTTCCTGATCGGCCTGCCGATCGCGCTCATCACGCGCCGCGGACTGAAATAAGCAAAGTGACTGGGTGATGAGGTGATGCGGTGATGGAGTGATGAAATCCCCCATCACCCTCATCACCCCCATCACCTTCATCACCTTTCTCAGCCCCATCACCCCTGCGGCGCGGCTTCGCCGCGCCTGAATCCAGACCGAAACCAGACCGCTCCGTGACGACTCCGGAGGGCGGCGTCCTTACGCTGTCTCCCGTCCCGAACGTCACGCGAGAGTCGAACCGATGGTCTTGAGCCCCCATGCCAGCTACCCGCACGACCGCTCCTACGTGCTCAAGCTGCACTGCGACGCCTCCCCCCGTCAGGGCCGGATCGTCGGCCGGCTCGAACACGTGGCTTCGGGACGCCAGTTTCAATTCACGTCAGGCGAGGAGCTGCTCGCCTGCCTGATCGACGCTGCCGGCCTGCACGGCCTGCATGCGCAGGAGAGCGAGCTATGACCACGAACGATCGCCAGCAATTGCCTGTGACCGATACGGACGGAAATGGGGACATTCCCCATTTCCGGACCCTCGCCGCAAGACGAATGACCTCGGCGGAAATGGGGAATGTCCCCATTTCCGCGGCGGGCCCCGTACTCGCGAGCCTCGCGGCTCGCGGTCTGCTTACCCTGGCGGTGGCCGCTGCGTTGTCGGCGTGCGCCGCATTGCCTCAATCCAGCAGTCGGCCGCAACCTCTTTCGGCAGCCGACTACGCCAGCTCGCAGTCGCTGGCCGCGCCGGTCGGCGCGTGGCCGGTCGAGACCTGGTGGGAGTCCTACGGCGATCCGCAACTCAACGCGCTGATTGCCGAAGCACTGGCCGGATCGCCGGATATCGCTGTCGCCCAGGCCCGCCTGCGCCGTGCGCAGGCCGGCGCGCAGATCGCGGACGCCGCGCGCAAACCGCAGGTCACTGGCAGCGCGACCGCGATTCAGCAGAAGCACAGCTACAACTACCTCACTCCGCGCGAGATGACGCCACAGGGCTGGGACGACTACGGCAGCGCGTCGCTGAGCTTCTCGTGGCAGCTGGATTTCTGGGGCCGCAATCGTGCGGCGCTCGCGGCCGCGACCTCCGAAGCGAATGCGGCGCGGGCTGAGGCGGCGGAAGCGCGTCTCATGCTCGCGGCGGCAATCGCATCAGAGTACGCCGAGCTCGCGCGTCAGCACGCGGCCCACGATACGGCCGTGGCCGCGCTCGAAGTTCGATCGAAGACGGCGCAGCTGTTCCGCGAGCGCTACGAGAACGGCCTCGAGACGCTCGGCAGCGTTCGCCAGGTCGAGGCGCGTCGCTCGAGCGCCGAAGCGGATGTGCTCGCGATCGAAGAGCGCCTGGCCACGCAGCGCAACAGTATCGCGGAGCTGGTCGGCGCAGGTCCGGACCGGGGACTCGCGATCACCCGGCCGACCGTCGACGTCGCGCGCTCCTTCGCGCTTCCCGAGCATCTCGAAGCCGAGCTGCTCGGCCGGCGCCCGGACATCGTCGCGGCGCGCATGCGCGCCGAAGCCGCGGCGCGGCGCATCGATCAGGCGCGGGCGGAGTTCTACCCGAACGTGAACCTGACGTCGGTCATCGGCCTGCAATCGAAGGGCCTCGACATGCTGACGCACAACGGCTCATCGACCGGTAGCAGCGGTCCTGCGATCTCGTTGCCGATCTTCAACGGCGGCCAGCTGCGCGGTCAGCTGCGCGGCGCGGAGGCCGACTACGCGGCCGCAGTTGCCGAGTACGACCGCACAGTGATCCAGGCATTGCACGAGCTCGCCGACGCCGCAGTCGGACAGAAAGCGCTGGGCCCGCAGCTCGAGCGCACTGCCGACGCAGTCGGCGCAGCGCGCGAGGCGTGGCAGATCCAGAGCAATCGCTACCAGGGCGGATTGGCGAGCTATCTCGACGTGCTCTCCGCCCAGGACGACTTGCTGGCGAACTTGCGAACGCAGAGCGATCTGCAGTCGCGGTCGTTTGCGCTCGACGTCGCGCTCGTGCGCGCGCTCGGCGGCGGCTACTCGAACAAGACGATCTAGAAACACCCGGCATCTTCAGGAGGTTTTATGACCAAGCTCGAAACCGAAACGCTGGACGCGGCGGCCGATGCGGCCCAGGACGCGCGCAGCAGCGCCAAGCGCAAGAAGTGGCTGATCATCCTCGGCAGCACGGTGCTGTCGAATGCGATCAGCTACGGTCTCTACTCGCACTATTACGGCTCGAAGTTCATTTCGACCGACAACGCCTATACGGCCGCGGAGAACACGCAGGTCACGCCTGCGATCAGCGGCATCGTGCGTGAGGTCCGCGTCAACGACACGCAGCAGGTGCGGAAGGGCGACATCATCGTCGTTCTCGACGACACCGATGCGCGCCTCGCGGTGGCGCAGGCCGAAGCAGAGCTTGGCCGCGCGCTGCGCCGCGTGCGCGGCTACGTGGCCAATGACGCGAGTCTCGCAGCGCAACTGCTGGCGGCCCGTGCGGATCTCGAGCGCGCGCAAGTCGATCTGAAGCGCCGCGAAGCGCTCGCGAGCTCGGGCTCGGTCTCCGGCGACGAGCTGACCAAGGCGCGCAACGCGTTCGACACGGCGCAGGCGAAAGTCGCCGCGGCCGCTGGCTCGCGCGAAGCGAACGCCGCGCTGATCGCGAATGCCACCGAGGAAACGAATCCCGAAGTGACGTTGGCTCGCGCTCATCGCGACCAGGCGCTCGTCAATCTGGAACGCACGGTGGTTCGCGCGTCGACGGCGGGCGTGATTGCCCGCCGCTCGGTGCAGGTCGGCCAGCAGGTCCAGGCGGGTGCGCCGCTGCTGTGGATCGTGCCGCTGCAGCAGGTGCACGTCGATGCGAACTTCAAGGAAGTGCAGCTCGAGCGCGTGCGCATCGGCCAGCCGGTCGAAGTCCGCTCCGATCTGTACGGCCGCTCCGTGTCCTACCACGGCACCGTCGCCGGCCTCGCGGGCGGCACGGGCTCGACCTTCGCCACGATCCCGGCGCAGAACGCGACCGGCAACTGGATCAAGGTCGTGCAGCGCGTGCCGGTACGCATCGAGCTGGACGCCGGCGAGCTGGCAGCGCGTCCGCTGCAGGTCGGCCTGTCGATGACTGCAACGATCGATACGCGCTCGGACGGCTGAGCGCCCTTCAACCAGCAACAGGGGAACGCACATGTCCGGCAGCACGACTTTCGAGGGCCCGTTGAAGGGCCCGATGCTGTGGATGGCGGCCGTCGTGCTCGCTGCGGCGAATTTCATCGCCGTGCTCGACATGACGGTCGCCAACGTCTCAGTGCCCAATATCGCGGGCAGCCTCGGCATCAGCAGCAGCCAGGGTACCTGGGTCATCACTTCGTACGCGGTGGCGGAGGCGATCTTCGTCCCGCTGACCGGTTGGCTCGCGGCGCGTTTCGGCGCGGTGCGCGTCTTCACGACCTGCATGGGCATGTTCGGCGTGTTCTCGATGATATGCGGTCTCGCCAGCTCGCTCGGCATGCTGGTCTTCGGCCGCATCATGCAGGGTGTGTGCGGCGGCCCGATGATCCCGCTGTCGCAGACGCTGCTGTTGCGCATCTTCCCGAAGGAGAAGGCCGCGGCCGCGACTGCGCTGTGGGCCGTCACGACGCTGGTCGCGCCGGTCATCGGCCCGATTCTCGGCGGCTGGCTGTGCGACGACTACTCGTGGCCCTGGATCTTCTTCGTCAACGTGCCGCTGGCGCTGCTGTGCGCGCCGCTGGCGTGGCGCATGCTCAAGCGCTATGAGGACAAGCTGCAGCGCCTGCCGATCGACAAAGTCGGCCTGGTGCTGCTGATCATCGCCGTCGGCGCGCTGCAGCTCATGCTCGACCTCGGCAAGGAGCACGACTGGTTCGAATCCGCGGAGATCTGCGCGCTCGCGATCATCGCGGTCGTCGGCCTGGCGGCGTTCCTCATCTGGGAGTTGACCGAGCGCCATCCGATCGTCGACCTGCGCGTGTTCCGCCATCGCGGCTTCACCGCCTGCGTGCTGACGATCAGCATCGGTTTCGGCGGCTTCTTCGCGGCCAACGTGCTGACGCCGCTCTGGCTGCAGAGCTATATGGGCTACACGTCCAGCTGGGCCGGGCTGGCCACGGCGTGGACCGGCTTGCTCGCGATCTTCATGGCGCCGGTCTCCGGCATGCTGATGACCAAGGTCGATCCGCGCCGGCTGGTGTGCTTCGGCATGCTGTGGATCGCCGGCGTGTCGCTGTGGCGCATGGGCGCGACGACGGACATGACGTTCTGGCAGGTGTCGGTGCCGCTGATGTTCCTCGGGCTGGGGTTGCCGTTCTTCTTCCTGCCGGTTACCGCGCATGCGCTGGCCAGCGTCGATGAGAACGAGACCGCCTCGGCGGCCGGGCTGATGAACTTCCTGCGCACGCTGTCCGGCGCGTTCGCGACCTCGATCACGACGACGGCCTGGGAGAGCAATACGACCGCGGTCCATGCCCAGCTGGCCGGCGACGTCGACCGCACCGGCGAGGCCGCGCGCTCGCTGCTCGGCTCGGGGATGGACATGGACTCGGTCCGCTCGCTGCTCGATGGCATGACCCAGGGACAAAGTGTCATGCTGGCGACCAACGAGATCATGGCGACGTGCGCGATCGCATTCTGCGCAGCGGCGCTGCTGATCTGGCTCGCGCCGCGCTCGGCGCGCGTCATCGACATGAGAAAGGTGGGCCACTAAGAGGCGGGCGCAGATGGCGGGGCATATCCTGACGTATCGCGGCACGGTCTATCCGTGGCATTGCGACCAGATGGGTCACATGAACGTGATGTGGTACGTCGGCAAGTTCGACGAGGCGACCTGGCAGCTGTTCTCGGCGGCGGGCATCACGCCCTCGTATCTGCGCTCGCAGCGGCGCGGCATGGTGGCTGTCGATCAACGTCTCAGCTACCGCGGCGAGCTGTATGCAGGCGACGTCATCAGCGTTCGCTCGGCGATCATCGAGCTGGGCAAGAGCAGCGTGCGCTTCGTGCACGAGATGCAGCGGGACGAGAGCGGCGAGCACGTCGCGACCAGCATGCTCAAGGGCGTGCACATCGATACGGTGGCGCGCCGCTCGTGCCCGTTGCCGGAAGAGCAGCGCGTTGCGGCGGCGAAACTCGTCGTCGCCGACGCGTCGCCGTGGGAGAGCTGGCCGCCGCCGCGTTCGTTCGTCGGGTGATCGGCACTGGAGAAGCACATGCTCACTGCAGGCGATACCGGCCAGGCCGAGATCCTGGTCCAGCGCAGCGATACCGCCAAGGTGCTGGCGCTGTCGAGCGAGGACTCCTTCCCCGAGGTATTCGCGACCTCGCGCATGATTGCGCTCATGGAGCTGGCCGCGGCGCGCGCCATGCGACCGGCTCTGCAGCCCGGCCAGCTGTCGGTCGGTGTATCCCTCAACGTAAAGCACACCGCCGCGACGCCGGTCGGCGGGCGAGTCCGCGCCGTCGCGACGTACGAGCGCAACGACGGCAAGCTCTTCATCTTCCGAGTCGCAGCCTTCGACGACGCCGGCCCGGTCGGCGAGGGCGAGCACTCGCGCGCCATCATCGACACCGAACGGCTGCTGCAGGGCGCCGCCAAGCGCGGCGGTGCCGCCCGCGGCGGTGCCGGGAGAGAAAATGAGGGATAACTCAGCACCGCAGCAAAAGGCGCAGACAATGTTGCAGCGCTCAGTTTCCCTCGTTTTTCTCTCCCGGCACCGGCTGCTCCTGCCGCTCGTGCTCTGCCTCGTTTGCGCTCCAGTCCTCGCCGCGGGGCTGGGCGTGCTGGCGCCCGTCGTGGTCGACGGGCAGCCGCTGATGAAGCGCGATCCGCGCGATCGCGAGGTGCCGGTCGTCACGCGCGTGACCAGCGGTCCGCTCTACGATCAGCTGCAGATAGAGGCCCATGACGGCTTCACCGCGACGGTGCTCGCGCTCGACGCGCTGGCTCAGCAGCGCAGCGGCATCGATCCTGTGCCGACGTGGCTGTTCCTCGCTGTCGAGGACGGCGGCTTTCCGCGCGCGGGATTCTGGCTGCGCGACGCGCAGGGCGAGCGATTCGTGCCCGATGCGTACGTCGACTTGGTCGTCGATGCCGACACCGTCGCTAACGGCGGCTTCGAAGAGATCTTTGCGCACGAGATGGGGCACGTGTTCCTGCGGCGGCTGTTCCCGAGTCTGCCGTCCGGCTACTCGCGCACGCCGCACATGAGCCTCGCCATGACCGACTACCCGACGGCGTTCGACGAAGGCTTCGCAACTCACTTCCAGCCGCTGGCGCGCCGCCTGACGCGCAACGCAGCGTTGCACGACGAGGATCTCGGCCTGACGTCGAAGCCGCTCGTGCCGTACTGGCTCAGCAACCTCGATCGCTCCGCGCGCACCGACGGCGTGCGTCGCAACTGGTTCGTGCAGCTGCAGGCGCCGCAAGGTGGTGCCGGCTCCGCGGCGCGCAGCACGTTGTTCGATATCGAGCGGCTCAAGAACGGCAACCAGATGCTCGCGTCCGAAGGCGTGGTCGCGACGCTGTTCTACCGCTGGCTGGCGCCGGGTCCGGGCGACCCGCACGCGCTGCTCGAGCGCTACGGCAAGATGTTCTACGCGTTCGCCGCGCTCGAGAAACGCAAGCCCGGTCCGGATTCACCGCTGATGATTCAGCTCGTCGACTGCTATCGCCAGCTCTACGCGCAGGAGGGCGACAGGATGCTGACGACCCTGCTCGATACGACGTACGGCGCGACTGCCGATGCCAGCCTGAGGCCGGCGGTCGAAAGCGTCGCCGCTCGCGGCAGGTCCGGCGACATGGAGACGTTCGTGGGCGAGCTGGCGACGTCCCGCAAAGCATTCGCGAAGCTGCGCGAGTCGGTGCTCAAGGATCCCGTGATGGCCGGCGCGGCGCTCGGCCCGAACATCTGGTTGCTGAGCGACGCGCCGATGGGCGGTCCGGACAAGAACGCGAAAACCGCCATCAATCTCAACACCGCGGAACGCGACGACCTGCTCAAGCTGCCCGGCATCGACACTGCCTCTGCCGACAAAGCGCTGGACAGCCGTCGCCGCGACGGACTGTTCCGCACCCTCGACGATTTCGTAGCCCGCGCCGGTCTGGGCCCCGACGCGAAGGAAAAGCTCGCGCAGATGATGAGTGCTATGCAGAAGGCCGGCGTCTACTCTCGGGAGTAAGACCCGGACTGTCTTCCTCTCCTCTTACGCGGGCATCGACTCCCAAAACTGCTCCATCTTCTTCCGCATCGCCGCGTCGGGTAGCACGCCGCGGCCGGCGGCCTGGTTGTCCTCTGCGTGCTTGAGCTTGGTCGTGCCGGGGATCGTGCACGTCACTGCGGGATGCGAGACGACGTACTTGAGCAGCAGCTGCGCCCACGACGTCGCGCCGATCTCGCCGGCCCACGGCGGCAGCGGCTTGTTGCCGATGCTGGACATGAGCGAGCCACGGCGGCCGCCGAGCGGCACGTTCGCCAGGACTGCGACGCCGCGCTCCTGTGCGAGCGGCAGGATTTTCTCCTCGGCGCTGCGATTGCCGAGCGAGTAGTCGACCTGGATGAAGTCGAGCGCCTGCGCCCGCATTACGCGCAGCATCTCGTCGTAGTGGCCATCCTGCGAGGTGGTGATGCCGATGTAGCGGATCTTCCCGCCCTGCTGGTACTCGCGGAACGCCGGCAGCTGCTGATCCGCATTGTTCATGTTATGAACCTGCAGCAGCTCGATGCGGTCGGTGCGCAGACGGCGGAACGACTCGTCCATTGCAGCCTTGACGTCGGCGATCGAGCCCATCGGCGTCTTGGTCGCGAGAAAGTAGTCCTTGCGATTGCCGAGCGAGGCGAGCAGCTCGCCGATCACTTCCTCGGACTTTCCGTATTGATGTGCGGTGTCGATGACACGCCCGCCGAGCGCGGCCATGCGCTGTAAAACTTCCTTGCGCGAGGCGAGCTCGGCGTTGTCCGTCACGCCGTAGGCGTTCGTGCCGAGGCCGATGACGGGAATCTTCTCGCCGCTGGATGGAATCGTCTTGAGGATCGGCGCAGCTTCCGCGGTCTGTGCGCGCTGCGAGTGCAACGCCAGCGCGACGCCGCCAGCGATGCCGGCGCACAGCACGTCACGGCGCGACAGGAGCGAGGAGGTCGTGCGATTCATCAGCGGCTCCCGAAGTGCGAACGGAGCGCCGATACTACTCGATACTCAAAGGCCCTGGGCCGCGGCGCGGATCGCGCTTTCGAAATTGCTCTCGTCGACGCAGATCGGCGCGCCGAAGCGCACGTGGATCGTGGAGAACGGCTGCGGCAGCCGCTTGCGATCCCACGTGGGCAGGTGCCACGCGCGCGACAGCGTGAAGCGCAGCGGCACGATCGGCACACCTGATTGGGCCGCGATGTGGAACACACCGCGCTTCGGCACGCGCGCGGGGCCGCCGGGTCCGTCCGGCGCAATTCCCGTCGAGCGACCGTCGCGCAGCTCGCGAACGAGTTGCTCCGCGGCTGCGCGGCCGCCGTGCCCGGTCGAGCCCAGGATCATCCTGTCGATGCCGCCCAGGCGCATGCAGACGTGGATCGGCTTCATGTACCAGCTCGGATGGATCATCCAGCTGTGGCGGCGGTGACGCAGGAACACGCAAAAGTAGGACTGCAGGTCGCCATGCCACAGGCAATAGATGACGTTGCGATCCGCCGCCGGCGGCGCCCCCTCGTAGCGGATGCGGCAGGTCCAGTGAATCAGGCAGTGATAGGCGAACTGCGCGAGCCCGACTCCATAGCCATACACGATGAACAGGGGCTGCAGCAGCAGCGGCACGTTGTCCATCCGGTACTTCGAAACGGCGGCGATCACGAAGCCCATGTCCAGGATAATGGTGAGGACAGGGCGCCGAGGGAACGCTACGGATAGCCATTTTCGCCGCGCACTTTAGTCAGGCCCGGCTTTCGACGAAAATTTGCGGCGGCGATGTCGAGAAGCCGTCTGCGGCTCCGACTTGGGGGTGAACGGCAGCCCATTGCGGGCCGCCGACCGGACAGGAGCCTGCCATGAAGTACATGCTGATGATGAACGGCCCGCGCGACGCCTACGATCAGTTCGCCCGCTGGCCCCAGAAAGACATCGAGGCGCACATCGCCTTCATGATCTCGTTCTCGCAGAAGCTGACCGCCGCGGGCGAGCTGGTCAGCGCCGAAGGCCTCGACGCACCCACCCAGGCCAAGAGGGTGCGCGCCGGCAAGGACGGCAAGCCGATCACGGACGGCGTGTTCCCGGAATCCAAGGAATTCCTCGCCGGCTACTGGATCGTCGACGTCGCGACGCCGGAGCGCGCGTACCAGATCGCGGCCGAAGCGTCGGCGGCGCCCGGGCCGGGCGGCACGCCCTTCAACATGCCGATCGAGGTCCGCCAGGTGATGAGCGGGCCGCCCGAGACGGCGTGACCGTCGCTGAGCTGGACCGTCGGGCCGAGCAGCTGCTGCGCGATCTGGCGCCGCAGGTGCTCGGCGCGACCTTGCGACGATTTCGCGACTTCGCCGTGTGCGAGGACGCTGTGCAGGAGGCGCTGATCGCCGCAGCCGTGCAATGGCCGCGCGACGGCATTCCGGACAATCCGCGCGGCTGGTTGATCCAGGTCGCGCTCCGGCGCATGACCGATCACGTGCGCAGTGAAATCGCGCGGCGCGATCGCGAGGCCGCGGCCATCGAAGATCTGCCGGTGGTGGTCGCGCCGGCCGTGTACGCCGAGCCGGGGATCGATCCGGACGACACGCTCGTGCTGCTGTTCATGTGCTGCCATCCGGCGCTTTCGTCCGCGTCCGCGATCGCGCTGACGCTGCGTGCCGTGGGCGGTCTGACAACCGCGCAGATCGCGAAATCGTTCCTCGTACCGGAAGCGACGATGGCGCAGCGGATCAGCCGCGCCAAGCAGAGCATCGCAGCCTCGCGAGTGCCTTTCACAATGCCGGACGCGGCCGAGCGCGCGCAGCGCTTGAGCTCGGTGCTGCACGTTCTCTACCTGATCTTCAACGAAGGCTATACCTCCAGCTCAGGACCGAGCCTGCATCGCACCGACCTGTCGAATGAAGCAATCCGGCTGACACGCGCGGTTCGCACGCTGCTGCCGGCGGAGCCCCAAGTCGCGGGCCTTCTGGCGCTCATGCTGCTGACCGACGCGCGCCGCGCAGCGCGCACGGGACCGCTGGGCGAATTGATTCCGCTCGACGAACAGGATCGAGCGCTGTGGGACCGGCAGGCGATTGCCGAGGGCCTGGCGCTGGTCGAGATGGCGATGTCGAGCGGATCGGTCGGCGAGTACCCGCTGCAGGCAGCGATCGCAGCGCTGCACGACGAAGCGCCGCGCGCGGAAGACACGGATTGGCCGCAAATCCTCGCGCTGTACGGAGTGCTGCAGCGGATGTCAGATAGTCCGGTCGTCGCGCTCAATCATGCAATCGCGACGGCGATGGTCGAAGGTCCCCGTGCGGGTCTGGCGCTGCTCGAGACGCTCGATCGCGATGAACGCATCGCCGGCAGTCATCGCCTCGCCGCCGTGCGCGCGCACTTGCTCGAGCGGGCAGGGGACGGCGAGGCCGCGATTCCTTTGTATCGCGCCGCCGCCGCCGCTACGACGAGCACTCCGGAGCGCAACTACCTGCTGATGCGCGCGGCGCGACTCAGCAAGCAGCAGGAGGAGAAGGAGAAATAGCTCTCGCCAAGATCGCCAAGACCGCCAAGAAGAATAGGAAGGTTCGGAATCTTCCAAATTCTGACCTTGGCGCTCTTGGCTGCGACGTGGTGAACTGGGTCCCACTTCGCCGGAAAATCATTCGTTCGTCAGATTCTGCGCGCCCTGGTGATACTCGTGGAGCGCGAGCTCCGGCGGCGCGTCGGGCAGCTCGAGCAGGAGGCGCTCGGACACTTCGTGATGGACTGCGCGCACGTTCACGGCCGCGTCGACGCGACGGTGAGCCGGGAGCGTGCAATCGGCGAAGTCGATATCGACGCCGCTTGCCTCGAGCAGCTCGTCGCTCATCGTGCGGGCGTACGAACGCAGGCGGCTGAGACGGTCCATGTCGAGAACCAGGTCGGCATGTGGCAACGCCTGCGCGTACGAAAGCATGTAGACGCTGAGGAAGGCGCGGTACGAGAGCTCATCGTCGAGCGGCTCGAAACGCCGGCGCAGCAGCCGGTACTGGTGTCCGAAGGAACCGAAACGCAGTTGCGGGATCTGCAGCCAGTGCGCGATGCGGCCCGCGACCGACAGGCGCGGCGCCAGCGCCAGGATCATCACGTGTCCCAGCTCGAAGTACGGGCTGCCGTCGCGGATCCGCTGCTCGCGCGCCGACAACCACTGCTGCACCGGATCGCGGATCAGCACGACATGACAGCCGCCGAAGATGCGCTTGATCGCGCCGACGCGGCCGAGCGAGCGCGAGAAACCGAGCACCGGCTGCTTGTCCGCAGCCTCAGCGAGTCGCAGGAGCGACGCCAGGTATGCGGCTTCTTCGAGCGGCTGCTGTGTCGGCACGAAGTAGCGCTGCACAGCGAAGCGGTCTTCGTAGCGCGCCACTCCCTGCTCGCCGAGGAGCGGCAAGTACTCGGCGAAGTACGGCGCGGCGAGTTGCGGGTGGCGGGAATTCCACGCGCGCTGCGTATCGCGCGCAATTGCTTCCGGCGTACAGCGCGCGAGGCGCTCGTTGAACGGCTCGCAGAACGCAAGCACATCATCGTGCGTGCGGAACTTGCTCCACATGTAAGTACTGCCGCAGCGCCAGCCGCCGTGCAGGAATACAGTGGGTCGTCGCATCCCATGCAACGTTTCCCTGTCGCCAGTGTTCCGCAAGCCACGAGGCGCGGCTCACGACCGGGAAGAATTTTCAGACGACGGACGCCTTGCGCGCGCGCGCCAGGAGCCGTTCGTCGCCGAGTCGCTCGACCATTTTGACGAAAGCGTCGGGCGGACCGCGCCAGCGCAGCTCATCGACGTTGGCGAACAGCGGTGCGTCCGTGCGCAACGTCGCCAGCTTCTTGAACAGCAGCGCCAGCTCGCGTTGCTCGCCGAGCACGCTCGGCGGAAAGTCCTCGATCGGACCGTGGCGATTGACGAGACGGGCGGCGCCCGACTTGCCGATGCCGTCGATGCCGGGATAGCCGTCGGCAGTGTCGCCGACCAGCGCGAGGTAGTCGGGGATCAGCGCCGGATCGACGCCGAACTTCTCGCGCACGGCGGCGGCGTTGCGGATTGCCTTGGCGCGCCGATCCATCTGCACGACGCGATCGTCGCGCACGCACTGGGCGAGATCTTTGTCCGGCGTCCAGATGCAGACCTTCTGCACTTGCTCATCAGCGGCGGCGAGTGCCGCGGCGGATGCGAGCGCGTCGTCGGCTTCGAGCTCGATCATCGGCCACACGGCGACGCCCATCGCCGCGAGCGCTTCCTCCAGCGGATGAAACTGCGACCATAGCGCCCGTTCGATGCCCTCGCCGGTCTTGTAGCCGGGCCAGAGCTCGTTGCGAAACGATTCGATGACGTGATCGGTCGCGACGCCGAGGTGCGTACCGCCGCCTTCGATCGTCTCCAGCACGGTATTCAGGACGCCGATGACGGCGCCAAACGGCTTGTCCGCTCCCTTGTTGAAGCGGCGCAGGCCGTAGAAGTGGCGGAACAGCTCGTAAGTCCCGTCGATGAGGTGGACGATCACGTGGGATGAAGCTCGAGGTGCAAAGAGTTACGCTACGCTGCGCGTCGCATGATAACGAAAATCTCATCGATTCAGCGCCACATACTGAGAGTGCGATGTTGCAAGCCACCAAGTTGCGCGTAGCGCGCCCGACCGACGATCTCGAAGCCGTCGTGAAGTTCTATCGCGATGGACTGGGCTTCACCGAGCTGTACCGGTTTGCGGACCATGAAGGTTTCGACGGTGTGATGCTCGGTCTGCCCGGCGCGCCGTACCACCTCGAGTTCACGCGTGCACACGGACATCGCGCGGGGCGCGCCCCGACGGCCGACAATCTGCTCGTGTTCTATCTTCCGGATGCGCAGGAGTGGCGGCAGGCTGTTGCGCGGTTCGAGCTTGCGGGTCATGCGCCCGTGACTGCGTTCAATCCTTATTGGGACCGGCTCGGCGTCACGTTCGAGGATCCGGACGGCTATCGCGTCGTGCTCCAGCGCGACTCGTGGGAGCTGTAGGCATGCCGGTCCACACTGCTGTCGCTCGCAACTTCGCGCAGGCGAGCGAGAACAAGATTCACAGCGACGACATCGCGAAGCGCTTCGGCTTCACGGGCGCGCTGGTGCCGGGCGTTACGGTGTTCGGTCATCTCGCGTGGCCGCTGACGCAGCGGCTCGGCGCGAGCTGGCTGCAAGGCAGCTGGGTGACGACGCGCTTCATCAAGCCTGCATATCACGCGGAGACGATCTCGCTGCTGGATCGCGAGACGGGCGAGGACAGCGTCGTCGTGGAATGCAGAAACACGTCCGACGTGTTGCTCGCGACGCTGGAATGCACGCTCGAGGAGCTACAGCCCGCCGTCGATCCGCACGGGTATGTCGGCGGCGGAACGGATCCGCACGAGCGCGTCGAGATCGCGTGGGACACGGTTCACGTCGATGAGCCGTTTGCGCTGTACCAGTGGCAACCGGACGCAGCGCTCAACCGTGAATACGCTGCGCGTGTCGACGACGAAACGGAGCTGTTTCGCAAGGGCGTGCTGCACCCTCACGCGATCCTGTCGCAGGCGAACCAGGTGCTGGTGCGGCGTTTCGCGATGCCGGCGTGGATTCATACCGGCTCGGATATTCGCTTTCGCAGGCTATTGCGCGTCGGCGACGCGATCGAAGTGCGCGCGCTGCCACTGGAGAAGTGGGAGCGCAAGGGACATCAATTCATCAAGCTATACGTCGCTTATGCAGTGGGCGGTGAGATCGCGACGGAGATCTGGCACACCGCCATCTTTCGGGTCGCGCCGCGTTAGGCGCCGGCCTCGGCGAGCGGGCTTGCCACCCATTCCATCTCGTAGCCGAGCCGCTGACCGGTCACCGGATCGACTATCGGTTTGCCGCGGCGGAACGACCCGGTCTGGATCGCCCAGTGGCCCGGCGCATCCTCGGGCTTCGCGGACTGCAGCGAGATGTGGCCGCTCTCTTCGCGGACCAGCACGCGGGCCGAATCGTCGACCAGCAGCCATCCGAACACTTCGCATTTCGTCGCCATCGCCGTCGCACCTGTTGGCTGAGACTTTTGCCTGGATCAGTGCAACAGCCATGCCACGGACTTATTGTCATGCCGGACAGGGGGTTAGGCGTCCGGCCGGCCGCGGCCAGGGGTGACCAATAGTGTCACCTCGCGACGTCGCGGCATTCCGCGTCAGAAGCCGACGCCGAATGCAGACACGCTTTCCGCCCGGTCTCAACGCGTGAGTTTGAGCGTCACGCGATAGTCCGCGGGCGCGATCGGTTGCGAGGACGCCCGCACGGGCAGGACTTGCAAGACCGCCACTTTGAAGCCATCGATCGGCATGCTCTGCGCTTCGCGAACGCCGAGCTCCTGGGTGCGGCCGTCCTTGCGGACGGTGAGCCGCACCACGACTTCGCCGGCCCACACGCAAGCCACGTCGCCGGGGCAGCGCGAGTCCGAATCGATGCCGACGAATTTCACCTGGAGCTCTGCGTCGGCGAAGTACGCCGCCTCGCCGGGCGCGAGCTGGATCGGTGCGTCGAGAGCGGCCGCGGCGCCGCCGCGCCCGCATGCAGCGAGCGCGACGGCGAGTAGTAGCGAAACAAACCAGCTGCGGATCATTCCTGCATATTACTGCCGCGTGATGCGCACGTCGTCGATACCCGCTTCGACCAGGCTCGCCGTGCTCGCATCCGCAGCTTCGATCAGCAGGCGGATGGTCTGGCCGGCGAACGGCGTCAGGTTGGCGGAGGCCGCCGCCCACGCACCGTTCAAGTTGGTCGCCGAGCCGACGCGCTGGAACACGACGCTGGTCGTAGTGCCGACGACGCTCACGCGCAGGAAGTCCGCGCTCGTGGCGTTGGAGCCGTGAGCGAGGTACTGATTGAACGTCAGCGTCAGCGTGCCGGTGGCCGGCAGCGTGATCGCCGGCGAGCGGATCGAAGTAACGCCGCCGTCGATGTCGTTCACGCCCGCGCTCGCGCCGGCGAGTCGTGCGGTCACGAGATCGTTCACGCCGCTCGTCGTCGTCCCCAGCTGCTTCGCACCGTTGTCGCTCGTGGCTTGCGGATCGCCGCGCTCCCACTGTCCGGTCGTCGCGGTGTCGGTGCCGTTCGGATTCGTCTGCCAGCCGAGGTTGGTCTCGAAGTCGTCGCTGAACACGACGGTGCCGCCGCCGCCCTGGCACGAAGCCGGAATGGCGAAGCCGTTGGTGGGCGTCGTGCTGTTGGCGCCGCCGCTGACAGCGTTCGTGCCGAGACCGAACGCCGCAAACGCCTCCCACATCGGGCAGACATCTTCGCCGCCATGGTTGTCGACTGCGGCCTGGATGATGCCGTCACGGATCTGCGTGAACGTCGGGTTGCAGGCCGTGTTCTTCAGGCCTTCGATGACGTACAACATCATGCGCTGGTTGCCGGCGCTGCCGTTGGCGTTGAACAGGTTCGGATCGAAGCCCCAACGATCGACCAGCTTCCAGTACACCTCCCACGCTGCCTGCGCCCACACCGAGCCGACGCCGTGCGGCACTGCCATGCCGTTGATGCTCGCGTAGGTCCAGGTGTTGATCGCGGGATCCGTGCTGTAACGCTGGGTGCGGATGCCGAGACCGGTCGTCGGTTGACCGAGGGCGTACGTGCCCATGCCGCGTCCGTCGGTGCCGTGATCGCCGACTTCCGCCGTCTGCGCGAGCGCCCACCAGTCCGACAGTCCTTCGCCCGCCTGCTGCCGATTGGTCAGGCAGTTGACGTTGGCCGGTCCGCCGATCAGGCGATTGGAGATGCCGTGGCCGTACTCGTGGAACACGATGCCGGCATCGAGGTCGCCGTCGCGATCGGGATTCGGGCTGGTCCACACGAACATCTGCATGCGCGGCCGCTGGCCATCGGGCGGCGTGCCGAAGTTCGCGTTGTTCGTGCCGGCGCCGTCCTGCGCCTCGGCGCGCACGGAGTCGTTGCCGACGCCGCCGCGTCCGTAGTTGTTGACCTGAAAATTCCCGCCCGCTTCATCGAAGCCGTACTGGTACTGCACGTCGTGGATGAAGTTGTTGAGGTAGAACAGGTTCGTGACCGCGGCCGGGCGGTAGGCGCTCGGCGCCTGCGCCAGGTTCAGCGGGAAATCGAAGTTGAGCGCCGCGCCGCCGCTCGGACTGGAATTGGCGTCCGGAGAATTGTTCGCATCGACGTCGGTGTAGGCCTGCACGTTGTTGCCCTGGGTCGTGGTGAACTCGGCCCCGGCAGCGCCGTTCGTGTCATGCCAGCCGAAGGGTGATGCGGTCGTGTTGGCTGGATTCACGACCAGGACGCGGCCGTCCGAGGGCGGCAGCGGGCTCGTATGGTTCGGGCTCTCGGCGGGTTGCCGGTAGACGCGGTACTGGTCGTCGGCGACCCAGTCGAAGCGCGTCCACACCTGGCCGGACTCGGCATCGACGGTGAAGTCCCAGGAGTGCTCCTGGTCCGGCGTGTGGATCTGGAAATTCCACACCAGGCGCGCTTCGCCCTGGCGGATCGGCAGCCACATCAGCTGGCCGTTGCCCGGAGCCTTGGCTTGCGCCGGCAGCGGCGTGCCGGAGAATTGCGCCGCCGAGCTCACCGCTGCACCGAGTTGCATCCGTGGCGTCAGCGACTTCACTGCGCGCGCGATGCCGGGCAGGAAGGAATTGTTCACGCTGATGATGCGGCCGTCGCGATTCACGTTGACCTGCAGCTGCGCGTTGTAGACGGGAATGCCGCGGTAGCGCTGCTGCAGGTAGATGTGCGTCGCGCCCGTCACCTGCGAGTAGACGACGTTCGTGACCGCATAGCCTTGCAGGTCTGCGGCTTCCAGCCCGAGCGCTGCGACGTTGCTGCGCAGGAAATTCATCGCGAGCGTCAGCGGCGCGCCGCCCGCCTTGTCGGTGAGATAGCCGCTCTGGCTCGTGAGCACGCTGACGGCGCCAGTCGCGGTGTCGGTTTCGGCCGAAGCTTCCTGCAGATTCGCGGCGAAGCCTTTGTTGGTCTGAGCCGGCAGCAGGCGTTGCGAGGCGATGAATGCAGCGTTGTAGTCGATGCGTGCATCGTAGTGGCGCTCTGCATCCGCTACGCCTTGCGAGGCAGCGGCAGAGCTCCACAACAAGGCGCACGCGATCGACAATGAAGCAGGGAACCCGAGAGGTCGGTTCATGACGGCGCTCCTTTTGTCTTGTCGATGACTCCCCGAGGAGCGCCGGTTTAGCACTTTCAATTGCGCTGTCAACGCAAGAAAAAATCCCGCGCGCGCATCGCCGGGAATTTTCCGGCCGACATTGCCGATTGCACGCGCCGCGGGCGCCTGAGGTATGCTCAGGTCACTATTTTCTACACGGGACCGTCATGCCGGACGCGCTCGCCCAGCGCCTCGCCGACCTGTATCGCGATCACTGGACCGCGCTGTGCGGCTACGTGCGCGCGCAGTTCGGTCCCGGTCCGCCGGAGCCGGAAGATGTCGCGCAGTCGGCGTTCATGCGCTTCGCCGCGGCGGATCCCGCGCACATCGAGAATCCGCGCGCGTTCCTGTACGCCACGGCACGCAACCTGGTCATCGACCACCACCGTCAGGCGCAGCGCGTCGCGGCGCACGAGCGCACCGCGAAATCGGCCGCGGCCGAAAATCCACTGTACGAATCGTCGCCCGAGAACGTCTTACTGCAGGCCGAGCGGTTTCGCATCCTGGCGCAGGCGCTGGAGCGCATGCCGCTCAAGCGGCGGCGGCTGGTGCTGCTGAACCGCTTCGAGGGCCTGAGCTACGCCGAGATCGGGGAGCAGTTCGGAATGTCGGCCGAGAACGTACGCAAACACATCGAACGGACGCTGGCTGAATGCCTGCGCGCGCTGCATGGATAACGTGCACGACGAAGCAGCGGCGTGGGTCGCGCGCCTGGCCGGGCAGGAACCGGCTGCGGGCGAGCGCGCTACGTTCGACGACTGGCTAGGCCGCAGCCCGGCTCACGCGGCGGCCTACCATGCAGCGCTGCAGACTTGGCGCGACCTGGCGGCGATGCGCAGCCACGAGCGGTACCGGGCGTTACTTGGAACACCCACGTTGCGCGAGAGGATCGTCGGTGTGTTGCGCACGCCGCGCCTGATCGCTGCCGCGGTCGGCGTCGCTGCAATCGTCGCGGTCGTCTGGCTGGGCCTGTCGTTCGATGCACTCTCGTTCCTGCAGCGGCCCACGCAGGTGGCGACTCAAGCTGCTGAAGTTCGCGAGATCGCGCTGCCCGACGGCACGCGGATCGTGCTCGGTGCGCAATCGCAGATCGATTTCACCGTGACCGCAAAAACGCGGCGCGCGACCGTCATCGCAGGCGACGCGTTCTTTGCGGTTGCGCACGATCCCGGTCGGCCCTTCATCGTCTCGACCGGCGATTACACGGTCCGCGTCGTCGGCACGCAGTTCGAGATTCGCCGGCGGCCGGACCAGGTGCGCGTTGCAGTCAGCGAGGGCCGCGTTGCGGTGAAGCGCGCCGACACGGATGACGCGTCTTCCATCCTGTCCGGCGGAGCTGCCTGGATTGCAGCAGCGGACAGCATCGAGATTCGCCCGGTGGATGCGCTGGACGTCGGCGCGTGGCGCTCCGGCCGGCTCGTCTACGACAACGCTGCGTTGCGAGACGTCGTCGCCGACGCGAACCGCTACACGCGCACGCACATCGTCATCGTGGATCCGCAACTGCAAGCGCTGCGCCTGACGACTTCCTTCCGGACTTCGCAGATCGACGGAATGATCGAGACCCTGCAAGCCGCGCTGCCGCTCGTCGCCGAGCGCCAGCCCGACGGCGACATCCTGCTGCACGCCCGCCAATAGTCGATGACCCGGCCCATGCGACTGGCGGTTGCAATCGTCGTCGCTGCGCTCGCGGTCCCGCTGTTTGTACCTGGCTCGGTGTCCGCAGCGCCGCGCGCCGAGACCAGGCGGACGTTCCAGATCGCGGCGCAGCCGCTGTCGCAAGCGCTGCTGGAGTTTTCCAGACAAGCCGATCTCATCGTGACCGCGCCGGCCGAGCTGGTGCGCGACAAGCGGGCGCCGGAGATTCGCGGCGAGCTGCAGCCTTCCGCCGCGCTCGCGAGGCTCCTGCGTGGCACCGGGCTCGAAGCTTCGTTCACAGCTTCGGGCGCAATCACCATCGGTGAAGCGCGTCGTGTCGCTCACCGCCGCTCGGCAGAACGGACGAGCGTTACCGCAAACACTGTCGATGCCGGCGGCGACGGTTTGATCGAAGAAGTTCTGGTGACCGCGCAGAAGCGCACCGAGAACATGCAGGACGTGCCTGCGTCCGTCAGCGTGTTCCACCGACGGCAACTGGAGCAGCTGCACGCAACCACGATCACCGACTACGCGGCGTACATCCCGGGACTGAACGTCAGCAGCGGCGGCGGTCCGGGGCAGACGATGATCACGTTGCGCGGCATCGCGCCGGTGGGTCCGGGCGCGGTGGTCGGCTACTACGTCGACGACACGCCGCTCGGCTCGAGCTCCAACTACGGCGGCGCGCGCGAGTTCGGCCTGGACCTGATGCCCTACGATGTCGAGCGCATCGAAGTCCTGCGTGGCCCGCAAGGAACCTTGTACGGCGCGGGTGCGATGGGCGGGTTGCTCAAGTACGTGTTGCGGCGTCCGAGCGTGAGCGACCTGGAAGCATGGGCCGGCGCGAGCACCTTCGACGTCGCATCCGCGAGCGACATCGGCTGGGGCCTACGCGCCGGAGCGAATCTGCCGCTGGCCGCGGATCGAGTCGGCCTGTGGGGCAGCTATTTCGAGCAACAGACGCCGGGATACGCGGACAACGCCGAGACCGGCGCGCGCGATCTGAACGATGTCAGCCAACGCGGCGGCCGGGTTGCGCTGCTGTGGCAGATCAACGATGCGCTGTCGTTGCAGCTCGGCGGCCTGTGGCAGCGGATCCATTCCAATGACGACGCTGCAGTCGCGTTGACGCTGACCGGCCTCGATCCGCCTACCGGCATTCCCGATCATGGCGCGCTGACGAGCTTTCATCCGCTGCCGCAGCCTTTCAGTCAGGACATCGATCATTACTCGGCGACACTCGAGTGGGATCTCGGCTGGGCCAGTCTGCTGTCGGCCAGCAGTTATTCCCGCACGCGCACGCATCACGTGCAGGATGCGTCGTCCATCTTCGGCTTTCTGTATCCGCAGGCTACCGGCGGCGCAGTCGCGCCGGGTTACGCGCCGTTTCACATCGAGCTGGATCTGCGCAAGCGCACGCAGGAGCTGCGCCTCGCCTCGCAACCCGGCGGGCGGATCGAATGGCTGATCGGCGCCTTCTACACGAAGGAAGACGGTGAGCACGTGCGCAACGTGTTCGCGCTCGACACTGCCGGTCGACCGATCCCGCAGTTCGCGCCGAGGTTCCTGTTCGTCGAGTTCCCCTCGCAGTATGAGGAGGTCGCCGGCTTCGGCTCGGCCACGCTGCAGCTCGCGGAGCGCTTCGACGTGACAGCGGGCGTGCGCTGGGCGCACAACCGGCAACGCTTCCGGCAGATCAGCGGCGGTCTCGAAAGCGTCATCGGCCCGCCTACGGATGTCTCCGGCCGGTCGGCGGAAGACGTCGTTACGTACAACGTGAGTCCCCGCTGGCGCGCGAGTGCCGACACGATGCTCTATGCGCGCGTGGCGAGCGGTTATCGGCCGGGCGGTCCGAATCCGCGCGCGCTCGACCTGCCGCCGATCGTCGAAGCCGACACCCTTACCAACTACGAGGCCGGCCTGAAGACGCAGTTTCTCGCCGGCCGTGCGCAGTTGAACGTCGCCGCGTTCCGCATCGAATGGCGCGAGATCCAGCAGGCGGTGATCGTTGGCGGCATCGGCAGCGTGGACAACACCGGTAATGCAGTGAGCAAGGGGTTCGAGCTCGAAACGGCTTACCTGCCGATGGACGAGCTGCGTATCGGCGTCAACGCGGCGTACACCGACGCGCGGCTCACCTCGCCGGCGGATGGTATTGCCGCAGCGAGGCTTGGTAACACTCCGCGCTGGAGCGCATCCGCGATGCTCGACTACGAGCTCCCGCTCGCGAGTCGCTGGACCGCACGCTTCAACGCCGCCTGGCGATATGTGGGCGAGCAGGGCACGGCGATCGCCGCGCAGACCGGTACCGACAACTCCTATGTGCTGCCGTCCTACACCGCTCTCGATCTGTCCGCTGGCCTCGTGCGCGGCAACTGGACGGTCCGGCTGTTCGCCCGCAACGTCACCGACCGGCGCGCCTATATCGGCGGCGGCCTCGCGGTCGACGCCGATAACGTGCCCTACGGCATCGAGCTGAACGCCTTGCAGCCGCGCACCGTCGGCGTCAGCGTCGACGTCGGCTACTAGCCGGCCTATCGCATCTCAGGCCAAAACAGATACTATTAGAAAAATTTGTCCGGATTGGGCTTCCCGGTCGTCTCACTGCATTCGACGACCAAGGGGAGTCCGCCATGACGATTTCGACTGCATTCGCCCGGCGCCGTGCATTGTGCGCGGCCGCCGGCCTGTTGGGCTGCGGCCTGGGCGCGGCCGCGACGGCCCAGACTTCGACCAACGTGTCCGTGCTCGAGGAAGTGGTGGTAACGGCGCAGAAGTTCGAGCAGAAGCTGAGCGAGACACCGCTGTCGGTGACGGCGATCTCTGCCCGCAACCTCGAAGCGCTCGGCGCCACCCAGTTCCGCGACTTCGCCAGCACCGTGCCGGGCCTGAACTTCACGACCAGCGGCGTCGGTTCGACGCAGGTGAACCTGCGCGGCATCACGACCGGCAACAACATCTCGCCGACCGTCGGCATCTATGTGGACGAAGTGCCGTATGGCTCGAGCACGCCGTTCGCTTCCGGCGCGCAGCTGGCACTGGACGTCGGGCTGTTCGACGTTTCGCGCATCGAGATCCTGCGCGGTCCGCAAGGCACGTTGTACGGCGCGAGCACGATGGGCGGCCTGCTCAAGTACGTGAGCGTGACGCCGGATACGAGCGCTTTCGGCGGCACCGTGCGCGCCGGGCTTTCGAGCACCGCAGGTGGCGGTGTCGGCTACGACGCTGCCGCGGCGCTCAACGCTCCGTTCGCCGACGACAAGGCCGCGCTGCGCGTCAGCGGGTTCTACACGCACGACAGCGGCTTCGTCGACAATCTCGCGTCCGGCCGCGACGACGTGAACGAAGCAGATGTTTACGGCGGGCGCGCGGATCTGCTGCTGAAACCGGCGGACCGGTTCACGCTGCGATTCACTGCATTCGCGCAGGACATCGAGCGCGACGGCACTGCGTCCTCGGACTTCGGACTGACGACAGGCGCGCCGATCGACGGCGATTTGGACCAGCGCCGCCTGCGCGCCGAGCCTTTCGACCAGCAGTTCCGGCTCGGCAGTGCCACGCTCAGTTACGAGTTCGAGAGCGCCACGCTCACGTCGATCAGCAGCTACCAGACGGTGCGCAGCCACGCGATCACCGACGTTTCGGCGTTCTTCGTGCCGGTGCTCGCCGCCAACGGCATCGTGCTCGGCTCGATCGACGTGGAGAAGCAGAACGACACCGACAAGTTCACGCAGGAAGTGCGGCTCAATGCCAGCGGCACGCTGCTCGACTGGTCGATCGGTGCGTTCTACACCGACGAGGACAGCGATCAGTTCCAGACGCTGAACTCTTCGCTGCCGGACGGCACGGTGTTTCCGGTCAATCTGCTCACCGTCGAGCTGCCGAGCACGTACGAGGAGTACGCGGGCTTCGGCACGCTGACCTGGCACGTCACGCCGAAACTCGATCTCACCGGCGGCCTGCGCTACGCGCACAATTCGCAGCGCTTCGAGCAGATCGGCTCCGGGCCGCTGGTGTTCTCCGTGCCGGAGCGCGGCCAGACGGACAGCATCGTCACGTACCAGGGGACGATCAGCTATCGCGCGAGCGAGCGTGTCATGCCGTACCTGCGCTACGCGACCGGCTACCGGCCCGGCGGCCCGAACGCAGTCATCAACGACTTGAGCGGCCAGCCGCTCGCCGATCCGACGTTCGACGCAGACAAGCTGCGCAGCTACGAGGCCGGCATCAAGACCAGCAGCGAAGATCGCCGCTTCAGCGTCGACGCGGCGGTGTACTTCATCGACTGGGACAACTTGCAGATCAACGCGGTCCGCAACGGTCTCGGCGTCGTGGACAACGCGGCAGCCGCGGAGAGCAAAGGTGCGGAGCTCACGCTGACGCTTGCCCCGACGTCCCAGCTGACGCTGGTCGCCGCGCTCGGCTATACGGATGCAGAGCTCAGCGAAGACGCCCCGGACCTCGGCGGCGCGAACGGCGACCGTCTGCCCGATACGCCGAAGTTCACCGGCTCGCTCTCTGCCGACTATGGGTTCGATCTCGGCAGCCGCGACGCATTCGTCGGCACGACCGTGCGGCACGTGTCAGATCGCGTGGCGAGCTATGACGACAGCGCGAGCGTGCCGCAATACGACTTGCCGGAATACACGACAGTGGACCTGCGTGCCGGGCTGCAGCTGGGCGCGGCACGCCTGCAGTTGTATGCGAAGAATGCATTCGACGAGCGCGGCAAGCTTTCGGCGACGACGGGCTTCTCGGCGGCCGGCGGCCCGGCGTGGGTGAGCCTGGTGCAGCCGCGAACGATCGGGCTCAACGTCATCACGCAGTTCTGATCCTCATGCGAATCGAACCGTCCAACGACTCCCCCGACCGCTCGTCACAGCCGGCGAGCGGTCGGCGCCGCCTCCTCTACACTCCGCAGCACAAGTCGAAAGAGAACCCTCCATGAGCAAAATGACCGGACCCTTGACCAGGCGGCGTATGTTGCAGGCAGCGGTTGCGACGGGCGTCGCGACCTTTGCGCCGCCGATGCTGAACCTCGGCAGGTTCAAGGCGTTCGGAGCGAATGCGCCGCGCTACTCGGCGCGGGCCATGAAGATCGTCGAGCGCACGCTCGTGATCGACATGCTCGCGCCGATCAAGATCGACTTCAAACCGGAAGCCTATGCCGGGCCGATCAGCGAGCAGATGGCGGAAGAGTTTCGGACCAGCGGCATCACCGGCTTTCACAACTCCATCGGCACCGGCGGGCCGACTGCGGTCGAGGAGACGCTGCAATTCATCGCGGCGTGGCAGGGCTACGCCGGCCGCAACTCGCACGTGTTCTCGCTGGTCGGCACGGCGGCGGATCTCGACCGCGCGAAGAAGGAGCGCAAGATCGCCGTCATCACGGGCGTGCAGAATGCCGAGCATTTCCGCCAACCCGCGGACGTGAAGGCGTTCTATCAGCTCGGCCAGCGCTGCGCGCAGCTGACTTACAACAGCCAGAACCTGCTCGGTTCCGGCAGCACGGATCGCGTCGACGGCGGCGTCAGCGATTTCGGTGCGGAGATCATCAAGGCGATGAACGAAGTGGGCATGCTGGTCGACGTCTCGCATTGCGGCGACCGCACCACGCTCGACGCGATCGAAATCTCCCCGAAGCCGATCGCGATCACGCACTCGAACTGCCGCGCGCTGAACAATCACCCGCGGCTCAAGACCGACGAGGCGATCCAGAAGCTCGCCGCGAAGGGCGGCGTCATGGGCATCACCGGCGTGCGCATGTTCGTCACCAGCAAGGAGCCGACCACGATCGAGAACATCGTCGATCACATCGATCACGTCGTGAAGCTGGTCGGCATCGAGCACGTCGGCATCGGCTCGGACTCGGACCTGTGGGGCTACGACGACATGCCGCCGGATCAGTACAAGCAGCTGAAGGAGTCGTACAAGGCGAGCTACGGCTTCCGCGACAAGATCGACATCGAAGGCTTCGATCATCCGCGCAAGACGTTCGACCTGACCGAGGCGCTGATCCGCCGCGGCTACTCGGACGACAACATCAGCGCGGTTCTCGGCGGCAACTTCCGCCGGCTGCTCGGCGCCACTTGGCTCTGAACCTGCCGGAGCACGGGCGTGGAACTGCCGCAGCCGTATCTGTTGTTCCTCGGCGATGTCACCGAGCCGACGTACGCGAAGACCGCGTTCGGCTTGCGTGACTGGGCGCGCGAGCGTTGCGTCGGTGAGTGGTCGTGCTCGGATCGCACCGTCACGCTGGGGTTGCCGCGTTTGAGCCCGGCGCAGGCGCGTGCGTCGGGCGCGCGCTCGATGGTGATCGGCGTCGCGAACATCGGCGGCAAGATCGTCGACAGCTGGCTGCCGCATCTGCTTGGCGCGCTCGAAGCTGGGCTCGACGTCGTCAGCGGCATGCACGCGCGACTCAGCGATACGCCGGCCTTGAAGGCCGCGGCGCAATTGCATCGACGGCGGCTCATCGACGTGCGCACGCCGCCGCAGAACATCCCGATCGCGAACGGCAGGAAGAGAACGGGCAATCGACTGCTGACCGTGGGCACCGATTGCGCGCTCGGGAAGAAATACACAGCGCTCACGATCGCGCGCGCGCTGCAGCTCCGCGGCGTCGATGTCGACTTTCGCGCGACCGGGCAGACTGGAATCATGATCGCGGGCGCGGGCATGCCGATGGACGCAGTCGTGTCGGATTTCGAAGCGGGCGCGGCCGAGATGCTCAGCCCGGATGCAGCGCCCGATCATTGGGACGTGATCGAAGGGCAGGGCTCGCTGTCGCATCCTTCGTATGCGGGCGTTTCGCTGGGACTGCTGCACGGTAGTCAGCCCGACGTGATCGTGGTGTGTCACGAGCCGGGGCGCACGCACATCATCGGGCATCCGGACCTGCCGATCCCGAGCGTCGAGGACACGATCGATCTCAATCTCGCGCTGGGACGGCGCACGAATGCGGCGATCCGCTGCGGCGGCGTGAGTTTCAATACTTCGCAGTTGTCGGATGCCGAGGCGCGGCGTGTGATCTCCAGCGAGTCACAGCGATTGGGGTTGCCGGTCGCCGATCCGGTCCGCGCTGGCGATGAGTTCGAGCGCCTGCTGGACAACTGTCTGCGAGGATCCAAGTGATGCAACGGCTAGCGATGAAGATTGTCTGGATCTCGGCACTGCTCGTCGCTGGTGCCGCTTGCGCCGCGCCGCCTGCAGATCTGGATCGCTACGCGCAGCGTGCGCTCGATACGTTCGGCACGCCGGGCATGACTGTTGCGATCGTCGAGCAGGGCAAGCCGTATGTGATCCGCAGCTATGGCGTGCGCAAGATGGGCGAGCCGGCGAAGGTCGATGAGCACACGCTGTTCGCGATCGGCTCGACGACCAAGGCGTTCACGACTGCGCTGCTCGCGATGCTGGTGGACGAAGGCAAGCTCACGTGGGAGACGAAGGTCGCGGACGTGCTGCCGGGCTTCAAGATGTACGACCCGTATGTCTCGAGCGAGATGACGATCCGGGACATCCTCGTTCATCGCAGCGGCCTCGGCGCCGGCGCGGGCGATCTGATGTTCTATCCGCCGTCGGATCTGACGCGCGCCGAGATCATTCACCGGCTGCGCTTCATCAAGCCCGTGAGCAGTTTCCGCAGCCGCTTCGCGTACGACAATCTGCTGTACATCGTCGCGGGCGAGGTGATCGCGACGATCGAGAAGTCGAGCTGGGAAGAGACGATGCGCAAGCGCATCCTCGGGCCGTTGCAGATGAACGAGACCTCGACTTCGTCAGAGCTGCCTGCGGGTGCAGACCGTGCCTGGCCGCATGCGCGAGCATCGGGTGAAGTGCGCGGCACCGGGCCGATGAGTCCGCTCGCGGAGGTCACGAAGATTGACGTCGCTGCCGCCGCCGGCGCGCTGAATTCGAACGGGCTGGAGATCGCTCGGTGGCTGGAATTGCAGCTCAATTCTGGGCTGGATGCGAAGAGCAATGTGCGGCTGTTCAGTGAAGCGCAGTCGCGCGAGATGTGGACGCCGCAAACGCTGCTGCCGGTGGCGCCTGCGCCGAAGCGACTCGAGCTGACCCAGGCTCATTTGCGGGCGTACGCGCTGGGGTGGGGTCTCAATGATTATCGCGGGCAGACGATCGTATCGCATGGCGGCGGCGTGCCTGGGATGGTGACGCTGTTCGTGCTGGTGCCGGAGAAGCATGTCGCGTTCGCATTGTTCACGAACGCGGAGGAGCCGGGGTTGCTGTCGTCGATGCAGTATCGGCTGCTCGATCACTATTTGGGGTTGAAGAGCCCGGATTGGATCACCGCGGTGAACGAGACGTTCCAGGAGCGGATGAAGAAGGGGCAGGAGCAGTTGGCGGCCAGCAAAGCGGAGCAGGGCAAGGAAGAGGGCGGGAACAAGGGACCGTCGTTGCCGATCGAGAAGTACGCGGGCGTCTATCGCGATGCGTGGTATGGGACGGCGACGATCGAGAAGGCAGCGGATGGAATGACTATACGGTTCGAGCACACGCCGGCGTTGAGCGGCAAGCTCGAGCATGTGCGCTATGACACGTTCAGAACGAGATGGACGGATCGGAATATCGAGGATGCGTATGTGACGTTCGCGCTGAATCCGGACGGGTCGATCGAGAAAATGACGATGAAAGCGATCTCGCCGCTGGCGGATTTCAGTTATGACTATCAGGATTTGCTGTTTGTGCCGCAGCGCTAGACGATGCGAGTGGCGCTGGAACGGCGCCTGGTCTGGTCAGCGCACCACTCGCGATTGGCCAGCAATGTCCGACCTCGACGTGAGCAGAAGCGTGTGCGGGCCGGCAGCGGCAATCGAGATCGTGCCCTGGGCTTGAAGTGCCATCGCAAAGGACATCGGGTCGTTCGCAGCGAACATTCCTCGTATCGGCCTGCGCGCGAGCTCCTGATTCAGTACCTTCATCTGGGTGTCGTTCCGAAGGTTGAATTCGCGGACCGCGTCTGAAAGCTGCTCGGTATCGAAGATCAGGCGGCCGCTTGCCCAAGCGAGTTCCTTGCGCAGATCGACCGAATGCACTGGCAGTGCTACTGCACTGACCTGCACCTGCTGTCCCGCGCGCAGCGTGATGATGTCGCTATCCGCTCGATGCCCAGCGGTATGACCGGGCCGGCCCCGCGCAGAAACTACGACAACGCCTTCCTGCACGGTAATGCAGGTGATCTCCGGATCCAGCTTGCTCACTGCCAGTGTCGTACCGACCGCTCGCGCAACGGCCAAGTCTGATTCCACGAACAGCGGCCGCGCGGGATTCTTGGCGACATGGATCAGAAGCTCACCGTGTTCCAGCTTCAGGACGCGGTTTTCACGAGTGAAGGCGACAACGATCTCGGTTCGCGGACCGATACGGAGGTCGCTTCCGTCTGGCAAGTGCTCTGTTCGCCATTCACCTGCCGCTGTTGAAATGGTACGGCCACTCGTTGCAGTGACGCCGAAGATGATCAGCGGCGTCAAGACGATGATGGCGAGCACGGCAGCGACTTTCACGATGACACTTCGCCGATTGCTAGTGGCCGGCTCGCGAGATATCCGCGGTCCGTTCCTCTGCGAGGTTGCAATCGGCAGCGCCGCAACACTGGGAGTTGCGTCTGCATCGAGGTCCGCGCTCAGCAGCCGCTGGTAGTCCAGGAAGCGCAAGCGCTCTACGCAGCGCACTGCAAGCAGGAACTCATAGACATGCACTGGAGACTGGCGCAACCAGTACATGAACTCCTCGCGTTGCTGGGCATCAGCCGTGGGGAGCCGTATCAACCATTCCGCTGCGCGTTCGGCAATCGCCAGCGTCGTCGCATGATCCCTGTTCATTTGGAACCCCCGCCGTTCCTTCCGGCCCCAAACCCCGGACTTCCCTTGGACTCTCCTTCTCGTCTACTCCCTATGTCGCTTCCTGCTGTCGTTGAGGGTATCGAAGAGCGCTGCGCGGTCGATATATTGCCGAAAATTCTCAGGCGGTTATTCGTTGGGCGCTTTCACCGAGACAACCGTAGGGCTGTTTGCGATGCGCTCCGCGACAGTGACGGTGCCTGCGCTCAGCACGGAGTACTTCAGACCGGAGTCCTGCAGCAGGATCGTCAATGCCTGCATGGGCTCGTACATGCCGTACAAGGGGCGTGATTGGATTCGTGCAACATCGCCCGCGGGCCAGATAAGCTGCAGACCACACTGCTGAGCCCATGCATTCAACGCCTGTGCGAGTGGCTGCGAAGCGATATGGAACTCGACGAGTGCAGTGTCCTGGTCACCCGACGCGGGTTGAATCACCGCCAGTGCGAGTATCGCGGCCCTGATGAACGCCCGTGTGCGGCTTCCCACGTGTAGCGCTCCTTCGCGCGGCCCCTAGGGCGTCGCATCCAATCTCTGTGCGGAAGCGTTCGTCTGCTGACGAATGACGATCTCGTCGTCCGTGCGCTCGAAGACGATCGACGGGTCCCCGTGCAGATACTCCTGCAGGTACTCGACCAACGACTCGGGGCTGTGCGCGTTGAAGACACCGTTGAAGCGCTGTGCACGCAGCGCATCTCCTTCGATCCTGAGCCGGGGCGTCGCGTTGTAGCGGTTGAACTCGTCGGCGATCCAGCCCAGCGTCTCCTCATTGAAGATCAACCGCTGCTGCTTCCACGCCGAGACTGCAGTGACGTCCACTTTCGCGGTGCGTTCCACCTTGCCGTGGTCGTCGACCGTGGCGGCTTCGCCCGCGGCCAGACGTGGGGGCTCAGGTAATTTGATGGTGACGCTGTCGAACTCAGGTTGAAGAACCCGTACGACGCCTTCGACGACCGACACCAGAGTCTTGTTGCCGAGCACGCGAACGTCGAACTGTGTGCCTACCGCTTCGACGATGCTCGATGCGGTGTGCACCCGGAACGGCCGAGCGCGATCGTGCTTGACCTCGAAGAGGGCCTGGCCGGAGGCGAGAAAGACGTCACGCGCCTGCTCACTGAATCGCACCTTCATGCGAGAGTCCGTGTTCAGGTAGACGACGGAGCCGTCATCGAGCTCGAATACGAGCTGTTGGCCGATAGCGGTGGAGTAGGTATTGCGACTTTCCCAGAATGTCCAGTAGCCAGCGGCTCCAATCGTAATCAGGGCCAGACACGCTGCAGCCGCGTAGAACCATCGTGTCTTCGGTGAGCGCTGCGGCTCGAGATCAGCGGGCGTGCCAATGTGGGCGATGTTGGAGCGCACTCTGGCAAGGATGGCGTTCACGTCGAGCTCGCGCGTCCGATCGAACCCGCGCAGTCGACGTTGGGTCTTCACTGCGAGGATCAGTTCTCGCACATGCAGTGGCGACGACTCGAGCCAATTCCAGAACGCCGCGCGTTCCTCCGCCGAGGGCGACTCCATGATGAGCATCCATTCTGCGGCCTGCTCGGCGACGCTAAGCGTCTCTTTGTGGCGCGAGTCCATGCGCCGCCCTAGTAGTCCCACGACTGCATGCGCACGCGTGCGCGCGCTTCAGTGAGGTACTTCTTGACCGTGTGGATACTGATCTTCAGCTCGGCAGCGACCTCCTCATAAGAGCGCCCATCACGCTCGTGGAGCAAGAGAATCGAGACGTATAGAGGAGGGAGGCTCTCCATGATCTCGCGCAGCTGCTGGTCGACGATGGCCAAGTCTTCGGGTCGATCGGCGAGCACTTCTGAAGGACATTCGGTCCAGTTCAGTGCCTCGCGCGCTGCGCGAAGGAAGTCCTGCTTCTCGGCTGTCTCAGTGCGATGGTCGAGGAGCACGTGGCGCGCCATGCCATAGACGAACTGCAGGGGCTTCTGCACTTTCGCCTCCGAGTCGATCCGCAACAGCCGCAGATAGACCTCCTGAGCCAGGTCCTCGGTATCCTGAATTCGGCTCAGCCGGCGATCGAAGTAGCGGCGGACCGCACCGGCGTAGCGCTGCACGAGCGCAGCGCCGAAGTGTTGCACGCCCGCGGTCGTTTCTGGTTTTTTCTGCCGCTCACTCATCTATGACCTTCTGCAACCCTTTGTCGCCAATTGGAGCAATTGAGGGTAACGGCAGTTGCTTCGCATCGCTACGCCATGTCGAAGGTAGATGTTGACTGAACTCGCTAACCAGCTTTTACCCTGAATCGTTCGGATTGGCGACATAGGGGACGAAAGGGTTCAGTCATGGAATTGCAATGACCAGCGGACTCTGGAGCGGAGGGATCTCGCAACCCTGAACACGTGATCAGCTGCCACCGACAATAGAAAAGGGGACAAGAATATGGTCACAGCCCGACGCCACGGTCGACTCGGGGCAAGTGTGGCAGCAACCCTCCTGCTGGCAAGCAGCCAGCTCCTGGCGCAAGACGCGAAGGCAGGCGTCGTTAAGTTCAATATCGAATCGCAACCCTTGGCGCAGGCGGTCAATACGTGGGCTGATCAAGCGGGACTGCAGGTTATTTGGCCGGCTGGTGATCCGGTTGCGTATCAGAGTTCGCCTGCTGTGCGTGGGCAGCTCGAGCCAATGGATGCTCTGCGCGTGCTGCTCGAGGACACCGGACTTACCTATTCTGTAATCAGCGATGGCCAGACTGTCGCGATCCAGGGGCGAAGCGTTTCGGCTGAGTCGGGCGAGCAAGGGACTGCTCCGGCCACGTCTTTCGCGACGGCCTCCCAGCTTTCGGCGCGCGCGGAAGTATCAGCTGCTGCTGCGGGGCCTCGCTCAATGGGCACTGGTCGTGGCGGCTCGGTCGACGAGCTCGAGGAAGTGATAGTGACCGGAACGCATATTCGAGGTGCAGCGAGCATTTCGCCGCCAACAATTCTTGATCGTGACTACATAGAGAGGAGCGGTTCATCCACTGTATTTCAAGTCATACAGGGCCTTCCACAAAATTTCTCTGGTGGCGAGACCGAGGCGACGCAAGGCCTTCCGGGGGGGTCGTTCAACAATATCTCGCACGGATCTTCTGCAAACCTTCGTGGCTTGGGAGCGAACTCTACGCTCGTTCTTGTTAACGGCCATCGAGTCGCTCCGGCGGGATTCGGTCAGTTCGTCGACCTCTCGCTCATTCCGCTCAGCTCGGTGGAGCGAATCGAGGTACTTACTGACGGCGCCTCTGCCATCTACGGTTCAGATGCAGTCGGGGGGGTCGTCAACATCATCCTTCGCGAAGCCTACGATGGCGCCGAGACCAGTGTGACTGGGGGTGTTGCCGCAGGCGGCGAGCCTAACGAGTATCGGTTCAGTCAAACACTAGGGTCTAGCAACGAAAACATCAGCGCGCTTCTCACGTACGAATATCTTGATCGAGGGCGTTTGGACGCCAGCGAGCGAGATTATTCGCGAAGCGCGGGAGATCCTTTCGATTTGCTTCCCGAGCAACGAACGAACAGCGCCCTTGCGACCGTGCAGGCGCGCGTCTCGAGTCGAGTTACGCTGAGCGGAGCTGTCTTGTTCAGTGATCGGGATAGTAGCCGAAACGCATTCAATACCGCCCAAGGCTTGGAATCGAAGCAATCGGCGTCGACAACTCAGCTCAGCACACAGATCGGGGCAAATATTGCCCTCCCAGGAGCGTGGATTGTTGATCTTTCGGCTGGATACAGTAAAGGCAGCATGCACGAGACTAACGAACCGTCAGCGACTGTGTTTGACAATTCCCTTGATCTCGAGACCTTGGAAGCAATTGCCGACGGTGCGCTGTTCGAATCCGCCGCCGGTGACGTGAGACTCGCAGTCGGTGCAAGCGTACGTAGAGATGGCTTCGAGGGTGAGCTGGAGGGATTGCAGAAGCAGTCGCGAAGAGTATCGGCCGCGTTTGCAGAGCTATCTGTGCCGATCTTCGGGACTCGGAACGCGCTTCCGGCCTTCAATCAATTGGAGCTTTCGCTGGCGGGGCGCTATGAAGACTACAGCGATTTTGGAAACTCGACGAATCCAAAGTTTGGCCTACTCTGGGCGCCAGTTGCGTCAGTCCGCATGCATGCGACATACGGAACATCGTTCAGAGCGCCGATATTCTTTGAGCTGGATGAAGCATTCAACAGATCTGAGTTCCTGTTCGACTTTCCGGATCCTACTTCTGCTACTGGTACCACGCTGACAATTGCTTCTACTGGCAACAATGCTGATCTCCGGCCAGAAAAGGCGACTACATGGAGCGCCGGCATTGAGTTTCGCCCCGAGACACCGTATGGACTCGCGTTATCAGCTACCTACTTCGATACCGTCTACAAGGATCGAATAGTCGAACCGCTCCCCGGGCCAGAGCTCGCAAATGTGTTCGCTCTCGAAGCGATCTATCAATCATTGATTACGCGAGATCCGAGCGCCGGTCTTGTCACCAGTCTCAGTGAGCGACCGACTTTCCAGAACTTTCACGGCGACTTCACGCCTGACGAAGTGGGCGCGGTCGTGGATGCGCGTCTTCACAATCTGAGTCGCGAGCACGTGAATGGCATTGATTTCCAGGTGGCAAGCTCTACGCAGACCTCTCTCGGCCTCTGGTCACTAAGTCTTGCATCGGCCTACTTGCTGAACTATTCCGATCGCGTTACCGCGACCTCGCCGTCGGTGAACCTTGTGGACACTGCCTTCCATCAGGCGGCTCTAAGGACTCGAGGAAGCGTGTCGTGGGAACAAGGTGGCTGGGGCGTTACCACGACAATCAACCTCGTTGATGGTTACCAGAACAACACTGTCGACCCTGTCGAAGACATCGCGTCGTGGACAACTGTGGACTTGCAAGTGGCATACGACGCGGGCGCTGACTTTGGTTGGGCCAAGGGCCTCCGTATCGTATTGAGCGCAATGAACGTATTAGATCGGCAGCCCCCACACGTGAACTCACCGCTTTCCTTGTTTGACGTCGGATTTGATCCAACAAACGCCAGCCCACTTGGACGTTTCGTTTCGCTTGCCGCCACGAAGTCCTGGTAGTTGGCGCATCGTTTGACAACTCGCAACAAGGAAAAGCAAGCCTTTGATTGCACGAACTCGTCTGTTGACAACGGTTGTGACCGCAGTAGTGATTTTCGGCGTGAGCGCCGAACGCCTGGTCGCGGCAGCATTGCGACCTAGCCGGGCGTTGGAATACTCGGATCTCATAGAGATAGCCGATCTCGAGACCGGTAGTGCAGATGAAGGCGACTTCGAGGGCGTCGCAGTTTCTCCCGACGGCAAGTGGGTGGCCGTCGAGATAAGAAGAGCGAGTATCAGTCACGGCAAAATCGAGAGTCGCTGGAAAGTGATTTCTTTGCACGACTCGACAGTAATCGACGTTGGGGAAGGAGGCGAGCCGATACCGTACTTCTCTGCAGCTGGGATGATGAACGGCAACGCCCTGTCTCAGCTTCCTCGATGGTCGCGGGATTCACGGTGGATCTACTATCGTGCGACGAAGGATGGCAATACGCAGCTCTGGCGCAGCAGGAGAGACGGGCAGCGGCAAGAGCAAGTTACGTCTCACGCAAGTGATGTGTTGGCGTTGGTGTGGAACCACGATCGTTCGAAGCTGATCTATTCTCTCGGTCTGAATCACGACGACGTAGAGGCGAAACTCGACGACGAAGGCAACCGAGGATTCTTGTACGACCAGCGGTTCTATCCCGCACAAGCATTGACCCCGATCTTCGATGTCAGCTCTTCCGGGCTTATTCCTGAAACTTCCAATGTGTGGATCTACGACGTTGAACGAGCGATATCGAGACCCGCCAATGAACAGGAAATTGCGATCTACAAGGAAGAATTGGATAGATCGCTCATGTATCCAACCATCCACGATGTCGATCCGGTCATCCAAATAAAGGGACGACCATATGCGCGCTGGGCCCGCCGAGCGTCCAATTCGAACCTTACCGTCTGGCTCGACGACGTGCGACGGCACCCGGGCCGTGGAATCATGCCGCCGCTGTCTGTCGTCGCTTCGCGAACGGGAAGTGGTGAGGATGCGGTGACTTGCCTTGCGGCTGAATGCACTGGCTATTTCAAGGGACTGTGGCCGATCGACGACGGTCGTACAGTTCTGTTCCTGCGCTGGGCCGACGTGCGCGATTACGGCTCATTGGCATTGTTTAGATGGACTGTCGGCTCGAACGAAGTCAGGGAGGTAATGAAGACTGATGATTTGATCGAGACATGCACACCTGTGTCGAGACAGCTGGTTTGCAGTCATGAGACGGCGACGAGGCCGAAGGAATTGGTTGTACTCGATACAGACACCGGCACCATGTCGACACTGTATGACCCAAATCCCAATTTCGCCGCTATCAACCTCGGTGAAGTGAAGGCGGTTCGATGGACGGACAGAGACGGGGTACCGGGCTTCGGCCACCTTGTTCTACCTACCGGGTACGCGCCAGGAAGGCGCTATCCACTAATCGTCGTCCAGTACCGATCGCGTGGCTTCTTGAGGGGTGGGACCGGCGATGAATATCCAATTCACATGTTTGCAACTAAAGGGTTTGCTGTCCTGAGCTTCCACAGACCAGATGATTGGAATCTGCTGCAGAACGCAGAGAGCTACGACGAAGTGGTTCAGGAAGAGTGGGCGGGGATGAGAGATCGGAAACGAGTACTATCAGTCTTACTTGCTGGACTTGATATGCTTGAGAAGCAGGGCATTGTTGATCCTGGGCGTATCGGCATCACGGGTCTGAGCGACGGTGCAAATACGGTAGCGTTTGCTCTCGTGCACGCTCCCACGCGGTTCAAGGCGGCTGTTGCTAGTAATATCGCCTTCGAGCCCATTTTCTATCATGTGGGTGGGCCAATGGTTCAGCCCGAGTTGCGGAAGTATGGCCTGCCATATCCAGAAAGCCCACAAGGTGTAATGGCTTGGAAATCTATCTCCGTCGCGTTAAATGCTGAGTCGGTACGTACTCCATTGCTGTTGCAAGTTGCCGATACCGAACTGATGCCAACAACGCAGGCATTTACTGCGCTTAGGGAGTTCGGTAGACCCGTCGAAATGTACGTCTTCCCGAACGAACATCACATCAAGGCTTCGCCTCTTCACAGGCTCAATGCTTATCGCCGCGGTGTGCAGTGGTTGGGGTTCTGGCTGTGCGGCTCTGAAGACGAGGATCCGGTTGACCTTGCTCAGTATCAGCGCTGGAGAGCGCTTCGCGATCAAGCATCTGCAGATTCAATAAGATCTGCGGTCGAACCGACGGGCTACTGACAAGGCGAACTAGACCTGCTCACGTCGTACCTCAGGCCACTCTCCGCTGCGCCGTATATCTTGTCCACGATTGAATCCAAGCTTCGGCAGCAACGCAGGCTACGAGCGGAAAGATCTGCGTTGGCCGCAATGGCTTGCCGGCTGACAAGTACGGATCCAGTTCAGCTCTGGATAACAGACCCTGACGAACTAATGCACCATCGAGCAAGAGTTCGCGAATGAAATTCTTGTTCTGCGATATGACAGCTGTCGTGTACGTTCGTGTCGTCCCTTTGCTTCTTCTAGTGCGAATAGACTCAGGAATTCTGCCGGCAAATGCCGCTCTCGCCAATGCTCGACCGCAGCCACCGCGGACCAACTCGTAGGTCGGGATTCGAACGGACAACTCAAGAAGTGGTTGCGAAACGAGGGGATGATGCTCCGGGGCACCTTCCTCGAAGATGAGTGGTCCTGTCTGATTGAGTAAGTCGGCTAGGACGTATATGTGGAACTGCTTGCCCGGCGGCAAGTCGAGTACGTCCGCAAGCCAGGGATGAGAGATGTACTGGGGTGTGTTCTCGGGCAGCGACTCTTTCACCACGAACGGCTGTTGACCCCACGTATCGTCTTCGGCCTTCCACTTCGATCGGAGTAGGCCCTTGCGCAGCCCGCTATGCATTACCCGCCAGTACGGCTCATTGGTCAGGCGTGCCGCATCATGAATAGCACTGAAAAATCTTCGACCGAACCAATGATCGCGGATGTAGTCCGCAGCAGTTAGGTTCGTTGCAGCTTCAAAGAAAATATGGTCGCCTCCCTGGCCTGTCCAGGTTGCTTCTGCGCCAAATCGCCGGGCGAGTTCATTGCGAAAGCGCGCGTCCAGGTTGCCGAACGAGAGGACGGTCGGCTTCACGAGACGTGGTGCATTCACGAGAGAGGCTCGAAGGTCAAGGCCGCCCGCAGCCCATTCGATCTCCAGAAGCTCACTCGCACTGAGACGTGCCGCTTCTCGGGCAAACGCACGCTCATCCTCTTGCGCGCGATCGGTGAATCGGTTTAGGCAAGTGACTAGGGGTTGTACAGGTGAGTTCCTGAGGCAGCTCAAGACAACAGCTGAATCAAATCCGCCTGACAAGTTATGCAGAATCCGCTTGAAGACTGAGGCCCACGCATCAACACAATCCTGCGTGTTCTGCCTAATTGCGCTTGCACAATCGTCTCCGTCGGACAGCGGCCCGCTTCTTCGGTAGACATCCGCGGGGTTCCAGCAGAACGAGTCGGCGACAACGCCATCCTTATCCACTGCAACGCATCCACCTGCGAGGACCTCAGAGATCCCAGTGATTCCGCTTTCGCGAGTCCTCAGATCGTCGAAGAATAGAAATGCGGCGACATATCGCCAATTTATTGATAGTGAATCCGATATCAATGGAAGCACATCATCGACGTTCGAGAAGACAATCGTTACTCGTTCGACTGAAATCCGCCAACACGGAATCTTGCCGGAGCAGTCTCGCAGTACTCGCGATTCACCCGTCGAAGCATCGTGCAGGATCGCGACATAGCTGCCCCAGAAATCGCTAACAAGATGGCGCCCATTCGTCGCTACGATGCGCGCTGCTTCCATTTCACTGATATCAACTACTAGGCTACTCGCAGAATCATTGGTGCTGTGTTTGAATAGACGCCCAAGTATCAGACCGGATCCACTAGGTAGATGGTACGAACGAAGGCTGTGGGTCCGAGGCTGCCAGTAGAACACCGCAAGGCCGTCGAGAAGGACACGGCCACACGGTTCTGCTTCATTCGCAAACTGAGCTGCTAGGGCGGCCGCTTCCCGGCTCGCTTCCCGATCTCTGCGGTTCCAGATCAGTGCGACAAACCGGTACATATCTACCTCAGTATCAAACCACCATTATCGGAGTAAATGTTCCTACGCGCTCAACTGTATCGTTCAGAACAACGTCGTCTGCTTGGACCCAGCAGTGCGCTTCGAACGGCTCTCCTCGGACGCCGAAAACCCACCTGGGGAACAAACGATAGCGAGCTAGTAGTTTCAACAGCGTCAGTGAGTCGAACAGGCACAGATAGCTGCGCGGAATAAGTTGCCGAAACCTGTTGAAAGACATCACCAGGTCGCGAGCTTTGTCGTAGTCGAACGCTACCTGCGTGAGCTGTTCGCCTCTCATGCGCTGCACATCGCTGACAGTGAATAGGATTGATCTTCGCTTCAGCATGAATGACGCCTCGCAGGCTGCGAGTAGGAACCACGTGGCGCAGACTGGCGTTGTGAGCTTCCTGACTTGAGGTGGCACAAGAGCCGCGGAGGGGCGTGTGGCAGCTGTAGCGCGAAACGCCTTGGGGCCTTCTGCATCGGTTGTGAGGAGTCCGGCACTTCTGAATTTGCTGATGATAGTGCCAGTCGGCTCCGGTGGGGCTTCGGACGTTTGGTAACCAATATCAGGTTCGTAGTCGTAGAGCCAAGGGGCCAAAGCATCGACATAGCGGCGTTCGGTACACACATACCGATCCGTCTTCAAATCAAGGAAGACCCAATATCGATCCGCAAGACAGGAATACACATGCTGCGGCAAGCCGTACAGTTGACTGCGCATGCTGGCGCTTACGAAGTTGCGTGCAGTAGTGGCGGTGACACGCGAACGGTCCACGTGTCACCACCAGCGAGACCAGTGACTATGAGTTAGTCACCGTTCCTATTCTTCATTACGCCCGCTTCTTGAAGGGCTGTTCCGGCACGCCCGGAAGAATGCCTTTGGTCTCTTCAGAAACGCGGCCCATTTCTGTGAACATGATGAATCCCTCTATACGTAGTTGAACTCCAACCCTGCCGACTGGCCAGTGGCGTGCGCAACCGTGCGCGGGATTCAGCGCTTCGTCAACGAGATCCGGTGGGTTGCTAGCTATTCAGACGAGTCGACAGTCGTAGGCGATCACCTGCGTACCCGTCTGCGAGTATCAGCGAGCAGAAATCTCGTCTCCGCTCAGCGATGTGAGAGCGATAGCGGCTTACGGTCGGTAGCGGGGCTTACTTCAATCGCTGCGAGTGTTCGCGCGGGCGCAGCCCACGTGACGTTGTGACAGTGTTTGCAAATTGGATCAAACTGTCAGAATTTGGGAGCGATCTGAGACGCGCCGGCTTATGCCATTGAGAGAGTGACTTGTTGATACGCGGTGGGTAGTCCTACGGTGATAGAAGGAACTATCCCCTTCATACGCTATCCCGGCAGTGTGCTCAGACCAAGGATCTCTAACCCAACGCCTTCCCAAAAACCGCCAACAATCTCCCCCACGCCTTCTCCGCCTGAGCCTCGTTGTAAACCTGCGAGTCGGGCGGGCACCAGCCGTGCAGCGTCCCTTCATACACTTCAATCTCCGCTGGCAACTGCGCCTTCTCAAAACTCTCGCGCAGCGTGTTCTTCGCATCCGGTTGCTTCTCGTCGTCGTTCGCCGCAATCGCGAACAGAAACGAAGCTTTCATCTTCGGCACGAGCAGATGCGGGCTATCAGGCTTATCCGTCACCAGTCCGCCGCCATGAAATGACGCACCCGCGCCAACGCGATCCGGAAACGCTGCGGCCGTGCGCATCGTCATCGGTCCGCCCATGCAGTAACCGGTCGTGCCCATCTTGCGCTTCTTGTCGACCGCCGCTTGCTTGTCGAGCCACGGAATGAACGCCTTCGCATCGGTGTCGACCGTGTCCTTGCTCAGCGTCCCAGCAAGCTTCATCAACGCAGCGCGGACATCCGGATCCTGAAAGCTCGCACCCTCCGCCGCGATCGGAGGCTTCTTCGTGCGATAGAACTGATTGACGACGAGCACCGAATAGCCCGACTCCGCAAGTCTCTTGCCCATCTTCCTGAACGCGGGGCGCAGACCGAATATATCCGGCCACACCAGCACGCCGGGATGCTTGCCGCTCGCCGGGTGCACGAAGTACGCATCGCAGGTGCCGTCTGCCGTCTTGATCTCGACGTCCGATTCTTTCACGTCAGCTGCATCGGCCAGCCGGGGCAGCATGAACATCAATCCGGTTCCCACCGTCATCGCACCGAACTGGCGGCGCGAGAGCTCCGCACGGCGCTGGAACTCGAGCATGTCGTGAATCGAATCGTTGTCGCACATGGTGCCCTCGCAGAGTTCGTCAGGTGTGAGACGCGGCGGAGCCGTCGCCGGCGCAACATGCTACTCCTGCTCTGCAGCGGTAACTGCCGCCGCCTCTGCAAAGAATCGCAAGATCGCTGACTATTCAGAGAGATGGGCTGGCTGCGACCCCCGGTCTTTCTTGTCGGGAGCACTCGAAGAAGAGGGGAGATGCATGCGAATTCCGCTGTTCGCGGTCCTGGGCGCAGCACTGGCGCTGTGTGCAATCGAGGCCCGGGCAGAGTCCTCGCTCGCCGACAGGCAAGTCGACCTGGTCATCGAATCCCGGACACTGGCTGGCGCGCTGGACCAATGGGCGCAGCAGAGCGGCATCAACCTGATGTCGCCCGACTGGTCGATCGCAGAACGGCTGACTGCGCCCAAGCTCAAAGGCAAGTTTCGAGCGCAGGATGCGCTGGATCGGCTGCTCGAAGGCACGCCGCTGACCTACGCGTGGCTCGACGGCAAGAAGGCGGTCAAGATCCATCAGCGCACGACCACCCGGTCCGAGAGAGCACAGTCGCCGCCTTCGCGCGTCGCGCAACTGAATGACGGCAACGATGGTCAATGGCTCGGCGGTTCGGTCTCAGACACGCGGGTCGTGCGCGACGAGCCGCAGGAAGTGAAGCTGGCGATTCCGGAAGTGCTCGTCGAAGGCTCGCGCATCCTGAACGCGGACATTGCGCGCAGTCGGGACGACGTGCAGCCCTATGTCGTTTTCGACCGCAAGAAGATCGCCGACTCCGGCGCCAAGACGGTCGAAGACTTTCTGCGCAAGCAACTCACGACGACCACGAATTCGGACGTGGCGCTGCAGAACGTCGGTCAGGGTTCGTCTTCCGGTGCGGCGAGCTCCATCAATCTGCGCGGCCTCGGCACCAACCAGACGCTCATCCTCGTCGACGGACATCGGGTCGCGGGCACCACGATCTCCGGCAACATGCAGCAGCCGGACATCAATGGGATTCCACTGTCGGCGATCGAACGTATCGAAGTGCTGTCGACGACAGCCTCGGGCATCTACGGGGGCAGCGCCACTGGCGGCGTGATCAACATCGTCCTGCGACGGGACTATAGCGGCATCGAAACCAGCCTCACCTACGGCGGCTCGTTCGACGGAGGCGCCACCAACCGTCAGCTCGACCTGAGCGCCGGATTCAATCTCGAGGACGGCAAGACGAACATCCTGATCGCGGGCAGCTATCACGATGCCGATGCGCTGTTCGTGGGCGATCGCGACTTCATGGCGCGCGCGCGTGCGCGAGTCGACGGATTCGGCGCCGACTACTTTCCGGATGTCCTGCAAGTGCCGGTCGGCACGACGACGAACATCGAGAGCTTCTCATTCGACGACAACTTCAACCGGCTGGACCTGACGCTCAAGGACGGCACTCCTCTGAACTCGCCGATTGCGCACATTCCCGTCGGCTATGCCGGTGTGGCTTCGGATGGCGGCGCAGCGTTGGTTGCCACGGCCGGTCACTACAATCTCGCGCTCGCTGATACGGCGCAAGCAAACGGTGGTGCGCACTCGGCGTTGCTCGGCAGTCCGAAGGCAAAGTCAGCCAACATCACTGTCCGCCGTGAATTTTCGCCAAGCGTCCAGGCATTCGTGGAGTTCGGTACTGCGGACGATGATGTGCGCGTCCCCTATAACGGTGCCAACAATGCTTTCATCATTTCGCAGTTCGCGCCGAACAATCCGTTTCAACAGGACATCCTCGTCGCGACGCCCGGCTACGGCGCCGACGGCGTCTACGTCGCCACCAACAGCACCCGGCGTGCCGTCGGCGGCGTCATCGTCCGACTTCCGCACCAATGGCAAGCATCGCTGGACTACGCCTGGAGCAAGGCAAAGGCATCCAACACTCTTCCCGGTGACGTCAATGACGAGGCAGCCATCGCCGTCGGTGATGGCACGCTCGATGTATTGAGAGATACGAGTGCCTTTCCCGTCGACTTCGCACCGTATCTCGCGCGATCGACGGTACTGACGCCGACGTCGACCACGATGAAGGACACCACGTTGCGCTTCGCGGGCCCATTCCTTTCGCTCCCCGCCGGCAACCCGGTGCTCTCCCTGCTGCTCGAGCATCGCGACGAATCGTTCGGCGCCGGGTACTCGTTCAGCTCGTTCGATAGTTTGCTGTTGCCGAGCATCGACCAGTCAGTCGAGAGCGCATACCTCGAAGCGAAGGTGCCGCTGATCTCGGAGCGCAATGATGTGCCGGGCGTCCATCTGCTCGATCTGCAGGTCGCCGGCCGTTGGGACGAGTACACGATCAAGGGCGCACATCCTGTGCCCGTCGACGAGAATCTCGTGCCGCTGGAAGATGTCGTGCGCACGCGCAGCACGCTGTCGTCGACCAATCCGACGATCGGGTTGCGTTACATGCCGGTACCCGACGTCATGTTCCGTGGCAGCTATAGCAAGGGCTTCCTGCCGCCGACCGGGGGCCAGCTTTCACCCGGACCGCCCTTTTTCATTCAGAATTTTCTGGGCCTGACGGATCCGCGGCGCGGCGGCGAGCTGTTGGGAGGATTCGTGCTGAAAGGCGGCGGCAACGAGGCACTGCGTCCGGAACGCTCCGAAAGCTGGTCGGCAGGCATCGTGCTGACGCCCCGCATGATTCCCGACTTGAGGATCTCTGCCGACTGGACCCGCATCAAGAAGAAAGACAACATCGCGTCGCTCGCACTGAGTCAGTCCACAGTCGACGACGAGCTGCTCGTGCCGGGTCTGATCACGCGGGATCCGCCGGACGGCGGGCCGTTCGACGTGGGCCCGATCAATACGATCAATCTCGCGCTGCTCAATGTCGCGCGCACCGAAGTCGAGGCGCTGGATCTCGCGCTCGACTATCAGTTCGATACCGACTGGGGCGGCTTCCTGTTCACGCTGGCGGGCACGCGACTGATCAACCTCGAAACGCAGACGACGCTGAGCACTCCGGTGGTCGAGAATGTCGGTGTCTCGGTCGCTGCAGTCAATGCGGTCGAGTTCGGCGGCGGCCTCGACTGGAAGGCGAATGCTTCCCTGACGTGGAGCTACAGCAACTGGAAGGTGGGCTGGGCGACGCGTTACTTCGATTCGTATTGGCTGAGCCTCGATCATTCCTTCGTGCCGATCCAGGGTAGCGCGACGGTGCCGAGCCAGGTCTATCACGACGCTTTCGTGAGCTGGAATCCCAATCTCGGGCGCGGATTGCTTTCCCGGCTCGAAGTGCAGCTCGGCGTCCAGAATGTCTTCAACGAGTCACCGCCCGTCGACGTGGTCGGATCTACGTCTCTGGGCGTCAATCAGCTCGGCTACAGCCAGTGGGGCGATCCGCGCCTCGCCAGCTACTACATAACGGTTCGCACCGGCTTCTAGCGGCGGGCAAAACATCTGAGCATGAGATCATTGCGAGCAGCACTGCTCCTGGCCTGCATTTCGCTGGCCGCACCCGCTGACGCGAAGGCTCCCGAGCTCCCGCTGCACTACGAGCGGTTCGTGCTCGCGAACGGCTTGACCGTCATCGTCAACGAGGACCACACCTCGCCGCTGATCACGGTGCATATCTGGTACCGCGTCGGTTCGCGCGATGAGGGGCCCGGTCAGTCCGGTCTCGCACACCTGTTCGAGCACCTCATGTTCAACGGGTCCGCGCATAACGACGGCGAGTGGTTCGCGCCGCTGCTCGAAGTCGGCGGCACCACGATAGGCGGCGAGACGTCGCACGATCACACCATCTACTACGAGACGGTGCCGACCGCTGCGCTCGATCGGGTGCTGTGGATGGAATCAGATCGCATGGGCTATCTGCCAGGCGCGCTCACCCAGGCGAAGCTGGACGAGCAGCGCGGCGTGGTCGAGAACGAGATCCGCCAGAACGAGAATGAACCGTTCGGTCGACTCGATGACCATCTGAGCGCAGCTCTGTTTCCTCCGGAGCATCCGTACCACCGACCCGTCACCGGCTCGCTCACGGACTTGCGCGCTGCGTCGCTGGCGCTGGTTCGAGAGTGGTTTGCGACGTACTACCGCCCCAACAACGCGGTGCTCGTCCTCAGCGGTGATGTCGACGTAGCGGGCGCGCGAGCGAAGGTCACGCAGTACTTCGGCGCCATTCCAGGTGGAGCGGAACCCGATCGTTGGTCTCGATGGGTGCCGACACGCGATCACGACAGCCGCGACATTCAGTACGACAACGTGACTGCGAGCAGAGTCAAGCGCGCTTGGGCTGTGCCAGGGCGGACGTCTCGCGAGCACGCGCTACTGTCGCTTGCGGCCACGATACTCGGCGCAGGACGCAACGGGCGTCTGCCGGCGGAGCTGGTGTATGAGCGTCAGCTCGCAACCATGGCGTTCGCGGGGGTCAGCTTTGACGAGCTTGCGGGGCAATTCGTGATCTGGGCGGACCTGAAGCCCGACGTCGATGTTTCTGTTGCGAGCGAGGCGATGGACCGGGTGGTCGGCGAACTGGTCGCGCGTGGTCCGACGTCGGTCGAGCTCGAGCGCGCGATCGCGACTGTTACTTCCAATCTCGTGAGCACTGCGGGCGATGGCAATGGCCGCGCTGGTACGCTCGCGGCGGGCGAGCTGTACGCCGGCGATCCTGCATTCATGAATCGGTATCTGCAGTGGCTCGACGCGGCGACAACCCAGGATGTGCAGGATGTGGCGCGTGCTTATCTTGCGAAAGGCTGGCACCAGACCGAAGTCCTGCCGCGGCGTGTGCTGGCTACCGAGTCTGACGGCCCTGTGCGTCCGCACGACATGCCCGCCGTGTCGGACCAGCTGCCGAACGCGGGGTTTCCGGCGATCAGCGTATCGCGTCTCGACAATGGAGCGCGCCTGGTCGTAGCCGAGCGTCACAATGCGCCGCAGACGTTCATCTCGGTGCAGTTCGACGCGGGCAATGCAGCGGATCCTGCGGGCAAACCCGGAGTGGCCGCGTTCGCGGTGGATCTGCTGGATGAAGGGACCCGCTCACGCAGCGCGCTGCAGATCGCTGCAGAAGCGGCGAGACTCGGTGCGGACCTTGCCACGTTCTCCGATCTGGACTCCTCCGGCGTCAGGTTGATGGCGCTGCCGAGCCGCCTGGATGACTCGATCGCGCTGTGGGCAGATGTCGTGCAGAACGCCGCATTCGCAGATGCACAGATCGAACGAGTTCGCGCGGCGCGCGTGGCAGCGATCGGCAATGAGCGTTCGGACGCGGAGGCTGCGGCGTTCCGCATCCTGCGCGGGCAGTCGTTCGGCGCGCGGCATGCCTATGGCATTCCACGCTCGGGCCTCAGCGATTCCGAAGCAATGCGCGCAATCACTCGCGACGATCTGCTCGCGTTCCGCCGGTCTTGGCTACGGCCGGACAATGCAACCATCTTCGTCGTGGGGGATACGACGCCCGAGCAGATGAAATCAGTGCTCAATCGCGTGTTTCGCGGGTGGCACGCACCTGCAGAGGCACGACGTGAAAAGACCCTCGCTATGGTTGCGCGGCAGACAGCTCCACGACTGATTCTGGTGGATCGTCCCGGTGCGCCCCAGTCGCTGATTCTGGCGGGCGATATTGTCCCGTCGTCCGCTGCCACGAACGAGCTCGCAATCGAGCTGGCGAACAGTGTTCTCGGCGCGCAGTTCACCTCGCGCCTCAACATGAATCTCCGCGAGGCGAAGCACTGGAGCTATGGAGTTACTTCAGGGATGGCGGACGCGCGCGGCCAGCGCTCGTTCCAGATCAACGCACCGGTCGAGACCGATCGTACTGCTGACGCTCTCGCAGAGTTGCAGCGAGAGCTGCAAGCCATCAATGGCGAGCGCCCCATATCCGAAGCGGAGCTGAGTGCGGCCAAGGCGAGCGCGATTCGCCAGCTGCCGGGTGCTTTTGAGCATGCCGGTGCCGTGCTGGCAAGCCTGCAGACGTCGGCTGCGCTGGGAAGACCGTTTGACTATCCGAACGCTGTTGCGCAACGCTACGAGTCGCTCACGCTGGAGGATGTGCGCGCCGCGGCTCGCGAGATCGTTCATCCCGATAGCATGATCTGGATCGTGGTGGGCGATCGCAGCCGCATCGAGAAGCAGATCGCCGAACTGCACATCGCGCGGATCGAACATTGGACTGCCGACGGACGGCCAACGGAATGACATTCGGACATCTTTCCCGCGTCAGAGCCTGCTTGCTCGTTGCCGGGCTCGCTGCGGCACCCAGTCAGGCGCAGAAACCGGCAGTCGACATGACGCCTGCCGCGATCGCGGCGCGAGTCGATGCCTATCTGCAAGAAGAGGAGGCTCGCACGAGCGAGCGATATACCGACAAGGGCGCATTCAGCGGCGCCGTGCTGGTCGCGCTCGATGGGCAGCCGGTGGTGTCGCGAGCGTTCGGCTATGCGAATCGCGAGTGGTGGGTCCCGAACACGACCGATACGAAGTTCCGGCTCTGGTCCATCACGAAGATCTTTACCGCGACTGCAATCATGAAATTGCAGGAGCAGGGCAAGCTGCAACTTGGCGACTCCATCTGCAATTACATCTCACGCTGCGCGCAGGCCTGGCACCCCGTCACCATTCGCCAGCTTCTTACTCATACATCCGGACTGCCGGACATTGACGATGGCTATCCGAACCCGAGTTCCGCCAGCAGACATCGCCTGCGCCTCTCCGCTGCGGAGATGATCGAGCGACAGCGCGTCAAGCCGATGGACTTTGCGCCCGGTTCGCACTTCGCTTACAACAACTTCGGCTTCTATGCGGCGGGCCTCGTGATCGAGAAGGCAACAGGAAACTCCTACGAGGAGGCGCTCAAGGACCTCATCTTCGTGCCTGCAGGAATGAGCGATACAGGAGTCGATCACGCTGAAGTCGTTCTGCCGAAGCGCGCCTACTACTATGCCGATGCGCACATGGATGCTTGGTTCGTAGACGGGCCACCGCCGGGCGCGAAGGAATCCCTGGTAAACGCGCAGCCGTACGACATGCCTTCGTGGATGTTCGCCGCGGGCGCGCTGTACTCCACCACCGAAGATCTGCTCAGGTTTGATCGTGCGCTGTCCTCAGGCGCGATTCTGCAGCAGAAGACTTTGGACCAGATGTGGACGACGATGGCGCCTGTGCCGTACTACTTTGCGGATGCAGCCAGCGACGTTCCGTCCCTGAAGGGCAAGGTGCCGGAGTATGGGCTGGGATGGGAGACGCATCGTGTAGCAGGTCGCCGTTGTTTCAGTCACATCGGTGCCGGCGTGGCAACGAACACATGGTTCCTGCACTTTCCCGATGAGCACGTGACCCTCGTGGTGCTCGCGAATTCAGCTGCGCTGAGCGTGGTCCGTGAGGGGTTGCCCGCCGTCGTATTCGACGGGCATCGCTGACATCACCCAGACTGTCGGGGTCCGATCCAGGGGTCGCCGGTCAAGCGACTGCCCGCCGGCGCACGTCGTACCAGTTTCGCGCCCACGCCTCGATATCCAGGTAGCCCATCAGCTCCGAGCTGCAGCTGCTGATATCCGTGGGGCCACCGGCGAGAACGCGCTCGAGTTTCTGCCGGTCGAGATAGCCCTGCTGCACCAGGAATCCGTCGAGCAGCAACCCCTGCACGACGTCGAGGTTGCGGGCCAGCAGATCCTTGAGAAACTCCTCGACGCCGCCTTTGGTCTTGCGCAGGGCGATCTGCCGCGGAATGTCGTCGGCGAACGCGTAGCGCGCGACGGAGCGATCGCGTCCATCCACGGTGAGCACGTACTGCGGAATGCGCAGGCTGAGCTCGATGAACGGCTGCGAGAGGAGCGGCGAGATCTCGACCGGGTAGTGGGTCGGCGTCAACGGATTGTGATTGCGCATCGCATGCAGCGTCAGGTGGTACGCCTGGTCGAGCTTGCCGGGCGGCAGGCGCGGCGATCCACGGAACTGTGGATGGATGAACTGCGGATCGCGTCGCGCCTCGTCGGCAACATGCGGGTGCAGCAGCGGTCGCAAGCCCTCCTGCCAGAGTTCTCGCGCGTTCCACTGCCGTCGTCGCATGCCATGCTCCCTCGCCACGTCGAGCACGTGCCAGAACGACGTGTGAAGATACGCTGCGTCGTTCAATGCGAGACCGAGCAAGGTCGGTCGCAGACCATGTGCATAGGCGAAATCGGTCGAGGAGGGCAGTCGCGCAGAGCGATGGAACAACTCATCGCCGCCATCGCCGTTGAAGTGCGCAGCCAGTGCGTTCTCAGCGGCGAACTCCGCTTCCCGGGCAGCAGTTTCGAGATCCACGCAGGCGGGTGCGGGATACGCCGCACGGGGCAGCTGTCCGAGCAGGCTGAGATCGACGTTTGAACTGCGCGGCCTCTCGATCAGCCTGCAGCCGGCGCGTTCTGCAGCAAGGCGCGCATACATTCTTTCGTCCGAGTTCGAGCCCGGCGAGTAGTCATTGAGACACAACAGCGCAGGTCGAGTGGGTGCGTCCGCCAGGCACGAGAGCACGATGCTCGAGTCCAGCCCGCCGGACAGAAACAGCAGGATGCCGTCGAAGCAGGAAGCCCAGGCATGCACACACGTGCGCACGGTTTCGCGAGTCAACCGGATCGCCGCGGCGGGATCCTCGATCATGTCGGTTGCGGCGATCTGCAGCGGGTCCCAGAGGAAAATCGTCTCGCGCTCGCCGCGTCGATGCACGATCCGTTCGCCCGGCAGGACCATCGACACTTCGTTCAGCCCGCTGTCACGGCGGCTCACCGCGTCGTATGCCAGCCGCCCGCAGACATAGCGATGGTTGATCGACAGCGCAGGCATCCGCAGGCGCTCACAATCCTCGAAGCGCTGAAAGTAGACATCGATGCCATGCACGTTCAACGTCAGGCAAGGAACACCGCCAGTCGGATCGCGCACGACGCAGGTGCTCTCGTCCTGTTCGTCGAGCACGAATGCCACGTATTGACCCCAGTACTTCTCGATCAGCGTCCGCCCACCGCCGGCAACTACTGCGTCGGTCAGCTTTTGATCGAAGGCTACGCGCGCGGGAACGTTGTCCGCCGCATAGCTGCGCTCGAACAATCGACCAAACGCTACGCCGCGTTCGTCGTGAAGAAGATACGGCTCGTCCACGGCCGTCCCGGTGTTCGCGTACAGCGCAGCGAATCCAGGCCGCTGCAGCGCCACCTGCCATCGCGGACCGTGCTCCTGGAATCTACGCAGCATCTGCCGAGCAGAATCGCTGTCGAGCAGGCTGGCCGAGTTCCACACCAAGGCGATGAAGTGCAGCATGCTCAGACGGCCATGATCGGTGTGAAGCGCCGGACGTTATCCGGCGTGTCGTTGTAGATCAGCCCGCCCTCCTGCAGCCAGCAGTGCGCGGCGAAGGGTCGGGTCGCTACGCCGAAGATCCACTGCGGAACCAGGCCGTGCGGTGCGAGAAATTCGCTGAGCGCGAGCGAATCGAACAAGCAGGCGTCACACGAGGTCGTCAAAAAGGGGCGTAGCCGCTCGAATACTGCGACCCGGTCGCGAGCGCGTACCTCATTCACCGGCGCGCGTCGCGCGACATGGCGATTTCGCACGTGTGTCACGGCCTGTGCGACCGACTTGCGCCGCAGTAGCCATTTCGCTGTCGCGACGGCTGCAGAGAAACGGCAGGCGTCGCGCGTCGTAACGCGCATGCGAACGGGCGAGTAGTCATCGAGCAGTCCGCGTTCTGCCGTGGGCACGGTCAGCGGCGTAGCCGGCTTGCCGATTCGCGGGTCGCAGGTGAGGACGCCGGCTTCGAGGAAATCATCGATCAGCGTCGATGCAGGTTCGGTTGCGCCGTGCCGGGTCGCACGACCGGGCCAGTCGGCCACGAATCTCGCGAGCAGCTCGGAATCGGCCTCGGCGATGCCGAGATATTCGTCCCGCTGCAAATCCAGAAGGACGACATGATCGTCGGTGCGGCACACGTGCACGTGCGGCGCGAGCCAATAAAGCGGTCGTGCAGCACTGGGGGCTGCACGACCCTGCAATAGCGTTGCGCTATTGCGAAGTTGCAAGCGATCAGCCTTGCTTCTTCTGACCGGTGTAGACCGGGCCCGCGCCCGAATACAGCGGCTGCATGGAGGGCAGGGCCTTCCAGCCGTCAGCCGTGGAGACCTGCAGTGTTCTCTGCTTCGTCGATCCAAACACGCTTCCCAGTTTCATGATGCACTCCTGTGAATCATCGTTAGTGAAGCCACCGCTGCGGGTGGCCAGCGAACTTCGGACCGACGCGCGCGCGCGGTCAAGGCGCGCTTCGCGAGACGAGCTCGCCGTGCTGCCTCGTTCGGCACGCGCCGGCCGCGATCGATTTTTCCCTAGGTTCAACGACCTGAACCGATCGACGGGCACGCATTCGTGGAGAGGCAATGCGCCGCGTGCTGCGAGCCAGATCGCGTTGACTGTCACCGTGCTTTTGGAATGTACGCGGCCTCCTGGTGCCCGGCAGCGCGCACTTGAATCGCGTGTCGCGACGAGTACTCTTGGCGTGGGACGAAATCGACGCAAGCACGGATCAGCGCCATGCTACAGAGGATTTGGGACAAGCTCGTCGACGCCAAAGCGGTCGTCGCACTGGTGTGGCTGCACACCGACCGGTTCGTCAAGGTGCGCCTGGTCGTCGCGGTCGCTCTGCTGGTCCTCACTTCGATACTCACTGCGCTCGGCCCGGTTGCTCTCAAGTACGTGGTCGATGGAATCTCCGGCACACCCGGACCGCAGTTCTCGATCGCCCTGCTCGTAATCTTCTACGTGCTCGCGCAATGGTTCGCGCGCGCCATCGGCGAGTTGCGCGCGCTCGTCTATGCGTACGCGGAGCGCCGCATGTACCGCACGCTGAGCGAGAAGCTGTTCGCGCACGTCATGCGGTTGCCGCTGCGCTTTCATTTGAATCGGCAGACCGGCGCGATCGGCCAGACGCTCGACAACGGTCTGCAGGGCTACCAGCTGATCGTGCACCATCTCGTGTTCACGCTGCTGCCAACCGCCGCGGAGCTCGCCACCGTGGTTGTAGTGTTGGTGCGGCTCGATCAGCCGGTGTTTTTCTGGTACTACGCCGCCGCTTCGCTGTGCTACGCGATAGTTTTCGGATTCTCCGTCTTCAAAGTGCAACGAACGGCGACGGCAGCCTCCGATACGAGCATCGAAGCTACTGCAACGATGACCGACAGCATTCTGAATTACGAGACGGTCAAGTACTTCACCGCCGAACGGGTGGTGCAGGACAAAGTCAGCAGGGCGCTCGTGAAAACCGAGCGCGAGTGGATCAGCTTCTATCGCTTCTATTCGCTCAGCGGCCTGGCCGTGGCCACGACTTACGCGGCCTTCCTGGCATTGATGCTTCTATATGCCGTGGACCAGGTCCGGGCCGGCGCGATGACGATCGGCGGCTTCGTGCTGGTCAACAGCTACATGTTGCAGCTGGTGAAGCCCATCGAGATGCTCGGCTATGCCGTGCAGGGTTTGAGCCAGGGCATGGCGATGCTCAGCAAGATGCTGGAACTTCTGCAGCAGAAGGCCGAGCCGGAATCCGACCCGGCTTCGGTCCAGGTCGCGGGCCCGGGGAGCCTCGAATTCGAGGCGGTCGCCGTCTCGTATCGGGAAGACCGCAGCATTCTGCAGGACGTCAGCTTCCGCATTCCCGCCGGCAGGACGCTCGGCATCGTGGGAACGAGCGGGGCGGGCAAGTCCACGATCGTGCGACTCGTGACCCGCCTGCTCGAGGTCGACTCCGGTCGTATCCTGCTCGACGGCGTGCCGATTTCGGAGCTCGCGCTGTCGAGCGTACGCCAGGCGATCGCCGTGGTTCCGCAGGATACGGTGCTGTTCAACGACACGATCGGCTACAACATCGCCTTCGGCAAGCACGGCTGCACGCGTGAGGAGGTAGAGGAAGCGGCGCGCGTTGCGCACCTGCACGAGTTCATCATGAGCCTTCCAGAAGGATACGAAACGCCGGTGGGCGAGCGCGGCGTGAAGCTCTCGGGTGGCGAAAAGCAGCGCGTCTCGATCGCGCGCGCGGCGCTCAAGCATCCGCGCATCTACGTGTTCGATGAAGCAACGTCATCGCTCGACAGTAGGACGGAGCGGCAGATTCTGCGTAACCTGAGGGACATTTCCAGCTCGCACACGACCCTTGTGATTGCACATCGGCTGTCCACCGTCGTACACGCCGACGAGATCGTAGTGCTCGAGCACGGGACGGTCGTCGAGCGAGGTACGCACCTTGCGCTGCTCGAGAGCAATGGTCGATATGCGGCGCTGTGGCGTGCCCAGCACATTCCCACGCGGGGAGCGGCCGCCTGACGCGGGCACCTGCCATCACTTCGAGAACGCGTACGAGATCTTGGCGAATACCTGATTCTGCTCGGCGCCGGATCGCAGCGGGCCCCCACTCTCGTCAGAGGCCAGCGATGCGCCGACGTAGTAGCGCGTCTGCCAATTCGTCTGATAGCTGAGCAGAATCGAAGAAAGCCTGCTGGTCGCATGGACCTCGGACTCCAGCCCGGCAAACGGTGGCGCTGCGTCGAACGTCGACTCCTGGTGCATCAGGCGGAGATTCAGCTCGGTCGAGAAGTGCCAGGTGGCCGTTACCTGCACGTTACGCTCGGTGAACAGAGTCTTGCCGGATTCTTCGGCACGGCGGGAGTGCAGGGTCTGATAGCCTGCGCTCGTTTTGATTTCCAGCCGCGAGAAGCGCACCGGGACGATTCCCTGCACGCTGAAGCCCCCGCCGACCTCCCCGGTTACCGCGTCCACCACGTCGCCGCCGCTCGCGGACAGGGCGACCTGCGGCATCCATGCGAACGGCGTCGAAGTGATGCCCAGTACGAAGGAATCATACGAACGCGGGCCTGCCAGCGTCGTGATCTGCGCATTGGGCTGCCATGCCAACGTTACGATCGTGTCGCGCGCGCCGCGCAGCGACAGACCTGGGGATACATATTGGCTGATACGCCCGCCGTCATGGGCATCCACTCGAGACAGCGTCAACTGCGGACCGAATCTGGTGATGAAGCCACCGTTGTCGGGATAGAAGTACAGATTGCCGTCTGCGAGCAGGGTCGAAACGCCCACCTGCGTCACGAAGCCGTTCCAGGCACGGAACCCCGGCGAATACGACTCGTACATGACGTTGGCGTACCAGGCATCGGCGCTGTGCGTCCAAGTCAGCGACCCGGCATTGCCCGCGAGCTGCTGGCCAGTCCACACATCGAGCAGGTCCGGACGATTCGGATTGCGCGTCTGCGAGCTCAGGAACTGCGCGGAGATCTGGTCGGCGGGCGAAGGTGTCCAGGTTCCATCGGCGCCTATCACCACATTCTGGCTGCCGTCGTCGTTGAACCGCGCACTGGCCAGCATGCCGAGCGACCCCTGACTCAGCAGGAAGCGGTCCTTGCCCACGACAGCGGTCGACTCGAAGTCCTGCAGCGCCGAGCGCGAGCCGATCGGACCGGGCTCGATGACGATGCCGCCGCCCGCGTCGCGCAGCGCCAATGCCGTGTACTCGTGATGCGCGGATCTATCGGTGATCCGCACGCCGGCATCCGGATCCGTGAACGCCCGCGTGTAGATGACCGGGATCTGCGTGGTCAACAGATCCGTCCCCTCGAGGAAGAATGGGCGCTTCTCGGTGAGCGCCAGGGCGAACTGCGTATTGGCCGTGAGCTGCGGCTCGTCGGCTTCGATTTGCGAGAAATCCGGATACAGCGTCGCGTCGACGACGGTGTTCTCACGAGGTTTCCAGGTCAGGTCGACTCCCGCATCGAGGCGGTCGCTCGTGTCGAGGTCATCGTCGAGCCGCGCATACGCGATGTGCGGTATGACGGACAACGAGCGGCTCCCCTCCACGGAGATTCCGTCGAGAGTGCTTGCGTAGCACAGGTCGCAGTTCTCGCCGCGGGGAATCGGTGCGCTGGCGAGGGTCACCACCTGCTGACGCGGCAGGTTCCGGTACACCACGTATGCCCACGAGTTGTCGACGCCCGCCCGATAGCGCAGCGAGGACAGGGGAATGCGGATCTCCGCGCTCCAGCCGCGTTCGTCGATCGACGTGACCGCGTCGAAGTTGAGATCCGGCGAATAGTCGCGCAGCCGGTACTTGTCGTCGTACTGCCCGTCGGTGAGCACGCCGCGGGCGTTGACGCGAAAGAACAAGGCGCTGCGGCGAGTGTTCAATGGATCCAGCAGCACCTCGACGTAGTCCTGGTCTCCCAGCACCTGGTCGCGCGGAACGATGGGCGCACGAATGCTCCCCGGATCGGGATCGAGCGCGCGAATGGCGACGTAGACGTTCCGCTCGTCATGGAGAAACGACACGGTCGTCTCGGCGGAAGGAGTGCCGAGATTCGCCGGGTAGATTTCGAAGAACTGACTGAGCGGCGTCGCGGCCCGCCAGCTCTCTTCGTCGAGTCGCCCGTCCAGCGTGATCTCACCGGTCGCGCGTTCGAACGCGGCGCGCTCGGGTGCAGCGGCTATCGCATGCGATGCTGACAGCAACACCGCCGCCGCTGCCCACCTCGCTCCCGCCGGTCTGCGAATCCCGCGCACTGGCTCCGTCCAGGTTGTCCCTGCGAACGGAGAACTCTAGCGATCTGTCGAGCATGCGTAAGCGGCGTACGCGAAACGCAAGCAGGGCGCGGCGCGGCTGGCTACTCTGGCACTACCGTATTGGATTCTGCGTGCTCAGCACGCCTTTTCTTCGCTGCCCTTGGGTCCGGCAATACAAATAGTCGTGGTGGTCGAGAACGGCAGCTTGCCCTCGTCCTGGAACGACGTCTCGGCGAACGCAGCCGTATAGCCATCTTTGCCGCGCGCGGCCGAGCAGGCGTAGCTGTCCGCTTCCTTCGTGCACTGCCGTCCGGTCCAATGCGCCTCACGAAAGTCCTGCGTCGGACTCTGCGCACTCCACACCAGCACCTTGCGCGCTTCACGGTCGGCCTTGAGCTGAATCTTCACCTCTGCCGGCGTCGACGCAAAGGTCCATGAAGTCTCAGGCATGGGCTTACCCGCCGCCGCATACCGATGCACGGCACTCACGCCGCCGATCACGCGATCGGCATCGCGCAGCCCATGGCCCTGGTTCGGGACATACAGCACATGCTTCGGATTGGGCAGCTCCGACCAGTACAGCTTCAGCGCATCGAGCGGCCAGTAGCGATCGTTCGTGCTGAGCAAAATCATCTTCGGTCGATTGAGCTGCTGGCGGTAGCTGAACGGATCGACCATCGCGAGCAGCTCCTGGCCACGTTCCGTCTTCAATCTCTCCGGCAGGTTCAGCGCCGCGTAGTCGCGGATCTCATCGGAGACCTCGCCCCACGTCTCGCGCTGATGATCCATTTGCGCGCGCATGTTCAACACGTCGATCACCATTGGCGCAACCGCCATCACGCGCTTGTCCACCGCAGCCGTGAGCCACGCAGTCCAGCCGCGCTTGGAGGCTCCGGATACAGTGAACTGCTCGATAGACGCACCCCAGCGTTCCCGCACGATGCTCTGCATCGCATCCATCGCACGCACCGTGCTCTTCACCATCGGCAGCAGCAGCGGCCAATCGCTCTCGCCGGTCTTCAGGTACTGATCGAACGTGTATGCGATCAGCGCATCTTCCGTGCGATCGAACATCGGTGCGAACGGCACCTGGCGCAGCACGCCGACCGGCGCACCGATGGACTCCGCGAGGCGCGCGAACAGCATCGCTTCGCTCGGCAGCTGCGTTCTGCCGCGTTCGCCTTCGTATTCGGGCTTCCAGCGCCCGCCGTGCACGAACAGCAGCGCATGGCGCTCATCGCGCACCATGTTCGACGGGCGCAGCACGAACAATTGATGCTTCCACTCGATGCCGCGCCAGGTTTGCGACGTCAACAGGTACTCGGCGTACTGGACGTTGCCGATCGTGCCGGAATCGACCTCGTGCCACGCGAGGCTCTTGTCGGGCCGCGCGATGTAGCTGGCGAGCGCACCCGACGGCGACGGGCTGTTGGACGCTCTCGCCAAAGCGAGAGCGCACGCGAGCACTGCGCCGACGACAATGGCGCAAGAGAGGACTCTTACTTTGGTCATCGTTTGAGAGCTGATGGAACCTACCCCAGTGGCGCGCATCCTAGCTGCGCCCGGAGCCCGGCAACATCGGCAAAAGATGCACGGCGCCGCGCGCGGTGTCGCAGTCAGGCGACTGCTTTGTCTCCCGACTCGATCAGATGAGCAATCGATGCGCGCAGGCGATGATTCGGCACTGGCTTGTGCAGCAGCAGGAACCCGCTTTCCTGCGCTTCGCGTAAGCGATCCGCCGCGGTGTCGCCGGTGATCAGCATGCCCGGGATCTCGTCGTTGTACTCCGTTCGTAGCCTTTCGATCGCATCGATACCGCTGGCGTTGTCGCGCAGTCGATAGTCGCTGATGATCAGGCGCGGCGCAGTGTGGTGCGTGGCGATGCGTTCCAGCATCTCATCGCACGACCCTGCCGTGATTGCCTCGTAACCCCAGCTCTCGAGCAGGCTCTTCATCGCGATCTGGATCGAGACCTCGTCGTCGATCACCAGGATCAGGCCGACGCCGCGCGCGAGCAGCGGCAGCGCGAATTCGCCGGTGTTCAGGCTGGGTGCCGCGCTGCTAGCGGCGTACGGCGCCGAGACCGCGAACATGCTGCCGTGGCCAGGTTCGGAACGCACGATCAGTCGATGCTGGAGCAGTTGCGTGAGGCGACGCACGATCGCGAGACCCAGACCCACGCCCTTGGTTCGGTCGCGTTCGGGATTGCCGAGCTGGTAGAACTCCTGGAACACATGCTCCTGCTCGCTGGCCGGGATGCCGCGCCCAGTGTCCCACACCTGAATACTGAGCTGCTCGCGGCCACGTCGACAGCCGATTACGATGCGGCCGCGGTCCGTATAGGCGACTGCGTTCGCAATGATGTTGCGCAGAACGCGTTCCAGCAGCAGCGCATCGCTCATGACGGAGAGCGAGCACTGGTGCAAGACCAGCTGCAAACCTTTCGCTTGCGCCTGTACGGCGTAGTCGTGGCACGCGCGCTCGAGCAGCGGCTGGACGGCGACGGGCATCTTGCTGACTTCGACGACGCCTGCATCCAGCCGCGAGATGTCCAGCAGTCCGCCGAACAGACTGCCCATCGAGCGTACGGACTCGTCGACGTGATCGAGGATGCTGCGTGCTTCGGCGTCCATGCTGTGCGGGCGCATCGCTGCGACGAAGAGGCTGAGCGCATGAACCGGCTGCCGCAGGTCATGACTGGCGGCGGCCAGGAAGCGCGACTTGGCCGCGTTCGCCAGCTCGGCCGCCAGCTTCTCGCGTTGCAGCTTCTCGACCAGGTCGAGATTCTCGAAGCGCAGCATGACGGATTCGGTGAAAGCCGCCGCGGTGCGCCGTGCCTGCTCGGAAACCGCGACCAGCCACATCACTTGCATGACCGCGAGCGCGTTGTAGACCGCACCGCCGTGAACGAACAGCCAGATCAGTGGCGCGATCGAGATCGCACTGAGAAAGGCGAGGAACGCGGGCAGGTAGGCCGCGTACGCGCTGAGCGCACCACTCGTGAAGGCGAAGATCAGGAGCAGCGCGATCGATTGCAGCTCCACCCGTCCGGTCGACATGATCCAGACGATGCCCCCGCCGATGACGAAGCCGCCAACAGCAGTGCCGGTCGTGAACAGCAGCCCCCAGTATCTCCAGCGAAGCTCTGCGTGGGCGCTGCGCCGATAGGCGCGATAGAGCAGCAGCCGGGCACATGCCTGCACAGCAACCATGACGCCGAGCACGAGTGCTTTGCGCGTGTCAATCGCGTCGATATAAGCGAGAACTGCCGTGAGGAAAATAACGGCCGCGGCCGTGCCGAGCGTACCCGGCGGCGTGTTGCGATAGATCGAGCGGATCTGCGCCGCCCGGACACGGTCCGAAATGATCATGTAACGCCAGTTCCACTGGCCACGGTCAGCGATCCGGCTACTTATATATGTGCGTCCGAAGCGAGTCTACCCGCGGGCTTTCCCGGTGCCGCGGCGCCTGTCCCTGGGTCTCAGATCAGCTTGGCTTCGCGGACCGCGTGCGCGGCCTGGGTGCGGTTGACGACGTTGAGAGTCTTGAAGATGGCGGCGACGTGCGCCTTGACGGTCTTTTCCGCGATGCCGAGGCGCGCGCTGATTTCCTTGTTGGAAAGCCCCGTGCACAGGTGCTTGAGTACGTCGATCTGTCGGTCCGTCAGCTGTGCGATCGCCTGCGGCGCAGGATGGGCGACGCTGTCGTCGCGCGTTGGGGGCGCGCTGTCCGCCAGGATCGGCGGCACATAGATGTTGCCGCTGAGCACCAGCTTGAGTGCGCTCAGCAGCGTTTGCGGGTTCGTCGACTTCGGGATGTAGCCCAGGGCACCGGCTTTCAGCGCGCGTCGTACGTCGCTGGGATTCTCCGAGCTCGACAGCACGATGACCGGCAACTCGGGCCGGCGTTTGCCGAATTCGCGAACGGCGAGATCGCCGGTCATGCCGGGCAGCAGCAGGTCGACGAACACGGCGTCGAGGTCCGGGTGCTCGGCTGCGACCTGCAGTCCCGTTGCACACTCCGGGGCCTGCAGGATGACCACGTGCTCGGCAGCCTGTTTCAGCAGCGCCGCGAGGCCGTCACGAAATACGGGGTGATCGTCTATCACCAGCAACTTCATAGGACGAAAACTATCGGGTAAAGGCCTGCCTCCGGCAAGTCCCAGCGCCGCAACCGGCATGCATGGGTCGAAAGGCCTAGGACCCGGCGCTGATTCGCAGCCCTTGCGCGGATTGCAGCGTCGCTCCGTCGAGGCGACATCCGCGCAAAAATGCGCCCGCCGTTCACATGACATTCAGTTCGGATTCGCAGCGATGAATTTCTCGCTGAACGCTGCGACGATCCGCCGGCATCGCGCATCAGTGGTCCGATGCGCGCGACCCTCCGCACATTTTCGCTGCTCATTGCCTGCCTGCTGGCGCGTGCAGCGTATGCGCAGGAAACAACACAAGTCGCGCCCGCGGGCAATGCACGCGACTTCGTAGTCGGCGACATCCGCATCGAAGGACTGCAGCGCATCTCCGAGGGCACGGTCTTCAACTACCTGCCGGTCAACATCGGCGACACGCTGGACCGGCGCCGCATCGCCGAGGCTGTGCAAGCCCTGTACGCGACCAAGTTCTTCAAGGACGTCGAGCTGCGCCGCGACGGCAACGTGCTGGTGATCGCGGTGCTGGAGCGCCCGACGATCGAGAGCTTCGAGGTCAAGGGCAACAAGGACATCAAGACCGAGGACCTGGAGAAGTCGCTGCGCAACGTCGGGCTCGCGAGCGGCAAGAGCTTCGACCAGTCGGTGCTCGACGAGGTCAAGCAGTACCTCACCGATCAGTACTTCTCGCGCGGCAAATATGCAGTGCGCGTCGACACCAAGGCCGAGGACGTGCCGGGCAACAAGGTCAAGGTGGCGATCGACATCCACGAGGGCGACCGCGCGCGCATCCAGCAGATCAACATCGTAGGCAACAGCAGCGTCTCCGACGACGAGCTGCTCGGCCAGCTGCAGCTGCGCCCGCCGAACTGGCTGTCGTGGTACCGGCAGGACGATCGCTACGCCAAGGAAGCGCTGAACGCCGACCTCGAGACGCTGCGCTCGTACTACATGGACCGCGGCTACGCGGATTTCGCGATCACTTCCAGCCAGGTCACGATCGGTCCCGAGCGCGACGACATCTTCATCACCGTCAACGTCAAGGAGGGCGCGGTCTATCGCATCTCCGACGTGAAACTCGCCGGCGAGACGCGCGTGCCGGAGAGCGAGCTGCGGCGGCTGATCGTCATCCACAGCGGCGAGACCTATTCGCAGCGGCTGATCACGCAATCGACCGAAGCAATCCGCGCTCGTCTCGGCCTGGACGGTTACGCGTTCGCGAAGATCGACGCGGTGCCGAAGCTCGACGAAGCCGGCCGGCAGGTGGCGTTGTCGCTGGTGGTCGATCCCGGCAACCGTGTCTACGTCCGCCGCATCAACTTCCTCGGCACGACCAGCGTCAACGACGAAGTGTTCCGCCGCGAGATGCGGCAGCTCGAAGGCTCGTACCTGTCGAACGCCGCGGTCGAGCGCTCGAAGATCCGCCTGCAGCGCCTGCCGTTCATCGAAAAAGTCGAAGTGGAGACGACGCCGGTGCCGGGCACGCCGGACCTGGTCGACGTGGATTTCACGCTCAAGGAAGGCCTGCCCGGCCAGTTCGGCGGCGGCATCGGCTATTCGGGATCGCAGGGCCTGCTGCTCCAGGGCAACATCGTGCACACCAATCTGTTCGGCACCGGGCAGCGCCTGGCGCTGGAAGTCAGCGGCGGCGCCTATTCGCAGGTCTACGACGTCTCGTACACCGACCCGTACTTCCTGTTCGACGGCGTCGGCCGCACGGTGAGCTTCTCGTATCGCGACGTCGACCGGCTCACGTCCTCGTTCTCGCAGTTCTCGACCAAGCTCTACACCGCGAGCAGCGAGCTGTTCTACGACATCACCGAGCTGCAGACGATCCGCTTCGGCACCTCGCTGGAGCACGCCGAGCTCGCAACGCCGCTCAGCAGCTCGACGCAGCTGCAGGACTGGGTGCGGCACAACGGCGATCCGTTCTTCCGGCTGCTGTCGGGCGGCGACTTCGTGCTCGGCACCCAGTACGACGCTGTCGAGCTGTCTGCCGGCTGGGGCCGGGACAGCCGCAATCGCGTGCTGTTTCCGACGCAAGGCGCGCTGGCGCGCCTGCAGCTGAGCGCCACCGTGCCGGGCATCGGCTCGGTCGAGTACTTGCGCTCGACGTTCCAGTATCAGCAGTTCTTCCGATTGCCGCTCGTGCCGCTGACGTTCTCGTTCAACTCGAATCTCAGCTACTCGATGGCGCTCGGCGACACCGACGAGGTGCCGCCGAATCGTCATTTCTTCGTCGGCGGCCCCGACAGCGTGCGCGGCTTCCACGATTTCACGCTCGGGCCCCGCGACTCGCTCGGCAATCCGTACGGCGGCGACGCCGCGCTGAGCGGCCAGCTCGAAGCGATCCTGCCGACGCCGGCCAAGTTCGCGAACAGCGCGCGCGGCACCCTTTTCCTCGACTTCGGCCAGGCCTATTACCTCGGCGACACCGAGTTCACCGACAAAGCCGGCTTTCCGGTCGACTACGGCTTCGACCTGAAACAGCTGCGCGCATCCGTCGGCATCGGCGTGCAGTGGCTCGCGCCGCTCGGCCTGTTCCGCTTCAGCTACGCCGTTCCGATCCGCTACCACCGCGAGACCTGGCGGGACTACGGCGACCAGCTGGAGTCCTTTCAGTTCTCGGTCGGCCGCGCCTTCTGATCCTCACCTGCATCGATCACCGGAGATCATCCATGCGAATTCGTCTGCCCCTGTACCCGATCCTGGCCGCGCTCGCGGCGCTGGCGTTGAGCGGCTGCGACAGCGGCGGCGGCGGCAAGCGGGCCGATATTCGCCTGCTGAACGTCAGCCCCGGCTACACCTCGCTCGATCTCTACGCGAACGGCGAGGACGACGATACGGACCAGCAGCGCATCGCAGCCGTCGCGTACGAAACCCTCAGCGACTACGCGCAGCTCAAAGCCGGCACGTACGACGTCAAGTTCAAACGCGCCAGCGTCACGAGCACGCTGCAGACGTTGAGCAGCAAGCCCTTCGCGGACGATACGCACAACACGTTCGTCGCCTTCGGTTCCACGGGGCACTTCTCCGCGGTGGAGATCAGCGACGACGCCACGGCGCCCGACAGCGGCCAGGTCAAAGTGCAGCTGCTGAACGCGGCGGAGGCGGGCACGCTCGACATCTACCTGACCGAGAGCTCGGTTTCGCTCGACGACGCCACACCCGTGTTCGCCTCAGTCGCGGCCGGTGCCACCGGAGCGACCACGACCATCGACAGCGGCGACTATCGGCTGCGCGTGACCGGTGGCAGCGATACGAGCGATCTGCGACTGGACATTCCGAGCATCACGCTCGACAGCAAGCAGATCGTGTCGCTGATTCTCAGCGCGACGGAAGGCGGCGTGCTCGTCAACGCGCTCGCATTGCCGCAGCAGGGAACGATCACGAAATTCGCGAATACCAAGGCACGCATCCGCGGCGCGGTCGGCATCGCGAACGGCACGCAGGTCACGCTGCGCGTCGGCGGCGTCACTTTGCTCAACGGCAACGCCGTCGGCGTCGTCGGCGCCTATGCGCAGGTCGATTCCGGCAGCGTCGCTGTCGGTCTCGGCGTGAACGGCGTGACCGTTACGGTTCCGGATCAGACGCTGACGGCTGGCGGCGAGTACACGTTGCTGGTCTGGAGCAACGCAGACGGCACCCAGACCACGCTGATCAGCGACGACAACCGGCTGCCGACGGCGTCGGGCAAGGCGAAACTGCGCGTGATGAACGGCCTGTCGGCGTTGAGCGTGCCGGTCACGTTGTTCGTCAACTTCTTCCCGCAGCTGGAAAACGTCGCCCTGGGCCAGGCTTCCAGCTTCGCGGAAGTCGAAGACGGCACCGACTACCAGCTCGACGTGAGCAACACCGACACTGCGGAGCCGCTGTTGACGAAGACCGGCGTGACGCTGGAGGCGTCCAGCGTCTACACGCTGTTCATGTCGTCGAGCGGCGGTACCGTCAGCGGGACTTTGCGGAAGGATCGTTGAGCGGCGGCAGCATCCGCAGGATGAACGCACTTTCCTTGTCGCGCGCGTCCGTGTCCGGATCGCCGACGATGGCCAGCCGGTATTGGCCGGGCCGCAGGCGCGCGCCGTCGACGAACACCTCGACGAAGGTGTCCGGCGCCGGCTCGAGCCCGCCGACCTCGGCGACGCTCTGCAAGGAGTCGTCGGCGCTCATGCGAAACAGGCGCACGCGATAACGCGTCGCAGTGAACTCCGGCAGCACGCGCAGCTCGATCGCCTTGCCGGCGGGGGGCAACGGAATCTCGGCATCGACCGAGCTGCCGCGCGTGCGCAGGATTGCATGCGCGCTCGCGATGACCGGGGTTGCACCGTTGGTCTGGTGCAAGGCGTCGACGCTTGCGGCGAGCAGCGGGTGCGTCTCGGGTGCGCGTACCAGGAGAAGTGTGCCGACTACCACTGCGGCCACCGCGGCTGCGGCTGCCACGTATTGCCAGACCGGACGGCGAGGCTCCGGTTGCAGCAGTGTCGTCAGCTCACCGGAGTCGCGCAGGCTCATGAGCCCTGCCTTGAAGCGCGACGCGGCCTCCAGTTCCTGCACCACCTCCGGGTGCTCCAGGTAGTAGGCCTCGAATGCCTCGCGCTCCTCGTCCGTGAGACGATCTGCCAGATAGCGTGCGACGACGTGGTTGTCGTCGATATACCGTCGGTCCATCAGTCAGTCCGCCATTCGCTCGTACCTCGGTGCTGCGTTTCCCCAGCACCCCTACCTGTGGCGGCGCCGCAGGTCATCTCACGCGACCCCGACCAGCAGCACGCCCAGCAGGTCGGACTTGCGAAAGCCCCGGGCTTCCAGCAGGGCCCGCAGCCGCTGCCGCGCCCGGAAGATCACCTTGTCGAAGTGCAGCGCCCCGAGGCCCAGCGACCTGCATATCTGCTCCTTGTCCTCCTCGTCCAGGTAGAAGCGCTTGACGATTTCGCGGTCGCGCGCCGTCGGCAAGGACGCCACGATAGCGCGCACAGCCTGAACGACACCCGTATCCAGCGCGTCCTCCACGTTGTTGGCGCCCGGCAGTTGCTGAACGGCATCGCCGCCAGCGCGTAACTCGGCCCGGTTGTCGAACTCGCGGCGGTAGTTGCGATACAGATTCATGGCGACGCGGAAGACGTAACCGGCGAGCCGCTCTGGCTGGGCGACACGCCCCTGGCGCATGTGCACGATGGCCGTTGCGATCGCCTCGTTGAGCATCTCGGCGGCGATCGCGGCATCGCCGATCCGCCGCTGGAGCAGCGCCTGCAGCCCGGTGTAGTGCTCTGCGATGAACTGGTCGGAGATAGCGTCTTCGCGCACGGAGCCTTGTCCCGGTTCCTTTTGCCCCTTCCCCGGCCCGAAGAATAGCCTCACAGCACGTGCTGGTCGATACTGCGATTCGAAGACTCGAGCACGAGGCCGGCCCAGTAGTAGGGATGCCGGAAGCGCTGCGATTCGAGGAGCTCGGTGCGCGCCTTACGCAACGCGAGCGAGCTGTTGCCACTGCTGCGGTCCAACTCCCTATAGAAGCCGTCCATCACTGCCGCCGTGGCATCGTCAGATACGCTCCACAGCATGCCGATGACCGAGCCGGCGCCCTGCGTGAGGAATCCATCCGCCAGGCTGCGCACGCCCCAGCCAGTGTAGTCGCGGCCACGCATGGTCTCGCAACCGCTGATGACCACGAGCCTCGACGCGAAGGGCTGCGTGAACAGCTCAGTGAGCCCGAGGAACCCGCCTTGCGGGATACCGGCGACCGTCGTGGCCGAGGTCGCCAGCCCGACCAGATCCGGCGTCGAGCTGCTGAAATAACCGTGCGTGGCGATGTGCAGGATGCGTGCAGCCCGGACGCGCGCCGAGAGCAGGGCATCGTTGGTCGCGTCGGCTGCGAGAAAGCGGGCGACGCGTCGCGTCGCGAAGGTCTGGGCGATGCGCAGGGCTTCCTCCTGCGTCTTCGGCAGTTGCGGCAGTCGTTCCGCCCAGCGCGGGATCGGCGCGCGGCCGAGATGCGCACCGGCGATCGGCGGCGCATTGAGCAGCGGGTTGGCGAAGATTGCAACGTCGAGCGGCGCTTCCATCGGGTCGACCGGGGCGGGCGGGACGCCAGCATTCGCGTAGTAGCGAGTCGCCGATCGCGTCCGTACGAGCTCGAAGCGCGCGGCGAGCGGCGCATAGGGCTGGCCGCGCGCCGCGAGATCGATTGCCGCGAACGGCGCCGGCTGGATTGCATCGTCGGGCACGATGATGAGCCGCGTGGCCGCGCTGTACTTCGCGACCAGTCCGGGCGGCAGCAACTGTGCAAGCGCGGCGAGCGGCGCGCGGTCGAAATCCCCTTGCGTCGGTTTCTCCACGACAGCCAGCGCGTCGTGGATCAGCTGCATGACCGCCGACCGGGGCGGCAGCTCGAAGTATTCGGTGCGGCCGCCAGCGAGCAGGACGCCGAAGCTCACTTGCTCCTGCACGAAGTAGCGAATCAGCACGTCGCTGGCCGGTACGGACGGCGTGTCGTGAATGACTACGACCGGCTGCTTCACGGGCGGCGACGGCGCCGGTTGCGTCGCATACAGGGCGAGGTATGCGTCGCGCACCAGATCGCGTTCCAGCGAAAGTCGTTCGATCTCCAGTTTCGCGGTGGCTGAGTGCGACGCTTCGTCGCCGAGTGCTTTCAGCCGTTCCGCCTCGGCAGTGGCATCGATGATCTTCTGCTGTGCCAGACGGTATCGCTCGAACAGCGCTACGGCTTGCGTTTCGAAAGCGCGGCCGACGACGCCGGAATGCCGCAGCGCGCCCGGCGCTACCGGTTGCCCGTAGAACGCCTCGAGCAAGGGGAACACCTGCGCGCGATCCAGGCGGTACATGGCGCTGACGTACTCGTTGAGCAACGGCTGGGCGCTGCTCAGCCAGGCGAGGCTGTCGTCATTCGCAGTACGCAGGCCGGCCGCCACTTCGTTGACGAGACGGATCGCTTTTGGGCCGTGCTGCTCGATCTGCGCGAGGTCGCCGTCGAGCGCATCGTGACGAATGGCCTGCTCGTAGAACTGCAGCTGTCGCGTCGGGTGCGAGAACTCCGAGCGCTGTGCCGCAGACGCCTGCGCGATCATTGCCTCGATCTCGCGCAGCAATGCGCACGCGCGCCGTACGTCGGCTGCAGTCGCCTGGCCCGCAGCGCGACGATCGTTCGCGATGCGCAACAGCAGGACCTTCGCATCCATGCGCTGCTCGATCAGCGCCCGGCGGTCGTGCAGTGCTGCGGTGGCGTACTGCTCAGCGAGCGCGAAGTTGCCCAGCGCCGCGTGGTCACGCGCCAGCTCGATCTGCGTGACCAGCTCGCGATACTTCCCCTCGCGACGGAAGCCCGCAAGTGCGCGCTCGTGGCGCTTCACGGCCTCCTGATAGTCGCCGGCATCGCGGGCCAGGCTGCCGAGCCGCAGCTCGGACACGCGTTGCTGGGATTCGTCGCCGGCCGCGTCGTCGATCTCGTACGCCGCTTCGAAATAGCGCCGCGCGATCAGCCGCTCGCCGGTCTTGCGGTAGGCATCGCCCATGCTGAAGTAGAGATCGCCGAGCACGACGCGATCGTGCTGGCTCGCCATCACGATCGCCTGGCGCAGCGACTCCTTCGCCTGCGCCACCTCGCCGAGCAGGATGAGCGAATAGGAGAGGTTGTTGGTGATGTCGGCGATGCGATCGGCGCCCGCGTGCGTGTCGATCGCGAGTTGCTGCGAAGCGGCGATGGCGTCACGCGCGCGGGAGTGATCGTCGTTCAGCAGGTAGTAGAACCACTGCGCTTCCAACCAATCGCCGCGCTGCCTGGGGTCATTGCGCGACTCCGCGAGACCGAGCGTGACGAGCAGGCCCGCGTCGCGCAACTCGTGCGCAGCGGGGCCGACTTCGTCCTGGACCTTGCGGAGCAAAGCCCATGCGTACTCGCGGGCTTTGTGTTGCGCGTTCGCTGCCGGCAGGTCGCCGGCCTGCCGGCACGACACCAGCAGGCAGGCGCCCACGAGCGCGATCCAGCCGATCGATCGATCAGCCCGCCGGTGCGCCTCCCTCGATGCCCCGCCCATTTTTGGCCGGTCCTTTGCTCGCCTGCGGCTGCGGTTGCGGTTGCGGTTGCAACAGCAGGGTCTTGTATGGACGCCAAGTAAACATCGACTTCGCGACAGTACCATCTTTGACGTGCTGCCAGGTGATCACGTCCTGGTGCAGCTCGTTGCCCTGGCTGTCGAAATCTTGCACGGCCATCCAGCGAATGACCTTCCATTCGAGTATCGCCGGCGCGAGCTTGCCGATTCCTTCGTCGATCAGCATGACAGCCGCATCCGTGCCGCGGTCGCTCGGGAAGGGACGCAGCTCGAGCAGGAGCATGACCGCCTTCATCTCGTCGTTCCACGCGTTCGAGAACGACATGCGGTCAGCGTGGGCGTAGACGTCATTGGCGGTCCCCCCCTGCAGGTGCATGAAGCTGTAGTCCCGGTTGGGGTCGTTCGGATGCCAATCGCGAAGCTCCTCCAACACCGGATCGAGGAAGCAGGGCGACATGACGGCGGTGGGTTGGGCGTCTTCGGCGACCCAGCCTTTGAGGATTGCAGCGGTTGCGGGCGTGCTCATGGATTCGCTCCTTGTGTAGTTGGATTCTTGCCTGGCACGAGCTCGATCAGATGGCGCATGCAGAACGTCCGATCGCTGAACGTCGTCCGCGAGCCCGCCGCGGCCGAGCGGCGCACTTCCTGCAGCGCTTCGCCGAGTCCACCCAGCTCGGTCAGCACCTCGTCGACACTGGGCCACCGGCCGCGATAGATCGTCGTCGGCGCCTTCGCAATCGAATTCGCCAGCACCTCGGCGCAGATCATGCTGCCGAGTACGCCGAGGTGCACGCCGTCGCTCGCGTGTACGGCCTCGACCAGGAGGTATGGCCACAAAGGCAGCTCTGCCAGAGAGATCTCTGCCCGCGCCAACTCCGGGGCTGCGGCGAGATTCTGCAGCGGCACGAGCGCCAGGGCAGACTGGATCGCTCTGCCGTTGGTGCTGTCCAGTACGTCGTTGGTGTAGCGAATTCCCTTGCGCAGCTTCGCGCCCGCGTCCAGGTTCTTGCGCACGACGTCGACCACGCCATGCGGCGTCGCGATCTTTCGCATGTCGTCGCTGATGATGTGATCGATCCGCGCCGCGAGCTGTGCAGGCACTGACGTGGGCGACGGCGGCTCGCGCATACCGGGCCAGCCGAAGAAGTGCCGCCAGTCGATCACGAGGTCGGCGGGGAGGTTGTGTCCTCCCTGGAACAGCTCCGTGATGGCCACGGTGCTGGCGCGCGGGAATCCCTTGTACCGCGGACGCACCATCGAGTGCCCGAAGCGGAACGCGGCATGCGAGAAGTCCGGCGGCACGCGCGAGGGATCGAATTGCAGCCAGCGCCGGTCGAAGCGGAAATAGCTCTCGAACACCGGCGGCGCCAGAATCTGCCGTAGAAAGTCCTCGACGACCACCAGCTGGAAGACCAGCGTGACCAGCTTGCGTGCGGCGGCCGCGTCGGCAGCGTAGCCCTGGTCGATCGTGAAATTGTGAAAGCGCTGCATGAACAGGTGCAGCTGGGACACGATCACGTTGTCGTCGTTGCGCGGGTCCGGGATCTGCGCGACGCCGTCGATGCGCTGCAGATCGTCGCCGTTCGAGCCAAGCACGAATCTGTCGTCGACGATGTGCGGCACTTCGCCCGGCGTGGCGCCGTAAACGCTGTCCAGGTCGAGAACAGGAGTCGCCAGGTGCAGCGGCTGTCCGGGCTGCGGATTCGTGACCCGCACAATGTCGTGCGAGATGAACTGCCCCAGATAGGTGTAGCCCGCGTGCAGGCCCTGTGCTTCGACCAGGGAGCCCGTCATCGCATTCGCGATGTCATCGAGCGGATCCGTCGTTGCTGCCATGAAGGTCTCCGTGCGCGTGCTGACATCGCGCTCATCGGCGATCTTGTTGTTGTCGAGTGGCATGCTAGCACCCCCTCCTTCGTTGTCGTGTACGGATCTGTCGCGCGTCGTCGCACTATCTCAGCGCGTCGCGCCTGCGATGGGGGCATGCGCTGCGACAGGTGCATGCATGCTGCAAAGGAGCAAGACATGATCACCAATCGCGAGAAGATCCTGATCGGCGGCGTCGGCGCGGTGTGCCTGGGATTGCTCAAGCTGATCGGCGCGAACTTCTATCTGGCCGAGGCGAGCGGCGCGGTCGCGCTCGGCGCGTACCTGACCTACGGTGCGTACCTGGTGTTCGGCATGGCCGTCGCCTTCTTCTTCGCCGAGGACGGGCCGGACAAGCCGAAAGTGCGGCGCAGCGCGTTCGTCATGGGATTGCTCGCGCCGAGCGTGCTGATCGCGATCGTGTCCAAGGCGCCGGAAGAGTTGCCGCTGCGCACCGTTACGCCCGCCGACGTGCCGACACTGGGCTCGATGGGTGCGGTCGTCGTCGACGGCCTCTTTGGCAGCGCCGCATACGCGCAGACCGTCGACAAAGCCAGCGTCGTGGACATCGCGCAGGCCACCGCGCCGCAAGGCGTCGCGGACGGCGTGCGCTCGGCGCTGGGCCGTGCGGCCACACCGCAGAACTACCTGTTCGTGCTGGGCAAGACCAGAAACAAGGAGCTCGCTGTCGCAGAGGCGGGTCGGATCAACGACGTCCTGAGCCGCAACGAAGCCACCAAGGATCTGAATGCGGTGGTGCTCACCTCGGCGGACACCGCCGAGATCTACATCTCGGTGGGTCTCGGCTTGACGGCCGAGCAGGCCATCGAGACGAAGCGGCTCTCGGCGCAGTCGGCAGTCGCGACGCTGCAGGAAGGCGCGAGCAAGGATGAAGTCGATGCGGCTGCGAAATTGCTGCGCGGCCAGATCGTCCGCGGCGCGGACCTGCGGCGCTGAGCTCTACTCGTCGAGGAACGCCTGAATGCGCTGCGCGAAGCGTACGGCCTCGCCCTTGCGGCCACGGTACAAGAGATACTCGTAGCCGATCGTCGCAGCGTTGTCTGCGAGGTCGGGGCGCTCCTCGGCGGCCTTGGCCAGGTGCTGCAGGCCATCCTCTTCGCCGTACTTCAGCAGCAGTTGCGCGAGCAGCATGTGCGCGTCAGGAAACGCGCCCTGGCGTGCGACCAGCTGGCGTAGCGAATCGATAGCCTCTTCCTCGCGATGCACGTTCAGCAGCAAGCCGACCTTCGACCACAGATCTTCCGGCGAGAGCGCGCTGCTCTCGTGCTGCTCGTACTCCGCGAGCTTCCAGCGCGCTTCCTTGATCTGATTGTGTCGCTTGCGCCAGTTCGCCAGGTTCTGCTTGCGCCACACGTCGTCGCAGTAATCGATCGCGCGCGGCGCGGCCGCACCGAGCGTCATCAGAGCAGCCGATGAAGTAGCCGGCGGTGGAAGCTGCGGCGTGACCTCGAGTGCCGCGAGCCGCTCGGCGAGGCTCGGGTGCGTGTCGTTCTCGGCAGCGTAGCGGCGCAGGGCTTCGGCCAGCCACTGCGGCCGCGACGGTTCTTTTTCTGCGATCTTGAATGCGCGTGGCAGCAGCGAGTACGGCTTGTACGGCGGCTCGGCTGCTTCCTCGACGCGCGACAGGAATCGCGCCCAGTAGACATCCGCCAGAAAGCGGCTCGCCAGCTCGACCTGGATCAGTGCGCGACCGAGTGTGGGTGCGCTGGTGACGAACGCGCCGACGTTGTCGGACTCATATTCATGCTGGCGCGCCAGCGCGAAGCTGTAGGCGTAGAACCATGGTGCATACCAGTCGTAGTACACGGCGAGCATGCGGTCGAGAACATTCGCCGGCGCGGCAAACTTGGCCTGCAGCAGATTCCACGTCTCCCGCTGCCGATACACCCATGCCGCGAATTGCCGCTGCTTGCCGCCGAGATGAGCGATCTCGTGCGCCAGCAGTGCGCAGAATTCGTCGGCGTTCAGCGCGAGCAGGAGCGGTGCGCCGATGTGCAGATGATTGCGGTACCCGCCGAATGCCCCCCAGCGCGGAATCTGCCGGATGCCGAGCTTGAAATCGCCGTTGATCTTCACGGTGGCGAACGGCGCGGGCACGATCTTGCGCGCCATGACGTCGAGCAGGCGGAACAGGTCCGGCGCTTCCTCAGCCGTGAGCGGCAGTCCGTCGGGCTCGGCGACGTGGATGCGCAGCGCGCGGACCGTTGCGATCGCTGCCGCGCCGCCGAGCAGTACGCCGATCGATGCGAGGAACGGCGGCGTATGCCCGGTCAGCAGGGCGTGAGCGATCGAATAGAAGCAGGCCAGCAACTCCAGCGCCACGAGTGCGGGCGCGAGATAGCCGAGCGCCGCGGCGATCGCGACCTTGCCGAGATACAGCTGCGGATGCGTGTCCGCCTCGCGCTCGAGACGGCCGATCAGCGTTGAGAGGTCGCTGCTGTCCATGACCCTTTGGGTCAGGCTTTGCCTGACTCATCTCTTCCGCAAATAGTCATCGGTGCCGTTGAGCCAGTCCTCGCGCGGCGGTGCGAACACGTCGAGGTCGAGCGTGTCCTCGACCGCGAGCGCGCGGTGCGGCACGTTGCTGGGAATCACGAGCACCTCGCCAGCCTTCACCAGGATGCCGTCGCCGTCGTTCTGCGAGTCGACCTTGTCGCCGACCCACAGGCGCAGCGCGCCTTCCAGTATGTAGGTGACCTGCTCGTTGACGTGGTGGTGTTTCGGCACGACGCAGCCCGCCCGGAGATAGACGTGCGCGACCATGACCTGGCTGCCGGTCACGAGGCGCCGCGACAGCTGCGGATTCAGCTGCTCCAGCGGCACTGAGGACCACGAATACTTGGTGGCTGCGGCGGGCGCGGTCATGCAGGGTCCCCGGTAACTTCGTGACCGGCGGATCTTGCCATGAGCACTGGTCGGTTGCCCATTCGCCGCGACTCTGGAAGCATCCGCGCCCATGAGGACCCGAGCGTGCGGCAGCTGTCTCGTTGTGGCGACACTTTTGCTGGTCGCCGCAGCGCCGCTGGGCTTCGCGCAGGACGAAACCGTGCCGGGCGAGCAGCCGTCGGAGCCCTCGCCGCCACGCCGGCTGTTCGTTTCCGACAAGCTCGTGCTCAACGTCTACTCCGAGGCGGACCAGTCCGGGTCGCGCGTCGCAACGATCGAGACCGGCGATGCCGTCGATGAGCTCGAGCGCGATCAGAGCTTCGTGCGCATTCGCCTGCAGGACGGGCGCGAGGGCTGGGTCGGCGCCAACTACCTGACGAGCGACGCGCCCGCTGCCGTACAGCTGCACGAGCTGCAACGCCAGCAGAAGAGCGCGACACAGACCGTCGACAAGAAATCGGCCGACGAGATCGCGCGTCTCAAGAAGGAAAGCGAGGCGCTGCAAGCGCAGGTCAAGACATTGAAGGCGGCGGCTGCAGCGGCGGCGCCTGTACCCGCCGATGACGGTGTGCTCGAAGGTGCGTCGCCGACTCCGCAGCAAGTTGCAGCAGCGACGCCGCCGGCTTCGAGCGGCGCCACGTGGATTTGGGCGCTAGTCGTCGTGCTTGCCGCTGGCGCTGCCTATGCCGCCGGTTACCAAACGCTCGCGCGCAAGATCCACAAGAAGTTTGGCGGCCTGCGGATCTACTAAGAGTGGTTGTTGACGGGTGGGTTGCGGAAAGAGGAGGAGGAAGAAAAATACTCTCGCAAAGACGCAAAGGCGCAAAGGAAGAAAAGAGAATCAGAGACTGCGAACTCAAAAGTCTTCTCTGATTCTTGTTCGCGCCTTTGCGTCTTTGCGAGAGATATTCCGGCTCCCTGTCCGCTCCGCAGCGACCTCATGGACTGCGAACCACAGTGTCTGACCACTAGCTCGCAGGCGTCGGAAAGCCGTCAGCACCCTTGCGCCACGGTGTCCACACGAGCGCGACTTCGCCGACGGCGATATCGGACTTGCGCGGGCTGACCTGCACCTTGCGCAGCACGACAGCCGTGGCATCGAACCGGCCTTCCAGCGCAGCGGTATCTGCATCGAACTGTTGCTGCAGATCGCGCTGCTTCTGCTGCACGACTTCCACGCTGTCGCTGGCGCGATCGACGTCGCCGCTCTCGCGGCCGATGCGCGTCGCGGCGCGCGCAGCGGATGCAGCGCGATTCACGTTCGTCGCGGAGAACGTGCGCCTGCCGAGAAATGCACCGAGCACCGAAGCGCCGATCGAGAAGGCCGATTGCAGCCGCTGCTGGTTGAGTTGCGAACGCTCGCGCTCGACGCGCTCGGTCGCGCGTCGCAGCTGATCCTCCAGCGCAGCGAGCTTCGGCGCGTATTTGCGTTTGAGATCCGCAACGGCTGCGTCGCGCTGCTCACGCGCCGCCAGTGCGAGCTGCGCGCGGAAATCGCCTTCGCTCATTCCAGGCGCGGATGTTGCCTTCAGCGCGTCGCAAACGAACGCCTCGCTGCGGGCACTCTCGAACAACTGCGCCGCAAGCGCCTTGCCCCAGGTCGCGTAGGATTGCGCGCGCAGTGCCGGCCCGGGAAGAGACGCGAACGTGGAGGAGGGCGCAGGCGCTTTGCCGAGTCGCGATTTCAGATCGGGAACGATCCTGGCCTCGCTCCACAGCACCTCGTTACCGTCATCGGAGAGCGGTGCGAGGTAGGCCGTCGTCTGCCATTGATCGAGCGCCAGCTTCGCATCGACGAAGTGCAGCTTCGCGTTGCCCATCACCATCGGCTTGTAGAACAAGGGATCGCCGGCAGTCGTCGCCGCGAGAAAGTATTCGGGAACGTCGGCGGGTACGTTCGGTTGCGATGATGGTTCGACCGAAGGTGCACGGGTCGCAGCAGCCACCGACGGTGCACCCGTCCGCTTCGGCGCCATCAACTTCGAAATCTCCACGCCGGTCAGCGGACCGCGCAGGTAGGAAAGCGCCCAGCGGCTCTGGAACAGCACCGGAGCATCGTCGTGCACGTTGCGCATAAGGAACACGCGCGGCGTCAGCGCAGAGATCATGCGATCCAGTGCCGCGCGGTCGGTACCGGGCACGGCGCTTTCGAGGCCTTCCAGCACGCGCAGCTTGTCGCGTTCGGTCTGCAGTCGTCCGATCATCCAGGTGCCGGCGTTCGCAAGTCCCTTGTAATCGAGATCGACCGGGTTCTGCGTCGCGAGCACGCAGCCCAGGCCGAACGCGCGCCCTTGCTTGAGCAGCGTGAGCATCGGCTGCTTCGACGGCGGATTCGCGGTCGGCGGAAAGTAGCCGAAGATCTCGTCCATGTAGAGGAGCGCGCGCAGCGACGATGTGCCTGACTGGCCGCGCATCCAGGCGATCACTTCGTTGAGCAGCAGCGTCACGATGAACATGCGCTCCGCGTCGGACAGGTGCGCGATCGAGATCACCACGATGCGCGGCTTGCCCTCGGGCGTGAACAGCAGGCGTTGCACGTCGAGCGGCTCGCCGCTCAGCCACGCGGCGAAGCCGGGCGAGGCGAGCAGATTGTTGATCGCCATCGCGAGCTGCAGCCGCTCCCTGGATGGATAGAACGTCTCGAGGTCGAAGGCGCCGACCTTGTCGAACGACGGCTTCTGCACCGCGGCGATCAGGCTCGCCATGTCGAGCCCGGTTCCCTTGCGCCACGCGTCCTCGAAGATCGTCGACAGCAGCACGTGATCGCGGCTGTTGATCGGGTTGGCGTCGCGATCCAGCAGCGCCAGCAGACCGGAGACGACGGTGCCGATCCGATCGCGTAACGCGGCGGTGTCGTTGATCAACTCCGCCGCCGGCGCCGCGAACGAGCGCACGACGGAAAGCGGCAGGCCGGCCTCGGATCCCGGCGTGTAGATCGCGAGGTCGACGGCATCGCGGAACCTGGCGATGCGTTCCGGCGGCTGCCCCCAATCCGCCAGACCCTTCCTCCAGGTCTCGGCGGTCTGCGCGGCGTATTGCTCGACGCTGAGTCCCTTGCGTTGCGCTTCGCCGGGATCGACCCACGACACGAACTCGGCCGCTTCCAGGTGCGGGAACGTCAGCAGCAGGTTGCCGAGGTCGCCCTTCGGGTCGATGCAGATCGCCGGGATGCCGTCGATGCCGGCTTCCTCGAGCAGCGCGAGGCACAGCCCGGTCTTGCCGCTGCCCGTCATGCCGACGCACACGGCGTGGGTCGTCAGGTCGCGCGAATCGTAGAGCAGCAGGTGGTCGGAGGGCGCACGTGCCGCCGCATCGTATTCCCGCCCGAGATAGAAGACGCCGAGTTTTTCGTAGTCCTGCATGGCCCGCTCCCCGTACAGCCAGCGCTGCAGAATAAACTTGCCAGCAGCGAAAAGGTTCGATATTTGCTAGGGCGATGCGAATACGGGCAACGCCACAAGCAGCGCCGTGCGGCGCGCTGGTCGAGGGTGTGGATCTGCGCCAGCCGCTGGCTGTCGAACAGGTAGCGGCCATCCGCGCGCTGTGGCTGCAGCACCAGGTGCTCGCGTTCCCCGATCAGCAGCTGCAACTCGAGGACCTCGAGCGCTTCGCGGAGTCGATCGGGCCGTTCGGTGTCGATCCGTACTTCGGCTCGGTGCCGGGCCATCCGCACGTTGCACAGGTGCGCCGCGAGGCGAACGAGCAGACGCCGCTCTTCGCGGAAACGTGGCACTCCGACTGGAGCTTTCTGCCAAGCCCGCCGCAGGCGACGGTGCTCTACGGCGACGTCATTCCGCCGGTCGGCGGCGACACGCTGTTTGCAAACCAGTACGACGCCTGGGAAGCATTGCCCGCGTCGCTGAAATCCTCGCTGCAGGACAAGCAGGGCGTGCATTCCGCGCGCCGCGCGTACTCGCGCGAGGGCATGTACGGCGAGCGCGACAAGGGACGCTCGATGGCGATCCGTTATTCCGACAGCGCGATGAGCACGCAGCTGCATCCGATCATGCGGGTTCATCCCGAAACCGGCCGGCCGGCGCTGTTCGTCAGCATGGGTTACACGATCGGCATCGACGGCATGAGCGAGGCGGAAGCGACGCCGATCCTCATGGAGTTGTTCCTGCATCAGGCCAAGGCGGAATTCGTATATCGCCATCGCTGGTCGCAGGGCATGCTCGTCATGTGGGACAACCGCTGCGTGCTGCATGCGGCGACGGGCGGCTACCAGGGCCACGCGCGGCTATTGCATAGGATCACTGTTGCGGAACGAAAGGCGTGAAGAACATGAAAGAGATTGCGACTCGACTGGGCATTGCGTTGGTTTGCGTGCTGCTGCTGACTCAATGCACGAGTCCGCCGGTGCAGGAGAGCAGCAAGCGCGAGAAGAGACTGCTGGCGGTGTTCGCGCATCCTGACGACGAGTCGACTGTCGGCGCGGTGCTGGCGAAATACGCGGCAGCCGGCGTCAAGGTCTATCTCGCGACAGCGACCGACGGACGGCTCGGTTTCAATGAGTTCGCAGGAATTCCGGCGGGCGACGCGCTCGCGGCCGCTCGCGTCAAGGAGCTGCAGTGCGCAACGCAGAAGCTCGGCATCAATCCGCCGATCATGTTCGGACTGTACGACCAGCTGAAGATGGGTGAGGGCTTGCAGGCCTACCTGGGCCAGATGCGCGAGCTGCGCGATCGAGTCACGAAGCTGTTCGAGGAGTTGCAGCCGGACGCAGTCATCACGTGGGGGCCGTCCGGCTGGACCGGCCATCCGGACCACCGACTGGTGGGTGACATCGTCACCGAAGTGTTCCAGAGCCGGCAGTGGCAAAGGCCGGCGCAACTGTATTACCCCGCGCTGAAGACGCCCTCGGATCCCGCAGCCGCCAGGGCCGGCGATTCCGCAACCGTCGACGAGTCATTCCTCACGGTGCGCATTGCAGTCACGCCGGCGGACTACGAGAAGGGCAAAGCGGCCTTGCAATGCCATCGCAGCCAGTTCAAACCGGAGCAGATGGAGCAGCTTTCTCAGGGCCTGATCGCGGCGCAGGCCGGCATCGCGCATTTCCAGCCGGCGATCGCCGGCAAGGGTAAGAAGGACTCGCTGCTGCCGTGACGCACTAAGATTTCTTCACCAGCTCGACGCGCCGGTTCTTGGCGCGGCCTTCCTCGGTGCGATTGTCGGCGACGGGCTTCCCCTGGCCGAAACCCGCGGCGCTCAGCCGCGCAGCATCGATGCCGCTGGCGACGATTGCCGCTGTCACGCTCTTGGCGCGCGCTTCCGACAGCTTCTTGTTGGCAGCCGCGTCGCCGACGTTGTCGGTGTGGCCTTCGACGCTCAGCTTCAGCGTAGGGTTCGTCTTCAGCAGCGTCGTGATCTCCTTGACCGTGGCGACGCCGTCCTGCTTGAGATCGGCCTTGCCGGTATCGAAGTTGATGTAGAGCGCGATGAAGCCGTTCTTGTTCAGCTCCTGCAGCAATTCGTTGGCGCTGACGACCTGCGCCATCGAAGCGACTTCGGTGATCACCAGCTGATAGCTCTGGGTCGGCGCGCCGAAGATATCGGGCAGCACCTTGATCCACACGTCCTTGCCGCCGCTGGTGACCTGCAGCGTCGTCTCGCCGCCGTCGCCTTCCTTCGGCAGGCGCTCATACAGCACCGACCCGCCGATCTGCTTCACTGCATTCTGATAGTTGCGGAGCAGCTGCAACGGGCTCGGTTGCTTCTCGACGCTCTCGTAGAAGTAGCGCAGCGTCGTGGTGTCGCCCTCGACCGTCTGCTTCTTCGGCTGCGTGCCGCGGGCGCCGACCTGGAACTCGGTGGCGTCGTAGTTCTTCGTGTATTCGGTGATGAAAGAGTCGGGGTAGCGGGTGAGCAGCGGATGGTCCTTCGCGCCGGCGACGTCTTCGCCCGCCCACGCGATACTCGCCAGCAGACAGGTCGTAGTCGCCAGGATACGAACGCGCGCTTTCATGTTTGGAAACTCCGCTCCCCAGGATGGTTGATTCTAGTACAACGGCTGCCGCTCTTTCGGCGAACGGCATGTCTGAGCGGTGAATGGCCTTTATGTCGTGCGTCTTTGCGCATAGTTTTGCCGTTCGATGCGATCACATCTGCCAACGTCGATGCCCCGTGGGCTGCGCCGCGTACCTGGCCGCGGTCTGTTGCCCGGCAGCGTCGTCAGCCTGGCCGCGATCGCGCTGCTGAGCCCGGTCTATCGTCTGCAGGGCCTGCCGTGGGTGCGAGCTGTCGCCGCCGCCGCCTGCTTCGTCGTGCCTTGTGTCGCGCTCGGCTGGGCCGCGTGGCGGTTGCTACTGCGGCGACCGCCGCGTCGCACACGGGCGCGGGCCTTGCTGATGCACACACTGGAGGCGCTGGCATTCAGCTCGATCTGGATATTGGCTTTCGCAGCGCTGATCTATCTGCTCGGACAGGAAGTTACCACGGGGTTTCTCAAGCAGGGCGCCGTATGGCAATTCGTGTGGGGCGTGGTGATCTACGCCGTGCTGGTGCAGGCGGCGGTCGCTCGGCAGCGGCTGAGAGAGAGGGAGCTGGCCGCAGCCGGCGCCGAGCTGCAGGCGCTGCGCTCGCAGCTCGATCCGCACTTCCTGTTCAACACGCTGCACTCGTTGACCCAGCTGGTCCGCGAAGATCCGGTCGCGACGCAGAACGCGCTCGAACGCTTCGGGGATCTGATGCGCTACGTGCTGACTTCTTCGCGCGAAGCGGATGCGGAAGTCGCGGTCGAGGACGAGCTCGGGTTCGTCCGCAACTACCTGGAGCTCGAACGCCTGCGACTCGGCGAGCGACTGCGAATCATCGAGAGCATTGAGCCGGATGCGCTGGAGCTCGCAGTGCCGCCATTGCTGCTGCAGCCGCTCGTCGAGAATGCGATTCGCCACGGCATTGCACCGCGCCGCGATGGCGGCACGTTGCGGCTGACCCTGCGCCTTGAGGACGAGCAACTGCTCGTCCAGGTTGCCGACAACGGTAACGGTTGCAAAGCGGATTCATGGTCCGCGGCGCGCGGCCTCGGGCTGCAAGCGGTCCGTCGTCAGCTTCACGCGCGTTTCGGCCACGCTGCACGGTGCGAGATCGATTCGAGTCCTGGCGCAGGGTTCATCGTGGATCTCGCACTGCCTGCATGCCTCCCGCGGCGGCTGATGCGATGAAGCTGACCGCGCTGGTCGCCGATGACGAGCCGCTCGCACGCCGCAGGCTGGCGGCGCTGATCGCCGATGTCCCGTGGCTGCAGCAGGTCGGGGAGGCCGGCGACGGCGTCGAAGCGGTGGCGCTGGCACAAAGCCTGCATCCTGACGTTCTGTTTCTCGACATCAGGATGCCGGAGCTGTCGGGCATCGAGGTCGTGCAGCAGCTGCGACGGCTGCCGGCCTCGCCGCTCGTCATCTTCACGACCGCGTACGATCAGCACGCAGTGGTGGCGTTCGAGCTCGGCGCCGTCGACTACCTGCTCAAGCCGTTCGGCGCATCGCGCTTCCAGGCTGCAATCGAGCGTGCTCGCTCCGCACGTCCACGCGACAACGCGAACGTGCTGGCGCGCGCCCAGGATGCACTGACGCGCCCGGACGGCGGCGCGCCGTTCGACCGAATTTTCGTGCGTGAGGGCAACGCGATCGTGCCGGTGCGGCTCGCGGCCGTCGAGCGGGCGGAAGCCCAGGACGACTACGTAATGATCCATGCGGGGCAGCGGCGTCATCTGATGAGCCTGCGCATCCGCGACCTCGAAGCATGGCTGCCGAATCCGCCGTTCTTGCGCGTGCATCGCTCCCACATCGTCAACCTCGATCACGTCGACCGGATGTTCGGCCTCGACGGCGCACGCTTCGAGATCCTGATGAAGAACGGAGCTGTCGTGCCCGCGAGCCGCGCGCGCTCGCAAGAGATCCGTCGACGTTCGCGCTGACCGGCGCACACCTCGCCGCTGCCTGCTGCAGTTCACCGACGAGCGCTGTGCGGGTGCCCGCCCCGCAGGTAGCGTGGCCGTGCACCTCCAAAACCGACGAGGCCACTGTCATGTCCCGCGCCACATTCGTTCTGTCCGCCACTATTGCCGCGCTCGTTGGCTCGACTGCCCACGCTGACGATTCACAATGGCACGTCAGCGCCGGTCCGGGCGCGCTCGTCGTGCCGAAGTATCCAGGTGCGGCAGACAGCGATGCGTTTCCACTCGTGGATGTCGATATCGCGTACGGTCGCTTCTTCCTCAACTGGTGGCATGGCATCGGCGCGTACCTCATCGACGATGGTCGTCGGCAGCTGGGCGCGTCGCTGTGGTTTCGCCGCGGACGCGATCGCAACGACTCCGATCGCGTCGCGACGCTCGAGCCCATCGACATGGCGCCAGCCGCGCACGCGTTCTATAGCGAGCACATCGGTTCGCTGGCGCTGAGCGCAAGCGTCACGCAGACGCTTGCGAAGGGCGGCGGCGTCAGTGCGGACGGCAGCGTTGCGTGGCAATTTCAGCCATATCGACCGGCGCACGTGCAGGTTGGCATCCGTGCGACGGTCGGCGACCCGCGCTACATGCGCACATGGTTCGGAATCACGGCCGGGCAGGCGCGCGCCTCGGGGCTCGCCGAGTACGACGTCGATCCGGGGCTGGCGAGCGTCGGTGGCTTCGCGGTGGTGAGTTATCAGCTCTCGCCTGACTGGGTCGCGACGGCATATGCCGGCTGCGACGTCCTCGTCGGCGACGCGAGCGATAGTCCGGTCGTCGAGCGCGCGACGATGCCGATGTTCGCAGTGAGCCTGCAGCGTCGTTTCGGCAACCGCTGACGCTCAGCGTGCGGCAAGAAACTTCACGACGTCGTCGAGCGTCGCGCCGGCGCCGTCCGGCTCGACTCCGAGTTCTTCGGCAGCCGTGCCCTGCCGGTTGTTCCAGAAGGCGGGATAGCCGAACCACTTCGCGCCCGCGACGTCCCAGCCCGCGAACGCGACGAACAGAATTTCGCCCTTGCCGAGCTCGAGCATGTCCGTACCGAGCCGGTAGGCATTCGGGTCGGGTTTGAAGCTGCGGGCGCGGCCGGTGCTGATGACCTGGTCGAATGCGGCTTCGAGGCCGGAGTTCTTCAAGCCTGCGCCGAGGATGGCCGGGGTGGCGTTCGACAGCAGCGCAAGGCGCTTGCCGGATCGCTTGAGCTCGGCGAGGGCAGGTGCGACGTCCGGCCACGAGCGCAGCTCCAGCCAGCCCTGCATGAGTCCGTCCTGCGCCGTCTTCGACAGCTCGAGCTTGAGCGAGCGCGCCGCGAATTCGAGCGCACCGCGTGCGCAGGTCCAGAAGTCTTCGTATTGCCCGCCGAGCGCTCGCAGCCATTGATATTCGAACAGCCGCGCCCGCCACGCGTCCGCCAGCTGTTCGCCGTGACCCGGGGCGGCCGCTTCGCATGCCTTGAACACCGGCCGCGGATCGAAGACCGGGAACGCGTCGAACGCGACCGCCTTGATCCGTCCCCAAGGACTGTCAGCTCGGTCGAGTGCGCGAGCGGTCGCGCTCACGCCCAAGGTCGCGGCGCCGAGCGCCAGAAAGGCTCGCCGGTCCAGGTTCATCGGGCTGTTCCTCCGGTTACAGGGTGGCGTTCGACCCCACCACGCGGCCGCAAGTTCCACCCGCAGGCGGCTGCGGCCTGTAGCCGTGCGACGGTTTCGGGCATCCTCTGCGGGTGCTCGAAACGCTCGCTCAACAAGCGCCGGTTGCGCAGACGCGCCTGGGTCGATCGATCGGTCCGCGCGCCCGGTTGCACCCCGGGCAATCCGGGATCGTCGAGCTGCGTGACGGCCGCGATGCCTTCGCCGCGCGCGTCCTGTTGGCGGATACCGCCGAGCGCAGCCTCGACCTGCAGTACTACATCTGGCGCTACGACATGTCGGGTGCGCTGCTGTTCGCCGCACTGTGCCGCGCGGCGGATCGGGGTGTCCGCGTTCGCTTGCTCCTCGACGACAACAACACCAACGGTTTGGATGCTTTTCTCGGCGCGCTCGCTTCGCATCCGAACATCCAGGTGCGGCTGTTCAATGCGTTTCGTCTGCGCCGTTGGCGGCCGCTCGAATATCTCACCGACTTTGCTCGTCTCAACCGGCGCATGCACAACAAGTCGTTCACCGTGGACGGCGCAGTCACGATCGTCGGCGGCCGCAACATCGGCGACGAATACTTCGATGCCAACCAGGCGCTGTCGTTCGTCGACCTCGACGTGATGGCGGTCGGACCGGTCGTGAGCGACGTCGCCGGCGACTTCGAGCGCTACTGGCGCAGCGAGTCGGCGCGATCGGTGGAATCGGTGCTAGGTCGCGCACGCGCCGCGTCGGTGCGTGAAGTGATCGCCGCTGCGGAGAAAGTCATCAGCCAGCCGGCAGCCGTCAACTATGTGAACGCGTTGCAGTCGTGCGCGTTCGTTCACGACCTGCTGTCCGGTGCAGTGGGCTACCGCTGGGCGGCGACGCGGCTGGTGAGCGACGATCCGGCGAAGGGGCTCGGACGGCAGCGCCCGCGCGGTACGCTGCTCGAAAGATTGGCGCAGACGCTGAGCGCGCCGCAACGAGAACTGCAGCTGATCTCTCCCTATCTCGTGCCGACGCGCGCCGGCATGAAGGCGCTCGCCGAACTGGCGCGCTCCGGCGTGCAGGTCTCGATCCTGACCAATGCGCTCGAATCGACCGATGTGCCCATCGTGCACGCGGGCTATGCGAAGCGCCGTCGCAGATTGCTCCAGGCAGGAGTCGTTCTCTACGAGCTGATGCGCGTCGCGCGCGTGCGCTCGCGTCGCGACCGACGATTGACCGGCAGCTCCGGGTCGAGTCTGCACGCGAAGACGTTCTCGATCGACTGCGCCCGTGTGTTCGTCGGCTCGTTCAATCTCGACGCGCGCTCCGCCAGCCTCAATACGGAAATGGGTCTGGTGATCGAGAGCCCCGAGCTCGCGGCGCAGATCGCTGCCGCGTTCGCGGAGGAGATACCGGGGCGCAGCTATCGCGTCAGCCTGAACCGGAAATCTCGGCTGCGGTGGACCGAGCAGCACGAGAACGGCACACGGGTGTACACCAGCGAGCCCGGCACGACATGGCTGAAGCGACTCGCGGTCAGGCTGATGGCGCTGCTGCCGATCGACTGGCTGTTGTGACTGAGACGAGCCGCACAGAAAGGCGGCGCGGATAGTCACCAGGCGTTCTCGGCCGCCGCCGGCAGGCGTAGGATCGCTCGCGAATCCCTCAGCGGGGACAACGATGTCAGTCGAACACGTCTATCCGGCGGGCCCGCGCTCGGTGCCGCCGGATCTCACGCGGCCCACGCGGGCCTATCGCACCCATGCGTGGCTCGCCATGGGCGGCCTCGCGCTGTTCGTGCTGCTGTATCTCGCGCTGGCGAGCTGGTTCACCTGGACGGCTTATCGGCTGTTCGCAAGCCTGGCGCATGGCGCCGAGCCGCTGTGGACGTTCGTCGCCGGCGTGTGCTCGGCATTCCTTGCGGTGTTCATGTGGAAGGCGCTGGTGTTCGTCAAGCATCGGCACGCGATCGACGACATCGAAGTCACTGCGGCCGAACAGCCGCGACTGTTTGCGTTCATCAATCGACTGGCGGACGAGGCGGGCGCGCCGCGCGCGCATCGCGTGTTCCTGTCGCCGCGCGTGAACGCCGCGGTGTTCTACGACCTCAGCGTGCTCAATCTGCTGTTCCCGTCGCGCAAGAATCTCGAGATCGGGCTCGGGCTCGTCAACGCCGTGTCGCTCGGCGAGCTGAAGGCCGTGCTCGCGCACGAGTTCGGTCACTTCGGTCAGCGCTCGATGGCGGTCGGGCGTTGGGTCTACATCGCACAGCAGATCGCCGCACACATCATTGCCAAGCGCGATGCGCTCGATGCATTCCTGCGCGGGCTGTCGCGCGTCGACCTGCGCATCGCGTGGGTCGGCTGGTTGCTGTCGCTGATCGTGTGGTCTATCAGGTCGCTGATGGAAACCGTGTTCCGTGTCGTCGTGCTGGCGCAGCGGGCGTTGTCTCGCGAGATGGAGCTGCAGGCGGACCTGGTTGCCGTGTCTCTGACGGGCAGCGACGCGCTGATTCACGCGCTCTATAAATTGAATGTCGCCGACGAGGCGTGGGAGCGCTCGCTGACCTTCGCCGATTCCGAGGCGCGCGAGAAGCGCAGCGTCACGGACCTGTTCGCGGTCCAGAAGCGCATCACCGAGAAGCTGCGCCAGGTCCTCGACGATCCCGGTTACGGCGAGGTCGCGCCGCCGCCGCAGGACAAGCCGCAGGAGCATCGCATCTTCAAGACCTCGCTCGCGCAGCCGCCGCGGATGTGGAGCACGCATCCGGCGAACTCCGAGCGCGAGCAGAACGCGAAGCGCCGCTACATTGCAGCGGCCATCGACGAACGCAGTGCGTGGGATCTCTTCGACGACGTCCCGGATCTCAAGAAGCGGATGACCGCGCACGTGTTCCGCGCCGTGCAGGAAGCCGCGGACGTCCCGCTCGAGCAGTCGCTGGCCAAGCTCGATGAGCAGTTCGGGCGCGCGTTCTACGACCGGTCCTATCGCGGCGCGTATCTCGGGCGACCATTGGCGCGTTACGCGCGCGAAGCCGCGGATCTGTACGGTCCGCCACTGCTCAGCGAGCACATCGCTGCGGAGCTCGACGCCATCTATCCGCAGGCGCTTTCGCAGGACATGGCGAAGCTGAAGGCGCTCGAAGAGGAAAAGGCGACGCTGGAGGGGTTGAAGGCAGGGTTCCTCACCACCAGCGGTGGCGTGATCCGGCATCGCGGCAAGGATCTCAAGCGCGCCGATCTGCAGGACGCGCTCGACGACGTCCAGGAGGAACTGGATCGTGCGCGTGACGGAGTGCAGGCACACGATCGTCGCTGTCGCGCAGTGCATCTCGCGGCCGCGACGCAACTCGGATCGGGATGGGATGCGTACGTGAAGGGCCTCGTCGCAATCCTGCACTACGCCGAGCACAGCGAAGCGAACCTGCGCGACGCGCACGGTGCGCTGTGCAACACCGTCTCGGTCGTGACCGCAGACGGGCGTGTTTCGAAGAGCGAAGTCAAGGTGCTGCTCAACGCCTGCGCCGAGGTGCATAACGCGCTGAGACATATATATGAGGACGAGGGCAAGCTGATCGTTCTCGATCGAACGCTGCTGCGGCGCCTGAAGGTCGAGAGCTGGCAGCAGGCACTGGGTCAGTTCAATCTGCCGCTCGCGAATGAGACCAACGTCGGCGATTGGCTGAATGCCATCGACAGTTGGGTCGCGAGCGCCGGTTCCGCGCTGATCGGGCTGCGCCAGGCGGCGCTGGAGCAATTGCTGCTGGCCGAATCACAGGTCGCGCGCTTCGTTCGCAGCAAGATGACGCCGGCTGCGGCGCCCGACGCGACGAAGGTGCCGGAGAAGTATCCGGTGCTCGTGCCCGGCAGCGAGCGGCCGCGCAAGACGAAGCTCGATCTGTGGGACCGCTTTCACGTCGCCGACGGCCTGGTCGCGACACTGGCGCGTCTGACCGTGGCGTGTGGAATCATCGCGGCAGTGCTCAGCGTCGGCACGACTGTCGGTGCGACGCTCGTCAACATCTATAACGGCCTGGGCCGGCCAGTGACGGTCTCGATCGGCGAGGCGTCAGTGCGCGTGCCCGCCTTCTCGCACGCGAAGCTCACGGTCGGTAACGACGAAGACTATCCGGTGCGCACTGTCACCGAGAGCGGAGAGGTGATCGAGCAGTTCGCCGCCAATATCCCCGTCGGCTCCGACCAAAGCATCTACAACGTCGCCGGCGCCAGCATGCTCGTGGAGTGGACCGCGGCCTATGGTTCCGTCGGCGCTGCGCCGGAGCGCATGATCGGAGCGAAGCGCTGGGCCACGAGCAGCGCCGACTACATTTTCGAGCAGCCGCCGGACTCGATCAGCTCGAGCCGCAGCAGCGACGGCGGCACGCGCGACGTGATGGGTGCGTTCGGCCACGACAATCCGTCGACACTGCTGGCAATGCTTCATGACGAGAAGCAACAGGCGGAAGTGATCCAGACGCATGCGCGCTGGGACTCGAGCGACAATCACTACACGGCGTACTGGCTGGCGCTTGCGTCGCGCTCCGAAGCGTTCGAGCAGATCGTGCGCGCGCGCCTCAAGGCTGATCCCGAGGATGTGCTTACTTTGCGCGCTGAACAGGATGCGCGGCAGGATCTGCGTGCTGCAGTCTGCAAGCGTCACCAAGCGCTCGCTGCGGCGAGCCCGGCTAGCATCAATCTGCAGTACGTGGCAGCACGGTGCGTCGACGGCGAAGCTCAACGCGATCAGGCGTTCACGGATCTGTACGCAAAGGCGCCGGACAACGGCTGGGTGGCAGCGGCGATGGGCTACACGTACGCAGGACATGCGCGCTGGAGCGATGCAGCCGCCGCGCTAAGCGTCGCGAGTCGGCGTGTGCCGGCGATGAGCGAGCGCTTCGCGCTGGATACGATGCGCCTGCGGCGGATGTCGACCCCGGAGGGCGAGGCGAACAGCGCGGACCTCGTGCAACGGTCGGATACGCTGCGCTACTACCTCGCGGTCTTGACGGGCACGGGACTGCAGCCGGGTCTGGACACGGCCTACCATCACGTTGCGCGCGGCGAGGTCGACGCTGCGATCAACGAGAGGGTCGAGGATCCACAGGAGGCCGCGCGTATTCTGCGGCTCGCCGCAGCGTCCGACGGTGCGTCGCCCGAGGCCGTCGCTCGCGCCCTCGCGCTGCCGATCGATCAAGGGATCGACCGCGTTAGCGTATGGACGGCGTTAGGGCTGGCGGTGCGTGAGCGCAAGGATCCGGCGCCCTACGTAGCGGCGATTCGCGAGAGCCAGGACGAAGATACCGAGAAGATGCTGGCGTTCATCACGTCCCTGCGGAGCTCCGCGAACCCGGCCGACGCGGAAAAGTTGCTGGACGGCGTCTCCATCGAAGCTCGCGGCGAGGCCTACAGCACCGCGCTCGTGATTATGGGAGCGAGGGCGCCGGCCGAATGGCGCCGCGGCGCCGAACGGCTGCTGTTCGTACCCGAGCGGCCTTACTTCAAGATCTGAGACCCGGAATTACTCTCGCAAAGGCGCAAAGACGCAAAGAAGAATAAGAGGTTGGACTTCCGGATTCCGACTTTCCGAATTCTTACCTTTGCGCCCTTGCGCCTTTGCGAGAGTATCTCCGGCTCCGGTCTACTCCCTTTTTAGCACTTGCATTTGCCTCTGCGCGCGCATCTACTGCCGCAAATTCCAACGATGCCGGGGAGGCTCCGATGAAGCGTCGCGATTTCGTGCAGTCATCGCTATGGGCGGCTGCAGCGCTGAGTGTTCCCGAGTTCAGAGCAGTTCATGCTACGGCGCGTGAGGGCAGCGTCGCAGACGTTGCTGCGGTCACGGGCGATGGTCGCGAGATCACGCTGCGCGGCAAGGACATCCAGGATCTTGCAGCGAAGTTGCACGGCCAGCTGCTGCTCGCCGGTGATGGCGGTTACGACGACGCGCGGCACATCCTGAACCCGTCGTTCGACAAGCATCCTGCATTGATCGTCCAGCCGGTGGACGTGCCGGATATCCAGGCGGCGGTCAATTTCGCGCGCGCCAACAGTCTGCTGGTCGCCGTGAAATGCGGCGGTCACAGCCACTCCGGCCAGTCGACGTGCGACAAGGGCATGCAGATCGATCTCTCCACGTTCCGCTCCGTGAAGGTCGACCCGCAGCAGCGCCGCGCCTGGGTCGCAGGCGGCACGTTGCTCGGCATGATCGACAAGGCCACGGCGCCGCACGAGCTGGTCACACCGCTCGGCACCGTCTCGCACACTGGCGTCGGCGGTCTGACGCTCGGCGGCGGCTTCGGACGCGTCGCGCGCAAGTTCGGCATGGCGATCGACAACGTGCAGTCCGTCGACATCGTCACGGCGGACGGCAAGCTGGTGCATGCGAGCGGCAGCGAGAACCCGGAGCTGTATTGGGGTGCGCGCGGCGGCAGCGGCAACTTCGGCGTCGTCACGCAATTCGAATTCAAGCTGCATCCGATGCAGCGTGAAGTTGTTGCGGGCTCAGTAGTGTTCCCGATCGAAAGGGCGCGCGACCTGCTGACCCTCTGGAGCGAGTACGCCCCCACCGCACCCGACGAGCTGTACATGGATCCGATGGTCATGCAGCCGCCCGGCGGCGCTCCGGGCATGGCCGGCTTGCAGGTCTGCTATTGCGGGCCGGCAGCGGATGCGGAGAAAGCGCTGGCGCCGATCCGCAAGCTCGGCACGCCGCTCAAGGACACGATCAAGACCATGGAGTACACGGCGGTGCAGCGCTCCGGCGATTCGACCGACACGCGTGCGATTGCGTCGTACCTCAAAGGCGGATTCGTCGGCAAGGTGCCCGGCGAGCTGGTCAAGGCGATGGTCGACGGCTTCCACGGCGATCCGCGTCGCACGACGGTGCTGTTCTTCCAGCATTGCGGCGGGGCAGGCTCGCACGTGCCGGACGATGCGACCGCGTTTGCGCATCGCTATGCCATCGGCAACATGATGACGGTGGTCGCGTGGCCCGTCGGCGACAAGGATCCATCGCCGCACATCGAAGCGGCGCGCACCTACTGGAAGACGCTCGAGTCGTTCACGCGCGGTTTCTACGTCAACGACATGGCGCGCGAGGTCACGGCGAAGGCGATCAACGAGAACTACCGCGGCAACTATCCGCGGCTGGTCGCGCTCAAGACCAAGTACGACCCGACCAATCTGTTCCGGCTGAACGCCAACGTCACGCCTATGAAGACTTGAGCAGCGGCTTGACGTCCTCGGGCGGCCGTCCGATGACGGCCGCCTCGCCGCGCACCACGATCGGCCGCTGCATCAGGATCGGGTGCTCGATCATCGCCTTGATCCATTCCTTGTCGCCGAGATTCAGGCCGGCATACTGGTTTTTGAAGATCTGCTCGTTGCGGCGCACGAGCTCGATCGGCTTGATGCCGAGCTTGCGCACGATCGCGGCCAGCTCCTTCTCGCTCGGCGGCGTCTTCAGATATTCGACGACGCGCGGCTCGTGGCCGCTCGCCTTGATCAGCGCCAGCGTCTCGCGGCTCTTGCTGCAGGCGGGATTGTGGTAGATGGTCAACTCGCTCATGAACGTAGTGCGTACCCTTGCGGTAATGGTGGCGATGGCGAATCTTACCGCTTGCGCCAGCATTGCGAACCGCCCACCGCGGCTGTCGCAGTCCAGCTACGGCTGCATGCAGGCAGTCCTGCGCGAGAAGCTCCCGCCGGATCTGCCGGACAAGCGCGCCCATTGCCTGGCCGGCGGGCTGATTTCCCGCTACTGCAGCGTCACGGAGGCCTACCTGGCTGGGGCAGGCAAGGAAGTGCGCGATCTGCTGGGACATGGCGACGCCGAGTGGGGCGACTGGCGCGCCGACCGGGTCGGAATCCAATGCGCGCGCGAGTCCGCGGACGATGCTTTTCTGGCGCAGTGCTGTACTGAGCACGGATACTAAGAGTCATTCCGGTTCTTTCTCTTGTGTCAACGCGTTGACAGAGCGTTGCGGCCGTGCCGGGCGATGCTGCGGCCATGCTCGCACGACACTCCTGGCTCCCTGGTCTCCTCGCTGTCGGCGCTCTGCTGCCGCAGGCTCGCGCCGGCGCGACCGAGTACACGCTGGATCCGGCTCGCACGGTCGTGACCTTCGAGATGCGCAGCATGGGCAGCCTGCAGCGCGGCGAATTCAAGCAGACGGCCGGCACCGTGATGCTCGACTCCGCGGAGCAGCGCGGCGAGCTCGACATCGTGATCGACGCGCGCTCGCTGCGGACGAGTACCGAAGCGACTGCGCGGTTCGTGCGCGGTCCGTCGATGCTCGACACCGAGGCGCATCCCGAGATCGCGTACAAGGCTCGGCACATCGTGTTCTCGCACGGCAAGCCGGCGCGCATCGAGGGCGAGCTGACGCTTCTCGGTGTCACGCGGGCGGTTCCGCTGCAGGTTTCCAGCTACGACTGCGACGACGCGGCGGTGCAGGGCGAGCGCTGTGCGCTCGTCGCGACGGCGAGCGTCAAGCGTTCGGCATTCGGCATGACGCGCTACATGCTGTTCGCGAGTGACGACGTGCAGCTCGCGATCCAGGCCGAGGGAGTCAGTCGATAGACTTGCGCAGCGCGCTGGTCACTTCGCCGGCGATCTCGTCCTGCACGCGCAGCTTGTCGTCGAACGGCCGGTCGTACGTTTCCGACCAGAGGACATAGCCGTCGTCCGCTCGCACCAGTCGCGCCGCGACCCGCAGCGTCGCATTCGATTTGCGCACGCTGCCGTCGAGGACGTAGGCGACATGCAGGGATCGGGCGATGTCAGGCAACGGCAACTGTTTGCCTTTGAAGTAGAACGAAGCTGTGGGCGCCGGCACTCGCAGCCCCGGCACCTTGCTCAGCTTGTTGATCAACTCCTCGGTCATGCCATCCGCGAACGGCTCTTCATTCATGCTGTCCGTCAGGTCGAGAAACGGCAGCACCGCGACGGTCGTCTGAGCCGGTGCCTCGCGCGCGGACACGAAGTAGTACGTGAGTGCGCCGACGGCCAGCACGACGACAGCTGCAACTGCTAGATACATCCGCGCGCTCACGCGGGCGGATCGCGGGGAGAAGGTTTCCGCCTGCGGTTCGACCGGAGCGACGAGCCTGTAGCCGAGGCGTGGCACCGTGACGATGTAGGCCGGCTGTTTCGCATCGTCGCCGAGCAGGCGGCGGAGTGCCGCGACGGCCTGGTACACGGAGTCGGACGTGACGACCACGCCCGACCAGACCTGGCTCAGCAAGGTATCGATGCTGACGACTTCGCCGGGGTGCTCGGCCAGACATAGCAACAGCCGCATCGTGCGCGCTTCCAGCCGGATCCGTTCCTCGCCGCGCGACAGCTCGCCGGACAACGGGTTCACCAGCCAGTCGCCGATGCGCAGAGTCCGAGGGGGCAGGCGCGTCATGGTCTCGCAACTATAGCGCCCGCGCCGCGCTGCCGGACCTGTTTCAGATCTGTTCAGAGCGTTTCAACTGCGTTTCAGGACTTCCTGCGCGCCGGGCGAGCACAGTCGCCGCCTCGTTCATCCACAGGAGCTCGTCCATGATCCGCCCCGTTCTCGCCGCCGCCGTCATCTGCGCCGCCGCGCCGCTCCATGCCGCGACCTACACCCTCGAGCCGGATTACACGCAGGGCGTGTTCCACTGGAGCCACCTCGGCTTCTCGAATCCGGCCGCGCAGTTCAGCCAGGGCCAGGGCACGCTGGAGTTCGATCCCGCGCATCCGACCCGTGGCTCGGTGCAAGTGACGATCCCTTTGTCGAGCCTGAATACCGGCGTACCGGCGCTGGACGAGCACCTGCGCTCGGAAGACTTCTTCGAGATCGCGAAATTTCCGACCGCAACTTTCCGCAGCACGAAAGTGGAGCAGGGCGCCGGCAAAGATCGTCTGCGCGTGACCGGCGATCTCAACCTGCACGGCGTCACGCGCGCGGTGACGCTCGACGTGACAGTCCTGAAGGTCGGCACGAACCCGCGTACGCAGCTGTCGACGGTGGGCTTTGCCGCCACGACCCTGCTGAAGCGCGCCGATTTCGGCCTCGGCGCCTACGTGCCGCAGGTCAGCGACGAAATCCAGATGCAGATCACCAGCCAGGGCGTCGAAGCCAAGGCCTACGCTGAGTATTTGAGGAAGCAAGCAGAGAAGAAATAACGCCAAGCACGCGAAGGACAATCCCAAGGGCGCCAAGCTCGGAATTCTGACTGTCCCGAATTCCCGTTGGCGTGCTTGATCTTCCTTGGCGCTTTGGCGAGATTGTCTTCGTCTCTGCGCTTACGGCCCGGAGCCGTGCCAGCGGCGCAGGTTGAGGAACTCGCGGCGCGTGCGCGGGCCGTAGGTGGCAAACGACGGATTCGGCGACTCGGCGTAGGCGACGCGGCTGCGCGCCACGGCATCGCCGTCGGTCTCGCGGCGGATGTCCGAGGGCTTGAGGCGATAAGGCTTCGCGGCGTTGAGGCCGAACACCTTGGCGCGCAGCTGCGGCGTGATCGTGGGATAGCCGTGTTTCGCGCGCAGGTTCTCCGCGATCTGGAAGGTGCGGAACGCCTGGATCTGGTCCTGCGGCGAGCCGTACCAGATCGAGTCCGTGCCCCACAGCACGTTGTCCTCGCCGATGTACTTGAACAGCTTGCCCAGCGCGTGCGCCGCCGACGTCGGATCGCGCATCGACAGGAAGCGCCAGGTGGAGCCGAGCTCGGCGTAGACGTTGCTGTTCGGCTTGACGCCGGCGTGCAGCACTGAGGTGATCAATGCGTCGATGCCGTCGGTGCGCTGCGGATCGTAAGGTCCTTCGTCTTTGTCGACGACATAGCCCGAGTGATAGATGAGGAAGTTCATGTCGGGGAAGCGTTTGGCGATCGGGCCGATGTCGCGCGAGGTCGAGTGCTCGTAGCTCTTCGGACCGAACGCCAGCCCCTTGTGGATGGCGATGTTGTGCACGCCGAGCTGGCGGGCGCGCTCGACGAACGCGATGCCGACGTCGTCGGTCATGAAGAAGCCGGTGCCGTCGGGACCCCACTGCGTGTAGGTCTTGAACGCCACGATGCCGAGCTTGGCGAGCCGCTCCATGTCTTCGACGTCGCCCTTCTGGTTCGGATTGACGCGGCCGTGCAGCAGCAGGCGCTTCGTGCCTGCCATCTTCTCGACGATGTCGCGCGTCGCGAGCGCCTCTTCGATCGTCAGCGGCTCGCCTGCGCGCGTCGAAGGCACGAAGCTCAGCACCATGATGTCGGTGTCCGAGTCCAGGAACACGTCCTTGACGAACTGCTCGCCGCTCAGGCACTTCAGGTAGCTGCGCTCGCCGGGCTGCTTCGACAGCTCGCATTGCGCATTGGGCATGACGGCGAGCGGCTTCGCGTCCGGCGGCAGCGAACGCGTCCACGCGCCGGTCGGGTTCACGAAGTGACCCTGCACGTCGAAGATGAATTCCTTCTTGCCGAGCTCCGCTGCGGCGAGCTGCGGCTCGAGCGCCGCTGCCTGGGATACGTCGAAGAATCCGCCGTCGCGACCAGCACGCGCGTGCGCGGCGTTGAAAGCGAGCAACGTGGACGCTGCGCCGCAGGCCGAAACGAGGAAGTTGCGACGGCTCTGGTTGAGCCTGCGCGCGAATCCCTGCGCCCACTGCGACGCGAGCGTGTTCGCGTGACGCAGCGATGCGTCGAGCGGCACCGGAGCGAACTCGCCGTTGGAGGTCGAGTCGAGCTTGATGGGCAGGCGCTGGCCTTCAGGATCCACGTCGTGCATCGCTGTCCCCTCCCGCTGTGGGTCAGGCTTTAGCCTGACTCTCGTGAGCCTGCCGCAAGCAGCCGGCGAGGGCAAGCGAGCCGGCGGCTGAAGGCGAAGGTCATGCGCCGCGTAGGATACCGCAGCGTTCAGTCCGCGCGATCCAGCTCTTGGTAGTACCTGAAGATGCCGTCTTCGTTGAAGGCGATGCGCCGCGGCGACTTGAGATAGGCCGCAATCTTCGGCAGCGCCGCGACCCGGTCGCGCAACGCTACGACCTGCGGATATTGCTTCTCGTGCTTGTGCATCCAGCGTGGGAATGCGTAGCGCAAGCCGTCGACGACCTGAAACAGCGAGAGGTCGGCATACGACAGCTGCTCGCCGTTGAACCAGTCTCCGTCAGCGCGATCCAGCGCTTTCGCGAAATAACCGAGGAACTTCGGCATGCGGCTCTTGCGAAAAGCTGCCGTGCGCCTGGCAGCTTCGGCTTGCTGGTCTTCGTAGTACTCGCCGACGCTGATCGGGTGGTGCGTGTCGTGCGCCTCCGCGACCAAGTCCGTGACCGTGAGCTGCAGCTGATGCGTCCACAACCAGCCTGCTTCGTCGGCGGGCGCGAGTGCATGATGCTTGCCCAGGAACAGCAGGATGTTGGCGGTTTGCGCGATGACGAGATCGCCCGTCTTCAGATAGGGCGGCGCGAACGGGATCGTGCGCGGATGCGCGCGGTCGAGCGATTTCCACAGCGCCTCTTCGCCGCCGCCCGCGTCCTCGGGCAGCCTGGCGACGTCGCTGTAAGGAATTGCCGCGTATTCCAGCGCCAGACGCACGAATTCGCCGCGGCCGGGAATTGTCGGCCAGTAATGCAGCTCGTATTTCCCGACAGAGGGCGTGGCCATGGGACCTCCTGCAATGGTCAATATAGGCTGAACGCCAGCTGTCTGAAATCGTTCAGTCAGGGATCAGTCGTGAGGTTCGATAGTGGCGCCCAAGCCGGTTCGTCCGGTGTGTCGGGAGATCGAAATGAAACGCTTGTTTGCTGCTACGGCTTTGTCGCTCGCGCTCATCAGCGGCGTGGTTACTACCGCGCAGGCTGACAATCGCGACCGTCACGAGCGGCGTCACGACGATCGCTATGACCACGATCGCTACGACCGCCGCGACGGCCGGCATGACAGCCGCGATTGGGATCGCCGCGACTGGAATCGCTCGTATGGTTTCCGTCACTACGACGGGCGTCGTTTCGAGCACGGCCGCTACGTGCGACCGTCGGGCTACTACTACCGTTCGTGGCGCTATGGCGATTATCTGCCGCGGGCGTACTACGGCCGCCGCTATATCGTGAACGACTACTACGCTTATCGACTGCGTCCGCCGCCGCGCGGCTATCACTGGGTGCGCATCGACCACGACGTCGTGCTCGCCGCGATCGCGAGCGGCATCGTCGTCTCGGCGGTCTTCGGAGTGTTCCACTAAGTCAGATCGCGGCCGCCGTCAGCCCCGCACGGATGCGGGGCGCCGCGAAGTCTATGAAAGCGCGCAGCTTCGCCGTGATGCGCGATTCGTGAACATAGAGCAGGCTCACCGGGAGCGGCGCAGGCTCGAACTTCCTGAGCACGACCGCGAGGCGCCCGGCCTGCGTGGCCTCGGCAATCTGATACGAGAGCGTGCACGTCAGGCCGAGCCCTGCCGCTGCAGCGTCGATTGCAGCTTCGGCTGTGCTCGTGACGAGGCGCGAGTGCACACGCACGGTCTCCTGATCGCGAAACGTCCATGAGCCCGCGTCGGTCAGCCCGGCGAATGTCACGCAGTCGTGCTTCATCAGGTCCTGAGGTGTCCGCGGCGTGCCGTGCTGCTGCAGATAAGCCGGGCTCGCGCACACCACACGCCGGATCTGACCGACCTTGCTCGCCACCAGGCGACTGTCCGGCAGCGCCCCGATGCGCACCGCCAGGTCGACGCGCTCCTCGACCAGATTGAGCGCGCGGTCGGCGAGCAGCAGATGAACATCGACTCGCTCGTACGCTCTGAGAAAGTCCGTGACGACAGGCACGACGTGCAGGCGGCCGAAGACGACCGGCGCAGTGATGGTGAGCTCGCCTTGCGGCGCGTTGTATTGCCCCGAGGCGCCGCGCTCGGCTTCGCTCACCGCTTCGAGGATGCGCTTGCAGTCCTCGACATAAGCCTGGCCCGCTTCGGTCAACACGAGCTTGCGTGTCGAGCGCACCAGCAGCTTCGCTTTGAGATGCGACTCGATCTCCGCCACCTTGCGGCTCACTGTCGGCAGCGGCATGCGCAGTTGCCGGCTCGCGGCCGAGAAGCTGCCGGCCGCTACCACCGCGACGAAGACCGACATCGATTCGAGACGATCCATGGCTCTCAGATTCCGAGAGGGTGCCTGCAGAGAATAGCAGCTAGTTCCAGCGAATGAGAGCCGGTACTTTGCAGTCGTCACTTCACTCGACGGAGATTCATCATGACGACGCGCATTTCCACCGCGGCCAGCATCGCCGCCGCTCCCGAGGCTTCGCGTGCACTGCTCGAAGGCGTCAAGAAGCAACTCGGTGTCGCACCGAACCTGTTCCGCATGGTCGCCAACAGCCCGGCAGCGCTGCAGGGCTACGTCGGCCTGCTCGGTGCGCTCGGCAAGGGCGCATTGCCCGTGGCCACTCACGAGCGCATCGCGCTGGCGATCGCCGAGCTCAATGGCTGCGACTACTGCCTGTCTGCGCACACGTATCTCGGCAAGAACGTCGCGCAGCTCGACGATAGCGAGATCGCCGCGAATCGAGACGGTACGTCGCACGACGCGAAGGCTGATGTCGCTGTGCGCTTCGCGCGCAAGGTGGCGCAGCTGCGCGGCCACGTGAGCGACGAGGATGTCCGCGCCGTGCGGGCAGCGGGCTACACCGACGGTGAGATCGTCGAGATCGTGCAGCACGTAGCGCTCAATACGTGGACCAACTACGTCAACAGCGTCGCGGGCACCGAAATCGACTTCCCTGTCGTCACGGCGCGCCGGGTTGCGTGATTTCACGCCGCCGTTCGCCCCGCTGCAGCGACCGCTCGCCACAAATCGACGGCGGTCGTCTGCAGCGGACCTACAGTTGCCCGCAGGTAGCTCAGGAGTGTGCGTCATGCGGGTCGCGTTCATTCCCTGGATTGCGCTCTCGGCAGTCGTGCTCGGGTCCGGCGAGGTCGCGTCGCCATCCGCAGCGATCGAGACGCTCACCCGCGACATCTCGCTCGCCGAGCATGCGCAGGCGGAGTCGCTGGAGTCGATGAGCGGCGCGATCACGCTGCATCGTGATTCTCGCGTGGCGGGTGACGTGGAGACCGATTCCGGCGCGATCAGAGTCGAAGGCGCGCACGTCGGCGGCCGGATCGAGACGACTTCCGGCGATATCTACATCGGGCCGGACGCGCGCGTCGACGGCGGCATCCTCGTGACCCGACGCGGATTGATCGGCATCTCGCTCGGCGACTTTCAGCTGGGTTTCCCGCTGGGCCGCAGCACGCCCCCGCGCGTGGTCATCGGAGCGCGAGCCACGGTCGCGGGCGTGCTGCGCTTCAAGCGCAAGGTCGAGTTGCTGGTGAGCGAGAGTGCGACGATCGGGCCGATCGAAGGCGCGACGCCGGTCAGGTTCGACGAGCCGGAAATGCGCGACGTCAGCGGTAGAGCGTCGCCAGCCAACCGGTAAGCGCCAGCCACGTCTGCGAGCCGCGCAGCGGCAGCACCAGGCGCATCGCGAGCATCGCGGCCAGTCCGATCACGTACGCCGGGTGGATGAGACGCTTCGTCAGGTAGTCGTGCGCCATCGCGATGTAGATCGGCAACGGCCATACGAGCAGGAACAGCGGCTCGGGCACGGGCCTTCCCAGAAAGAGCATGCGGCCGACGGCAGCGACCAGCAGCACATTGGTCGCCACCAGCATGATGCGTTTGTGGACTTCCGGCCGGCGTCGATAGATCCAGCCCGCGGCGAGCAACGGGGCGAAAACGAGGATGTCGCGCACCGGCCCGAACAGTTTTCGCTGCGCCGTAGGCAGGTCGCCGTTGACCCGGAGCTCGTGACCGAACCTCTCGAGCGCAACCGCCAGGCCCATTGCGATCACGAACACGCCGAACGCGAATGACCACGGGCCCAGTCGCAGGTGCAGTGTATGAACAGCCCCAGCCAGGTCACGAACACGGCAGCGTGCACATGAATGACCGCAGGCTTGTCCAGCGTCCCCGCGAGCAGCGGTCCGAAGTACGTGGGCCAGAATCCGACCGCAGCCACCAGTACGGCGAGCAGCGCCATGGGAACGAACAGGTTTCGCGTCGGAACTGCGCTCATACGCTCATCAGCGTCTTGAACACGCGCGCCTGACGGCGGGAGATCTCCACTTCCGGGCCGCCGCGCAGCTGCACGTGGAGTTGTCCGCTGGTGCCGGGCTCGACCGCTTCGATGAACTCGACGTTGATGATCTGCCGGCGATTGGCGCGGAAGAAGCGCTGCGGATCGAGCCGCTCTTCCAGGCTGCTGAGCGGACGTCCGAGCAGCGGGCGGACTTCGCGCCAATGCAGGCGCACGTAGTTGCCCTCGGCGACGATCAGACTGACCTCGTGCAACGGCACGAACCAGCAGCGCGCGCCGTCGCGGATGAACAGCCTCTCGACGATCTGCGGTTGCCGCGGCGTGCTCTGCGCCGGCGCCGGACTGCGTGCGCGCGCCAGCGCTGCGGCGAGGCGCTCGGGCTCGACGGGCTTGAGCAGATAGTCGAGGGCATTCACTTCGAAGGCGCGTACGGCATGATCGTCGTAAGCAGTCGTGAAGATCACGCGCGGCACGTGCTCGAGGCGTGCAAGCAGATCGAAGCCCGTGCCACCGGGCATCTTGATGTCGAGAAACAGCAGCTCCGGTGCGTGCGCTTCGACCGCGGTTGCCGCTTCGGCGACGTTGCCCGCTTCGGCGATGATCTCCACCCACGGAAATTCGGCCAGGAGCCGCCGCAGCTCGCGCCGCGCCAGGGGCTCGTCGTCGACGATCATTGCTTTCATGCGGCCATGCTCAGCCGGCCTGCGGGATGCGAATGCGCGCCAGTGCGAAATCAGGGCGCGACAGATCGAGATCCAGGGCCGCCGCAGCGCCGAACAGCAAGCGCAAGCGCTCGACGGCGTTGCGCAGGCCGACGCCCGGCGAGGGTGATGTGCCCGGCGCCGCGGGTCGCGGATTCTCGACTTCGATCGTCAGCGCCTGTTCGCGCATGTCGGCGCTGATCCGCAACACGCCTCCCTGCGGCAACTCGGCGATGCCGTGCTTGATCGCGTTCTCGACCACCGTTTGCAGCAACATGACCGGAATGTGCGCGCTGTGCGCCTCGCTGGCAATCGTGCGCTCGATCTTCAGGCGCTCGCCGAGCCGCAGCGATTCCAGCTCCAGGTAGTCCGCGACGATCTCCAGCTCGCGGTCCAGCGAAACCACTTCGTCCTGACCGGCAGTGAGCGTGTAGCGCAGCGTCCGCGCAAGCTGCGTCACAGCTCGCTGCGCCCCAGCCGGATCGTCTGCAATCAGCGCGCGCACGCTGTTCAGGCAATTGAACAGAAAGTGCGGATTGAGCTGCGACTTCAGCAGCCGCAGCTCCGCGACCTTCAACGCGCGAGCCAGCTGCGACTGCCGCAATTCACCGAGCCGTCGGTCGCGCAGCGAAGTGATGCTGAAGTACAGGATCGTCCAGAGCACGATGACCGCAGTCCAGTTCATCGTGCCGAGCACCATGGGATCGGCGGTCACGAGCCACTCGGCCACATCGCCGCCGAGCTCCGCGACCGCGTGCTGGACTTCCGGCTTGCCGCCGATCCACAGCCAGGCGATCGACATGGAGCGCATGATCAGCGCCGTCGGCAATCCGAACAGCAGGGCGGCGGCAAGTACGCGCGGCAGCAGCCGTGCGATTCCGAGCGTATGCCAGCCGTGGCGTTTCATGTAGCCACGCAGGAAATTCGTGTAGAGCAGCGCGAGCGCGTTCAACGAAGCGACTTCGAGGGCGATCTTCAGCGGCGTGGCAGGCAAGCCGTTGCCGATCCCCGAGTAGCTTTGCGAGAACGCGTTGAATCCCCAGCCCAACAGTTGGCAGAGCCAGTACGCCATCGTCGTGCGCTCAGCCCTGCTTCGCGTCCAGCAGCTTCAGCAACTCGGCTTCGCGCTCGGGCGTGAGGCCGACGGCGAGCTTCTGGCGCTCCTCGGCGGGCCGCTTGTTGAACCAGTCGAGCGTGTCGCGCACGGTGGTATCGAGATCGCGAAAGCGCAGGCCCTGCTGCACGGCTCGCGCCGAGCTGACGAGCAACGCGCCGGCGAGCGGACCGGTCGGCGGCAACCAGATCGGAATCTCGCCTTTCTCCATCAGGCCGTTCGACTGGATGAATGCCGCATTGGCCCACGCGAACGTGGCGTTCGAGCCGCTCACTCGCTTGCCGGACTCCAGCAGCTCGCCCATCGTGTGCGCACCCGGCGGCGTGCAGGCGTTGAACCGGCCGGACGGCCGTTGCTCGGCGCAGCGACGCATGAATGCAGCAAGGTCGCGCACGTCGATGTATTGCAGCGGATCGCTGGCGCTGCCCGGCGCGAGCACCCGGCCGCCGCGCGCCACTCGCACGACCCAGTATGTGAATCGGTCGGTGCTGTCGCCGGGCCCGACGACGTAGTGCGGCCGCACGATCGTGCAACGCGCGCCGTAGGTGCTTTCGACCACGTGCTCGCAGCCGGCCTTGAGGCCGGGATAGGTTTCGCCGGTGACCTCTTCGACTTTCGCATCGGGTGGCGTCGCAACCTTGTCGTCCTCATTGAGCCCCGGCTTGGGGAACGTACCGTAGACGGAGATGCTCGAGACGAAGATGTAGTGCCGGACGTGCTCCTTGAGCAGGTCGGCGGTGAGCTGGACGTGGCGCGGCACGTAGCCCGAGTCGTCGATCACGACGTCCCAGTCGCGACCCTTCAGGGCGTCGAGCTTGCCGTCGCGATCGCCGATCAGCGTCTCGAGGTTCTTGAACAGACCGGGGTTGCTCTTGCCGCGGTTGAACAGCGTGAGCCGATGTCCGCCGGCCTGCAGCGCCTCGACGAAGTGCGGTCCAAGGAAACCCGTGCCGCCGAGGATGAGGATGCGCAGCTGCTGCGCGGACTTGTCGCTCTGGGCGAACGCTCGGCCGCCGATCGCAGTGGTCGCGGCTGCGGCCGTGAACAATTGGATCGCTTCGCGTCGTTTCATGGCATCCCCTCGTCGCGGTTACAGGCGGGCAGCGTGACTGTAAGGCCACCGGGGCGACGGACGGAAGTTCGTGTCGAACGGTCGGATCGCCGCGGCGGGCGGTCCGGCCCTCGCCTCACAGATCGAGCCGCAGGAAAGCCGAGCCGGCGATCGGGTTGAAACGATAGGCGGTCGTGGGCTCGAAGCCCATCGAGAGATACAGCGCCTGGGCTTCCTTCATGAAGGGCAGGGTGTCGAGCAGCAGGCTGCGATATCCCAGCTGCTGCGCTTCATCGATGATGCGCTTGACCAGCAGGCGGCCCAGTCCGCGCCCGCGCGCAACGGGAGCGACATAGAGCCGCTTGATCTCGCCGACGTCTTCGGCAAAGCGTCGCACACCGATGCACGCCACGTATTGACCAGCGTCTTCGGCGAGCACGAAGGCGCCGCTCGGCGCGGCGTACTCGATCGCGAAATGCTCCAGCTCCTGCTCGAAGTTCTGGAACGAGAGGTCGACGTCGAGTGCGGCTGCGTACTCGCGCACGAGGCGCCGCGCTTCGTTCCATTCGTGCGGCGTCGTGGCCTGCAGCAGTCGGACTGGGTGGCCGGTGTCTGGCGTCACGAACCTCGGGTCCCGCAGCAGCCGGAGTTCAGCTGGATCGGCGGGCATTTTACCGAGCCGTAGGAACAGAACACGCAACAGTCGCCGCGCTTCGGGCGCAGCACAGTTCCGCATCCCTTGCAGTCGTAGAAGTAGACGCAGGCGTCGGTCGGCATCGTTTCGGTGGCGACGTGGCCGCACTCCGGGCATTGCAGCGTCGAGCGGGTCTCGATCACCGGAAGTACCGATTGAGCGCACATGGTCGCCACTCTATCATCGACGTGCCCGCAGACCGGAGACGCGCATGAAACTTCGGATCATCGCCGCAGCGCTCGCGGCGTTCGTCATCGGCTCGTCCGCGGCCCGCGCGGCCGAGCAGAACATGGGTGTCATTGCCTTCGAGAACTCCGGTGCGCCCGCGGCGCAGGCGGATTTCATCAACGGGCTCGCCGCGCTCCACAACTTTCAATATCCGCTGGCCGCGCGGCTGTTTCAGCGCGCGCAGGCCGCCGATCCGGATTTTGCGCTCGCGTATTGGGGCGAAGCGATGTCGCACGATCATGCGGTGTGGCACGAGCAGGACCTCGCCGCGGCACGAGCGGCGCTGGCCAAGCTCGGCGCGACGCCCGCGGCCCGCGCGGCGAAAGCGAAGACTGCACGCGAGCAGGCCTATCTCGGCGCCGTGGAGATCCTGTTCGGCGCGGGCGACGAGAACGAGCGCGACCGACGCTACGCGCTCGCGATGGAGCAGCTGCACGCAAACTATCCCGATGACGTCGATGCGACGTGCTTCTACGCGCTCGCGCTGCTCGGCACTTCGAACGCGGGCCGCGACGTACCGACTTACATGCGCGCGGCGGCGCTCATGGAAGAGGTGTTCGAACGCAACCCGCAGCATCCCGGCGCGGCTCACTATCTGATCCACTCCGTCGACGATTCCGTGCATGCCCCGCTCGGACTGCGGGCAGCCAATGCGTACGCGAAGATCGCGCCCGGCTCGCCGCACGCACAGCATATGACCTCGCACATCTATCTCGCGCTCGGCATGTGGGACGAGACGGCGGCGGCCAACGAGCGGACGATCAACCTCGTCAACGATGCGATGCGCAGCCGTGACCCGAACGCGGCGCCGATCGGCTGCGGCCATCCGGTGACGTGGCTCGGTTACGCCTATCTGCAGCAGGGACGTTTCGCGGACGCGCGCCGGCTGGTCGAGAACTGCGGGGAAGAGATGCGCTCCCGTCCGACCATGCCCGAGCACGAGATGGGCCCGAAGAGCGCGCTGGATTACGACAGCAGCTCGGCTGCTTCCTTCGCGGTAATGCGTTCGCGGTACCTGATCGATTCCGGCGACTGGTCCGGTCCGGTCGCTGCGATGAAGGTCAAGGTCGACAACCTGATCACCGCGGAATTCACGCGCGATTGGACGGATGCCTACGGCGCCGTTCGTTTCGGCAAGCTCGCCGCTGCGACGGCCGCGATCGCGCGCTCGAAAGATTCCACGAAGCGCTATGTCGCTGCGGCCGCTGCGGCAGGCATCAGCGCCGAGGATCCAGTGCAGCGCGTGCCGAAGATCGAGCAACAGCAACTCGACGGCCTGCTGCTGTTGAAGCGCGGCCGCACTCAGGAAGCGCTGGCGTTGTTGTCGGATGCGGCGGCGGGGGAGCGCGCGAGCCCGATGGAATTCGGCCCGCCCTCGCTCGACAAGCCCGCGAACGAGCTGCTCGGCGAAGTGTTGCTCGAGCTCGGTCGCGCGCAGCAAGCCTGCGACGCATTCCAGGCGGCGCAGGTGCTCGCGCCGGGGCGCGGGCAGTCGCTCATGGGCTTGTCGAAGTGCGCGCGGCAGCTCGGAAATAGTGAACTTGCCGACAGCGTCGACGCCCGGCTGGCGAGAGTTCACCTGCGCGAAGCGCTCGCCAGTCACTGAGTTGTGACATAAGACACCGCGCGCGCCGGGGCCGCGTTGACACAATCCTGCACGCAAGCGCAGGCTGGTCCCGCTGATAAAGGCACACCTCTCGAAAGGGAGGGCCGCAAAGCTACCGGTCTAACGGATCCGTCCTATGACAGCGGGGTTGCCAGTGTGCGAGCGATACGTGATGCCGGAAGCGGAGCAGGCCGAGCGCGAGTTCGGCGTCGCGCGCCGCTGGTGGCAATTCTCCCCGAGCTTCAACGTCGGCCCGTCGCGCTACGTCCCCGTCATACGAATGCATGACGGCGACGTCGAAGGCGTCATGTTGCGATGGGGCTTGATTCCCGACTGGGCCGAAGCTGATCCCAGCAAGGCCTGCGCCGTTCACGCCTCGATCGCCAGCGTCGAGCATGCACCGGCAACGCGCGGTGCGTGGCAGCTCGGGCGGCGCTGCATCGTGCCGATGTTCGGTTTCTACACCTGGCAGCTGACGTGGCAAGGTCATCGTCAGCCGTTCTTCGTGCGCCTGGTGAATCGCCCCGTGTTCGGCGTGGCCGCGCTGTGGGATCGCACCGAAGCCGATGACGGCGACGACGTGATCGAGGGCTGCGCCCTCATCACGGTTCCACCGAATCCCCTGCTGGCGGAGCTGCAGGGCGCGGCGACCGACATGCCGGCGATCCTCGAGCCCCGCGACTACGCCGTGTGGCTGACGGGTGCGCCTGCCGTCGCCCGCACCGTGCTCAAGCCGTTTCCGGCGCAGCAGATGATTGCCCATCCGGTCAGCCCGCGTATCAACTCCTTCCGCTACGACGACGAGCACCTGATCCGCCCGATCCAGCCTGCAGGGAACAATTTGCGCGCCATGTCGGTATGAGAAGGACTCTTCCGACGTGGGGAAAGCATGTTCTCGTTGCGCTGCGTGCGCCGTGCCGGCGCGCTGGCTTTGCTGGCAGTGCTTGCCGCGTGTTCGAACGGCCGCGGCAGCGTCGGTGAGCAACAGCCGCCGCCTGCGCAGGGCGCCGACGAAAGCTTTTCAATCGGCGGCAGCGTCAATGGCCTGGTCGGCAGCGGGCTGGTCCTGCAGAACAACGGTGCCGGCGATCTGCCCGTAGCCGCCGACGGCGGATTTACCTTCACCGAACGCCTGGCGACCGGGGCAGCCTACGACGTCGCTGTCCGCTCTCAACCTACAGCGCCTTCACAGACCTGCACCGTGACGCGAGGCAGCGGCACGGTCGGCAGCGCCGATATCGCCGATGTCGCAGTGACGTGCGCGACAGGGCAGTTCTCGATTCGCGGCACCGTCTCCGGACTCAGGGGCGCGGGCCTGGTGTTGCAGAACAATGGCGGGAACGATTTACCGGTCGCCGCTGACGGACCGTTCAGGTTCGCCAACAAGCTCGTCGACGGTGCGACGTACACGGTGACGGTGCGCACTCAGCCCAGCGGTCAGAATTGCGTCGTGGGCAACGCGTCCGGAACGATTCAGAGCGCGGATGCCGACAACGTGCAAGTCACCTGCGCTGCGAACTCGTTCTCGATCGGCGGACGCGTCACCGGCCTCGCGGGTTCCGGCCTGACCCTGCGGCTCAACGGCGGCAACGACCTGCCGATCGTCGACGATGGCACCTTTGCATTCGCGACGGCCCTGCAGGACGACGCTGCCTATGACGTCTCGGTGCGGCGGCAGCCGAAGAATCCGACGCAGACCTGCACCGTGACGAACGGCACCGGCACTGTCGCCGGCGCCAACGTGAGCAATATCGCGATCAACTGCGTCAGCAGCAGTTTCACCGTCGGCGGCTCGGTGAGCGGTCTCGCGGGCAGCGGCCTGGCTCTGCAACTCAATGGCGGTGGCGATCTGCCGATTGCCTCCGACGGCAACTTTACGTTCGCGACTCCGCTTGCGAGCGGTGTGCAGTATCGCGTGAACGTAGCGTCGCAGCCTTCGAGCCCGACCCAGGTGTGCACGGTCGCGAACGGCGCGGGCACGATCGGCAACACGAACGTCACCAACGTGCGCGTGTCGTGCGCCTCGAGCACGTTCTCGGTCGGCGGCACGCTCATAGGGCTGCAGGGTTCCGGCCTGGTCCTGCAGAACAATGGCGCCGACGATCTGCCGGTCGGCGGCAACGGCTCGTTTACGTTCGGCTCCGAGCTCGCGAGCGGCGCGACGTACAACGTCACGGTGAAGACGCAGCCGTCCAATCCGAACCAGGCCTGCACGGTGACGAATGCCCGCGGCACGATCGGCGCCGGCGACATCAGCAACGTCGTCGTGAGCTGCAGCACCAGCGATTTCTCGATCGGCGGCACGGTGCAGAATCTGCAGGGCACGGGGCTGGTCCTGCGCAACAACGGCGGCGACGAACTCACGATCGACGTCAGCGGCACGTTCGTGTTCGACACCGCGCTGCCCGGCGGCGCGCGCTATGACGTCACGATTGCGAGGCAGCCGCACGGTCCGGAGCAGACGTGTACGGTGACGAACGGCTCGGGCTTCGTTGGCCAGGGCAACGTCACCAATATCGCGGTCGAGTGCGAGACGCGCGATTTCGCCGTCGGTGGCCAGGTCAAGCATTTGCGCGGCCTGGGCGGCCTCGTCATTCAGAACAACGGTGGCGACGATCTTGCGATCGCGGCCGAAGGCCGGTTCACGTTCCCAACGCGCCTGCCGGAGGGCGCGTCGTACAGCGTCACGATCAGCCGGCAGCCGTTGCTAGGCCGATGCGAGGTCCGCCACAGCTCCGGCACGATTCGCGATCGGGACGTCGACGATGTCGAGGTTCGCTGCGACTGATAGTAAAGTTGGCGCATGTTCGCTCGCGCCATCCTGGTCCTGGCCGCCACCTTCGCGTCACCGTCGTTTGCGTTTGCTGCATCCGAGGAGCAGATCGTCAGCTCGATCCGCGGCCGGCTCGACGCGCTCCAGCGCAACGACATCGCCGCCTGGTCGAAATACGTCGCCGACGACCTGATGGCGCCGCTCGAAGGTGAGCTGCGCTCGAAGCAAGGCTGGATCCGGCAGCACCAGTCGTGGCCGCACGAAGTGGCGTATTGGTACGGACCGCTCGAAGACCTCAAGGTGCGGATCAGCGGCGATACCGCGATCGCGACGTTCCATTCGCTGCAGTTCACGCAGATCGGCGGGCAGACCACCTCCATCCACAAGTGGCAGATCGAGACCCACGTGCGTCGCGACGGCCGCTGGCTGCTGCTCAGCGTGGCCGACGGCCTCATCCCGCCGGAACCGACGGCAGTCAAGATCGATCCGTCGATCCTCGCTGCGTACGCCGGCGATTACGAATGGGCGCCGACGCTGATCTCGAAGATCGAGCCCGCGGGCGACCGGCTGCGCGAGCACTTGGGCGGCGGTGACCCTGCCGAATGGCTGCCGGAAAGCGACGCGTCCTTCTTCGTGCCGGGTGCAGCGGCCGGCGGCGACGCGAGCCGGATGATCTTCGTGAAGGACGCCAGCGGCCGCGTTACTCACTACATCTATCGCGAGCTCGGCGGCACCGATCGCATCGTGCGGAAAATAAGATAGGCGGGCTCAGCGAATGCGCAGACTCATCGTGACGATCGCCGCGGCGGCGTTTGCGGCCGGCGCCTGGGGCCAGGTCACAAAGCTGCAGAGCACAGTCAAGCATCGCCCGGCGTTCGTCGATGCGGATTTCGGGCAGATCGCGGCGTCGCTCGGCGAACTCACCAGCCGTACCTTCGAGCTCGAGCCCGGCGTGTGTGCACAGGTCACGGCGAACTGGGACAAGGCGCTGACCACCGAAGAGTTCTACCAGGCGTTTCTGGGCATCGCGCGCACGCTCGGTTACGTCGTCAGCGAAGAAGGTCTGGTGACGAAGATCTCGCTCGCGCCCGATACGCCGAAGGATCCGCTGCCCGCGTGTCGCCGCTATCCCGTGCGCACGGGCACGCAGCGATAGTTTCATTCTCTCGAGGAGCCGCACCGATGGTCAGAATGCTCATATGGGCGTGCCTTGCGTTGGTCAGCGCGTCCGCAACGGCCGCGGAGTCGCCAGCGACTTTCACGCGAACGATCTACCTGGTCCGGCACGGCGCGTATGTTGCCGATCGCAGCGCTGATCCGCGCGTCGGTCCCGGGCTCACGCCGCTCGGCATCGCGCAGGCAAGGCTGATCGCTGCGCGCTTGAACGGCAGCGCAGTCGCGTTCGATTCGATGACTTCGAGCACGCTGTTGCGTGCTCGCGAGACGGCGGCAGTCATGCACGAGACGCTCGCGAAAGTGCCGCTCGCGCAGTCACCGCTCATCAGTGAATGCACGCCGCCCTTGTTCGATGCAGCCGAGGGCGAAGTTGCGCGCGAGCGGGATGAGTGCGGAAAACAGCTGGACCAGGCTTTCGACGAATTCCTGACGGCTGCGAAGGGCGCCCCGCGCAACGACATCCTGGTCGCGCACGGCAACGTCATTCGCTATCTGGTGGTCAAGTCATTGAAGGTCGATCCGCGCGCCTGGCTGGGCATGTCGGTGGCGCACGCGAGTCTGACAGTGATCCAGGTGCAGCCGGACGGGTCGATGAAAGTATTGGCCGTCGGCGACAGCGGGCACATTCCGGGCCCGCTGTTGAGCTGGGGCGATGCGAACGACCACCAGCTCGTCAAGCCGTAGACTTCCTCAATGCGGCGTTTCCGACGGCGTCAACGCCGCCGGATTGACCTCGCTCTTCGCCAGCGCGCTGAGATCGGCGTCGAACTGCCGGTCGCTATCGGCGTGCCCGTGGAACAGCGCGGCCTGCTCCGGCAGGCCCAGCACTTTCGCGTGGGCCGCGATCGTCCCGTAGCTCGCGATCAGGTAGTGGACCATGTGCTGCAGCGTTGCGACGAGGACGACGTCGCGCACGTTCGTCGCGCAGTTCTCGGCAATCCGGCTCGCTTCGTGTACCAGCGCGCGCATGACCGGGTTGCGATGGCCGCGGCCTTCCTCGCCCAACTCGAGCAAGCGCTCGTGCTCCATGGTGCGCCGGCGCAGTGCTGCCACGTACTGGCTCACGCGCTCGGCGAGCGGTCCATTGAGCAGCGTGACGAAGATCTCGTCGACGAGCGCACAGGCCTGGATCTCCGCGGCCCGCAGCTCGCGCAGCTCGCTGCGATACACCGCGTGCATGCTGTCGATCGCGGATGAACCGCCCAAGCCGGCGCGGATCCGCAACCACTGCTCATTGAGAGCTTCGCGCGGCGACTTCGAGGCACTGACCGGCGCGGCGTCTCCCACCGGCTCGGGCTCGCGGAAACGTCGGAACAGACGGGTACTCATGACGGACTCCTGGGCCTAACCTTCCTCGCGTGCGGGCTCGACCGAGACCTCGGTGCGAGGCTCGACGTCGGTGTTGTAAATCATGCGGTACAGCTTCCAGTCGTTGCCGACCCGGCGCCACACGTGGACGTACTTACCTTCCTCCACGTCGGAGCCGCGGCGTACGTTGCGGACGACATAGCGTCCCTGCTCGACCGCGAGATCGCCGCGCACGATCGACATCTCGGTCTCGGTGTCGTATGTGACGCGCGGATTCATGTTGTCGTTGAGATAGGCTTCGATTTCCTTGTGTCCGCGCACGGCGGGGCCATGCTGCGGCAGGATCTCTCCGTCGTCCGTGAACAGCGCGACGCAGGCGGCGACGTCGTGACGGGTGAAAGCCTGTTCCCACGCCCCGGTTACATCACCCGGCAGAGAGCCGCTCCGGGAGCAGCCGGCTGTCGCCGCGGCGCACAAGATAGACGCCGCAAGAATGGTGCTGGCTTTCATCGCACTCCTCCTGGGACGCGGTGCGAACGTGAACAACACCGATGGCCGCGAGCTTAGTCCCTTGCATGCGCGCTGGCTATTGCGCCTTCAGCTACACTGCGCGCCGCCGGGATCGCAGGAGAATCATGAAGGTCGCCATGAAGATAGAGTGTGAGCCCATCGGTTATGTCGAAGCGGTGCGCCCGCACGCGGAAGACGATTTCTGGGGCGGCGAAGCAGCGCGCATCGCGCTCGCGCCGGGCTTCGCCGCCGAGGCGCTGCAGGGCCTGGCAGAATTTTCGCACATCGAGGTGCTGTTCTATTTCCACCAGGTCGATCCGGCGAAGATCGTCGCCGGTGCGCGCCATCCGCGCAACAATACGCAATGGCCTGCGGTCGGAATTTTCGCCCAGCGCGGCAAGAATCGCCCCAATCGCCTCGGTAGCACGATTTGCCCGCTCGTGCGCGTGGTCGGTCGTGCGCTGATCGTGCGTGAGCTGGATGCGATCGACGGCACGCCGGTGCTGGACATCAAGCCGGTGATGAGTGAATTCCTGCCGCGCGCGGCCGTGCGCCAGCCGGCGTGGTCGCACGAGCTCATGCAGGCCTATTGGTTGACCAAGTAGCGGCAGGCGATCAGCGCGTCAGATTCTGGCGCGCCTTGAGCACTTCCGGAATGTGCTTGGTGAGATGACGAGCGAGCGCCTGCACGCGGGCGTTGTCGCGCATTTCGCGGTGGCTCAGCACCCAGAGCTTCATGCGCGGCTGCTCCAGGACAGCGCCCAGGCGCGCCAGCGCAGGGTGTTGATCCGCCGCAAACAACGGCAACACGGCGATGCCGAGCCCATCGGCCGCAGCTTGCAGCATCGGCGCGAGCGAGCTGAATCGGACCCGCGGCCGGTTGTGTCCGGTGTGCGCGCGTTGCCAGCGAGCGATCTCGATATAGGCGATGCTGTCGCCAAACCCGAGCCAGGGCAGATCGTCCAGCGTCGCAGCGGTCCTCTGCTGCGCGAGAGCTTGTGACCCGTAAACCGCGTAGCGCAGCTCACCGATCGATCGGCCGACCAGATGGTCGGGCGGCGCATTGCTCGCACGCAGCGCCAGGTCCGCTTCGCGCCGGGTGAGATCCGCGGCGCGGCTGGACACATCGATATCGACTTCGATCTGCGGATGCGCGGCGAGGAACCCACGCAGCACGAGCGGCAGGAGGAAGCCGGCGAACAGCTCGCTGGTCGCGAGCCGCACGACCCCATCGAGGCGCGCGTCCGCTCCCAGCATGCGTCGCTCGATTGCCAGCGCCTCGGTCTCCATGGCCCCGGCGGCGCTGGCCGCAAATTCTCCGTGCGCAGTCGGTACGTATCCCGATCGTGTTCTTGCGAACAGCCGTACGCCGAGCCGCTTCTCGATGGCGTTCAGGCGCCGGAACACCGTCGAGTGCTCGATGCCGAGCACGCGCGCAGCGCCACTCAGCGAACCTGCACGCGCCACCGCGAGCACGCATCGCAGGTCGTCCCAGGCGAGGGCGCTTGTGCTTTTCTGCAAGTTCGACTTACGCATCCGCGGAATTCTCGTGCCGCACGCCGCGCACTAAGGTAGCAGCGCTGCAAACAGGGCGGCACATCGGAAGCGGATCATGCATACGTTCAAAGACCGAGTCGTGTTGGTGACCGGCGCCACGGCGGGCATCGGCCGCGCTACTGCGGAAGCGTTTGCGGCGGCAGGTGCTCAGCTGGCGCTTACCGGCAGGAGCGTGGCGGCGGGAGAGGATCTGGCAGCAGCGCTTCGTGCCCGCGGCACCCGTGTGAAGTTCCTGGCCGGTGATGTCGCGCGGGAGGATATCGTCCGCTCCTGGATCGCGGCAACCGAGCGGGAGTTCGGACGCCTGGACATTGCGATCAACAACGCCGGCGTCGAGGGTCTGGTGGGGCCGATTGCGCAGCAGACCGGAGAAAACTTCGATCATGTGTTCGACATCAACGTGAAGGGACTGCTGTTCTCGCTCAAGCACGAGATCCCGTTGCTCGCGCGGCAGGGCGGTGCGATCGTCAATGTCTCCTCGATGGTCGGGGACATCGGCATGGCCGGCGCTTCCGTCTACGTCGCCAGCAAACACGCAGTGAATGGCCTGACGCGCTCCGCTGCGCTGGAAACGGCGAGCCTGGGCATACGCGTGAACGCCATCGCGCCGGGCGGCGTGATCACGCCGATGTACGAACGCTTCACCGGCGGCGATCGGCAGATGCAGGCCGGCTTCACCGCCGCGCATCCGCTCGGGCGCCTGGCCCAGCCGGAGGAAATCGCGCGGGCGATCCTGTTCCTGGCGAGCGAAGACGCGCGCTTCATGACCGGCGCCGTCCTCGCCATCGATGGCGGATACACGACTCAGTAGCAGGGACAGGCAGCGCTCGTCAGGTCAGCAGCGGCGTCATCTGCGGGTCGCCTTTCTGGATCGCTCGCTGGTAGGCGGGGCGCTCGCCGATACGCTGCAGATAGGCGCGCACGTGCGGATAGCCCGAGATGTCGCGTGCGACGAAGGCGCGCATCGTCGTCAACGGGAACAGCATGATGATGTCGGCGGCGGTGAAGTCGGGGCCGGCGAAGTAGGGCGCCTCGCCGAGCCGCCGCTCGACCATGGTCCAGCTGCGCTCGCAACGCTCGCGCGAGATCCGGGTGCGTGGCGTCTCGTCCGGGCTGGGCTTGAGCGCGCCGGCGAACTGCACGGGCATCATCGAGCCGTTCGCGAAATGAAACCAGAACAGGTAGTCGGCGTAATTCGGCGCGTCCGGGCGCACCGCCAGCCGGCTCTTGCCGTGGCGCTGAATGATGTACTCGATGATGGCGCCGGATTCCGCCAGCACGACGTTGCCGTCAGTGATGACCGGCGCCGTGCCGAACGGATGCAGCGCCTTGTATTCGGGCGGCGCGAGACGCGTGACCGGATCGCGATCGTACTTCTTCAGCTCGTACGGGACCGACAGCTCCTCGCACAGCCAGACGATGCGCTCGGATTGCGAGATGCCGAGGTGATGGACGGTCAGCATGCGCTAGTCGAGGATCTTGGTGTCGCGCAACCGGTGGCTGTCCATGGTCGTGTTGCGGAAGCGCACGTGCAGTTCCTGCGTCTTGTAGTCGATGACCAGCACGTCGAGCAGCCCGAGCACGTCCATGCCGAGCAGCAGCGCGGGCTCCTTGGTGAGCTGCCAGTGATCGAAGATCGCAGTATCGGTGAACGTCACGCGCACGCCGCTGACCGTCGCCTTGCCGAACTTGATCGGCGGCGTGGGAATGCTGTCGCCTTTCTCCACGTCGAGCGTGACGCCGATGATTTCTTCCTGCTCCCAGTTGCGCTGGCGCCGGTTCAGCGCCTGGCGCAGCGCCTGGTTGCCGATCGTGCGCTGCGCGCCGGTGTCGATGACCGCGGTCGTCGGCACCGAGCCGATATTCGTCGTGAACGACAGCAGCTGACCGCGAGTGAGCTTGAGCGGAATCTTGCTCATGCCCACGCCGGGGCGTTCGCTGTGCGAGGTCGAGATCTCGATGCGGTCCTTGCGGAAGTCGATGAAGATGCGCTTGTCGTTGAGCGCTTCGTTGCCGAGCACTCCGTCGGCGCCACCGAACACGTCGGGCACGATCGGCAGCGTGGTCGACTTCATCAGCAGATCGCCGACCTCGAGCTGCTGGACGGCGACGGTCGACACGTCGGTCGAGCCGGTGACGCCGTGGACGCGCATGGTCGCAGCCTGTAGCGGAATTCCCAGAGCGCGCGCTACGCGCGGCAGCAGCGCCGAACGGGTAGCGCCGGTGTCGAGCACGAGGCGGAACGGGCCTTTGCCGTTGATGAATACCGGCGCCCAGATGCGACCGATGCTGTCACGCAGAGTCGGCGCCACGTAACGGGGCAGGGGAGCCTCGACCAGAACCTCGTCGATGATGGGCTCCATCTTCGACAGGTCCGGCGCTGCGGGGGCCGGAACGATTTCACCGCCGGGCGGCAGCTGCGGCTGTTCTTGTTCTGCGACCGCGCTCATCGGCGCTGCGCTCAACAGCGCTGCCAACAGAAATCCGCTCCGTACGGACATCATTCCCCCACGACCGCAGTGGTTCCTCCCCTCGCGCATCGTGCGCGATCGGGCGCGATCAGTCTAGCGGCAGTGTCCGATCGTGCTCAGGGGGTGGACGGTGCGGACAACTCTTGCGATTTCAGCGGCATGCACTCTTCTGCCAGGCGAAGAAGCGCTCGTTGGATTGCGCAAACAGCGCGACGGCGCGCTCGATGCTCCAGGCGCGCTCCGCGAGCGAGCCGGGGTCCCACTCGCTGCGCGGGACGGCGAAGAAATCCCCGCCGTAGACGTGAATCGCGCCCGTGAGCTGCTCGATCGGGTTGGCGACCGAATGAATGACGTCGAGCGGCAGGGTGACGACGTCGCCGGTCGAGATCGCGGTGGCGCGCGCGGCGGCGATGCGCCCCTGCTGCCGCTCCCAGAAGATATTGTCCTCGCGGCCGGAGTAGATGCCGATGACGCTCCACATCCGATGCTCGTGCGGCAGCAGTTGCATGAGCGGCGCCCAGACGATGTTGAGGATCGTCAGGTCGGTCGAGCGATACAGCGTGCGGATTCCGCCCTTCTGCGGCTCGCCGACGCCCGCGAGCACCGCGCGCGGCTCCGACATCGCCCAACTCAGGACCTCGCGTATCGCCGCCTGCTTGTCGGCCGCGGCTTCCTGGTTGGCGCGCCGGCACTCTTCGACGAACGCGTCAATGTCGAAGCGTGTCGTCCGCCGCGTCGGCGCGTGCTGAGCGAGGCTGCCGGATGCCGCAAGAGTGGCGCCGGCGCCGACGAGCACGTTCCGGCGCGAAATGGATGCTGGCGGTGTCTTCATCGGTCGAATCTCGGTTGCTGCCTGGAGCGTGCGGCACTGTGGCTGGTCGCTCGCCCGGCGCTCCAGTCCGAAATCTGGACCTTCGCTAGGGCTCCGGGCGGATATTGCGGTTGACGCGAAACAGGTTGTGCGGATCGTACCGGCGCTTCACGGCCTGCAGCCGCGCCAGGTTCGCTCCGTAAGTCGCGCGGATCCGGCTCTCGTCTTCATCGGCCGTCTGGAAATTGATATAGGTGGCGCCGGTCGAATAGGGACGCAGGCGCTGCCACGAGTCGCGCACCCATTGCTGGTAGGCGTCTGCATTGCGCTCGTCGGGCGCCCACATGCCTTTGATGCCGCAGACGAAGCGCGCCGTGCGATTGCCGACGGCGCCATCATCGGCCGCCCGCGTGTTGAGTGCGCCGCCAACGTGCAGTACGCCGATGTCCGCATCGGGAGCGGGGCATTGCGCGAACGATGCGGCTAGGTTCGCAAGACACGCGGCGCTCAAGTCGGCGAGATATTCGGTCTTCCAGTAGTAGTGCATGCCCTTCGGTTCCGCAGCATCGAGATACGACTGCAACTGCGTGTACGGCTGCACTTGCAGGAGATCGAAGGCCGGATCGCGAAGTGCCCGGATCGGAGCGAGTACCTCGTCGACTTGCGCCAGGTCGCCCGTGTAGCAAACGCACAGGGCGCAGAGCCTCTTGCCGTGCCACGCCTGCGGCACGAAGGGCGCGGGCGGACCTCGCATCAGCATCAGCCACATCGCGAGCTCGGGCGGCGCCGCGCTCGTCATCGTGCGATAGGCCTCGAGAATTTCGGCGGCGCGCTCGAATGGCCAGGCGATGAGACCACCGACGACCTGCGGCCCGACTTCGTGCAAGCGGAACACGAATCGCGTGACGACGCCGAAGTTGCCGCCGCCGCCGCGCAGCGCCCAGAAGAGATCGCTGTGCTCGCTGCGGCTGGCAGTGCGAATCTCGCCGTCCGCGGTGACGATTTCGACGGCTTCGAGATTGTCGACCGTCCAGCCGAAACGGCGCGTCAGGTATCCGAGGCCGCCGCCCAGCGTGAGTCCTGCGACGCCGACCGCCGAGACGAATCCCAGCACGGTGGCCAGCCCATGTTCCTGCGTCGCTGCATCGACATCCTGCAGGCGACATCCGGCACCGACCGTGGCGAGCCGCGCGTGTGCATCGACCGTGATCTCGCGCAGACGCGCGACGTCGAGCATCAGCCCGCGCTCGGCGACCGCCGTGCCGGCGATGTGGTGACCGCTGCCCTTGATGCTCAGGAGCAGCCGGTGCGTGCTCGCGAATTGCACGACCGCGGCCACGTCCATTGCCGATGCGGCCTCGACCACTAGCGCCGGCGTTCGGGCGGCCATGCCGTTCCACAGCTGGATCGACTCGTGCCAGCCGCTGTCGCCGACGCCGATCGTCCTCCCAGCGAGTTGCGCGCCGAGTGCGTGCAGCGCCGCCGGCCCAAGTCTCGTGCTGCCGCCGTCGAGCGAGGCGACCTCGATGGATCCGGCGCTCATGACGCTGTGCTCTGTCGCGGAAGTGCAGCCACGAATGCCCGCAGCTCCTTCACGAAGGCATTAGGTTGCTCGAGCGCCGTATCGGCGGCCGCGTGCGCGATCACGCGAAGATTCCAGCCGAAGCGAGTGCTGGCGTTGCGCGCGACGTGCACCGTGGTCGCCCGGTCTTGCTCGCCCCAGATGAGCGTCGTGGGAACTGCGATGCGTGCGAGCGTCGTGGCGGGAATGACCGATATCCCGAACTGCGTCATGAGACTGGACACTGCCGCGGCGTTTCCCGGTGCACGCGCGCGCTCGAGGTTGTATGCCTTCAGCGATTCCCAGCGCACGCCCAGACGATCTCGCAGCTGCGGCAGATCGAAAGCGCACTGGCTCCAGAGCCGGTCGTGTGTCCGTTCGTCGGGCGTGGTCATGAACTCTTGCAGAGCCGCGCCGAACTCGGGCAGCGGTTGGAAAGCACACAGGCCTAATGTATCGACGAGCACCAGCGCGCGCAGTCGCGCGCTGCGCTCGGCGGCGAAACGGGCGGCGATGGCGCCGCCGAGCGTTTGCCCCACCACGATTGGCGGTGTCGGGCAGGTGCATTCGATCAGGTCATCGAGCCAGCCGAGGATCGCGTCGGAACCTGGAACGCCGTCGCAGGCCTGCGATGCGCCGTGGCCGGGCAGATCCGGCGCGATTACGCGGTTCGTGGCGACCAGATCCGGGATCACCTCCCGCCAGTGGGCGGCGTAGCCCGACGGACCGTGCAGCAGCACGATCGGCGGACCGTCGCCGCCTTCCAGCACGGCGGTGCCGATGCCGTTCAATGAGAGTCGTCGTTCCACCACCGGAAGAGTGTCGAGCACTCGGGCGCGGGCTGTTGCCATGGCTGCTTGCTCCAACGTTGCGGCGATCGCCGGGGTTGGCGGCAACTATGAGAAGCGCGACAGCGGATTGCTTCGGCAAGAGTGCCCAGCGACGTCGCGGGCGGCGTGGGTATTTCGCGCCAGCGCGGCGTCGATCAGAGGAGCTTGTGGTCGTACGCGTAAGCGGTCGCCGCCGCACGCGACGGCACGTCGAGCTTTCGCAGGATATTGCCTACGTGCCGATCGATCGTGCGTCCGCTCACGCGCAATTGCGCTGCGATCGCCTTGTTGGTGCTGCCGGTGGATATGAGGCGCAGTACATCGAGCTCGCGCGCCGTGAGCGGATGATCGCGCTCGGCCGTGCCCGAGGCCTCCTCGGTGCTCAACCTGGCCAACGCGAAGCGCGCGCCGAGTCGCTCGAACACGTTCTTCGCCGCGGAAAATTGCAGGCGTGCGCCGTCGTCGTCGCCCAATGCACTGCAAGCTCGACCGATCAGCACCCGCACGCGTGCCGCATCGTAGGGTGCATCGAGCTGCATCCAGATCTCGAACGCGCGGCGCAGTGGGTCGAGAGCCGCAGCAGGGTCTTTCCCGGCGAGCGCAATGGCTCCGCGAGCTTGCGCGACGGCGCCACGCAACACATCCGTATCGAATGACTCCGCGAGCTCGCGCAACTCGTCGCATGCACCGCTGGCCGCTGCAGTATCTCCGTCGGCAAGCATGATCTCCAGGTATGCAGGCAGCAGGCTGGCACGCCTGAGAGGATCGGTAGTCGCACACAACAGGCGCTTCAGCGCCGCGCTTGCTGAGTCGAGCCGACCCTGTGCCAGTCGCAGCAGCGCCAGGCCGGGCTGCGGATCGCAACCGCGATCGCTGGCTGCACGATATGCCTCGTCGGCCTTGGCGAACTCACCTTGCAGACGATGGATTTCGGCTTGCTGGTACAGCGCCGCTGCAGGAGGCTTGCGGTCGTCCTGCGCGCAGCGCTCACAGGCGCGCGCCGCTTCGGCCATCGCATCCGGCCAGGCGCCGCGGAACTGCATGATCTCGGCGCGATGCACCAGGCACGTATCGGTGAATGCGACCATCTCCGGCTGCTGCTCGCACATGCGCGCAAACGCGGCTGTCCATTCCTGCGCGCGGCCAAGTGCGTAGACCTGCCGGCAGGCTTCAAGCACGCTGCAGTAGAGCAGGCCGGTGCAGATCGGCGAGAGCTCGCCGGCGACCACTGCCAGCATCGATTCATCGAGGCGTCCGAGACCGGAAAGAATCTGCCCTTGCTGGATGAGCGCGCGACCCTGCAGATGCCGTGCGATCGAGCGCAGATCCGGGTCCGGAAATCGCTCGGCGAGCGCCGCGGCTTCGGCGGCCAGCACATTGGCGTCGGCAGCATTGCCGGCGCGCAGCTGCTGTTCAGCGACTGGCACCAGCAGATAGCCGCGAGCCGCGCAGTCGAGTCCCTGGAGCTGTTGCTGCCCGCGTGCGATCCACGCATTCGCCTGACCCGCCTCGCCGCGAAACAACAGGGTGAGTGCGAGCCAGAACGCCGACTGCGCGGCCGGCGCTCGATCACCGGACTCGCCGTGCAGGCGATACAGCCGCTCGTGCAGCTGCTGAAACTCGCTATCGCGGCCAATGAGGTAAGCAGACACCGCGAAGCGTTGGACGTCCTCGGCCGGCAGCGGCGATTGCCGGTCGGCGTGTGCAAACGCCTCGTACGCTTCGCTCCAGGCGCGGCGCGCGTAACACTCTCGGCCCCGATGCGCGTGATCCGGATCCATGGGATTGCGGAATCTCGCAGAATCGCCGCAGCGTGTCGAGTTCGCTCACAGCGCCCCATCTGTCCGGCCGGGTCTGTGGAATAATCCGCCGTTCTCGATTTTCCTGACGGAGGAACGCCAGTGACTTCATCTGCCGCCCGCTTGCGCTGGTTGCTGCTTCCCGCGCTGCTCGCGCTGAGCGGTTTCACGACGCTGCACGCGGCGGCCGTCGAGCCGAAGCACGAAGACAAGAACGAAGACGCCGCGGCGAAGAGCCTGTCGCCGCTGCACCTGTCCGATGAAATGCGCGTGACGCAAGCCACGGCGAGCATCGGCGGCAAGAAGACGCCGTACCAGGCGGAGGCGGGCATCATGGTCGTGTACCTGCGCGATCCGCTCGACGACGATCCGCCGCAGCCGGCCGAAGGCGAGAAGCCGCCGCCGCAACCGCCCGAGGTCGGCATGTCGTATGTCGCCTACTTCAAGGGCGACAAGCCGGACCGCACGCGGCCGATCACGTTCCTGTTCAACGGCGGGCCGGGCTCGTCCACCGTGTGGCTGCACATGGGCGCGTTCGGTCCGAAGCGGGTGCGGACCTCGAACGACTCGCACAGCCCCGCGGCGCCGTATCGGGTCGTCGACAACGAGTACAGCCTGCTGGACGTCAGCGACCTCGTGTTCATCGACGCGCCGGGTACGGGCTTCGGGCACCTGCGCGGCGAGGACAAGGAGAAAGCATTCTGGGGCGTGGATCCCGACGCGCACACTTTCGCGAACTTCATCGTCGAGTTCCTGTCGCGGCACGGCCGCTGGAATTCGCCGAAGTACCTGTTTGGCGAGAGTTACGGCACGACGCGCGCCGCGTTGCTTGCGTATCAGCTGCAGAACGACAAGTCGCTCGATCTGAACGGCGTCATCTTCCTGTCGCAGATCCTGTGCTTCGACAACAGCGCGGATGCGCCGCAGTTCAATCCCAGCGTCGATCAGCCTTACGTGCTGGCGCTGCCGACGTACGCCGCGACTGCGTGGTATCACAAGAAGCTGCCGAATCAGCCCGCCGATCTCGCGCCGCTGTTGCGCGAAGTCGAGCAGTTCGCCACGGGCGATTACGCCGCCGCTCTCATGGAAGGCCCACGCCTTTCGCCGGAGCGTCAGCACGCAATCGCGTCGAAGCTGCACGACTACACCGGGCTGCCGGTCGAGTACATCGAGCGCGCCGGCCTGCGCATCAACGTCGGCGAGTTCAACAAGACGCTGCTGGGCGACGAGACCACGGCGGGCCGGCTCGACACGCGCTTCTCCGGTCCGACGCTGGATCCGATGAGCAAGGAAGCGGAATACGATCCGCAGTCCTCTGCGATCTCCTCGGCGTATGTCTCCGCGTTCAACGAGTACGTGCGCAACACGCTGCAGTTCGGCGATCACAAGACGTACAAGGAAGGCATCCCGGTGTGGCAGACCTGGGATTACCTGCATCAGCCGCCGGGCTCGCCGTTCAAGATCCCGGGCGCGACCAACGTCATGCCCGACCTCGCGATCGCGATGAAGCAGAATCCGAATCTGAAAGTGCAGCTCAACGCCGGCTACTTCGACCTGGCGACCCCCTACTTCGCGGCGGTCTACGAGCTGCGGCAGCTGCCGATACCGCGCACGCTCCAGAACAACATCGAGATGCACTTCTACGAGTCGGGCCACATGGTGTACGCCCACGAGGACGACATGAAAGCGCTGCACGACAACGTCGCGGCCTTCATCGACAAGAATCGCGGCGGCGGCTAGTTCAGGGCGGAGGCTGCGAGCGAGTCCAGCACTTGCGCCAGGGCAGCGTGATCGACGGGCTTGACCAGGTGCCCGTCGAACCCTGCTTCCTGCGAGCGCCGGCGATCCTCATCCTGACCCCAGCCGGTCAGCGCGATCAGGAGAATGTCCTGTCCCCAGGATTCGGCCCGCACGCGTCGGCAGACGTCGTGTCCGCTCAGCTTCGGCAGGCCGATGTCGATCAGCGCCACGTCCGGCCGCTGCTGCTCGATCGTCTCGAGCGCCTCGATGCCGTCGTGGGCCACGTAGGTTTCGTGGCCGAGCAGCTGCAACAGCATCGTTAGCGAAACGGCTGCATCCTGGTTGTCGTCGACGACCAGCACGCGCCGCCGCTGACTCGCCGGTTGTACGTCCGGGAGCGGCGCGAGCGGGCGAGCGCCGCTGGAGCGGGGCAGCACTGGCAGGCGCACGAGAAACTCGCTTCCCTGTCCCGGCCCCGCGCTGCGCGCCTCGACCGATCCGCCGTGCATCGCGACCAGCTGGCGCACGAGCGTGAGACCGATCCCGAGCCCCCCTTGCGAGGGCAGCAGCGAAGGGCTGAGCTGGGTGAACATGTCGAATACCTTGTCGAGCTCCTCCGCGGCGATGCCGACGCCGGAATCTCTGACCGAGACCACGACTTCCTCGCCATGGCGTTGCGCTGTCAGCCACACCATGCCGCGAGGCGGCGTGTACTTGTAAGCGTTGTTGAGCAGGTTGCCGAAGACTTGCGCAAGGCGTGCCGGATCGGCGCGCAGCACGATGGGCTCGTCCGGCAGTTGCAGTCGCAGTCGATGGTCTGCCGCGTCGGCCAATGGCTGCGACGCTTCGACGGCATGCTGGACCACGCTCACCAACTCCACTTCGGCAATGCGCAGCTCCAGCCTGCTGTGCGTGACGCGGTTGAGATCGAGCAGGTCGTCGACCAGCCGCACCAGCTGCCGCAGCTGGCGCTCGATCGTTTCGCGCGCGCGTTGCATCGTCGCTGCGTCGCCTGCGGAACGCTTCAGCACCTCGAGCATGTTCGACAGCGGCGCGAGCGGATTGCGCAGCTCGTGCGCGAGCGTCGCCAGGAATTCGTTCTTGCGGCGATCCGCCTCGCGCAGATCCTGTGCGAGCTTGCGCAAGTCCTCTGCCAGCCGGTCGCGCTCCGCCTCGGCCAGCTTGCGCGCCGTGATGTCGCGGACGATCTTCGACGCGCCGGTGATGACGCCGGCCTCGTCCTTGATCGGCGAGATCGTCAACGAGACGTGAATGCGTTTGCCGTCGCGGCGCACGCGCTCGGTCTCGAAATGCTCGATGCGCCGCCCGGCACGGATGCTGCTGATGATGTGATCCTCCTCGGCGATGCGGTCGGGCGGAATGACCAGCGAGATGTGCCGGCCCACTACCTCGGCGGCGGTATGGCCGAACAGGCGCTCGGCCGCGGCGTTCCAGCTCTGGATGATGCCGTCGAGCGACTTGCTGATGATCGCGTCCTCGGAGGACTCGACGATCGACGCAAGCATGCGCGCCGCCACCAGCTGCCGCGCTTTCTCGCGTTCCAGAGATCGTTGCTGCGTGACGTCGCGGAAGATGAGCACACAACCGGCCACGTTGCCCTGCGCGTCGCGGATCGGTGCGGCGCTGTCGTCGATCGCACGCTCGTTGCCGGCCTTGTCGACCAGCAGCGTGTGGTTCGCAAGGCCGACTACCACGCCCTCGCGCAGCGCGCGCATCGCCGGGTTCATCACCGGCTCACGCGTGTCCTCGCTGATGATCTGGAACACGCGCTCGAGGGACTGTGCCTGTGCTTCTGCCGGCGCCCAGCCGGTGAGCGCGGCGGCCACGTCGTTCAGGTAGGTGACGCGGCCCGCAGGATCAGTCGTGATCACGCCGTCGCCGATGCTGCGCAGGGTCACGCGGAGCAATTCGCCGCGCTCGCTCGCGCTGCCCTGCGCGCGGCGCGCTGCATAGCCGAACGCGATGATGAGAGAGCACGTGAACAGATAGGCGGCGAGACCGACGAGATTCGCGGGCGTATCCAGGCCGAGCTCACCGCGCGGCGGGATGAACAGGTAGGTGCAGGCGATGTAGCCGAGCAGCGTGACGGCGATAGCCGGTAACGGTCCGCCAATCCACACGGCGATTGCGACGGCCCCGAACAGCGTCACCAGGGGCAGCGAATCGCCCAACAAGGGATCGAGGAGCCAGCGCAGTGCGACGGCGCCCACGAGCGCGGCCAGGGCGAGTGCGGCGGCAGTCGCGCGCGTCACGGGCTACAGCGCCTTCTTCCTGCGCGCGCCGAGCTTGCCGGCCGCGGCGGCCTTCAGCAGCCGCTGAAAAGTGGGGCATTCCAGGTGGCTCGGGGCGCGGCAGCCGACTGCGTGGCGCAGCCCATCGCGCATCGCCGTGAGCTCCTTGATCGTTCCGTCCAGCTCGTCCGCCTTGGCTGCCAGGACCCGCCGGTCGATGCGCGAGCGGCCATTGCCCGCGAACAGGCGCGACATCTCGTCGAGTGAAAATCCGGATGCCCGTCCGAGGGCGAGCAGCGCCAGCCGGTCGACTACGCGCGCGTCGAACAACCGGCGCAGGCCGCGCCGGCCGATCGAGGCGATCAAGCCCTTTTCCTCGTAGAAGCGCAGCGTCGAGGCCGGCACGCCGGAGCGGCGGGCGACCTCGGTGATATCCAGCGGCTGCAAAGCTCTTGACCTCAAGTCGACTTCAAGTGGCAGAGTGAGTTTAACCCTCCCGGCAGGCAAGTAGGAGACGATTGTGGCGGCTACTCAACCGAAGGATGCAGACCAGGCACCGCGTTGGAACGGCAGCTCCGGCTGCGCGTGGGTCGAGGCACAGCAGCTGCTCGACCGGACGCTGCAGCCGTTCGAGGATCTGCTCGTTGCAAAAATTTCAGACAGTGGCGCGCAGCATGTACTCGACGTCGGTTGCGGCACGGGCAGCACGACGCGCGCTATCGCGCGGCTGCTCGGCACGGCGGACGGCTCCGTCGGCATCGACATTTCGGAGCAGATGATCGGCGTTGCACGCGTGCTGGCCGCGGAGGAGGGCGTAGCCGCGACGTTCATCTGCGCCGATGCGCAGAAGCATCCGTTCGGCTCGCAGCGGTTCGACACCATCATGTCGCGCTTCGGCGTGATGTTCTTCGAGGATTCCGTGCAGGCATTTGCAAACCTGCGCAGTGCGGCTGCCGAGGGCGCCAGTCTGCAATGCGTAGTCTGGCGCAGCCCGGCAGACAATCCTTTCATGACGAGCGCAGAGCGCGCCGCGGCGCCACTGCTGCCGAATCTGACGCCACGTCGTCCCGACGCACCGGGGCAGTTCGGTTTCGCGAACGAACGGCGTGTGCATTCCATCCTGAGCGACAGCGGCTGGAAGGAGATCGACATCCGCCCGCTCGACCTGACCTGCACGCTGCCCGAGAAGGAGCTGATCCGCTACGGGACGCGCTTCGGTCCGGTCGGTATCGCGCTTCAGGAGGCGGATGCGCAGACGCGCGCACGCGTAGCCGCAGCGGTCCGTGCGGCATTCGAGCCCTTCGTGCACGGACCCGAAGTGCGGTTCACGGCCGCCTGCTGGCTGATCGCTGCTACTTCACCGTAGCGATCTGATGGAACATGTCGACGTGACCCATCATCGCGTCGACGATGCCTGCAACTTTGGGATTGGTCGAGTCCACCACGTAGTACTCATCCGGTGCGTGCGCGCCAGAGCCGTGCCCGAAGCCGAAGTGGCCCGCCGGCAGAGACAACGGCGGCGCCGTGAACACCGCACCCGGCCATGAGCCTGCGAGTCGCGGATTGAGCGTCGCCTGGATTCCGGCGCGCTGATACGTCGCCAGCTGGGCGCGAATGATGCGGCTGTCCTCGGCGGTTTCGGTCGGATCATAGCCGCCGCTGACATTGACCTCGACGTCGCCGAAGCCGCGCTTGTCGAGATGCGCTCGCAGCTTCTTCACGGCTTCGTCGCGCGTCTGATTCGGCACCAGACGCAGGTCCAGTTTGGCGACGGCGCGTCCGGGGAGAATCGTCTTGCCGCCCGGGCCGGTGTAACCCGCGACGAGCCCCTCGATGTTCACCGTCGGCTGCGAGGCGAGCCGCTCGAGCGCCTGCGCGAACGGCAGATCATCGATCCAGCGGTCCACGCCGAGCTGCTTCTTCACCTGCTCCTCGTTGCTGCTGCGCGCGGTCTGCGCGATCAGATCCTGCTCGCGTTGCGTGAGCGGCCGGACGTTCTCGAACCAGCCGTCGATCGTCGGCGTATTGCCGTCCGGCGTCACCAGCGAATCCAACGCATGCACGAGGCGCCACACAGGCGAATCGACGTTCGCCTTCTGGCTCGAATGAATGTCGCCCTTCGGACCGCGTCCCCATTTCGCGCCGCTCGCCACCAGCTCCAGCTCGATGACGCCCTTGGAGCCGAGATTGACCGCGACGTTGCCGTTCATGTCCTGCCAGCTGGCGGGAATGTAGATACCTTCGGCCTTCTTGAGCGCGGCGAACACCTCGGGACGCTGCACGATCTGATGAAAGTTCGGCGAGCCGATTTCCTCCTCGCCCTCGCACACCAGCACCAGGTTGACCGGCAGCTTCGCCTTGGCAGCGCGGATCGCATGCAGCGCGGCGAGCACCGTCGCTTCGGGCCCTTTCTGGTTGACCGCGCCTCGTCCGACGACGGCGCGACCGAAGCCGGGCTTGTCGACGATGCGTGCTTCGAGCGGCGGCGACGACCACTCCTTGGGATCGAACTGCTTGACGTCGTACATGAAGTACAAAGCGAGCGTGCGCTTCGCACCGTTGTCCATGGTTGCGAACACACCCGGATGGCCGTCCGTCGGCACGATCGTCGCGGTGTCGAATCCTGCTTCGCGCGCGAGGTTCGCCATGTACTGCGCGCCTTCCTTCATGCTGCGGTTCTCGGCAGCGATCGAAGGCAATGCAATCCAATCCTGCAGGCGCTTGATGGCGGCTTCGCGCCCGGCTTCCGCGGCCTTGCGAATCGCCGGATAGCGTTCCGCCGATGCCGCGGCGGCATGCGGTCCGAAGACCATCGCGCTGGCGCTCGCGAGCGCTGCGGCAGTCAGGAATTCGCGGCGATCAAGCTTGCTCGACATCGCTTTTGTTCCTCACCGAGACTGAAAATCGGGCTCTGCGCAGCCATAGCAGCAAGGCGCTCAGGAAGACCAGCGTACTTGCATCGCTTGCTCCGCCACCACCGCCGCCACCACCGCCGCTACCGCCGCCGCTCGATGCGGCGGTCGTCGACGAGAAAGCCGCGGAGACACCGCCTATTGTCAGCGTCGTCGAGACCGTCGCGCCGGCTGTCGCTGCAGCAACGTGCCGGACACAGATGGTCTGTCCCGGCCGAATCGTCCGGGGATCGGACGTGAACGTGTCGTTGCAGCCGATGCTGAAGCTTCCATTGGCGACAGTGACTGTAGCCGCGCCGGTGATTCCGCTCACCGTCACAGTGTTCGAGGTCTGCTGCGAGCCGGTCGCGACGTTGGTTCGGGCGCTGAAGGCGAAGGCGTCCGGCTCGAAGTCCGCAGGGGAGTTGCCGGCGTTCACGGTGAACGGTGCGTTGCGCCCGCCGATGCGGGCGAACGCGGTCGTACTGGCCCCCGGCTGGGACGGCGCATCGAGCCGCAGGCAGATGGATTGACCGCGCATGAGCACTCCCGGCGTTGCCGTGAACGTTCCCATGCAGTCGATCGAATATTCGGCGCCGTTGGGCTCGATGCGCGCGGGATCCGTGAATCCACTGATCGTGCTCGGCGCCGACTGCACGGCAACGGTCCCGTACGGTGCGGTCACATCCGGAAAGCTGATCGGATCCGGATAGCTGTCGGGGTCGGGCGCGCCGTCATCGAACGTCGGATCCGGAGCCCCGGCGCTGGTGAAGCGCACGATGCCGATGTTGCCTCGCGGCGTGGTATCGGATTGCGCCGCGACCGAACACGCAAGCACAGGCCGATTGCCGGACTGAATGGCGCCCGTGCAGCGCGACTCGGGTGCGACGGTCGAGATCAGCGGCTGCGGGAACGTTGTGAGGATCTCTCCCGTCCCGTTGAAGGTCGCGTCGAGGTTGCCCGCCGTATCGAAGCGCGATACGTAGCCCTGATCCCCGACAGAACCGAACAGCAAGACACGATCCATCGCGTCGATTGCGATGCTGTTGATAGCAAGGCCCGCCCGCATGCTACCTCCGGCATAGGAGGGATCGAGCGTGCCGTCCGTCAGTATTCTCGCAACGCTGCCCGGACCCGTCAGGAGATACAGCCGCCCCGTCGTATCGAGCACGGACCGGCCAGGGTCGCCGGCCAGCTCGAGCTTGCCGTTGGCGCCGAAAGACGCGTCGGTCGACCCGTCGGAGTTCAGCCGGATCACCATGACCTTCGACGACGCCGTCATGCGGCCGCTCACCAGGATCTTGTTGCCCGGCAGCGGATGTATGGAGCTGATCAACTGGTCGGCCGAGCTGATGAGTAACCCATCGCCGTTGGGCCCGAAAGTCGTATCGGCGGACCCTTCCGCACTGAATCGACCCAGAGTCCATTCGGCGCAGAAGCGACAGCCGCCATAGACTCCGGCCACCAGATAGGCGCCGTCCGCTTGCGGAGCCAGCAGATTGGGCAGGGCGATCGCGATCTCGTCGACCAGCGGATACAGCTCGGGTGAAGTCGCGATCACCGTGCCCTGCGCCGAGCGCACGACGAGCCGCTCGCGCGCGCCGGCCTCGGAGCTCTCGAGAGTCACGAGCGATCCGTCGGGGCGCGCGCGCAGCTCCGGCGGGCAAGAAGTTTCGAGCGACAGCCGGCCGTCCTGATCGAATGCGGCATCGAGCGCGCCGTTCGCGCCGAGCGCGAGCAGGCCGCAGGGGGCGCCGGACTCGAACCCGACCTCGGTAACGACGCGGTCGCCTGGAGCGATGCGCAGGAATTTGATCCGGTCGTCCGAATCGTCGGAGAAATCCAAGAGCACGGCGCCGCTCGCCTGCATCGACCACAGCACCGCCATGCACAGAAAGATCCGTCTCATGCTATTTGACATTTGTTTTCACTTGTTCGCGGGATGCGGGCCGAAGCATATCCCGCGACGCCTCGACCATGAAATCGACAAATGTGACGGGCGATGCTGACCGTCACATCGAA
>DATBKP010000007.1:0-37072 GCA_036555785.1 Steroidobacteraceae bacterium
CGCATCGAAGTGCTGCACGGACCGGCGTCGGTCATGTACGGACAGGGAGCGATCGGCGGCGTCATCAATATCGTGTCGCGCCGCCCCAGCACCGACCAGCAGGCAGCCCAGGTCGAGCTCGGCTTCGGCGAGGACCGGAGCAGCCACGCCGCGGTCGATGTGACCGGCCCGCTGAATGACGACTGGGCCTATCGCTTCGACGTCAGCTATCGCCAGTCGGACAACTGGGTCGACCGCGGCGATACCGACAGCCTCGCGATCGCCGGCACGCTGCAATGGGACGTGTCGGACGCTCTGCGGCTGTCGTTGTCGTACGACTACGGCGACCAGAACCCGATGGAATACTTCGGCACGCCGCTGCTCGACGGCCGTCTCGACGAGTCGCTGCGTCACCAGAACTACAACGTCGCCGACGCCAGGATTCACTACCGCGACGCGTGGACGCGCTTCAAGGCGCAATGGCAAGCGAGCGACAATGTGCAGGTCGCTAACCAGGCTTACTGGCTCGACGTCGATCGGCAGTGGCGCGACGCCGAGGAGTACGACTTCAATCCGGACTCCGGCGAGATCGATCGCTTCAGCTACATCGGCATCTTCCATCACCAGGAGCAGATCGGCGATACCGCGGACGTGCGCGTCGAGCACCAGCTGTTCGGCCGCGAGAACCACGTCGCCGCGGGCTTCGACGTCAACCACGTGCGCTTCACGCACGTCAACGATTTCGATGATCCGCAGTTCGACGTCACGACCCGCGTGCCGTTGCGCAACTTCGCTCCCGGCTCGTACATCCACGCCTCGCCGATCATCCCGCGCTTCCGCACGCAGACCGATCAATACTCGCTGTTCTTCGAGGACCGTTGGGTGCTCGATCAGCAATGGTCGCTGATCGGCGGCGCGCGCTACGACCATGCGGAGCTGGATCGCACCAACCTGATCGACCAGGGCGCATCCTTCGACGCGTCGTTCAGCGATACGAGCTGGCGCGTCGGCGTCGTTTTCCAGCCGGTGCCGACGCTGTCGTTCTACGGCCAGTACTCGACCGCGGTCGATCCGGTCGGCTCGCTGATCACCACCTCGGCAACGGCGGCGCAGTTCGACCTGACGAAAGGCACGCAGATCGAGGCCGGCGTGAAGCAGTCGCTGTGGAATCAGCGGCTCGAGTGGACGCTCGCGGCGCACCGCATCGTGAAGAAGGATCTGCTCTCGCAGGATCCGACCAGCGCGAACCCGGAAGATCTGCAGCAGATCGGCAGGCAATCCTCGCGCGGCCTCGAGGCGTCGCTGGCGCTGAATATCAACAACCGCTGGCGCATCGACGCCAACGCTGCGGTGCTGACCGCGAAGTTCGACGACTTCGGCGAGGAGGACGACGACGGCAACATCGTCTCGCGCAACGGCCTGCGCCCGCCATCGGTCCCGGAGCAGGCAGCGAACCTGTGGGCGAGCTGGGCGGTGACCGATCAATGGAACGCGCGTGCCGGTCTGCGCTACGTCGGCAAGCGCTTCACCGACAACGCGAATCAGCTGGTGCTGCCGAGCTATACGGTGATCGATGCCGGCGTGGACTGGGCGCCCACACCGCAGCTCGCATTGACCGCGGCGCTGCGCAACGTGACCGACGAAGTCTACGGCGTCGCCGCGTATACGACCTCGCAGTGGATTCTCGGCCAGCCGCGCACCGCAGAGCTGACGGCGCGCTATCGCTTCCGATGACTGCGGCCTGAGCCCGCATGACTGCCTGGCGTGTCGTCAGATACTGGCTGTACATCGGCCATCGCTGGCTCGGCATCGGCGCGTGCCTGCTGTTCGCGATCTGGTTCGCTTCCGGGCTCGTCATGTCGTACGTCGGCTACCCGGAAGCGCAACCGCAGCGGCGCTATCGCGCCTTGCAACCGCTCGACTGGAGCCAGGTGCGGCTGGATCCGAACGGGTTGCTCGCGTATCTAGGTCTGCAGCGTTACCCGCGCGAGCTGCGCCTCGAAATGCAGCTCGGCCAGCCTGTCTATCGCGTGCTCGACTGGGACGGCTCGCGCAGAACAGTGTCTGCGCGTAGCGGCGAGTCGGCCGGTGCAGTCGACCAGGAGCAGGCAGGAACGATTGCGCAGGCGTACGCGAATGCGCACGTCTCATCGCAGGCGACTATCGAGCGCGATCAATGGACCGTGCCCGAGCGTTTCAAGTCGCTGCGACCCTTGCATCGAATCGCGATGGACGACCCCGCCGCGACCGTGGTTTACGTTTCGGCGCGCACCGGCGAGGTGGTGTTGTCGACGACGCGCACGCAGCGCTTCTGGAACTGGCTCGGCTCGGTGCCGCACTGGATCTACTTCACGCCGCTGCGCGCGAACGGGCCGCTGTGGCGGCAGGTCAACTTGTGGATCTCCGGGCCTGCGATTCTGATCGCAGTGTCCGGTATCTGGATCGGCATCCTGCGGCTGCGAGTCCAGCGACGCTATTCGCACGATCGCATGTCGCCGTATCACGGCTGGAAGAGCTGGCATCACTGGATGGGACTCACGGGCGGCGTGTTCCTGCTGAGCTGGATCCTGAGCGGCTGGCTCTCCGTGGATCCGAACGGCTGGCTGAGCGGCGGCAGTCTCAGTGCCGAGGCGCAGCTGCGCTATGCCGGGAACGATCGCGCGGAGATCGCCGTCGACTTCACAAGGCTCGAGCATGAAGCGGCGCGCAGCGTGCGGTTCTTTCATGTCGATGGAACGCCGGTCGCGGCAATCGTCGCAGAAGCGGGCGCCGAGCGATTGCTGGATGCGCGCACGGGCGAGCGCGTGGTCTTCGATGAGCAGCGCTTGGTGCACGCTGCGCGCCGCTTGATGCCCGATCGGCGGATGCTCGGCCATGAGCGCATCGAGAAGTACGACTCCTACTGGTATGCGCATCACGATCATCCGCCGCTGCCCGTGTTGCGCGTGGCGTTCGACGATCCGCAGCACACCTGGTTCTACATCGATCCGTCGACCGGCCTGGTGCTCGATCTGCTCGACGACGGCGGGCGGCGCTACCGCTGGTGGTTCAACGCGCTGCACCGCCTGGATTTCAGCTGGCTCGTCGGCAATCGCGTGCTATGGCACGCGACGGTGTGGCTGCTGTGCCTCGCCGGACTCGTCATCTCGACGAGCGGCGCCGTCATCGGCTGGCGGCGCCTGCGTCGCAAGCGCCACGTAACTTACGGCGGCGTCACGATGTCGTGAGAGAAGCCCAGGCGCCAGGTTTTGGCGTCGCTGGAGCGCCAGACGTCGTTGAGGAACGACAATCCGTAGCCGCCGACCAGCCACAACTGGTTCTGGTGCACGACCGAGGCAGTGTTCCAGCGCGGCGGGAATGCCGTCACCGGAGTTTCCTGGGTCCACTGGATTCCGTCGCCGCTCGACCAGACGTCGTTGAGGACGGTGCTGTTCAGGTAGTTTTCGCTGCTCACACCGCCGATCAGGTACATCTTGCCGTTGAACACCTCGAGCGCGTGCCGCGTTCGCGGCGTAAAGCCGCTCAACTCGAATGTCCACGTGGCGCCGTCGGCCGAGTGCCAGACGTCGGACGTGCCCGAGTCGGCGCCGGGCAGCTGTTCGCGAGCGCCGCCAACCATCCACAACTCGCCGTTGAAGGCGACCACCCGATGCGAGCGCCGCGGGCTGAATGCATCGATCTGCGTGACTGGAACCCAGGTATCGCCGTCGGCGGATTGCCAGACCTCCGCGCTATCCACCTCGTTCGCGGTGTTGCCGCCGATGACCCAGAGCTTGTTCTGGAACACCACGACGTCGTGCCCGACGCGCGGCGTGAAGATCACGCCGCCGACGGGCTCATGCTTCGTCCAGGTGACGCCGTCGTCGCTGGACCACACGTCGTTCAGGCGCGTTTCGTTGCCTCCTGAGCCGATGTCGCCGTCCCAGCCGCCGATGACCCACAGCTTGTCGTCGAACACGATGACGCCATGTCCATCGCGTCCCGAGAAGATGTTTCCCTGCGTTGCGACGTGCGTCCAGTCGGTGCCGTCGGCAGTCCGCCAGATCTCGTTGGTGCGCGCGCCGGTCAGCCCGCCCTCGATCGTGGCTCCCCCGACGATCCAGACCTCGCCGCCGAACGACACGCCATGCGTAGCTCGCGGCGAGAACTGCGCATTTGCGGACAGCGCATTCCAGTCGCGGCCGTTGCTGGTCTGCCAGACGTTGTTGGAATAACCGCGCTGCACGCCGCCAATCAGCGTCACGCGATCGGGCTGCTGCACGACCTGGGTGAGGTACGCCGCGCCCATTCCGCCGGTCGTCTCCGGCACCCAGACAGCGGTGTTGACGCTCGACCAGGTGTCGAGCGCCCACACCGTGCCACCGCCGCCGTCCGGCACCTGGCCGCCCATGACCCACAGTTTGTTGTTCATTACGAATGCGACGTGACGCAGCCGCTTGCTGAACTGCGCGTTTGCGGTGACCAGCGTCCAGTTGATGCCATCGCCGGATTTCCAGACGTCATTGCGGGCGAAAGCGGGGTCGCCGTTCTGCGTCGCGCCGGCGATGTACACCAGGCTGCCCTGAAAAACCGTGAGCGATGCATAACCGCGACCGCCGCCGTCGATGGCGCCGGGCGCCGAGCGCTGCGTCCAGGTTACGCCGTCGCTCGAAGAGAAAGTCGTGCCGCCCGACACTGCCCACAGCTCGCCGTCGAACACGGCAACGTTGAGGTGCGTCGAGTAGAAGGGCAGCCCGATGTCGGTAGCGCGCTGCGTCCAGTGGACGCCGTCGGTCGAGGACCAGGCGTCGGTCAGCACGGTGTTCGGCGTATCCGCGCCGCTGAACACCCACATCGCACCCTTGAAAACGACAGCCTGGTGAAACCAGCGCCGCCCGAAGGGCGCAGCGGCCGTCTCGCGCTTCCAGGTCTTGCCGTCCGGCGAAGACCAGATGTCCGCGAGAATCGTGTGCAGCGGCGGCGGCGTGGGGCTCGGCAACCGCGGCTCGCCGCCGCCGATCACCCAGTAACGGTTGTTGAAGAACAGTGCCGCGTGACCGATGCGTTCGGAGAAGCGCTGCGCCGAGACGAGCGTGGCATTTTCTACTGCCAGGCCGCGGGCCAGGGCGTGATAGGCCGGCGTCGTAAGCGTGGCGTGCAGATCCGTGAACAAGGTGCTGTTGATGGAATCCACCGTGACTTGCGGGCACGAGCTGATGTCTTCTGGCGTTGGACACGTGTCGGCCGGCGCGCTCACGAACTCGTCGGAGATGAACTGCGGCAAGTGCATCACCGAGCTCGTCTCGCCGATGAATCCGGTCAGCGGCGTCGTGGTCCGCACCTTGACCGTGTAAGTCGCCTGGGCCTGCGAGAAACTCGCGTCGGCCGCTTTGGTTGCCGTTACCGTGGCTGTGCCAATCGCGACGCCGGTGACCACGCCAGACGCTGCATTGACAGTCAGCACGCTGGTGTCGGAGCTCGCGTACGTGATCGCTCCGGTGCCGCCGCCGCCGCTCGCGGAATTGGTGAGCGTCGCGCCGACTATCACCGTAAGGGGTCCCTGCTGCGCATACGCAATCGCCTGCTGCGCAAGAGTCACGTTGATCGTGTACGTCGCCAACGCTTGCGAGAAGTTCGCATCCGCGGCCTTGGTCGCCGTCACTGTGGCGGAACCGACAGCGATACCGGTTGCGAGTCCCGACGTCGCGTTGACTGTGAGCACGCTGGTGTTGGAGCTCTGATAAGCGATCGCTCCGGTGCCGTTCCCACCGCTCGCGGCATTGGTCACGGTGGCGCCGACAGCCAGTGTCAGCGGCCCCGCTTGCGCGAACGAGATGCTTTGCGACTGGGGAGGGCGCGGATTGCCGCCACCGCCACCGCCGCCGCAAGCGACCAGGACCAACGACGCGACGATCGCCAACGGCGTTCTGAATGCACGCAGATTCATGGAGCCTCCCGCTGAATGCGCCGGTCGTATTGCCGCTGACTGCGAGCGGTCTCATTCCGTGGCCGGCTTGCAGCGCAGCGTACCAGAGTGCGGGGCTGCGACCGAGCTACTTGACGTATTTCAGCGCTGGAAATAGTCCATGGCCTGCGTGGCTATATCGGCGCCCCATTCCTGCAGGAAGTGACCGCCTTCGGCGATGACCAGCGGCTCGCCGCAGTTGCGGATGACTGCGTGGAGCTTGCGCATGACTTCGACGCCGAGCACCGGATCCGCCGCGCCGATCGCCATGAACGCGGCGCCGTTCCACTGCTCCGACCAGAATTTCAGGGCCGCGCGACTTTCCGGTACGCCCGGCATCGACGGATCGGTCATCACGAGTTGCGGGAACGCGCGCACACCGGCCTTGTAGCGCACGTCGGGGAACGGCGCGTCGTACGCGGCGACTTCAGCATCGCTGAGATGCGGCGTGCCGCGCTTGATCAGCGGGCCCACCGCGAGGTCGGGATGCGAGGCGGCGTACGCGCGCCACGCAACGAATCCCGGTGTGGGCGCAGTGCCCACCGCCAGCCCGGTGTTCATCACGAGCGCGCGCGCGAGCCGCGGGCGGAACCCGGCGTCGATCGGCAACGTCAAGCCTATGAGGCCACCCCAATCCTGCACCACGAGCGTGATGCGCTCCAGGTTCAGCCGCTCGACCAGGCGCAGCACGAAATTGCGATGGAAGTGAAAACTGTAGTCGGCGTCGTTCACCGGCTTGTCGGAGCGGCCGAACCCGTAGAAGTCGGGCGCGATCACGCGGCAGCCGCGCGCGACGAACACCGGGATCATGCGCCGGTACAGGAAGCTCCACGACGGCTCGCCGTGCAAGCACAGGCACACGTGCTGCGCATTGCGCGGACCGACGTCGATGTAGGCCGCACGCAGGCCTTCGTAGCCCGGCAGGTCGTCGAGGTACTGCGGCGGGTATGCAAAATCGGGCAGGTGCGCGAAACGCTCTGCGGGCGTGCGGAGTGCTGCGATCGCCATGGGCTGAGCCTCCAGAATTTTCACGATGGTAGCCTGGCAAAAGTCGCGCCTTTTGTCAGGCGCTGTCGAAAGGGTCTCGGCCGCTTTCGACAATAAAGTAGACTGAAGCGATGAAGATCGCGACCTACAACATCAACGGTATCGGCGCTCGGCTGCCGCGTCTGCTCGAATGGCTGGAACGCGAGTCGCCGGATGTCGCCTGCCTGCAGGAGCTGAAGGCGCCGGACCAGAATTTCCCGATCGTCGCGATCCGCGCGGCCGGCTACGGCGCGATCTGGCACGGACAGACCTCGTTCAATGGCGTCGCGATTCTCGCGAAGGGCGCGGATCCGCTCGAGATCCGCCGCGGCCTGCCAGGCGATCCCGACGATACGCACAGCCGCTACATCGAGGCGGAGGTGGGCGGCATCGTGGTCGGCTGCCTGTATCTGCCCAACGGCAATCCGCAGCCCGGGCCGAAGTTCGAATACAAGCTGAAGTGGTTCGAGCGGCTGATCGAGCACGCCAAGACGCTGTACGCGTCGAGCAAGCCCGCCGTGCTGCTCGGCGACTACAACGTCGTGCCCACCGACTTCGACATCTACGATCCGAAGGGCTGGAAGAAGGATGCGCTGTTGCAGCCGCAAACGCGCGACGCCTATACGCGGCTGCTCGCGCAAGGCTGGATCGACTCGCTGCGCAAGTGTCACCCGGAAGAGCGCATCTACACATTCTGGGATTTTTTCCGCAATCACTGGCAGCGCAATGCCGGACTGCGGATCGATCACGTGCTGCTGAACGCCGCGCTCGCGCCGCGCCTCGTCACTTGCAACGTGCACTCGTGGGTGCGCGGCCAGGAGAAGGCGAGCGATCACGCGCCGGTGTGCGTGGAGATCTCCTAGGCGCTGCATGGCCAAGTGGATCGAAGACTACGCCATGATCGGCGACTGCGAGACCGCAGCGCTGGTCGGGCTCGACGGCTCGATCGACTGGCTGTGCTGGCCGCGCTTCGATTCGGACGCGTGCTTCGCGGCGCTGCTCGGCGGCCCCGAGCATGGCCGCTGGCTGATGACGCCGTGCGCCGCCGACGTGAAAGTCACGCGCCGCTATCGCCAGGACACGCTGATTCTCGAAACGCGCTTCGAGACCGAAGAGGGCGCCGTCTGCGTGATCGATTTCATGCCGCCGCGCGACCTCAGCTCGGACCTGGTGCGCATCGTCGTCGGTGAGCGCGGCGAGGTCCGGATGCGCACCGAGCTCGTGATCCGTTTCGGCTACGGCGCGGCCGTGCCGTGGGTCACGCACATCGGCGACGACACCTGGCGCGCGATCGCCGGCCCCGACATGCTCGTGCTGCGCACGCCGGCGCCGATGCGCGGCGAGAATCTCAAGTCGGTCGCCGACTTCACCGTCAGGCAAGGCGAGTCGCTGCCGTTCGTGCTGCGCTATGGGCCTTCGCACCTGCCCGATGTCGAGTTCGCCGATCCGCAGCAGGCGCTCGCGAGCACGGAGCACTTCTGGCGCGATTGGGTCGAGAAGGGCCAGCGCACCGAGCGCTGGTCCGATGCGGTGACGCGCTCGCTCATCACGTTGCGTGCGCTCATCTACGCGCCGACCGGCGGCATCGTCGCTGCGCCGACGACCTCGCTGCCTGAGTGCATCGGTGGCCCTCGCAATTGGGACTATCGGTTCTGCTGGCTGCGCGACGCGACGCTGACGGTGCTCGCGCTGATGGATGCGGGCTACTACGACGAAGCGATCGCCTGGCGCGAGTGGCTGTTGCGTGCGATAGCCGGCACGCCGGGTCAGATGCAGATCATGTATGGCGTCGCGGGTGAGCGGCGCCTCACCGAGTGGGAAGTGGACTGGCTGCCGGGCTACGAAGGATCGAAGCCGGTCCGCATCGGCAACGCCGCGCACTGTCAGCTGCAGCTGGACGTGTACGGCGAGGTGATGGACGCGCTCCATCAGGCACGCGCCGGCGGGATCTCACGCTCGGACGACGCGTGGGCGTTGCAACGCAAGTTGCTCGAGCACCTCGAGGAGATCTGGCAGCAGCCGGACTGCGGCTTGTGGGAAGTGCGCGGCCCGCCGCAGCATTTCACGCATTCGAAGATCATGGCCTGGGTCGCGTTCGACCGCGGCATCAAGGATGCCGAGGCGTATGGATTCAAGTGCGCGCTGCAGCGGTGGAAGAAGATTCGTGCGCAGATCCACGCGGAAATCTGCGAGCGCGGCTACGATGCGAAGCGCAGCACTTTCGTTCAGGCCTACGGCTCGCGCTCGCTCGATGCCAGCCTGCTGCAGATTCCGGAGCTGGGCTTTCTGCCGCCCGACGATCCCCGCGTGCTCGGCACCATTCGCGCGATCGAGAAGCACCTGCTGCGCGAAGGCTTCGTCCTGCGCTATGACACCGAGGATACCGAGGACGGGTTGCCGCCGGGGGAAGGTGTTTTCATTGCGTGCAGCTTCTGGCTCGCGAACGCTTACGCGATGACCGGCAGGCACGCCGAGGCGGAGCAGTTGTTCGAGCGCCTGGCGGCTTTGAGCAACGACGTCGGGTTGCTCGCAGAGGAATACGATTATCGGGTGGGCCGCCTCGTCGGCAACTTTCCGCAAGGCTTCTCGCACCTGTCGCTGATCGTCACCGCCTTCAACCTCGCGCACACCGCGAAGCCGGCGCAGCAGCGGTCCAAGGACGGGCATTGAACGTCATTTCCCTGAGGCACGCTCCGACACCCGCTATCCGCTAGAATCGGGCGCCTATGGATACCGCGCCCCCCGCCGACCGCCTCACCCTTGCCGCTATCCGTGCCGCGCACGAGCGCATCCGCGACAAGATTCATCGCACGCCGGTCCTGACCAGCGCGACGCTCGACCAGCAGTCCGGCGGCTCGCTGTTCTTCAAATGCGAGAACCTGCAGAAGGGCGGCGCGTTCAAAGCGCGCGGTGCGACCAACGCCGTGTTCTCGTTGTCCGATGCCGAAGCTGCGCGTGGTGTCGCGACGCATTCGTCAGGCAACCATGCTGCTGCATTGTCACGAGCCGCGAAGTTGCGCGGCATCCCCGCGTACATCGTGATGCCGAACAACGCACCGCAAGCGAAGCGGGCCGCGGTCGAGCGGCTGGGCGCAAAGATCGTGTACTGCGAACCGACCATCCCGGCTCGCGAAGCAGCGGCAGCGAAGATCATTGCCGAGACCGGCGCGACGCTCATTCATCCCTATGACGATCTGAGAGTGATGGCGGGGCAGGGCACCGCGACGCTCGAGTTGCTGGAGCAGGCGCCCGATCTCGACATCATTGTTACTCCGATCGGCGGCGGTGGACTGATCAGCGGCACGGCTGTGGCCGCGAAGAGTCTGAAGCCGGCGATCCGCGTGATCGGTGCGGAGCCCGCGGGCGCTGACGACGCGAGCCGCTCGTTCAAAGCGGGTAAACGCATCCCGCTGACGCAGGCGAACACGATCGCCGACGGCTTGCGCGGCTCGCTCAGCGATCGCACGTTCGCGGAGATCAGCAGCCACGTCGCCGACGTCGTCACCGTTGCCGAGGACTCGATCGTCGCCGCGATGCGCGCGGTCTGGGAAGTGCTGAAGATCGTGATCGAGCCTTCGGGCGCGGTTTCGTATGCGGCCGTCGTCGAGCACAAGATCGACGTGCGCGGCAAGCGCGTCGGCATCGTTCTGACCGGCGGCAATCTCGATCTCGATGCGCTGCCCTGGAAATGACCGCCGAACGCGACACCGTACTGCACAGCTGGTGCCGGCAAGTGGACTGGGCGGCGCCGACGATCGTCGGCGGCGCGTGTGCGCGCTTTCATACAGAAGATGGCCGCAGCATTCTAGACATGAGCAGTCTCGCGGAGTGCAATGGCCTTGGCCATCAGCATCCGCGCGTCGTGGCGGCGATCAAGCGGCAGGCCGAGCAGCTGTGCTTCGTGACGAGCGCCTGGGGCGCGCAGCCGCGCGCGCGGCTCGCGGAAATGCTGCTGGAGAAGTCCGGTTTCGCAGGCGGCCGCGTGTTCTTCACGCTCGCCGGCGCCGATGCCAACGAGAATGCCGTGAAGCTCGCACGGCAGGCGTCGCGCAAGCCGCGCGGCAAGATCATCGCTCGCGACCGGTCGTATCACGGCGCGAGCTACGCGACGATGGCGTTGTCGGGCGACACTCGCACGAGTCATCAAGTCGACGCGCAGGCGTTCGGCGTCGTGCGCGCGCTGCCGCCATATGCATATCGCTGCCCGTTCGGCAGTGCGGACGCAGCAGAGTGCGGCGAGCGCAGCGCAGGCCATATCGGCGAATTGATCGATACTCACGGCGCTGCAAACGTGGCTGCGGTGCTGATGGAGCCGAACGCTGGCACGAACGGCATTGTCGCGCCGGAGAACTACTGGCCACTGCTGCGCGCGTATACGCGCGAGCGCGGCGTCTACCTGATCGCCGACGAAGTCATGAGCGGCTTCGGGCGCTGCGGCGAGTGGTTCGCCTGGCAGCGTTACGATGAGGATGGCCGCCCGGACCTGATGACGCTCGCGAAGGGCCTGACCGGCGCGCACTTGCCGCTGGGCGCCGTCGTGATGTCCGCGGAGATCGCGGGCAAGCTCGCGAACGAGATGCTATACACGGGCTTGACCTATTGCGGACATCCGCTGTCGTGCGCCGCGGGTGTCGCTGCTATCGAAGCGTACGAGAGCGACGGTTTGATCGAGCGCTCGCGGCGGCTGGGCGCACAGCTGTTCCGCGAGCTGCAGAAACTGCAGGAGCGGCATGCGATCGTCGGCGACGTGCGCGGCGGTCATGGGCTATTCGCGGTCGTCGAGCTGGTGCGGGATCGTGCATCGAAGGAGCCGCCGGCCGCGTGGCCCGATGCGCATCCGGCAATCGTCAAGCTGGTGAAGGATGCCCTGGCGCAGAACGTTTCGTTTGCGACCCGCGGCAACCTGATCATTCTCGCGCCGCCGTTGATCATCGAGGAAAAGGAGTTGCAGGACGCTTTGTCGTTGCTGGATGCGTTGCTCGGCGAGATGACGCTATGACCTACAAACTCACTTACTCGACGATGTTCGATCCGCCGCCCGAGATGCATGCGCGCTTCGACGCGGCCATGCGCGACGTGCGTGCCCAACTCGGTCGACGGCAGCTGTTGCACATCGACGGCGCCGACGTGGACACGTCCGCAGCGCGCGACAAACGTAGTCCGATCGATCGCGAATGGCTGCTCGGCTCGTTCGCGCAAGCCGGCACCCCGGAAGTTGAGCGTGCGCTGGCGGCCGCTGCTGCGGCGTTTCCGAAGTGGCGCGCCACGCCGCCGGTCGAACGCGTGCGTCTGCTGCGCAAAGTGGCGCAGTTGATCGAGGAGCGCGTGTATCACATCGGTGCTGCGCTGACGCTCGAGGTCGGCAAGAACCGCATGGAAGCCCTGGGCGAAGTGCAGGAGACCGCGGACTTCTTCAACGTCTATTGCGACGACTTCGAGCGCCAGCACGGCTTCGATCATGCATTGCCGAACGACCCGCTGCCGAACGCGGTGTCGCGCAATCGCAGCGTGATGAAACCCTACGGCGTGTGGGTCGTGATCAACCCGTTCAACTTCCCGTTCGCGCTGGCGGGCGGGCCGGTCGCAGCTGCGCTCGTCACCGGCAACACCGTCGTGCTGAAGGGCGCGAGCGAAACACCCTGGGCCGGCCGCATGCTCGCGGATTGCTTGCGCGACGCGGGCTTGCCGCCGGGAGTATTCAACTACCTGATGGGTCCCGGCGGCGCGATCGGCGACGCGCTGGTGCAGGATCCGCGCACCGCGGGCGTGACGTTCACCGGCTCGTACGAGACGGGCATGCACATCATCCGCACGCTCGCGAATGGCAAGTATCCGCGTCCATGTATCGCCGAGATGGGCGGCAAGAACGCCGGCATCGTCACCGCGTCCGCCGATCTCGAGCGCGCAGCGATGGGCATCCTGCGCAGCTCGTTCGGCATGGGCGGGCAGAAGTGCTCGGCGTTGTCGCGCTTGTACGTGCAGGCGTCGGTCGCCGACGAGCTCATCGACCGCGTAGGCAAGAAGGTCGCGGCACTCGGCGTCGGCGACCCGACGCGCGCGGAGAACTGGCTTGGTCCCGTGGTCAGCGAGAAGGCGCAGCGCAACTATCTGTCGTACATGGAGCGACTGCGCAGTTCCGGCGCCACCATTCGCTTCGGCGGGCGTGCGTTGCTGGAAGGCGATCTGGCGCGCGGGTTCTACGTGCTGCCGACGCTCGCGGAAGCGAAGCACGACGACGCGCTGTGGCGCGAAGAGATGTTCCTGCCGATCGTGATGCTGCGGCGAATCCGCGACCTGGACGAAGGCATCGCGCTCGCAAACGATTCCGAGCTGGGGCTCACTGCCGGCATCTACGGCTCGCGGCCGGAAGTCGAGCGGTTTTTCCAGGACATCGAAGCGGGCGTAGCCTATGCGAACCGCGCACAGGGCGCGACGACCGGGGCGTGGCCGGGGTATCAGCCGTTCGGCGGCTGGAAAGGCTCTGGCAACACTGGCAAGGCGATCGCGTCGTTCTACTATCTCGCGCAGTACATGCGGGAACAATCGCAGACCGTCGTCGAGTAGGAGGACGACCATGAAAACACCTCACATCAAGACCGCGCTGCCCGGCCCGAAGGCCGAGGCGATGCTCAAGCGCGACGCACTGGTCGTGTCGCCTTCCTATCCGCGCGACTATCCATTCGTGATCTCCCATGCCAAGGGCGTGGAGGCGTGGGACGTCGACGGCAATCGTTTCCTCGACTTCATGGCCGGCATCGCGGTCACCGGCACCGGGCATAGCCATCCGAAGGTGGTGCAGGCGATCACCGCGGCCGCGCAGAAGTTCGTGCACATCTCCAGCGACTACTGGCACGAGAACCAGATCGCGCTCGGCGAGAAGGTCGCCTCGCTCAAGCCGTTCGGCAGCGAGCCGGCGATGAGCTTCTACTGCCAGAGCGGCACCGAAGCGGTGGAAGCCGCGCTCAAGCTCGCGCGCAACGTGAGCGGGCGCGGGCGCTTCATCGGCTTCCTCGGCGGCTTCCATGGCCGAACGATGGGCTCGCTGTCGTTCACCTCGAGCAAGTACACGCAGCAGAAGGGCTTCTTCCCCTCGATGCCCGGCGTGACGCACGTGCCGTACCCGAATCCGTACCGGCCGCTGCTCGCGGGCAGCGACCAGGGTGCAGCAGTGCTCAACTACATCGAGAAGGTGCTGTTCGCGAGCAACGTGCCGTCGAACGAAGTCGCCGCAATCCTCATCGAGCCGATCCAGGGCGAGGGCGGTTACCTGGTCCCGCCCGACGGGTTCCTGCAGGGCCTGCGCGCGCTGTGCGACCGCCATGGCATTCTGCTGATCTTCGACGAGGTGCAGTGTGGCATCGGCCGCACCGGCAAGATGTTCGCTGCAGAACACTTCGGCGTTACGCCGGACATCATGACGCTCGCCAAGGGGCTTGGCTCGGGCATGCCGATCGGCATGGCTGTCGCGAAGAAATCGCTCATGGAGCGCTGGCATCGCGGCGCGCACGGCAACACGTACGGCGGCAACCCGGTGTGCTGCGCGGCTGCGCTCGCGACTCTCGATCTCGTGTCTTCCGAGTACTGCGCCAACGCCGCGCGGGTCGGCGAGTACTTCATCGGCAAGCTGCGCGAGCTGCAGAACAAGCACGCGTGCATCGGCGACGTGCGCGGCAAGGGCCTGATGCTCGGCATGGAGCTGGTCGAGGACCGCACCACGAAAGTGCCGGCGACGAAGCTGACCGAGAAAGTGATCAGGCAGGCCTACCAGAACGGTTTGCTGTTGTTGTCCTGCGGAGTGAGCACGATCCGCTTCATGCCGCCACTCATGATCACCAGGGAGCACGTGGACGAGGCGATCACGATTCTCGACGCCACGCTCGTCGAATCGCAGAACGCGTGAGCGTCGCGGGCCGAACGGCGGCTGCAGTGCTGGCGCTGGCGTTTGCAGCCGGCGCCTACGCGCAGCGCGAGCCGGTGCTGAAGCAGATCGATCTGCCGCACTCTTACTACTATCGCGAGATGTACCTGCCGCAGCTGACGAGCGGCCCTTCGAGCGTGGCGTGGTCGCCGGACGGCAAGTCGCTGGTGTACAGCATGGCCGGCTCGCTGTGGCAGCAGGGAATCGATAGCGATGCGGCGAAAGAGCTGACCTACGGACCTGGCTACGACTATCAGCCGGACTGGTCACCCGATGGGCGACACATCGTATTCGCGCGTCACCACAACAACGCGATCGAGTTGTGGCAGCTGGACGTTGCGGCGGGCGCGATTCGGCAGCTCACCGACAGCGGCGATGTGTACCTCGAGCCGCGCTACTCGCCAGATGGCAAGCAACTGGCGTTCGTATCGACGGCCGGCGAAGGTCACTTCCATCTCTTCGTCGTACCCTTCGAGGGCAGCGCTTACGGCGGCACCCCCCGTATGGTTGTCGAGCCGCACGAGAGCAGGATCGCGCGGTACTACTACTCGAAGCACGATCACACCATCAATCCGTCGTGGACGCCGGACGGCAAGCGGCTGGTGTTCGTCTCGAATCGCGAGATCGCCTACGGCACGGGCGACCTGTGCAGCGCCGCGCTCGACGGCAGCGATTTCCGCTGCTTCATCCACGAAGAAACGAGCTGGCGTGCGCGGCCCGAAGTGGCGCCGGACGGCAAGCGAGTGCTCTACAGCAGCTACCAGGGCCGGCAGTGGCATCAGCTGTGGCTCACAACGCTGGCCGGCGATGCGCAACTGCCGCTGACGTTCGGTGACTTCGATGCGACGGCGGCGCGCTGGTCGCCCGACGGGCGGCGCATCGCGTATGTCAGCAACGAAGATGGCAACACGTCCTTGTGGGTCCTGGACGTCGTCGGCGGTCAGCGCAAGCGCATCGTTGCACGCGAGCGGCAGTACGCACGCCCGATGGCGACGCTGAAACTCAGGCTGAGCGCAGCCGGGCGCATCAGCGTCGTCGGCTCCGACAACCGCTACTACGGTCCCGACGATCGCTGGCTTCACGCGGACGACGGCTTCGATCCCGTGCGCGTGCCGTCCGAAGTGCGCTACTTCCATTGTCCGGGCGAATGCGCGGTGACCGTGCCGCTGGGCGAGACCTACGTCACCGCGTGGCGCGGCATGGAATACACGCCGGTCCGACAGCAAGTCGATGCGCGCGCCGACACAGGCGTCGTGAATCTTGCGCCGGCGCCGCTGCAGCTGCCCGACTGGGCGCCGCGCAGCGTCAGCGCCGATCTGCACGTTCACATGAATTACGGCGGTCATTACCGGAACACCGAGGAGAACCTGATCGAGCAGGCGCGCGCCGAAGACCTCGACGTCGTCTACAACCTGATCGTCAACAAGGAGCAGCGGATTCCGGACATCGCGCGCTTCGATCCGGCGTCGCGGCGTGATGCCAGCGGCATCACGATCTTCCGCAACCAGGAGTACCACACGAGCTATTGGGGCCATCTCGGCCTGCTACATCTCGAGCGCTACCTGACGCCCGACTTCAGCGCGTATCAGCACAGCGCACTGACTTCGCCGTATCCGCACAACGGCGTCATCGCCGATCTCGTCCACGAGCAGGGCGGGCTGGTCGGCTACGTGCATCCGTTCGACACCGTGCCGGCGCCGCAGAGCGAGTCGATCACCAACGCGTTGCCGGCGGACGTCGCGCTCGGCAAGACAGACTATGTCGAGATCGTCGGCTTCGCGGATCACAAGGCGACGGCGGCGGTCTGGTACAAGCTGCTGAACCTCGGCTTTCGCGTACCGACCGGATCCGGCACCGACGCGATGGCGAACTACGCGAGCCTGCGTGGGCCGGTCGGCATGAATCGCGTCTATCTGGCGACGGGCGGCAGCGTCGAGCCCGCAGCACTCAAAGCGGCGCTCAAGGGTGGACACACGTTCGCGACCAACGGCCCACAGCTCGCGCTCGAAGTCGACGGCAAGTCTCCGGGCGAGACGCTGACGCTGCCGGCGGCCGGACAAACAGTGCGCTATCGCGCCGCGTTGCGCTCGCCGGTGGCGATAGATCATTTCGAGTTAGTGCAGAACGGCATGGTCGTCGCACGCCACAAGCTGGCGAAGGCGCGTACGCAGGCCGACGTCGCCGGCAAGCTCAAGATCACGGGCAGCGGCTGGATCGTGCTGCGCGCCTGGAACGAGGGCGCGGATCCGCTGATCCTGGACCTGTATCCGTACGCCACGACCAGCCCGGTCTACCTCGACGTCGGCGGGAGCGCGACGAATTCGCCTGCCGATGCGCAATATTTCGTACACTGGCTCGACCGCACCCTCGCGGCTGCCGAAGGCCGCACCGACTACAACGACGAGCGTGAGCGGCGCGAGACGCTCGACTATCTGCGAGCGGCACGAGCCGTCTACGTGCAGAAGGCGCAACAGCAGTGATGTCATGAGCGATCCGCAACCGACGACAGCGCCGCCGCGCCAGCTCGGCTTCTGGATGTGCCTGGCGCTGGTCGTTGGCAACATGATCGGCTCGGGCGTATTCCTGCTGCCCGCCTCACTCGCGCCGTACGGCCTGAACAGCATCCTCGGCTGGATCTTCACGGCGAGCGGCGGCGTGCTGCTGGCGATCGTTTTCGCGCAGCTGGCGCGCGTCTATCCGCAGGCGGGCGGTCCGTATCTCTACCCGCGCGTCGCTTTCGGCGAGTGCTGCGGCTTCGTCATGGCCTGGGGCTACTGGATGTCGGTGTGGGTCGGCAACGCCGCGATCGCGATCGGCAGCGTCGCTTACCTGGCGGAGCTGGTGCCGGCGATCAAGACGACCAAAGGCGCGCCGGCGCTGGTCTCGGTGGCGCTGATCTGGATCCTGACGTACGTGAACTGGCGCGGCGTGAAGCAGATGGGAGTGTTCCAGCTGGTGACGACCGTGCTGAAGATCATGCCGCTGGTCGCGGTGATCGTCCTCGCGATCGTGCTGCTCGGGCGCGCCGACGCCTCGGTGATCAAGATCGAGCCGCAGCCGTTCACGGTCTCGGCCATGACCGCCGCCGCGATCCTCACCCTGTGGCCGTTGCTCGGGCTCGAATCCGCGACGGTGCCGGCGGAGAACGTCATCGACCCGACCCGCAACATCCCGCGCTCCACGTTGTGGGGCACCGTGGTCACCGCGCTCATCTACGTCATCGCGTGCTCCGCGGTGATCCTGCTGATCCCCGGCTCGCAGCTCAAGGATTCGAGCGCGCCGTTCGCCGACGTGATGCGGCTGTTCTGGGGCGACTGGGCCGCGAGCGCGCTCGCACTGTTCGCGTTCATCAGCGGCTTCGGCGCGCTCAACGGCTGGATCCTGATCCAGGGCGAGATGCCGCGCGTGCTGGCGAAAGACAAGATCTTTCCCGAGCTGTTCGCGCACGAGTCGCGCTACCAGACGCCCGACTACTCGCTGTTCATCACCAGCGCGCTGGTGACGATCGTGATGCTGATGAACTACAGCGGCTCGATGGTCAAGGTGTTCACGTTCATCATCCTGGTCTCGACCTCCGCGTACCTGGTGATGTACCTGTTCTGCTCGCTCGCGGCATTCAAGCTCGCGTTGCGCGGCGACCTGGGCGTGCACGGCCGGAAGATGACCGGGCTGCTCGCAGTTGCGATGCTGGCGGCATTGTATTCGGCGTGGACGCTGTGGGGTGCGGGCGCCGAAGCGTTCTGGTGGGGCGTCGGCCTGTTCGCGCTCGGCGTGCCGCTGTATTTCCTGATGAAGGAATGGCAGCGCCGCCGTTCGGCGAACGCGGCTGTCGTCACGCCGCAGACCTAGTTTTATCCGCTCGTGTCCCGCGTGGTCGCTTCCTGGACAACCTGCACGATCGAGCCGGCCGAAAGTGAAGTTTGTTTTCGACGGCGCGCATCGCAGCCACCGATGACGTAAAGTCGGCAGCGGGGGAAAGGGGAAGCCATGGCGAACGACGCGAGTGCCAACGACCATTCCTACGATGCAATAGTCATCGGTACCGGTATCACCGGCGGCTGGGCCGCCAAGGAACTGACCGAGAAGGGCCTGAAGACGCTGGTGCTGGATCGCGGCCGCGACGTGAAGCACGGCGACTATCCGACCGCGACCAAGGACCTCTGGGAATTTCCCTACGGTGGCCGCGCCACCGACGAGGACCTGAAGCGCCAAGCCGTTGCCGCGCGCAGCGGCTACGCCATCACGCAGGCATCGAAGCACTGGTTCGTCGACGACACCGAGCATCCGTACACCGAGATCCAGCGCTTCGACTGGATCCGCGGCTATCACGTCGGCGGCCGCTCGATCATGTGGGGCCGGCAGAGCTACCGCTGGAGCGACCTGGATTTCGGCGCCAACGCCAAGGACGGCATCGGCGTCGACTGGCCGGTGCGCTACGCCGAGATCGCACCGTGGTACGACCATGTCGAAAGCTTCATCGGCGTCAGTGGCCGCGCCGAAGGACTGCCGCAGCTGCCGGACGGCAAGTTCCTGCCGCCGATGGATCTGAACTGCGTCGAGACGCATCTCCAGCAGTCGATGCTCGAGAAGTTCAAGCGCCGGATGACGATCGGCCGCGCCGCGCATCTCACCGCGCCGCTCGCGCACAGCCCGCAGCGGGGCACTTGCCAGTATCGGAATCTGTGCATTCGCGGCTGTCCTTACGGCGCCTACTTCAGCAGCAACTCGAGCACGCTGCCGGCGGCGGAAGCGACCGGCAACATGACGCTGCGGCCGAACTCGATCGTCTCCGAAATCGTTTATGACGACGGCACGCGCCGCGCGACCGGCGTGCGTGTGATCGATTCCGAGACGAAGGAGCAACACGAGTTCACCGCCAAGGTGATCTTCCTGTGCGCCTCGACGTTCGGCTCGACGCACATCATGCTGAACTCGGTGTCGAAGCGTTTCCCGAACGGCTTCGGCAACGACAGCGGCGAGCTCGGCTGCAACATCATGGATCATCACCTCGACGTCGGCGCCGGTGCGCTGGTCGAGGGCTACACCGATCAGTACTACACGGGCCGCCGGCCCAACGGCTTCTACGTCCCGCGCTATCGCAACCTCGGCGGCGAGAAACGCGACTACATCCGCGGCTTCGGCTACCAGGGCGGCGCGGGCCGTCTCGGCTGGACGCGTCTGATGCTCGACAACGCGCTCGGCGCGGACCTCAAGCAGCAGGCCGCGACTCCGGGCCCGTGGTACATCGGCATGGGCGGCTTCGGCGAGATCCTGCCCGATCACGCGAATCGCGTGACGCTGGACCGCGCGCGCAAGGACAAATGGGGATTGCCGCTGCTGGCGTTCGACGCGCAGCTGCGCGAGAACGAGCTGAAGATGCGCAAGGACATGGCGAACGACGCGGCCGAGATGCTCGAAGCCGCGGGCTTCCGCGAAGTGAAGACCCACGATCGCGCGACCGGCGTCGGCCTCGGCATCCACGAGATGGGCACCGCGCGCATGGGCAAGGACCCGAAGACCTCGGTGCTCAACAAGTGGAACCAGGTGCACGCGTGCCAGAACGTGTACGTCACCGACGGCTCGTTCATGGCGTCGAGCGCATGTCAGAACCCGTCGCTGACCTATATGGCGTTCACCGCGCGCGCGGTCGATCATGCAGTCGGCGAGCTCAAGCGGGGGACCATCTGATGAGCGACACCCGCATGAATCGTCGCGAGCTGCTGCAGCGCGTGGCATGGCTGATGGGCGGCGCGATTTCCGCGCCGGCGGTGCTCGGCGTACTCAACGGCTGCTCGCCAAAACCGAGCGGTGCCACGTGGACGCCATTGTTTCTCAGCAAGGACGAGGGCGCAATCGTCGCGGCAGTCGCCGATCTGATCCTGCCGCGCACCGACACACCGGGCGCGCGCGACGTCGGCGTGCCGGCGTTCATCGACGTGATCCTCAAGGACGCGTATCCGAGCGAGGACCAGGCGCGTTTCGTCAGCGGCCTGAAGGACTTCGACTCGGCGGCGCAGCGCGCGCACGGCAAACCCTTCCTCGAGTTGCCGCAAGCGCAGCGGCTCGCGTTTCTGCAGCAGGTTCACAACGCGGCGGCCGCTGCCGAGAAAGCGCAGGCGGAGAAGGACGTTCCGGCGGAAGAGCGCGCGCGCCCGTTCGTGCTGATGATGAAGGAGCTGACGCTGCTGGGATTCTTCACGTCGCAGGCCGGCGCGACGCAGGTGCTGCAGTACGTGGCGGTGCCGGGCGGCTACCAGGCCTGCATTCCAATCGCGAAGGCCGGCAACGGCAAGCAGTGGGCTACGGAGACGAGCCTGAGATTTTGAGGGACGTGATGGGCCTGATGAAGAGCGCTGTTCATCACGTTCATCACTCCATCACCTTCATCACCCTTTTCCTTATCACCCCCGCCTTGTTCGTCGCCTCGTAGATCAGCAACAACACCACTGCCACACCCAGCGGCACGAGCTCGTACACCGCGCGGTAGGCGAGCACGGACCCGACCAGCTTGCCGGGCGGCACGTGCGGCAGCATCAGCAACAGCGCCGCTTCCAGCACGCCGAGGCCGGCGGGCACGTTGCTCATCTGGCCCGCCACGAAGGCGATGCAGTACACCGCGACGAATGCCGGCCACTTCATGTTCAGCTCCGGCGGCATGAACAGGTACAGGATCGTCGTCATCAGCGAGATCTGCACCAGGCCGAATCCGATCTGCACCAGCGCGTCGCGCAGCGATGGCAAGCGGATCGATTGACCGCGCAGCTCGATCGGTTGCGTGCGCGTCGCCACGAACGCGAGCCAGCCGACGTCCTTCGCCAGTCCCAGCACGGCGAAAGCGGTCACCGCAGCGAGCGGCAACTGAAACGCACGGCTCGCCTCCTGCAGATGCAGCAGCAGTGAAACGTCGATGAGCCAGCCGACACCGAAGACGTACGGCATCGCGACCAGCAGGATCACCGCGCCGATCTGCTTGAGCGACAAACCTTCCGGCGCGTACATGCGATAGCGCAAGGCGCCGCCGCTGACCATCGCGACGCCGATGGCGCGGCCGAGCGGATTGGCGATCACCGCCGTGCGGAATGCCTGCCAGCGCAGACTGCGGCCGCTGGCGAGGCGCACAGCGATGCCTTCGTACAGACCGACAGTCGTGTAAACCCCTGCCGCGCACACGAGTGCTGCAATCATTACCGGCAGCGGCACGCTGCCGAGGTGCTGGGCCACGTCTGCGAAGTCGATCTCTTCGATACGCTGGAACAGCACCCATGCGGCGACGGCGACGATCGACACCCACACCAGCGGCAATAGTCGTTTGTAGAATGCCGTCATGAGCCTTTTTGCAGACCTGGTTGCCGTTTCGCGGCGCGTAGGCGCAACGCCTGCGCGCCTCGCGAAGGTCCGCGAGCTCGCGGCGCACCTGCGGGCAGTCGAGCCTAGCGAGATCGACACGGCCGTGCACTATCTGTCCGGCGAAATCCCTCAGGGCCGCTTCGGCATCGGTTACGCCGCCCTGCGTAGAGCCGGCGACGCGAGCGGCGCAGCCACGACGGCCACGCTCGCCATTGCAGACGTCGACCGCAGCCTGGCGGACGTCGCGGCGATTCGCGGTTCAGGCTCGGCGGCGCGCCGCGCGCAGGCGCTGCAGGACCTGTTCGCGCGCGCGACCGGCGACGAGCAGGAATTTCTGATCCGGCTCTTGACCGGCGAGCTGCGGCAAGGCGCGCTCGAGGGCGTCATGGTCGACGCGGTCGCCGCTGCGGCCGACATTCCGGTGGAGCAAATCCGGCGCGCGGCGATGTATGCAAAGAATCTCGGCGCAGTGGCGCATGCCGCGCTGACCGCAGGCGCCGGCGCACTCGCACAGTTCCAGCTGGCGCCGCTGTCGCCGATCGCGCCGATGCTGGCTCAGGTCGCGGCGGACGTCGGGGAAGCGCTGGCGCAACTCGGCGGCGAGGTCGCATTCGAATGGAAGATGGACGGCGCACGGATCCAGCTGCACAAGGTCGGCGACTGCGTGCGCATCTACACGCGCAGCTCGAACGAGGTGACGGCCGCGGTTCCGGAAATCGTCGAGATGGCGCGCACTCTGCCCGCGCAGGAAATGATTCTCGACGGCGAGGCGATCGCGTTCACCGCCGGCGGCCGGCCGCATCCGTTCCAGGTCACGATGCGGCGCTTCGGCCGCAAGCTGGATGTCGAGAAGTTGCGCAGCGAGCTGCCGATGCAGGCGTTCCTCTTCGATTGCCTGCACTTCGCAGGCGAGAGTCTCACTGGCCGCCCAGCTCGCGAGCGCTTTGCAGCGCTGGCGCGCGCAGTGCCGGCGGAGTTGATCATCCCGCGTCTGATCACTGCTTCCGCGGCCGAGGCGCAGGCGTTCTACGACGCTGCGATTGCAGCTGGACACGAAGGCCTGATGGCGAAGTCGCTCGATGCGCCGTATGAAGCAGGCAACCGCGGCGCCAGCTGGCTCAAGATCAAGCGCGCGCACACGCTCGACCTGGTGGTGCTGGCGGCGGAGTGGGGCCACGGCCGCCGCACCGGCAAGCTCTCGAACCTGCATCTCGGCGCGCTCGATCCGGCGACCGGCGAGTACGTGATGCTCGGCAAGACCTTCAAGGGGCTCACCGACGCGCTACTCGAGTGGCAGACGAAGGAGCTGCAGGCGCGCGAGATCAGCAACGACGGCTGGACCGTGTACGTGCGGCCGGAGTTGGTGGTGGAGATCGCTTTCAGCGATCTGCAGGCGAGCTCGCGATACGCCGGCGGACTCGCGTTGCGGCTGGCGCGCGTCAAGCGCTATCGCACGGACAAGCGCGCCGACGAGGCGGACACGATGCCGACGGTCTGGAAGATCTTCGAAGCTCAGAACGCGTGACGGACTCGCCGACCGCGGTCCAGTTTTGTGACTGGAATGCGGCGCCGCTGCTGCGCGAGAGTCTGCCCCGACAATCACGCAGGAGTCTTCGTCATGGAAACGCGAATTCGCATGGCTGCCGCCGTGTGCGGCATGCTGCTCTCTACGGCTGCGCTGCCGGCCGACGATCCGGTGCTCGAGTGGAATCAGATCATGATGAGCACCACTGCCACCCAGAACCCGATCGTCCAGGGGCGCTTTGCTGCAATCACGCAGCTCGCGGTATTCGAAGCGGTGAATGCGATCGACCGCGATTTCGATCCTTACCTCGGCACGGTCCGGGCGCCGTCGACGGCATCGGCCGATGCCGCGGCGGTCGCGGCGGCGCACGCAGTACTGAAGAACTATTTTCCGGCCAACGCAGCCGCGCTGGATGCAGCGCGTGCAACTTCACTGGCTCGCATCGCCGATGGACTGCCGAAGGAGCAAGGACTTGCTGCAGGTGAAGCTGCGGCAGCGGCGATGATCGCGCTGCGCACCGACGACGGCTCCGCGCCGCCGGAGTTCTACACGCCGGCATCTACCGACCCTGGCGAGTGGCAACTGACGCCGAGTTGTCCGCCGGCCGGCGGCGTGCTGCTGCAGTGGGGGAATCTGCGGCCGTTCGCGATCGAGACCACGGACCAGTTCCGCGCCGCGCCGCCGCCGGCGCTCACCAGCTTGCGCTACGCGCTCGATTATCTGGAGCTGCGACTGGTCGGCGGCGTCGACAGTCCCTTCCGGCCGCAGGATCGCGCGGACGTGGCGCGCTTCTACGCCGCGACGGCGCCGGTGCCGGTGTGGAATGCAGCGGCTGCACAGGTCGCCGTGGAGCAGGGTCGCTCGTTATCGGAGAAGGCGCGGGCGCTCGCACTGGTGAACGTCGCGATCAGCGACGCGCAGGCCACGGTGTTCGAGACGAAATATTTCTATCACTTCTGGCGCCCCGAGACTGCGATCCGCCGCGGCGATGCCGACGGCAACCGCTTCACGCGCGCGGACCCGGACTTCCAGCCGTTCGTGGTGACTCCCTGCTTCCCGAGCTACGGTTCCGCGCACGGCGCCTCGAGCGGCGCGGCGCGCGAGGTGCTGGAGCGCATCTTCGGCTTGCGCCATCACTTCGTCACGCTCAGCAATCCCGCCGTCCCCGGCGTCGTGCTCCAGTACGGCAACTTCCGTCAGATCACGCGCGATATCGACGACGCCCGCGTCTATGGCGGGATTCACTTCCGGTTCGACCAGGAAGCCGGCGAAAAGATGGGACGAGAAGTCGGCGCGTACGTGCAAAGGCACACGTTGCGGAGGAGATAGCGTGACATAGGTGACATAGGTGACACAGGTGACACAGGTCAGAAAGAGTTCTTGCCTAGGTCACTTGGGTCACTTGTGTCGCCTGTGTCACCTCATTCCTCATCGGCTGCTTCTTCCAGTACGTCAACGATCTCCACACCCACTCCGCGGGTCCGAAGCGAAACCTCCGCAGCCACAGCGAGCTCCAGATCAGCTGCACGATCCAGATCGCGACGACGACGTAGTACAGCTCGTAGCGCTGCAGCTGGCCGAACAGCGCGAAGCCGGCGCCGGTGAACAGGAACAGGCAGATCAGGCTTTGCGAGAGGTAGTTGGTCAACGCCATCTGGCCGGTGGCGGCGAGCGCGCGCATCGCGCCCGACAGCGCCGGCGCGCGATAGATCAGGCCGATCAGGCCGACGTGACCGAGCGTCATCGGGATGCGGCCGAGGTCATAGGTGAGATACGACGTGATCAGCGCCTCGGGGCTGAAGTCGTCGCGCACCAGGTTCGTGGTCTCGAACAGGTTGACGGCGAGACCGATCGCGTAACCGACGAACAGCAGCGTCGCGTACACACGCGGCGATGCCGCGCCGCTCAGTACGCCGAGCTTCAACAGCGCCATGCCGAGCAGCATCATGCCGAGACATTCCAGCAGGCCGTGCTGGAAGAAGAACACGGTCTCGAAATGCCAGCTCTCCGGCGCGACCTCGCCGAGCGCGCTCGCATAGCTTTTGCGCATGCGCTCGATCGATCCGTCGAGCTCCTCGCGCGAGGGTTTGAACTGCTCGTTGGTCTTCGCGAAGCTCTCGATCGCTTCGGTCTGTGCTTCCGTCAGTACCTTGCCGGTGCTGCGTGCGGCTTGTGCTTCTGCGGCGGCGACGCTCGTCTCGTGATAGTGATACCACTCGTTGATGGTCACTGCGGTCTGCAGGGCCATGATGACCGCGGCCGCTGCGATCAACTTGCGCGGCGCGACGTTACGGAAGACGAACAGCAGCAGGCCGACCACGCCGTAGTAGTAGAGGATGTCGCCGGACCACACCAGCACGTAGGCATTGATCAGGCCGAAGACGATCAGCCACATCGTGCGCCGGAAGAACAGGTCAGCGGGCAACAGGCCCGGGTTGCGTGCAGCATGACGCTGCAGGAACAGCAGCGCGCCGGCGCCGAACAGCAGCGTGAACATGCCGCGCATCGTGCCTTCGAACAGCAGCGCTGCGATTCGCCACACCGTCAGGTTGAGGCCTTCGCTGCCGCCCCAGTTGGTCGGATCGTCGTAGGCCCGCGGCAAGCCAAAGCCCGTGATGTTCATGATCAGGATGCCGAGCACGGCGATGCCGCGCGTGGTGTCCAGCATCCCGATGCGTTCCTGGCGCTCTGTGGGGGCGAGTGCGGTAGTCATTGGCGGGTGCCTTGGTGTTTGTCGCCAGTGTGCGCGCAGCGGCCCTGGAAATCACCTTGTACGCAAGTCCGCCCCTGGGTGGCGGCCGCGATTCGGCGCTGCAGCGGGTTCGTTCGCCGCGAATCTTTGACCTGTCGTCGCTCGCTCGGCTTCACTCGCGGCGATTCGCTTCCGGGGAGAACGCCCATGCGTCGCACGCTCTTGCGCTCATTGCTGATCGCTGCAGCCACGGTTGTCGCTGCAACCGGCGCCCGCGCCGCCGACACTTTCCAGTTCGCGGACGTGACCGGCTGGTGGTCGGCGGAGCCGCAGTACGGCGGCGAGTCCTCGCGCGTGGTGCTGCATTTCCTGGAGGACGACGGCAAGCAGGCCGTACGCATCTCGCTGCTCGGCATCGGCGGCTACGAAGTGCCGATCGGCACCGTCACGATCGCCGGCATGACGCTCGACATGAAACCGTATCCGTTCCCGCTGCGCTTCGATCCGCACGCCGGCACGCTCAGCGGGTACCTCGCCGAAGAGGCGGTCCCGATCTACAAGATTCCCGTCGAATTCCGGCGTATCGAGCCGCTCGCCAAGCCGGCGCCGCGCACGTGGGACTCGCCGCGCCCGCGTGAGCGCTGGACGTTCGACACCGGTGCGGCGGTATGGGCCGGCATCGAGCGCGACGCGGAGAGCGGCCTGATCTTCGTCGCCAACGACGCCGGCATGCTGCACGCCCTCGATGCAAAGGGCGCGGAGCGGTGGAAGTTCGCGACCGACAAGCCGATCAAGGCGCGGCCGGCAGTGATCGGCGACTCCGTCTACCTGGCGCCCGATACAGGCTTGCTCTATCGACTCGACAAGCGCAACGGCAAGGAGCGCTGGCGCGCGAAGATCGATCGCGGCAGTCCGGCGCGCATTCCGCCGTATCAGGAGAACTCGCGCTGGGACCGTTACGGCTCGAGCATTGTCGCCGACGGCAGGCGCGTGTACGTCAGCAGCCGCGATCGCACGCTCTATGCGCTCGACCTCGCGACCGGCAAGGAGCAATGGCGTGTCGAGACGCAGGACATGATGACTGCAACGCCTGCGCTCTATCGCGACATGGTGCTGTTCGCGGACTACAAGGGCATCGTGCAGGCGGTCGGCGCGAGCGACGGCAAAGCACGCTGGACGTACGACGCCAGGCTGCCGGTCGCCGGCGATCTGGTCGTGGATGCAGACCGCGTGTTCGTGGGCAGCCGCACGTACGATCTGATCGCATTGGATGCAGCGAACGGCAAGGAGCTGTGGAAGCACTACTACTGGTTCTCGTGGATCGAGTCGCCGCCGGTCGTGCGCGACGGCGTGGTCTATACCGGCTCATCGGACGGCGTCGGCGTATTCGCAATCGATGCGCGTGACGGCAAGTTGCGCTGGAAGGCCGCAGTCCCGGGCTGGGCTTGGCCGCGCACTGCCGTCAGCAGTGAGCTCGTCGTCGCGGCCACTGTCGGAGCCGGCGCGTATCCCGGTGCACGGGCCGGCTCGCTCGTCGCGATCGATCGCGCAACCGGCGCAATCCGCTGGATGCTGCTCGAGCCGCCGAGCGCCGAAACAGTGGCGAAGAAAGCGGAGTGGGGCTTCGCCGCCGCGCCCGCGATCGGCGACGGGGTGGTCTACGCCGCGGACCTGCAGGGCCGCGTGCACGCCGTGGAGTGCGAGCCGCAAGCCTGCGGCAGCTGATTCCGGCACAATGCGGCTGCCCCGGCCCGGGGCGCTCCGCGGGGCAGTCGCACAGTGGGTTCGCAAGTCTCGGCCGCGCTCGTCATTTTCGTCGCTACCATCGCCATCAGCCTGATCGGCCTGTTCGGCTCGCCGAAGCTCATCGAACGGAGCCTGTTCCGTCCCTACTGGCTGACCCGCCGCAAGGAGTACGACACCGTCGTCATGAGCGGCTTCGTGCATGCGGACCTCATGCACCTGATCTTCAACATGATGACGTTCTACTTCTTCGCGTTTCGGCTGGAGAGCTACATCGGCACGCTGCGATTCATCGTGCTCTACTTCGCCGGCCTGCTCATCAGCCACGCGGGTACGTACTACAAGCAGCGGCGCAATCCGGACTACGCAAGTCTGGGCGCATCCGGCGCGATCTCGGCAGTGTTGTTCGCGTCGATCGTGTATTTCCCGGAGATGAGTCTGTTCGTCATGTTCATCCCGTACCCGATCCCGGCGCCGCTGTTCGCGGTGGGCTACCTGGCCTACACGTACTACGCGTCCCGGCATCCGCACGGGCGCATCAATCACGACGCGCACCTGGGCGGGGCGATCACCGGGCTGCTGTTCGTTGCGCTGACCGAGCCGCGCGCCTACGAAAGCCTGCTGCAGTCGCTTCTTTAGAAAAATGGGGACATTCCCCATTTCGTTGATATCGGCCGCGGCAGGTGACTTTCGGGAAATGGGGAATGTCCCCATTTCTCTCGCACAAAAAGGGAAGCCCCGTCGCAGAAGGCGGGGCTTCGTGTCGCAGACCGTACCTTCAGGAAAGAATGCAGGGCCGGCGACGTTGGAAGAGCTTGGTTTTCGTCTTGCGACGATAACTTTGCTGCTTCCGAGAGCATGACGCGCAGGCCTCCGCCAAGGTTCCAAACCGCTGGGTCAGGGCGCGGGCGAACGCGCGCGCGGAGTCGCTGGCACGATTGCTCAGGACGGTCGTCGCGGCGTTGCGTCCCTGCATCAAAACGCTGCATCCGCCTGTACCCGCGGCCTGCCCGGCTTGCGTCTTTACAATATCGAGTGCTAGCGTCAGCGCCCTCTCCTGGGAGGTCGTTATGGATATAAGAACGTTTCGGACCCTGGCAGGTAAGAATCGCTACGCCTTGTTCGCCTCGGCGTGTCTGATCCCTGCCACATGTATACAGACCGCATGGGCCGCTGAGCAGCAGCCCGAAGAAGTGATCGTCACCGGTTCGCGCATCCGGCAAAGCCCGGTGGAGCAGACCGCACCCGTCCAGACCGCGACGTCCGCCGACATCGATCGCAGCGGCGAAATCTCGGTGGCGGACTACCTGCAGCGGCTGCCGATCTCCGGCTCCGCCATCAACCGCTCGAACAATGCGAGCGGCAACCTCGGCTTCCCGCCGGACGGCGGCGGCATCGGCGCCGGCGCCAGCGAGATCGACCTGCGCTACCTGACGTCCAAGCGCGTGCTGGTGCTGGTGGACGGCAAGCGCTGGGTGCGCGGCTCCTCGGCGAGCGGCGTGTCGGGCGCGGTCGACCTCAACACGATTCCGACGGCTGCGATCGAGCGCATCGAAGTGCTGCAGGACGGCGCCTCGCCGATCTACGGCTCCGACGCCATCGCGGGCGTGGTCAACGTCATCACCAAGTCGGACGCGCAGGGCTTCGAGTTCGAGACGAACCAGGCCGCGTACGACGAAGGCGACGGCTACACGCAGGACTACAGCCTGTCGTGGGGCGCGAAGGGCGATCGGACCCGCACGTTCCTCAGCGCCGGCTATTCGCGCCAGGATCCGGTGATGTCGGGCGATCGTGACCTGTCGAAGTGCGTGGTGTTCGGCGCGAACCCCTGCAACTTCGGCGGCAGCGGCGGCGTGCCGCAAGGCCAGTTCGTGTACGTCGATCCGCGCGGCGACGTGGACGGCGACGGCGAGCCGGATGTCATCGACATCACGCTGAACAACGGCGCGAGCGGCGCGAACTACGACCCGAACAATCCGGGCAGCGGCGACTGGCACGACTTTACCGACGCCGACCGCTTCAACTTCCGGCCGTTCAACTATCTGACGACTCCGAACCGCCGCGTGAACGTTTTCGGCAAGGCGGCGTATGACGTTGCCGACAACGTCGAGCTGACGTTCACTGCGTCGTTCACGAACCGCCGGTCGCACAACCAGGCCGCGCCGAACCCGATCTTCATGGGCTCCGACGCCGGCGCCGGTTTCTATCTCGACAACGTGTTCATCCCGGCCGACCAGCCGTTCAATCCGTTCGGCATCGACCTCGGACCGGGCGCGGGCGCCGGCGGCACCAACAACCTGATCACGATTGCGCGCCGGCCGGTCGAGGCCGGGCCGCGCATCTTCGACCAGAACGTCGACAGCTGGATGCTGTCGGGCGGACTGAACGGCAATTTCGAGCTGGGCAGCCGCACGCACTACTGGGACGTGAGCCTGAACTGGGGGCGCAACGACGCCTCGCAGACCGGCCACAACATCTTCAATGCGCGCAAGCTCGCGATCGCGCTCGGGCCCGAGGACGAGTGCCTGGCGATCCAGGGACCGTCGCCGCAGTCCACTTGCGTGCCGTTCAACATCTTCGGCGGCGTCGGCACGATCACGCCGGAGATGCTCGCCTGGGCGACGTACACGCAGAACGACCACAGCGACCAGGAGCTCAACGACATCGCGTTGAACCTCTCGGGCGAGCTGTTCGATCTGCCCGCCGGTGCGTTCGGCTATGCACTCGGCTTCGAGTACCGCAAGGAGCGAGGCTCGTTCACGCCGGACTCGATTGCGCAGGCCGGCGAAACGGCGGACGTGCCGGCTTCGCCGACCGCGGGCGAGATCAAGGTCACCGAAGAGTACCTGGAGTTGCGCGCGCCGCTGCTCGCCGACATCCCCGGTATCCAGCGCCTGGAGCTGTCGGGTGCGGTGCGCTCGTCGGACTACGACACGTTCGGCCGCGATGAGGTCTACAAGGCCGGCATCTACTGGCGCGTGTTCAACGACCTGTCGGTGCGTGCGAACTGGGCGGAAGGCTTCCGCGCGCCCAACATCGGCGAGCTCTTCAACACCGGCTCGCGCTTCGACAGCTCGCTGGACGATCCCTGCGACGATTATCCGACGAGTGGTAACGCGGCATTGATCGCCAACTGCCAGGCGCTCGGCGTGCCGGGCACGTTCAACCAGCTCAATCCGCAGATCAGCGTGCAGACGGGTGGCAACCCCGACCTCACGCCGGAGACCTCCGAGACCTACACGATCGGGATGGGCTACAGCCCGGCGTGGGCGCGCAACGCCTCGTGGATCGACGAGCTGACGTTCGACGTCAACTACTACAACATCAAGCTCGACAACGCGATCCAGGCGCTCGACGCCCAGGTACAGCTCGACACCTGCGTGAACACGCTGCAGCCGCTGTTCTGCGACGGCATCGTGCGGGCCAGCGGCGGTGCGATCGTCGCGTTTGCCAATCAGCTGACCAACATCGGCCGCATCGAGACGAACGGCTTCGACTGGACGTTCACGCTGTCGACGCCGGAGTTCGGCTTCGGCGCGCTGCGCTTCACCTGGGCCAACACCTACCTCGGTGGTTACAAGGAGTTCACGCTCGGCGAGAACGGCCTGGTCGCACGCGAGCTGGCGGGGATCGAGCTCGGCTCGCCGACCCGCGGCTACGTGCGCTACAAGTCGACGCTGGCGACCGATTGGCAGTTCCACGAGTTCGTGACGTCGCTGACCTTGCGCTATCTGAGCGCGATCGACGGCGCCTGCACGAGAAACGCGGGCCTGCAGAACCTGTGCAGCGATCCGGCGCGCGGTATCGACGAGCTGGATGCGAAGGTCTACGCGGACCTGCAGGTCGCCTGGACGCCGTCGTTCTTCGATCAGAAGATGCAGCTGGCACTCGGCATCAACAACATCCTCGACGAGGATCCGCCGCCGTGCCGCGCCTGCGATCTGAACAACTACGACGGAACTCTGTATCCGGTGCCGGGGCGCTACATTCACGCCCGTGCAGCGATCAAGTTCTGAATGAGGGCGGCTTGCAACAAGGGGTAATTGCCGGAAAGGGGCGCGATCGAGCGCCCCTTTCGTTTTGACGAATTCGAGTTGTGTTACACCGGGGATACCAGGACATGTACAGAACCAAGACATTGATCCGCGGCGCCGTCGCGCTGGCGCTGGCGGCACCGGCGGCGGGCTTCGCAGCCGCGCCGAGCGACGAGAGCATCATCGAGCAGATCATCGTGACCGCGCAGAAGCGCGAGACGGCGCTGCAGGACGTGCCGTTCTCGGTGGCTGCGCCGACCGGCGATCAGATCCGCAATGCCGGCGCGACCAGCCTGCCGGAGCTCGGCCGCATGGTGCCGGGCCTCGCGATCACCGATCTCGGCCCGGGCCAGAGCCAGGTCGCACTGCGCGGCATCAGCGCCGGACAGGTGGTGCGCGACCAGCCGGGCGTCAAGGCGCAGGTCGGCGTGTATCTCGACGAGTCGCCGATCTCGGTGGCGCTGTTCACGCCCGACCTCGACCTGTTCGATCTGCAGCGCTTCGAAGTGCTGCGCGGGCCGCAGGGCACGCTGTTCGGTTCCGGCTCGATCTCGGGCGTGTTGCGCTATATCACCGCGCAACCGCAGCTGAGCATGTTCGGCGGCACGGTCGAGGTGTCGGCCTCGACGGGCACCGACAGCGAGTTCGGCGGTTCGGTTAAGGGCATGCTGAACGTTCCGGTCGGCGACACGTCCGCGCTGCGCATCGTCGGCTATCACGACGAGCTGCCGGGCTTCATCGATTCCGTGTATCCCGGTCGCGGCAAGCGCGAGGACGTCAACAGCGGCAAGAAGGACGGCGCGCGCATCGCGTGGCTGATCCAGCCGACCGAGAATCTCTCGATCACGCCCCGCATCGTCTACCAGAAGCTCGAGACCGACGGCTATCCGCGCATCGACGTCTACAACGTGCTCGGCAATCCGTTCACGACCACGCAGCCGCCGGTGAATCCGGGACGGCGCGGCCAGGTCACGCAGATCGACGAAGGTCTGACCGACGAGTTCCGGCTCGGCGACATCAAGGTCGAGGCGAACGTCGGCCCGGTGACGCTGAGCTCGATCGTCACGTACACCAATCGCGACGTGCTGGTGCTGCGCGACGCCAGCCAGCTGACCGGCAGCGTCACTGCCGACATCGGCGGCACGCCCGAAGAGGTGCGCCTCAATTCGCCGCTGTTCGACCGCACGCAGCTGGAAGCGCACTCGCTGGAGTTCCGCATCGCCTCGAACGGTCACGACACGATCGAATGGCTGGTCGGCACGTTCTTCGAGGACGTCGACCGCAAGTACGGGCAGACGCTGCCGACGCCGGGCTACGACGCGATCACCGAGCGGCTGTTCGGCGTAGTCAGCACCGATCTGCTCGCGCCGCCCGACACGCCGTTCTACTCGCGGCTGAGCTACAACCTGCAGCAGTTCGCCCTGTTCGGCGAAGGCACCTGGCATTTCACGGACTCGTGGGCGGCAACGCTGGGTGCGCGCTACTACGACTACGACGAAGACCGCGTGCTGAATTTCGGCGGTTTCTTCGCCGCGCCGCAGGCCAACGTGCCGGGCTCGGTGAGCTCCGACGGCTTCTCGCCGCGCTTCATCTTGGCCTATGACCTGACCGACGACGTGCACTTCAACGCGCAGATCGCGCGCGGCTTCCGTCTCGGCGGCATCAACGATCCGCTGAACGATCCGATCTGCACGCCCGAAGATCGCACGCTGTTCGGCAGCATCCGCAAGACCAACTGGTCGGACGAGAAGGCCTGGAACTACGAGGTCGGCGCCAAGACGCAGTTCGCCGGCGGCCGCATCACGTTCAACAGCGCGGTGTTCTATTCGGACATCTCGAATCTGCAGGCCAACGTCGACGCCGGCAGCTGCTCGTCTCGCATCGTGGTGAACGTGCCCGAGGCGCACACGTTCGGCGTCGAAGCCGAGCTGTTCGCGCGGCCGAACGACAACTGGGACTTCGGCATCGGCGCCACCTGGGTCGAAGCCGAGATCGACAGCAGCGTGACCGGCACCGGCACCACGCCGCTCGCCGGCATCCGCAAGGGCAACCGGCTGCCGACTTCTCCGGAGCTGCAGGCTTCGGCGAGCGTCGGCTACCAGCAGCCGGTCTTCAGCAACCTGGAAGGCTTCGGCGTGTTTTCGGTGCAGTACGTGGGCTCGTCGTTCACGCAGCTCGCCGACCAGGAAGCGCCGTTCGGTCAGATCGGCGGCGCCGGGCCGGCGTTCATCCCGTTCGGCGACCCGACGATCGACAGCTTCACCTTCGATCCGGAGCTGCCGTCGTACGAGATCGGCAACCTGCGCGTCGGCGTACGTTCGGACACCTGGGAAACGGCGCTGTTCATCAACAACCTCTGGGACGAGCGAGCCTTCCTGTCGCTCGATCGTGAGCGTGGCACGCGCGCGCGCGTCGGCTATCTCACCAACATGCCGCGCACCTTCGGCGTGTCGTTCCGGATGAACTTCTAAGACAGCGCATCGCAGTTTCGACCGGTTGCAAGATCTGCCCTCCCCCGCAGTGGGGGAGGGCGAGTATCATTCGCGCTTTTCGTGCACGTCTGCCCGCGAGGTTCTGCACATGGCGCCTGTCCGTTCCCCCCTTCCGTCCTTCGTAGCAATTCTTGCAGCAACGCTGACCGCGCTGGCCGGTTGCAGCAAGTCGCCCTCGCCGGAACACAAGAGCGAGCCGCCCGCGCCGGCGGTCAACGTCGAGTGGACCAAGTTCGTCGATGAGTTCATCGAGGCGTACTTCGTCGCGAATCCGTCGTTCGCCGTGCAGAGCGGGCGCCACGAGTTCGACGGCCAGCTCGGCGACTACACGCCGGAGGGCATTCAGAAGGAGATTGCGCGGCTGGAGGAGGTGCGGCAGCGCGCCGTCGGCTTCCAGGACTCGACGCTCGCGTCGGAAGAGCGCTTTCAGCGCGACTACCTGGTCAGCCGCGTCGACAACGATCTGTTCTGGCTGCGCGAGGTGCGCCAGCCGTTCACCAATCCGAGCTGGTACTTCAACAATGGGCTCGATCCGAGCACCTACGTGACGGTCCCGTACGCGCCCGCCGACCAGCGGCTGCGCGCGTTCATCAAATACGCGCAGCAGATTCCGGGCGCCGTGGCGCAGATCAAGAAGAACCTGCAGCTGCCGTTGCCGAAAACGTTCCTCGATTTCAGCAGCAAGAGCTTCGGCGGCTTCGCCGACTTCTATCGCAGCGACGTGCCGCAGGCGTTTGCCGAAGTGCAGGACGCGGAGCTGAAGAAGCAGCTGCAGGACGTGACCGGGCCGGCGGCGAAGGCGATGCAGGACTTCGGCAAGTGGCTGGCGGCGCAGAAGCCCGGCAAGAGCGATGGGTACGTGCTCGGGCCGGAGCGGTTCGCCATGATGGTGAAAATGACGGAGAACGTCACGACGCCGGTCGCGAAGCTCGAAGAGATCGGCCGCGCCGACCTGGAGCGCAATCTCGCGGCGCTCGCGGATGCGTGCAAGCAATTCGCACCGGACGTGTCGATCGACGCGTGCATCGAGAAAATGAACGCCGACAAGCCGACCGGCGGAGCGGTCGAGGGAGCACGCGCGCAGCTGGCGGAGCTGCGGCAATTCATTCTAGATCACGATGTAGTGAGCATTCCGGGCACCGAGGAGGCGCGCGTGATGGAGGCGCCGGCGTACCGCCGCCAGAACTTCGCGTACATCAACATTCCGGGGCCGTACGAAAAGAATCTGCCGTCGGTCTACTACATCGCGCCGCCGGATCCGTCCTGGTCGAAGGCCGAGCAGGAGGCGTACGTGCCGGGCAAGGCGGACCTGATGTTCACCTCCGTGCACGAGGTGTGGCCGGGTCACTTCCTGCAGTTCTTGCATTCGAACCGCTCGTCGTGGCGCTTCGGACAACTGTTCGTCGGCTATGCCTTCGCGGAAGGCTGGGCGCACTACGGCGAGGAGCTGATGATCGAGAAGGGCCTCGCGAAGGACATGCCCGAGCGTCACATCGGGCAGCTGCTGAATGCGCTGCTGCGTAACGTTCGGTATATGTGCGCGATCGGCCTGCACACGCAGGGCATGACGGTCGAGCAGTGCGAACAGATGTTCAAGGAGAAAGCGCACCAGGACGCCGGCAATGCGCGGCAACAGGCTGCGCGCGGCACGTATGACCCGGCGTACCTGAACTACACGATGGGCAAGCTGATGATCCGCAAGTTGCGTGCGGACTGGGCGGCAACCCGCGGCGGCGAGCAGTCATGGAAGCAGTTCAACGATGAGTTTCTGTCCTACGGCGGTCCGCCCATTCCGCTGGTACGGGCCCAGATGCTGAAGGGGCCGGCAGGCGAGCTGTTCTGAAGCAGGTCATCGTCGTCAACGAGGCATTGAAGCTGCCGCGCGGCAAACTTGCCGCGCAGGTCGCACACGCGTCCGTCGCCGCCTTGCTCGAAGCGACGGCGGATGCGCGGCGGCGCTGGGTCGAAGAGGGCATGCCGAAGGTCGTGCTCCGCGTGGAATCGGAGCAGCAGCTGCTGGAGCTCGAAGCAGCAGCGGAGGACGCGGGACTGCCGAATGCGCTGATCAGGGATGCGGGTCACACGGTCGTGGCCGCAGGCACGATCACGTGCCTGGGTCTGGGACCGGCGTCGATCGCAGCTATCGACGCTTTGACTCGCGAGCTGAAGCTCGTTTAGTGCTTCACCAGCGCTGCGGTCTTCTTCCCCGTCAGCTCGTTGTACAGCGTCTCGATGAACAGGTCGGTCGAGACGAACTGACCGGAATACTGCTTATCCCACTGCGCGAGCACTTTCTCCTGCTGTAACTGCTGCAGGGTCTTGCCTGCTTGCACGCCTTTCTCCACGACGGCGCGCGTTTCCTTCAGCATCGT
>DATBKP010000008.1:0-14386 GCA_036555785.1 Steroidobacteraceae bacterium
TTCCACCCGGTGCGCGTCAAGGACCGCTCGAGCGGCGAGCAGCACACCATCGCCAACTTCAACATGTACGTCGCCCTGCCGCACAACTTCAAGGGCACGCACATGTCGCGCTTCGTCGAGGTGCTGCACCGGAACGAGCGCGAGATCTCGGTCGAGTCGTTCCGCGACATCCTGGTGGAGATGACCGAGAAGCTCGACGCCGAGAGCGGCCACATCGAGATGGACTTCCCCTACTTCGTCATGAAGAAGGCGCCGGCCAGCGGTGTCGAGAGCCTGATGGACTACAAGGCCTCGCTGATCGGCGAGCTGCACGACGGCAAGCCGGAGCTGTGGCTCAAGGTCGTGGTCGCCGCGACCAGCCTGTGCCCGTGCTCGAAGAGCATCTCGAACTACGGCGCGCACAACCAGCGCTCGCACATCACAATCAAGGCGCGCGTCGCGGGCCACATGTGGCTCGAAGAGCTGATCGACATCGCCGAGTCGGAAGCCTCGTGCGAGGTGTACGGCATCCTGAAGCGCGCCGACGAGAAGTACGTCACCGAGCGCGCCTACGACAATCCGAAGTTCGTCGAGGACATCGTGCGCGACGTCGCGGTGCGCCTCAACCAGGAAGAGCGGGTGCGGGCGTACGTGGTCGAAGCGGAGAACTTCGAGTCGATCCACAATCACTCGGCGTACGCGCTGATCGAGAAGGACAAAGAGTCGGGCTGAACCCGACTACAAATCTCGCCTGAAGTGCGACGGCGCCTGGCCGAAGTGCGCGCGGAACGCCTGCGCGAAATGACTGTGCGAGCTGAATCCCAGGTCGAGCGCGAGCCGGCTCAGATCGGTCGCGCCCTCGCCCAGCGCGAGCGCCGCATCCTGCAAACGCAGGCGCTGCACATAGCGCCACACGGGCACACCCACGATGCACGGAAAGTTCTCGCAGAGCGTCGACGGCGCCACGCCCGACGCGGCGGCGATCGAGGACAACGACAGCGACTCGCGATAGCGATTCAGAATGTACGACCGTGCCCGGTCTACCACGGCGACACGGCGGGCCGATTGCGAGCGCACGCCTGCCACTGCCGAACCCGCCGCTTCCGCCACGACCTGGCGAATCAGCGCGAGCGAATTCTCTTCGATTGCCAGCCGATCCTCTGAGCGTGTCGCCAGCAGCCGGGCGTGACAAACCGTGAGCGCGCTCGAGCGCCAGTGCGCAGGGCGGCCACGGAGCCGCCGCATCGTGGCGATGCCAGTACCTGCGATCGTCCCCAGCGCCTCCTCCAGCAGTTCGCGACTCACGAACAGCAACGTCGCGGCCTGCGGATGCGCGGTGTTGTTCGACAGCCGGAAGCCGGACTGCGCGGGCCACAGGCTGTGATGCAATGGATCGATGAAATAGCGCCGACGCGCCAGCGACCGGATGTGCCAGCCGCGGCGATGCAGGTTGATCTCGAAATGGCGCGTGAATTCGTCCGCCGGTGGCGCTATGCCTCGCGCGCCATCGCAACTCCAGTCCGCGACGGCGAAGCGGTCGTCTGCATAACGCCACGCGACGCGATAGCCCGGCTGCCATTTCGCCGTCGTGGGCGCCGGTGTGCCGCCAGAAGATTTCGACAGTCGCGCCGCCTGCATGACCCTACACTGCAAGCAACTGCACTCGCTGGCAAGCATCGCATGCACGTATTCCTCACCAGTGCGACCGGTTACGTCGGCGCCGCCGTCGCGGCCCGCCTGCAAGCGCGAGGCCATAGTGTTGCCGCGCTCGCCAGGAGCCCGGACAGCGAGGAGCGCCTGCGAGCCGGCGGAATCCGCGCCGTACCGGGCGATCTCGCGCGAGCTGATACTTATCGGGATGAGGCAGCGAGCGCCGAGGTGACCGTGCACACCGCCTTCGAATATTCGGCGGATGGCGCAGAGAACCTCGAGTTGGACCGGTACGCCACGCGTGTCCTCGTGCGTGCCGGGCGGCTGCTCTACACGTCGAACGGCTACTGGCCTTTGCCCAGGCGCGAAGCAGAGCACGCCGTGCTCGGCAAAGCGTCTGCCAGGAACGCGGTGGTCCGATTGGGAATGGTCTATGGCGGCCAGGGCGGCGGAACGATCGCGAGCTTGTTCGCAGCAGCGAGGCGCAGCGCGCGCCTGCCATATCTGCGCGCAGCCGCGGAGAATCGCTGGTCGCTGATTCATCGCGACGATCTCGCTGCACTCTACGTGAGCCTCGTCGAAACGCCGGTGTCCGGCATGTTCGATGCCGTGGACGGCCAGCCGCTCAGCGTTCGTCGCACGGTCGAATGCGCTGCCAGCGTCTCAGGTGTGTCTGCATCGGCAACAGACGATGCGACCGTCGCAAGCGTGCATGCGCAGCACACGCTCGACGTGATGAACCGCGACGTCGCGCTCGACTCGACGCGCGCCAACGAGCTCGACTGGTCGCCGCGATATCGCAGCTTCGACGAGGGCGCAGCCACCGCCTACGCTGAGTGGTGCGCACCATGATCCTGCGATTGCTCTTGCTCGGCGCCGCCGCGTCTCTCGCCGATCCAATGGCGATCTACGACCAGGCTCTGGACGCGCGCCAGCACAACGATGCACAGCGCTTCCTGCAGCTGACGGGACAGCTCGCGGACTGGGCGCCGGCCAGTCCGCCGCTGCGTTTCATGCACGCCGAAGCGCTCGCGATGTCCGGGCAGACCACTCCCTCGCTCGTCGAGCTGCGTTGGCTGGTAACACATGGCTATGCCTACGCCTTCTGGGAGCGCGCCAGCTTCGCATCGCTCGCCGCAAATCCCGCAACGCCCGCGCTGCGCGAAGCGACAACTCGCAACGGCGAAGCGCGCGGCACGATCAAGCGCGTGATCCGCGTCGATCCTGCCGATCTCGATCCCGAAGGCATCGACGCTTTCGGCTCGGACTGGATCATCGGCTCAATGGCGAACGGCAGTCTCTACCGCGTCGCTCGTTCCGGGGCGGCAACCCTGCTGTGGCGCGAAACCGAGCCGTCGCGCCGCATGCTCGGCGTGCGCAACGACGCCGGACGTAAGATCGTGTGGGCGTGCTCGACGGGGCCGAACGAGCGCGAACCGCACTCGGAGCTGCTGCGCATCTCAGTGCCGCCCGGCCCCGTTGAGCGTTTCCGTCTGCCGGACCCGCGCACGCTATGCAACGACGTTGCGCTACTGCCCGACGCCGCAGTAGCCGTGTCGGATTCGGAACGCGGCGCAGTCTGGCAGCTGACCGCGCAGGGCACGTGGCGCACGCTCGCTGGGCCCGGAACGTTCGGCTATCCGAACGGGCTCTCCTATCTCGCGACGGCGCGACGCCTCGTGGTCGCGGACCTGCGCGGACTGTGGACGATCGACCTGGCGACCGGCCGCGTGGCGGCGATCGAAGCGCGCGAGGGAACGTTCGTGGGCGGCATCGACGGGTTGTACGCGGTGGCCGGCGCGCTGCTTGCGATCCAGAACGGGCTGCGGCCCTATCGCGTCGTGCGCATCGTGCTGGCGAGCGACGCACAGCGCGTCGAGCACGTCGCCAGCATCGCGTCGAACCTGCCGGAACTGGCGGAGATGACGACAGCTGCCGTCGGCGGTGGGGAGCTCACCGTGCTGGCCGGACGCCAGCTGGTGCAACTCAACTCGGGCTCTGCAGACGACTGATCAGGCTGCGCAGGAAGACTTTGTTGAAGCGCAGCTGGCAGGCGGCCGAGGACTGCTCCAGGAGCGTCGAGCTCACCTTCATCAGCGTCACCGGTGCGAGCGCCTTGATCGTCGCGAGCCGCTTGGCGCCGCGCACGTAGCTGGTCTCGCCGAAGCAGTCGCCGGCATCCAGCTGGCCGACGGCGCGGCCGTTGCGCATCACGGCGACGCTGCCGGAGACGATCACGTAGAAGCGATCGTCCATCTCGCCTTCCTTGACGATCTCCTCTTCCTTTTCGTAGTCCTGCCAGGTGCTGGCGCGCAGCACTTCGAGGATCTCGGACTGCGAGAAGTCGTGGAAGAACTTGAGCGTGCGCAGGATCGAGAAACGCTCCTGGCTGTCGAGCTTCGACAGACCCTCGCGCAGCGTCTGGTGCACGCGCGTCAGGTCGCCGGCCAGCTCCAGGCCGTTGCGGTAGCGCTTGGCGGGCTCCTTCTGCAGCGCCTTCATCAGCGAGTTCTCGAGGACCTCCGGGATGTCCTTGCGCAGCGTGTGGATCGGCTGCGGGGTCGCGTACACGATCTGGTGCAGCAGCTTCGAGAGGTTGCCGCCGCGGAACGGACGGAAGCCCGTCAGCAGCTCGTACATCACCGCGCCGAGCGAGTACAGGTCGGAGCGGTTGGTGATCTCCAGCGACTGCACCTGCTCCGGCGACATGTACGAGGGGCTGCCGGCGATGCCCTCGATGCGCGAGATGTCCGAGTCGGCGACCAGCGCGATACCGAAATCGATGATGCGCACGTCGTTGGCCTGCGTGAGCATGATGTTCGACGGTTTGATATCGCGATGGATGACGCCGCGACTGTGCGCGTAGTGCAGCGCCTTGGCGCACTTGTAGATGATCTCGACGACGTCGTCGACCGGCAGCAGGTTGTCCGGCTTGCAGTACGCGGACAGCGTGCGCGCGCCATGCACGTGCTCGGTGACGATGTAGTAGCGGCCGTCCTCTTCGCCGGCGTCGAAGATCGGCAGGATGTTCGGATGCTGCAGCATGCCGACCATGTGCGCTTCGGAGAGGAACATCTTGCGCGTGACGCGGGCGCGATCCTCGTCGTGCGACTCGATGTTGTAGACCTTGATCGCGACGTCGCGCCGGTAGTACGGGTCGTTCGAGAGGTAGACGACGCCGGTCGAGCCACGCCCGACTTCCTTGACGATGACGTACTTGCCGACCTTTTCGGGATTGCGGGGATCGCGCTTCGCGCTGCGCTGTTCCATCAGACCGCTCGAGGCATTGGTGTTGTTGGCTGTCATCAGGTCAGGAGCCGTACCGCCAGCAGGATCGCGGCCGCAAAAATGCCCGCAATGATGTCGTCCAGCATAATTCCCAGCCCGCCGGACAGACTGTGATCGGCCTCCCGGATCGGCCAGGGCTTCCAGATATCGAACACGCGGAACAGCACAAATCCGCCGGCCAGCCAGCGCCAATCCGGCGGAGCTGCCAACATCGTCACGGTATATCCCGTGATCTCGTCCCAGACGATCCCCGGATGATCGTGCACGCCGAGCCGGCGCGCGCTCTCGCCGCACAACCAGATGCCGGCCGCGGTCGCCACGATCGCGAACGCCAGATGCACCGCGAAACCGAATTGCATCACGCCCAGCACGATCGGCACTGCGACCAGCGTCCCGAACGTGCCGGGTGCGCGCGGCGCGAGTCCCGAGCCGAAGCCGAACGCCAGCAGATGGATCGGATTGCGCAGCAGCGCAGGATCGGCGCTCCACTTCATGACGGGCCGTCGACCGCGAAATGATCGTAGCCGCTGCGTCTCGGCGTGAACGGCGCGCCGCGCCGCTCGCACTGCACTGCGCTGCCTGCAACGATGACGCCGATGCTGGAGAGCGGCACCGCGGGATCGCGTTGCGCCAGCAGACCTGGCAGCCGGTCCGGCGGCAACGTGAAGATCAGCTCGTAGTCATCACCGCCGGCGAGCGTGTAGTCGAGCGCAGTGTCCTCGTCGAACAACTCGCGCATCGCGGCAGACGGCGGCAGCGCATCGATGCTGAGCAGCGCGCCGCAATGACTGGCTGCGCAGAGCTTCTGCACGTCGATCAACAATCCATCCGAAACGTCCATCGCTGCAGTGGCCACCGTGCGCAACTGCCTACCGAGCGCGATGCGCGGGCGCGGGCGCAGGAAACGCCATTGCAGCTGCGCAGTCGCCTCGGTCAGCGGCATGTGTTGCTGGATCACGTGCAGGCCAGCCGCAGCCTCGCCGGGAATGCCGGACACCATCAGCAGATCGCCCGGCTGCGCGCCGGCGCGCGTCAGCCAACGATCCTCTTCGACCCAACCGGCCAGCTGCACCGTCACGACCAGCGGTCCGCGTACCGTGTCGCCGCCGACCAGCGCGACGTCGTGTTGCTCCGCGAGCTCGAGCAAGCCGGAAGCGAAACCGGCTATCCACGACTCCGCCGCTTCCGGCAGCGACAGGGACAACGTCATCCAGGAAGGCTCCGCACCCATCGCCGCGATGTCGCTGAGATTCACCGCGAGCGCGCGGTAGCCGACAGCGCTCGCGTCGATGTTCTGCGGGAAGTGCACGCCCTCGACGATCGTGTCGAGCGCTACCACCAGCCGGCGGCCGGGACGGGTCTCGAGCACGGCGGCATCGTCGCCGACGCCGAGCAGCACGTCGGCGCGATGATCGTGGTTCGCGAAGTAGCGGGCGATGATGTCGAATTCGCCGAGACTCATAGGGATGTCGGCTGAAGCCCGACCTGCAAGGACTCTAGCTTCTCTCGGCCGCGCGCAGCTCGCGGGCAGCGCGGTCGAGCACTGCGTTGACGTACTTGTGCGCCTCGGTCGCACCGAAGCGCTTGCACAGGTCGACGGCCTCGTTGATGACCACGCGATACGGAATGTCGACGCGCTGCTGCAGCTCGAACATGCCGATCAGGAGGATCGCGGTTTCCACCGGATCGAGCTGATCGAGCGGCCGGTCGAGGAACGGCTGCAGCGCCGCCGCCAGCGCCCGGTACCCGGCGATGCAGCCGCCGACCAGCTCCTCGAAGTGCTCGCGATCGACGCCCGCCGAGTCCTCGCTTTCGAGGAACTGCTTCTTGATCTCTGCGGCCGACTGCTGCGTCAGCTGCCATTGATAGAGCGCCTGCATCGCGAGCTTGCGTGCGATGGAGCGCGCGCGCGTGCCGCGCACCGATTTTCCGGGTGAGCTCATGATCGGTAACGCGCTCAGCTTTCGATCCTGCGCAACAGATTCGCCAGCTCGATCGCCGTGACGGCGGCGTCGGCGCCCTTGTTGCCGGCCTTGGTGCCGGCCCGCTCGATGGCCTGCTCGATGCTGTCCGTCGTCAGCACGCCGAAGGCGATCGGCACGCCGGTTTCCTGCGCGACCCGCGCGAGCCCGCTGGCGCACTCGCCGGCCACGTAGTCGAAATGCGCGGTCGCGCCCTTGATGACGGCGCCGAGCGCGACGATCGCGTCGTACTTCCTGCTCTGCGCCAGCTTGCGCGCGACCAGCGGCATGTCGTACGCGCCGGGCGTGCGCACGATCTCGATCTGCTTGTCCGCAGCGCCGTGACGCTTGAGCGCGTCCGTGGCGCCGCGGATCAGCTGCTCGACGATGAAGTCGTTGAAGCGCGCCGCGAGGATCGCGAAGCGCAGCTCACGACACTGCAGGTCGCCCTCGACGGTCTTGATGTTATCCATCCACGTACTCCACCACTTCCAGGTCGAACCCCGACAGGCCGTGCATCTGTTTCGGCGCCGACAGCACGCGCATCCGCGTCACGCCCAGGTCACGCAGGATCTGCGCCCCGATGCCGTAAGTGCGCAGCACTTTCGCGCCCGCCTGCGGCGACGGCGCCTGCGGGTCGCGGCCGATGCCCTGCACCGCGTCCATCAGATCGCGCGGCGTCTCGTCCGGGCGCAGGATCACGATCACGCCGTGACCCTCCTGCGCGACCCGCTGCATCGCTGCGCGCAGCGGCCAACCGAGCGCGCGGTCGCGAATGCCGACGACGTCACCGAGTGTGTCCTTGAGGTGCACGCGCACCAGCGGTACGCGCTTGCCATCCAGCTCGCCCGCGACCAGCGCGAGATGCACGGTGCGGTTGACGTGATCCTCGTAGCAGAACATGCGGAATGGACCGAACTCCGTCGCGATGAGCTGCTCGGCGATGCGCTCGACCGAGCGCTCCTTTTCCAGGCGATAGCGGATCAGGTCGGCGATGGTGCCGATCTTCAGCTTGTGACGCTGCGCGAACTTCTCCAGATCCGGGCGGCGCGCCATCGTGCCGTCGTCGTTGAGGATCTCGACGATTGCCGCGGCCGGCTCCAGCCCGGCGAGCCGCGTCAGATCGCAACCCGCCTCGGTATGACCGGCACGCGTCAGCACGCCGCCGGGCTGCGCCATCAGCGGGAAGATGTGACCGGGCTGGCGCAGGTCTTCGGCGCGCGCCTCGCGCCGCACCGCGGTGCGAATCGTGTGCGCGCGATCGTGAGCGGAGATGCCGGTCGTGACCCCTTCGGCGGCCTCGATCGACACGGTGAAGTTGGTGCGGTGCTCGGCGTTCGTGTCGCTGACCATCAATGGCAGGCGCAGCTGCCGGCAGCGCTCGCGCGTCAGCGTGAGACAGATGAGGCCGCGCCCGTACTGCGCCATGAAGTTGATGTCCTCGGCGCGCACGTGCTCGGCCGCGATGATCAGGTCGCCTTCGTTCTCGCGGTCTTCGTCATCCATCAGCACGACCATGCGTCCGGCGCGCATGTCGGCAAGCAGCTCGTCGATCGTGTTGAGCTGCATCGGATGGGGTTTCAGCGGGATCGGCTTCATGCGTCGTCTCCGGCGCGACTCAATCGTTCCAGGTAGCGGGCGATGATATCGACTTCCAGGTTGACTTGCGTGCCCGGGCGGCAGGCGCCGAGCGTGGTCACTTCGAGCGTATGCGGAATCAGGTTGACGCCGAAGCGGCGTTGCGTCGCGTCGTTGACGGTCAGGCTGACTCCGTCGATGCACACCGATCCTTTGCGCGCGATGTAGCGCGCCAGCGGAGCGGGCACTTCGAAATCCACACGCAGCGAGCGCGCATCAGCTGCCGAGGCGACGACCGTCGCAACACCATCGACGTGACCGCTAACGTAGTGACCGCCGAGCGCGTCGCCGGCGCGCAATGCCTTTTCCAGGTTGACGCGCTGACCTGCTCGCCACCCGCCGAGCGTCGTCACTTGCAGGGTTTCGAGCGATGCATCGGCTGCGAAGGAATCCGCGGTGAGCCGCGTCACCGTGAGGCAGCAGCCGCTCACGCTGATGCTGTCGCCGATGGCGACGCCTGCCAGCCCGAGCGTGCCCGCGGCGATCAGCAATTCTACGTCGCCGCCGCGCGGTGTGAGGGTGCGCACTTCGCCGACAGCTTGAACGATACCGGTGAACATAAGGATCAGGGACGCAGTACGAGCTTGACGTCAGCGCCGATGCGCTGCATGTCGTGTAGCGTATAACGCGGCACGTCCTCGATGCGATACAAAGGCGGCAACAGCGCCATGGCCCGCGCTTCGGGACCGAGCACGATCGGTGCGATGTAGACGATCAGCTCGTCCGCCAGACCGAGCTGCAGAAAGCGTCCGGCCAGCGTCGGCCCGGCTTCGACCAACACCTCGTTGCATTCGCGCCGGCCCAGCTCGGCGAGGACGTTCTGCAGGTCGACGTGCCGCTCGGCATCCAGCGCGGCGCCGATTACTTCCGCCCCCGCCGCCTGAACCGCCGCGGCGCGCGCCACGCTCTCGGGGGCGGTAAACACGACGGTGTGGCCCGGCACGGTGAAAATGCGCGCGGCTGGCGCGATTCGCAATTTCGTATCGAGTACGACGCGCACCGGCTGTCTGCCCAGCAGCTCGATCGACGGATCGCGCACATTGAGCTGCGGATCGTCCGCGAGCACCGTCTCGATGCCCGTCAGGACGGCGCTCGCGGCGGCGCGCAGATGCTGCACGTCGGCGCGCGCAGCTTCGCCAGTGATCCACTTGCTGACACCGTTCGCGAGCGCGACCCGACCATCGAGACTCATCGCGATCTTCACCGTCACGCGCGGCAGTCCGCTCATCATGCGCTTCTCGAAGCCGAGATTGAGCTCGCGCGCTTCGGCTTCGAGCAGGCCGGTCTCCACCTCGATACCGCTCGCGAGCAGCTGCTTGACGCCAGCGCCGCTGACTTGCGGATTCGGATCGAGCGCGCCGCAGACGACACGCTTGACGCCGGCGCGAATCAGCGCGTCGGTGCACGGCGGCGTGCGTCCCTGATAGCAATGCGGTTCGAGCGTCACGTATGCGGTCGCGCCGCGTGCGCTGTCGCCGGCCGCCTCGAGCGCGCGCACTTCCGCGTGCGCTTCGCCCCGCTTGCGATGCCAACCCTCGCCGATGATTCTTGCGCCGAACGTGATCACGCAGCCGACGCGCGGATTCGGCTGGTTGGTGTAACGCCCGAGCCGCGCGAGCTCGAGGGCCCGGCGCATCATCCGTTCGTCGAAATTCCGCCCGGCCGCGCCGCTCATCGCTTCTTGCCGCTTTCCGGCCCGGTCCACAGCGCCAGCTGGCTCTCGTCCGCCTTGCCGCGGCGGTTGCGCATGCGCTCGATCTCTTCGCGGAACGCGTCCACGTCCTGGAAGCTGCGATACACCGAGGCGAACCGCACGTAGGCGACCTCGTCGAGGCCATGCAGCTCTTCCATCGCGAGCTCGCCGACCAGCCGCGAGTTCACCTCGCGCTCGCCGAGCGCGCGCAGCTTGTGGCAGATGTGCACGACCGCGGCATCGAGCGCTTCGCTCGACACCGGGCGCTTCTCCAGCGCCTTGAGCAGGCTGTTACGCAGTTTGCTTTCGTCGAACGGCTCGCGGCTCTCGTCGTTCTTGACGATACGCGGCATCACCAGCTCCGCCGTCTCGAAGGTCGTGAAGCGCTCGCCGCACTGCAGGCACTCGCGGCGGCGGCGGATCTGCTGCCCTTCGCCGGCCAGGCGCGAGTCGATGACTTTCGTCTCTTCGTGGTTGCAGAACGGGCAATGCATCAGTTCGCGTAGACCGGGAACCTCCGGCAGATCTCGGTCACTTTGCCTCTCACTTTGGCGACGACCGCGTCGCTCAGATTTTCGTCGAGCACGTCCGCGATCCAGTTGGCGAGCTCGAGCACTTCGGCTTCCCTGAAGCCGCGCGTCGTGGACGCGGGTGTGCCGATGCGCAGGCCGCTGGTGACGAACGGCGGTCGCGGATCGTTCGGCACCGCGTTCTTGTTCACGGTGATGTGCGCACGGCCGAGCGCCGCGTCGGCATCCTTGCCGGTGATGTTCTTGTCGATCAGATCCACCAGGAACAGGTGATTGTCCGTGCCGCCGGAGACGATCTTGTAGCCGCGCCTCATCAGGCCGCCGGCCATCGCGCGCGCGTTTGCCAGCACCTGCTTCTGGTACGCAACGAAGTCCGGCTGCAGCGCTTCCAGCAGCGCGACCGCCTTCGCCGCGATGACGTGCATCAGCGGCCCGCCCTGCGTGCCCGGGAACACCAGCGAGTTGAGCTTCTTGTGAATCTCCTCGTTCGGCCGCGCCAGGATCAGCCCGCCGCGCGGACCGCGCAGCGTCTTGTGGGTCGTGGTCGTGACGACGTCGGCATGCGGCACCGGGTTCGGGTAGATGCCGGCAGCGATGAGCCCGGCGACGTGCGCCATGTCGACGACGAAATAGGCGCCGACGCCGTCGGCGATGCGCCGGAAGCGCTCCCAGTCGATGACGCGCGAATACGCTGAGAAGCCCGCGACGATCATCCGCGGCCGATGCTCCTGCGCCAGCTGCTCGACGCGCACGTAGTCGATCTCGCCGCTGTTCGGATCGAGCCCGTACTGCACGGCCTTGAACAGCTTGCCGGAAAAATTCACCTTGGCGCCGTGCGTCAGGTGTCCGCCGTGATCGAGGCTCATGCCGAGCAGGGTGTCGCCGGGATTGATCAGCGCCAGGTACGCCGCCGCGTTCGCCTGCGATCCCGAGTGCGGCTGCACGTTCGCATAGGCGGCGCCGAACAATTTCTTGGCGCGCTCGATCGCCAGCTGCTCGGCGACGTCGACGTACTCGCAACCGCCGTAATAGCGCTTGCCCGGATAGCCTTCGGCGTACTTGTTGGTCAGGACCGTGCCCTGTGCCTGCAGCACGCGCGGGCTGGCGTAGTTCTCCGACGCGATCAGCTCGATGTGGTCTTCCTGGCGCTGCCGCTCGGCGTCGAGCGCAGCCTGCAGCTCGGGATCGAACCCGGAAATCGTCATGTTGGCAGGGAACATCGGGAGCCTCGCGTGGGGGGAGGCGCAATTGTACGGAAGAAAGCGGCTATCCGCTGCCCTCGACGAAGGCCTCGACGACGCGGGTCCAGGCGCGCGCGATGTTGCGCCGGTTGTAACCGCCGCCGCCCATGCCGACCACCCGCCCGTGGCCCAGCTCGTCGGCGATCGCGCACAGCCGCGCCGCGGCGTGCGCATGCGCGTCCTCGCTGAAGCGCAGGTGCGTGATCGGATCGCCTTCGAGGCTGTCCGCGCCGCACTGGAACAGGATGAAATCGGGGCGCCCGGCGCGCAGGTAGTCCTCGACCTGCGCCCAGGCCGCCTGGTAGTGCTCGTCGCCGGCGCCCGGCGGCAACGGCAGGTTGAGCTTCGTGCCGAGTGCGGCCCCGACGCCGGTTTCCACGGCCATGCCGGTGCCGGGATAGAGGTAGCGGCCGTCCTCGTGCAGGTCGGCGAACAGCAGGTCGGGATCGTCCTCGAACGCGTAGAACACACCGTCGCCGTGATGGGCGTCGATGTCGACATAGGCGACGCGCTGCACGCCGTGCCGGCGACGGAGCATCTCGATGGCTACGCCGCAATCGTTGAAGACGCAAAAGCCGGCAGCATGACCCCGCGATGCGTGGTGCAGACCGGCTATCGGAATGAATGCGCGCCGCGCACGGCCCGCGAGCACTGCATCGACAGCATTCAGCGTGGCGCCGACGACATTGCTGGCCGCCTCGTAGACGCCGCGCCAGGCTGGAGTATCGCCGGCGTCGAGGTAACCGAAGCCGCTGGCCGAGCGCTCACGCACCAGCTCGACGTAGGCAGGCGTGTGGAACCACTCGAGCTCTTCGCGCGAGGCGCTGCGAGCCGAGCCGCGCTGGACGCGACCGTCGAGGCCGCACTGGTGCAGCTCGCGCATGAACGCTTCGTGCCGGTCGGGCCCGAAGGGATGACCATCGCCGAAGCCATAGCGCGCGATCTCGTCGCCCGCGACCAGGAGCACGTTGCAGTCGGATTCAGTCACGGCGGGCCTTTTTCGTGTGTGCGCCCCCTCCCCCGGTGCCGACACTAGCACGCCAACCCGGTATCATTCGCCCCCCTCCGCCAACCCCGGTCCGACTGTTTTCGTTACCATGGCTCAATTCATCTACACCATGAATCGCGTCTCGAAGGTGGTGCCGCCGAAGCGGATCATCCTGCGGGACATCTCCCTGTCGTTCTTTCCCGGCGCCAAGATCGGCGTGCTCGGCCTGAACGGCTCCGGCAAATCCACGCTCCTGCGCATCATGGCCGGCATCGACCGGGAGATCGAAGGCGAGGCGCGGCCGCAGCCGGGCATCAAGATCGGCCTGCTGTCGCAGGAGCCGCAGCTCGATCCGCAGAAGGACGTGCGCGGCAACGTCGTCGAAGGTGTCGGTGAAATCCAGTCGCTGATCGATCGCTTCAATGCCGTGAGCGACCAGTTCGCCGATCCGGACCTCGGCGAGGAGCAGATGAACAAGCTGCTCGAGGAGCAGGCGAAGCTGCAGGATGCGATCGACGCCAAGGGCGGCTGGGAGCTGGAGCGCAAGCTCGAGGTCGCCGCGGACGCGCTGCGTCTGCCGCCGTGGGAGGCGGACGTCGCGAAAATTTCCGGCGGCGAGCGCCGCCGCGTCGCGCTGTGCCGCCTGCTGCTGTCGCAGCCCGACATGCTGCTGCTCGACGAGCCGACCAACCACCTCGACGCCGAGTCGGTCGCGTGGCTGGAGCGGTACCTGGAGAGCTATCCGGGCACGGTGATCGCGGTGACGCACGATCGCTATTTCCTGGACAACGTCGCGGGCTGGATCCTCGAGCTCGACCGCGGCCACGGCATCCCGTGGGAAGGCAACTACTCCTCGTGGCTGGAACAGAAGGAGCAGCGGCTGGCGATCGAGGAGAAGCAGCAGGAAGGCCTGCGCAAGACGCTGCAGCGCGAGCTGGAATGGGTGCGCGCCAATCCCAAGGCGCGACAGGCCAAGAGCAAGGCGCGCGTGCAACGCTACGAGGAGCTGGCGTCGCAGGAGTTCCAGAAGCGCAACGAGACCAACGAGATCTACATTCCGCCCGGCGCGCGGCTCGGCGAGCTGGTGATCGAAGGCAAGGGCCTGAAGAAAGGCTTCGGCGACCGGCTGCTGTTCGCGGACTTCAGCTTCAACCTGCCGGCCGGCGGCATCGTCGGCGTCATCGGCCCGAACGGCGCCGGCAAGACCACGCTGTTCCGCATGCTCACCGGCCAGGAGAAGCCCGATGCGGGCGAGATCCGCGTGGGCCCATCCGTGCAGCTCGCTTACGTCGACCAGTCGCGCCAGTCGCTCGATGATTCCAAGACCGTGTGGCAGGAAATCTCCGGCGGCCTCGACATGATCACGGTCGGCAGCTACGAAACGTCGTCGCGCGGCTACGTCGGGCGATTCAACTTCC
>DATBKP010000009.1:0-46177 GCA_036555785.1 Steroidobacteraceae bacterium
CTGGCCATGGTGGAGGAAGGGCTGTGAGCGCGCCGCGACTGCTGTTGATCGACAACTACGACTCCTTTACCTACAACCTGGTGCAGGCCTTCATGGTGCTTGGCGCCGAAGTGCTCGTGCATCGCAACGACCAGATCTCGCTGGAGGCGGCGCGCGCGCTCGCGCCGACGCACCTGTGCATCTCGCCCGGCCCCGGCACGCCGCACGATGCGGGAATCTCCATGCAGATGATCGCTGCATTCGCCGGCGAGGTGCCCGTGCTCGGCGTCTGCCTCGGGCACCAGTCGCTCGTGGAAGTGTTCGGCGGCAAGGTGGTGCGCGCCGCGCGCCTGATGCACGGCAAGACTTCGAGCGTCCACCACGACGGGCGCGGCATTCTCGCCGGCCTGCCGGAACCGTTCGAGGCGGGGCGCTATCATTCGCTGATCGCGCAACCGCAAACATTGCCCGACGCGCTGGAAGTCTCGGCGCGCACGGACGAGGGTGAGATCATGGCCGTGCGCCACCGCACGCTGGCAGTCGAGGGTGTGCAGTTTCATCCGGAAAGCGTGCTCACGCCGCAGGGGCCGCTGCTGATGGCGAACTTTCTGCGGCAACGTGCGCCACGGCGCCAAGAGATCAACGAGCAATGAGTGCTCTGCGCGAAGTCCTCGAGCTGCTGCTCGACCGGCGCAACCTGACCGAAGCGCAGGCGGCGGAGCTGCTCGTGGCGCTGACGGATCCGACGCTCTCGCCGGCGCTCGGCGGCGCGCTGCTCGCCGGGCTGCGCGCCAAGGGCGTCACGCCGGATGAGGTGCGCGGTTTCGCCAAGACCATGCGCAAGCTCGCGCGGCGGCCGATCCTGCCCGAGGGCGGACCGCTGGTCGATATGGTCGGCACCGGCGGCGACGGCTCCGGCAGCTTCAATCTTTCGACCGGTGCCGCTTTGCTGGTCGCAGCGATGGGCATTCGCGTCGCAAAGCACGGCACCAGCTCCGTTTCCAGCCGCAGCGGCAGCGCCGATGTCGTGCGCGCGCTCGGCCTGAACCTGCCGCTCGACGAGAAGGCCGCCGGCGATTGTCTCGCGGCGACCGGCTTTACGTTCTTCTTCGCGCCGCACTACCACCCGGCGATGAAAGCGGTGATGCCGATCCGGCAGGCGCTGGGCGTGCGCACTGTCTTCAACATCCTGGGGCCGCTGTCGAATCCCGCGGAACCGCCGTACCACCTGATCGGCGCCTACCACGTGGACATCGCGGCGCTGATGGCGGATACGCTGGCCGGCATGCCGATCGAGCGGGCGTTCGTCGTGCACGGCGAGCCGGGCTGGGACGAGGCGACGCCGATCGGGCCATTCACGGTGTTCGACGTGCGACCTGGCAAGGTTGCGCGCACCACCCGCAGCGCCGGGGAATTCTCGTTGCCCCGCTGCAGCGCCGAGGAGCTCCGGGGCGGCGATGCCGCCTACAATGCGCAACACTTGCGTGCGGTGCTCGAAGGCCAGGATCGCGGCGCGCATCGCAGTGCAATCGTGTTACAGGCGGCGCTCGTGCTGGAGCTGATGGACAAGGCACCGTCGCCGCAGGCTGCCGCGAAGATGGCGCAGCAAGCCATCGACGACGGCGCGGGCCGCCGCATACTGGAGCGGATCGCCGAATTTGGTCGAACCTAGCCGCTAGTGCTCATATGTCAGGACTTCTAACCGAGATGGCACAGTCGAGTCTTGCGAGGCTCGAGCAGGCGCGCGCGCGCGAATCCGAACAGATGTTGTGGACTCGCGTGTGCGCGGCGCCCCAGGCCCCGCGATTGAAGTTGTCGCCGGAAGGCTTCGACGTCATCGCGGAATGCAAGCTGGCGTCGCCTTCCGCGGGCGATCTGTCGGCGCACACGAGCGACATCGACAGGCGCGTGCAGGCGTACGCGCAAGGCGGCGCCTGCGCGGTATCGGTGTTGACCGAGCCGACGCGCTTCGGCGGATCGCTCGCGCACCTGGAGCAGACGGCGAAGACGCTGGCGCCGCTCGGCGTTGCGGTGATGCGCAAGGATTTTCTCGTCGATCCCTATCAGGTGATGGAAGCGCGCGCCGCCGGCGCCGGCGGCGTGCTGGTCATCGTGCGCATGCTGGATCGCAGCCGCATTACGGCGCTGCTCGATTGCGCGGCGATGCTGAAGATGTTCGTGCTGATCGAGACCTTCGATGCTGCCGACCTGCAGGTCGCGCGGGAGCTGCTCGCCGCGCGCAAGGCTCACGACGAGCAGATGCTCGTTGGCATCAACTGCCGCGACCTCGACACGCTCAGCGTCGACCTGTCGCGGCTCAACGAGCTGGCGAGCCACTTGCCGCCGGAGTTCCCGTCGGTCGCGGAGAGCGGCGTGGGCTCGCTCGACGACGTCAAGACGGTCGTCGATGCGGGTTACGAGGTGGCGCTAGTCGGCACGACACTGATGAACTCCGCCGACCCGGGCAAGGTGCTCGGCGAAATGCTGGCGGCCGGCCGCGAGCGCGCCATGGCCGTGCGCACGCGCAAGATGCGCATCGCAACCGGCAGCTCGATGGACGACGAGTAGCGACGTGACCATCTGGGTGAAGATCTGCGGCCTGACCACGCCCGAGGCGGTCGAGGCGGCGGTTGCGGCCGGCGCCGATGCAGTCGGCTTCGTGTTCGCGCCTTCGAAACGGCAAGTGAGCGCGGCGCAAGCAGTGCAGCTGTCGCAAGGTGTGCCGCGACGGATTCCGCGCGTCGCGGTGATGTTGCATCCCACGCAGAGTCAGCTGGACGAAGTGTGGTCGGCGTTTCGGCCGGATGTGCTGCAGACGGATCTCGAAGACCTGGCGACGCTGCGGCTGCCGATGGGTCTCGCGGTGATGCCGGTCGTGCGGAGCGGAGTCCGGCTGAAGCCTGACCCGCAGCACAGCGCCAGCTCACTCGCACATTCGCGCGTGTTGTTCGAGGGACCGGTCAGCGGCGTCGGCAGCAATTCGGACTGGAACAGCGCGGCGCAGCTGGCGCGCACGACGCAACTCGTGCTCGCCGGCGGCTTGAACGCGACCAATCTCGCCGATGCGCTCGCCGCAGTCCGACCCTTCGGCGTCGACGTCAGCAGCGGCGTCGAGACAGCGCCCGGGATCAAGGATCCCGCCCGGATACATGAATTCGTGCGCCGCGCCCGCGCGGTGAGCGAACGGAGCAGTTGAATGAGAAGCTCGACTTCGATCGATCCCCAGGTGTCGCTCGCCCGCATCCTCAAAGGCGAGTATCCCGATGCGCGCGGCCGCTTCGGGCCGTTCGGCGGCCGGTACGTGCCGGAGACGCTGGTGCCCGCGCTCGACCGTTTGCAGGCCGGGGTCGATCGGTACCTGCGCGATCGTGCATTCCTCGATGAATTTCATGCGGAGCTGCGCAGCTGGGTCGGGCGGCCGACGCCGCTGACGCATGCGCGCACGCTGTCGCAGCGCTGGGGCGCGGCAGTGTGGCTGAAGCGCGAAGATCTCGCGCACACCGGCGCGCACAAGATCAACAACTCCGTGGGGCAAGTGCTGCTTGCGAAGAAGCTCGGCGCGAAGCGCGTGATCGCGGAGACCGGTGCGGGTCAGCACGGCGTTGCCTCTGCCGCCGCCTGCGCGCGCCTCGGCATGCCGTGCACCGTGTACATGGGTTCCGTCGACATGGAGCGCCAGGCGCCGAACGTCGGACGCATGAAGCTGCTCGGCGCGACCGTCGTGCCGGTCACGAGCGGCGACCAGACATTGCGCGCAGCGGTGGACGAAGCGTTGCGCGACTGGGTCTCGGATCCGAACGGCACGTATTACTGCCTGGGATCGGCGATCGGTCCGCATCCGTATCCCTACCTCGTGCGCGAGCTGCAGTCGGTGATCGGCCGCGAAGCTCGCGAGCAGATCCTGGCGCAGACCGACAGCCTGCCCGACATCGTGATCGCGTGCGTCGGCGGCGGCTCGAACGCGATCGGCCTGTTCCACCCGTTCCTGGGCGATCGCGAGGTCCGCATGCTCGGACTGGAGGCAGGCGGCAAAGGTGCCGGGCTCGGCGAGAACGCCGCGTCGCTCGCGTTCGGCACGCCAGGCGTGCTGCAAGGAAGCTATTCGCTGCTGTTGCAGGATGAGCATGGGCAGATCCAGGAAACGCACTCCGTGTCGGCGGGCCTGGACTATCCGGGCGTCGGTCCCGAGCACGCGCTGCTGATGAGCGTGGGGCGCGTCAAGTACGAAGCGATCGATGACGACACCGCGCTCGCGGCGCTCGCCGAATGTTGTGCAGCCGAAGGCATCCTGCCCGCGATCGAGTCCGCGCATGCGCTCGCCGGCGCCAGGCGATACGCGGCGGAGCATCGCGGCACGAAGATCCTGATCGGCCTGTCCGGGCGCGGCGACAAGGACATGCCGACGTTGCAGCGGACGCTGCTGAAGGATGTGCAGTGATGGCTGCGGGAGATGCGATCACCGCGGCAATACGCAACGCCAGCTCGCGCGGACATCCCGCGCTGATCGGGTGGGTCACGGCCGGCTTCCCGAACCGCGAGACGTTCCTGCAGCAACTCGCCGCCGTGGCCGATGCCTCGGACGTAGTCGAGATCGGCGTGCCCTTCACCGATCCCATGGCGGATGGCGCGACGATCCAGCGCGCCAGCCGTGCCGCGCTCGCGCAGGGCGTCTCGCTCAAGTGGATTCTTGCCGAGCTCACCCGCGGCCCGAGACCGAAGTCGCGCGCCCCGTTGGTGCTGATGAGCTATCTCAATCCACTGCTCGCGTACGGTCTCGATCGATTGCCGGAGGACGCCGCGCGCGCGGGCGTTACCGGATTCATCGTTCCGGATCTGCCGTTCGAAGAGTGCGCGGAATTGCGCGAAGCACTCGCGGCGCGCGGTCTTGCGCTCGTGCAGTTGGTGACGCCCGTGACTCCGACGGAGCGCATCCAGATGCTGTCCGCCGCGAGCTGCGGTTTCGTATATGCAGTCACGATGACGGGCACGACCGGCAAGAACGCTCCGGTGTCGGAAGAGACGCTCGAGTACTTCGCGTGCGTGCAGCGCCTCTCGCCGGTGCCGGTGTGCGCCGGCTTCGGCATCCGCAGCCGCGAGCAGATCGAGCGCATGGCGCCGCACGTCGATGGCGTGGTCGTCGCCTCGGCGCTGGTCGAAGTGCTGGAGCGCGGCGGCGATCCCGCGCAATTCCTGCGCAGTCTGCGTTAGCCCGCCCGAGCAGTTGTTCGCTGCGGCGGCGCAGGAACAATGGAGTCGCTTCCCCGCTTATGCAGGTACCCCCCGCATGGATACGGTGACAGCGATGGCTCTCAGATGGTCGCTGGGTGGGTTGTTCGGACGGAAGAGACAGCCGCCCCTCAAGCCGCGTCCTGCCCACACGCAATTTCACGCGGTGTCGATAATCCTGGGCGAAGGCGCCTGCGCCGCTGCTCATCGCTTCACCGGGCGGCGGTTCCTCTCCGCGCATGCACCGCGGTTGCCGCTGCCTACCTGCGACGCGCCGCGTTGTACGTGCCGCTACAAGCACCACAAGGATCGGCGTGCCGGGCCGCGTCGTCGCAGCGAAGTCGGCATGATGGTCGCCCCGTTCATGGGCACCGAGCGGCGGCGCTCGCGCGGCCGCCGGGTTGACGACAGAGATTGAGCCGAGCGGCGTAGGAATTAATCCGGCAGTATGGATGTCGGGCTGAAGGTGCGACCGACAGGGGGCATCCATGCAAGTTGCCGGAAAAATCGTCGCTGTCACGGGCGGCGCCAGAGGTATTGGACGTGCACTCGCGCGCCGGTTCGCGCAAGAGGGCGCGAAGCACGTCGCCGTCGCCGACCTCGATGAAGCAGGAGTGCGCGCCGTCGCTGCCGAACTGCGCGGCTCTGGCATGCGCGTCGACGTAAGTCGCGAAGCCGATGTTGCGGCATTCATCGACACCACCGAGCGCACGCACGGTCCGATCGACCTGTTCTGCTCGAACGCCGGCATCGGTGTCGGTCGCGGCCTCGATACGCCCGACGAGGTCTGGCAGAAGATCTGGGAAGTGAACGTGATGGCGCATGTCTATGCCGCTCGTCACCTCGTCCCGCGCATGATGGCGCGCGGCGGCGGCTATCTCCTGAACACTGCTTCTGCTGCTGGACTGTTATCGCAGATCGGCAGCGCGACCTACGCGGTGACGAAGCACGCAGCCGTGTCGCTCGCCGAGTGGATCGCCATCACGCACGGTCACCAGGGCATCAAGGTCTCGGTGCTGTGCCCGCAGGCCGTGCGCACGGACATGATCGCAGGCAACGAAGGCGACGTTGCGAGTGTCGACGGCATCATGGAACCGGAGCAGGTCGCGGATGCGGTGATCGCCGGCCTGGCGGCGGAGAAGTTTCTGATCCTGCCGCATGCGGAAGTCGCGCAATACCTGCAGCGCAAGGCGGCGGACAGAGATCGGTGGATAGCAGGGATGAGCAGGCTGCAGCAGAGGTACAGGGAGTCAGGTTAGCCCAACATTTCCGGCGTGTACGCGTACAGCCGGCTCTGCGTGCGCAGCATGTCTGCTTCCGTGAGCGCCGGCTTTTCGGCGCGCAGCCGTTTGATCAGCGCGACGAACGCGTCGGCCGGTACAGCCGGGCTGCAATAGAAACCCTGGTACTGGTCGCAGCCGAGCTCGCGCAGATGCTCGAGCTGCTCCAGCGTCTCGACGCCTTCGGCGACGACCCCGAGGCGCAGGCTGTGCGCCAGCGAGATGATCGCCTTGACGATCGCCACGTCGTCGGGATTCGAGAGCAGCTCGCGCACGAAGCTGCGGTCGATCTTCAGCTTGTCGAGCGGCAGGCGCCACAGGTAGCTGAGGCTCGAATAGCCGGTGCCGAAGTCGTCGATCGAGATGTGCACACCCATCGTGCTCAGCAGCTGCAGCGTCGCCGCACTCGATTCGGGGTCGTGCATGATCGAGCTCTCGGTCAGCTCCAGCTCGAGATAGCCGGGCTGCAGCTGCGCATCTTCGAGCGCCGAGCAGACGACGGCGGTGAGGTCGCCGTGACGGAACTGTCTTGCCGACAGGTTCACCGACACGCGCAACGGCGGCAAGCCAGCATCCAGCCACGCGCGCATCTGCGCGCAGGCTTGGCGCAACACCCACTCGCCGATCGGCAGGATCAGACCGGCCTCTTCCGCGATCGGAATGAAGACGTTCGGCGGCACCAGTCCGCGCCGCGGATGGCGCCAGCGCAGCAGTGCCTCGGCGCTGCGCACGCGGCCGCTCGCGATGTCGACCTTCGGCTGATAGTGCAGCTCGAACTGGCCCTCGCGGATGGCGCCGCGCAGGTCGGCTTCGAGCGCGACGCGCTCTTCTTCGGAGCGGCTCATCTCCTCGCAGTAGAAGCGGAACGTGCCGCGGGCGACGCTGCGCGCGGCGCGCATCGCGGTTTCCCCCCGCCGCAGCAGCAGGTCGAACGTGGCGCCGTCCTGCGGAAACATGCTGATGCCCGCGCTGACCGCAACTTCGATGTCATGGCCTTCGATCGAGAACGGCTCGCGCAGCGCCGCGAAGATCGTCTCGACCGTCACCTCGGCGGGCACGGCGCCGGTGCCGACGCGGGCCAGCACGATGAATTCGTCGCCGGCAAGCCGCCCGAGCACGTCGCCGGTAGCGAGCAGGCCCGCCAGTCGTCGCGATAGTGCGCGCAGCACCTCGTCGCCGACTTCGTGGCCGAGCGCATCGTTGATCGATTTGAAGCGGCTGACGTTCAGCACCGTGACTGCGAAGGTTGCGCCGGCGCGTTGCGCTTCGGCGATGGCCTGTTCGGCGGTCGCGACGATCGCGACTCGCGTCGGCAGGCCCGTCAGGGCGTCATGTCGATTCGGGGATCCTGGGGCGGGCAGGGCGCGTTGCGCCTGCAGGCGTCGCAGTCGGAGCGCGAGCCAGGCTGCAGCAGCCACAGCGCCCACTGCAATGAGGCTCGAAGCCGCCAACATGAGGTACGGAGCTTCCATTCGACAAAATAACCCGTGACGCGGGAGGTGCTGCGTAGTCGGATATCGGGCTGCTGTCGCACAGCTTGAGCGGGCGCGCGTGTGGAAACGTCAAGACCGGTCGAGGGTGCTGCGGAGTGTGACGCTGCTCTCAGTTCAATAGAATGGCGCTCATGAAATCCCTCTGTGTCTTTTGCGGGTCCAGCCCGGGTCACCGGCCCGCATACGCCGCGCTCGCGACGGCGGCGGGTGCGCTGATCGCCCGGCGCGGGCTCACGCTCGTCTACGGCGGCGGGCGCGTCGGCCTCATGGGCGCGCTCGCCGACGCCGCGCTGGCGGCCGGCGGACGCGTCGTGGGCGTGATCCCGCAGATGCTGATCGATCGCGAAGTCGGGCATGCGGGCCTGTCGCACCTGCACGTCGTGCGCACCATGTCGGAGCGCAAGCTCCTGATGGGCGATCTCGCCGACGCGTTCCTCGCGCTGCCGGGCGGCATCGGCACCATGGACGAGCTGTTCGAAGCCTGGACGTGGACGCAGCTCGGCTTGCACCGCAAGCCCTGCGCGCTGCTCAACCAGGACGGCTACTACGATCCATTGCTCGCGTTTCTCGACCGCGCGGTGGAGCAGGGATTCCTGCAGCAGCGCTACCGGCGGGCGCTGCTCGTTGCCACCGATCTCGATTCGGCCCTGCACCGGCTGGCCGCCGCGGCGTCTTGATACTATGCCGGCATGGAATTGCTCAGCTGGTTCATCGACCTCGTCCTGCATCTCGACCGGCATCTCACCGAGCTGGTCGCCGACTATCACGTCTGGGTCTACCTGATCCTGTTCCTGATCGTTTTCTGCGAGACCGGCCTGGTGGTGACGCCGTTTCTGCCGGGCGATTCGCTATTGTTCGCGGTCGGGGCGCTCGCGGCCGTCGATCAGAGCGGCACGTTGAATGCGCTGTGGATCTGGCTGCTGCTGACATTCGCCGCGGTGCTCGGCAACGAAGTGAATTTCCGCGTCGGCCGTGCGATCGGGCCGCGCGCCTTCAGCGGCGGAATGCGCTGGCTGAAGCAGGAGTACCTGCTGCGCACGCAGCGCTTCTACGAGAAGCACGGCGGCAAGACCATCATCCTGTCGCGCTTCATCCCGATCATCCGCACGTTCGCGCCGTTCGTCGCGGGCGTCGGGCAGATGCGGCGGCGACGGTTCGCGGCCTACAACGTGGTCGGCGGCTGCGCGTGGGTCACGCTGTTCACCTGGGGCGGCTATCTGTTCGGCAACGTACCCATCGTCAAGGAGAACTTCGGGCTGGTGACGATCGGCATCGTGGTGGTGTCGGTGCTGCCGGTGGTGTGGGGCCTGTTGAGCAAGCCGAAGGCTCAGGCCGAAGCCTGATCCCGGGGGTCAGTCGCGCGCCCGTTCTGCGGTCTGCGGATGGGACGAGAAGTAGCTCAGCACCTGACCGTCGTCGTGTTGTCCTTGCGCGGCTTCGATCCGCCGCAGCAGATCGCCGAAGCGGTGCGAGGGAATGCCGCGGCGCTTCAGCCACGCGTACGAGTAGTCATCGGCTTCGCGCTCGAAATCGCGCGAGAACTTGGCGTGCACCAGCACCGTCGGCACCGACGCTGCCAGCGTGGATACGGAATTCACGTCGCCGAGCAGCGTGAACATCAGCAACGCGCTCGCGGAGCTCTGCAACAGCATGCGCAGCGAATGCCGATGCACGACGTGACCGAGCTCGTGCGCCAGCACGCTCTCGATCTCGCCGTCGTCGCGGGACAGCGCGACCAGCTCGTCCGTCATCACCACGATGCCCGAGGGCAGCGCGAAAGCATTCGCTCCGATCATGCGAGCACTGCTGCGCAACTCGAGCCTCAAGTCCGGGCCCGCATCGAGCTCACGCACCATCGTGGCGAACATCGACTGCAGCTCGGCCTGGCGCTGTGCCGGCAGCTTCGAGGGTGCGAAGAACATGCGGTCCATCGTCTGCATGCCGCCTTCGCCGATCGCCGTGTCCACCGAGCGCGGCAGCACCCGGGCCGCGTAGTCTGCTGCTACCGGCAAACCGAAACGCATGAAGGCCCAGGTTCCCGCGACTGTGATCAGCAGCGCCAGCAACGCGATCCGCCAGCGGCGTTCGAGCTGGAAAACGCGATGCTCGCGCGAGTGGCGCCCGAGGCGCTCGAGCCACTGGTCCAGCAGCTCGTTGTCGTCGGTCTCGCAACTGGTGCCGTCCGGGAAGGAAATGCGGCGCGGCGTGCTGCCGATCCGCTCGCTGATGCGCACCTCGCCGACGGAGGTGTTCTGCAGCTCCTGCGTGCCCGTGACGGTGATTCGACCGTCGGCGTAGAGCACGACCTCGACCTCGCGCGCTGCGGAGGTGCGCCCGTCGTAGTAGCGAGCCTTGAACGACATCGCCGCCTACAGGCCGAAGTCGACATCCAGCAGGTCGCCGATCTCCTGGCCGGTGGCGGCGACCTGCGACTGCTCCGTCGCGACGAACTGTTCCAGGTCGCGGCTGACGTTCAGCTGCAGGCTGTCCAGCTGATAGCGCACCAGGCGGACCTTCGCCCACGGGATCAGCAGACCCAGCGTAAAGACCGCGGCGACGGCGCCGCTGAGGTACAACCAGAACAACCGCGCGGTCCTGAGATCGCAGCGCAGGCGGTGCGGACCGATGTGCGTGTTGCCGAAAGCGGCGTTGCCGATCCCTGCATTCATGACCGCGAAGCCGAACATGTACGCCACGCCGACCAGCGGCAGCACGAACAGCGAGCGCAGGTCGAACTTGCCGAAGATCGGCGCGGTCTCGGGCACCAGGATCGACAGGAACGTGGCGCCGACGACGCCGCCGACGATCGCGAGACCGCCGAGGATGATCGCCGTGTAGTACTCGCCGGCGCTGCCGCTGAACTCGAACTGCGTCGTGCCGAGCCGCGTGTGGCTGATCAGAAAGCGCTGGCGCGCAAAGGTCCAGTACGGCGCGGCCAGGCCGAACGTCACGATCGTCAGCAGCAGGAAACCGAAATAGACCTTGGCGGCGCCGCCGTACGTGCCGTCGAAATCGAAGCGGATGTTGCGCCACGAAGTCATGCGCATGCTGAACAGGCGCGACTTGACCACCAGGAACGGCAGCGCGATCAGGAACGCCGGCACGAACAGCAGGTCCCAGGGCGGGAACAGCACGCCGACGACGAAGTAAGGAATGACGAGCGCCGCCGCGATCAACCGGCCTTTGAGAATCGCCAGCGGCCGCCCGTGATACTCGAAGCTCGCGCCGGCGAGCGTGGTGCTGCCATAGAAGTAGCGCAGTCGTCGCACCTTGGCCCAGGCCGAGTAGATGCCGAGCGTGACGATCGTCAGCAGCAGGTTGACGATCCAGATGCGGAAGTATTCGGCGCCGGTGGCGCTGAAGTGGAACGACTCGATTCGTGGACCGGGCGCGACCGGGGGTGCAGCGGGAGCGGCTGGTGAATCGGGGGCGTGTACGTTGTCGTCCATGGGACCTCGCTGCCTTGCTGTTCTAGTTATAAGAGCCGTCCGGGTCCGAGCGGCAGCGAGCGTACTGGAGTGCGATCAGCGCCGCAACGACAGAAGTCCCACTATGCTGACGGCGAGCAGCGCGTAGCCCGGCCACGTCGGCGCGGTTGCGAGCGCAAGCCAGAGAATGCCGCCGAGGGCACAGGTCGCCGTCAATGACGCGAGGTCGCGACGCCGGCCGTCGCGCTGGATCTGCAGGCGCAGATTTTCGAGGTCCTGCGTCGTCACCGGCAGGCTGAAGCGCCCATCGCGCGCCCGCTGAATCGCGTTCTCGACCAGCGGCGGCACCTGTCGCAGCGCCTGGACCATGTCCGGCAGATGCGTGCGCACGTCCTTGGCGATCGCGCGCAGGCTCCAGCGCTCGTTCACCCACTGGCGCAGCAGCGGCTGCGCGGTTTTCCACAGATCGAGATCCGGGTAGAGCTGGCGACCGACGCCTTCGATCTGCAGCAGCGTTTTCTGGATCAGCATCAGCTGCGGCTGCATCTGCGCGTCGAAGCGCTGCGCCGCCTCGAACAGGCTGATCAGCACCTGGCCGAACGAGATCTCGCGCAGCGGCTTGTTGGCGATCGGCTCGCAGACCGTGCGCACCGCGGATTCCAGCTCATCGACGCGTACGTGCGCGGGGATCCAGCCCGAGTCGATGTGCAGCTGGGCGATGCGCCGGTAGTCGCGCTCGAAGAACGCCAGGAAATTCTCGGCGAGATAGTGCTGGTCGCGCGGATCGAGCGTGCCGACGATGCCGAAGTCGACGGCGGCATAGCGCGGCTGCTGCGGATCGTCGAGCAGCACGAAGATGTTGCCCGGGTGCATGTCGGCATGAAAGAAGTTGTGCCGGAACGCCTGCGTGAAGAAGATCTCGACGCCGTTCTCGGCGAGCCGCTGGATGTTCGCGCCGCGCCGCTGCAGCTCGGCCATGTCCGAGATCAACACGCCACGCACGCGCTCCATGACCATCACGTTCTTGCGGCAGTGGTCCCAGTAGACCTGCGGCACGTACAGCAGCCGCGAGCCTTCGAAATTGCGCCGCAGCTGGGAAGCATTGGCCGCTTCGCGCAGCAGGTCGAGCTCGTCGAGGATCGTCTTCTCGTACTCGCGCACCAGCTCGACCGGGCGCAGGCGGTGCGCGTCGCTCCAGTAGCGGTTCGCGAGGTTCGCGAGCGCGTACAGCACTGCCAGGTCGCGCTCGATCAGCGCGCGGATGCCCGGACGCACGATCTTGACGACGACTTCCTGGCCGTTCGGCAGCGTGGCGGCATGCACCTGTGCGATCGTCGCCGCTGCGAGCGGCTGCTCTTCGAAGGTCGCGAACATCTCGGCGAGCGGCCGTCCGTAAGCGACTTCGGCGATGCGTCGCGCGTCCGCACCCGGGAAGGGCGGCACGCGGTCCTGCAGCTTCTCCAGCTCGTCGGCGATGTCACGCGGCAGCAGGTCGCGGCGCGTCGAGAGCATCTGGCCGAACTTCATGAAGATCGGTCCGAGCTCCTCCAGCGCCAGTCGCAATCGCTCGCCGCGCGCGGCTTCGCTCGCGCGGCGAAACCAGGTAGCGGGCGAGAGATAGAACGCGAAGCGCAGCGGGCGGAACAGATGCGTCGCGCGAATGATGCCGTCCAGCCGGTGCCGGACGAGGACCCGCTGGATCTGCAGCAGGCGCGACAGGACGCGCGGCCTCATGCGTGCCTTTTTTCCAGCAGCCGCAGTCGCGCTTCGAGCCGGTCGACGTCGTCGCGCAGCCGGTCGACGCCCTGCAGAAACTCTTCGGCCTCGGTGCGATTCGGCACGTCGCGGCCTTCCTCCTGCAGATATTCCGCCACGTTCTGCAACAACGTGTCGTGTGCGCGGCGCGCGAAGCCGAGCGCGGTGCGTGCGGCGTTGCCGACCTGGTGGGCCGCCACGTCGCCGACGACGCGCGACAGCTCTTCTTCGAGGTCGGGCTGCGCGGCCTTGAGCAGCTCGCTGAAAGTCTGCGCGACCTCGGCATCGCCTTCGATGTGCACGGCACCGCCGCGCAACGCGGCCTCCGGCGCAGGACCCGCGAGACGCAGCAGCGACAGCGGACTGCCCGACAGAGTCGCATCGGGCGTTCCTGCATGATCGGTGTGCAAGGTCATGTGCTCGCCGTGCGATTTGAAATACACGCTGAGCGGCACGCCGTCGACGTGCAACGCGAGGACCTTCGTATCCAGGCGTTGGCACAGCGCGCGCGCCGCGGAAGAAGCCGCGAGGTTGCGGTTCAACAGCGATTCGAGCGGCGCGAGTCTCACAACCGGTAGCCTCGATGCAGGGCGACGATGCCGCCGCTGAGGTTGTGATGGCGGCAGTTCTCCAGCCCGGCTTCGCGCATCATGCCGAGCAGAGTCTGCTGGTCGGGAAAGCGGCGGATCGACTCGGCGAGATAGCGGTAGCTCGCTGCGTCTTTCGCGACCACTTTGCCGAGCCACGGCAGGACCGAGAACGAATAGGCGTCGTAGAGCGGCTTCAACCCGGGCACTACGGGCTTCGAGAACTCCAGGATCAACAGCTGTCCGCCCGGCTTCAGCACGCGGCTCATCGAACGCAGCGCAGCCGCTTTGTCCGTGACGTTGCGCAGGCCGAAGCCGATCGTCACGCAGTCGAAGCTGCTGTCGGGAAACGGCAGCCGCTCGGCATTCGCCAGCGAGTAGCGGACCTGACCGACGATGCCGCGGTCGGTGAGCGCGTCGCGGCCGACTGCGAGCATCGCAGCGTTGATGTCGCTCAGTACGACCAGCCCGCCGGGACCGACCTGGCGCGCCATGCCGGCTGCGAGGTCGCCGGTGCCGCCGGCCACGTCGAGGGCGCGCTGACCCGGACGCAGCCCGGTCTGCGACAGCGTGAATTGTTTCCAGAGCCGATGCGCGCCGGCCGACATCAGGTCGTTCATCAGGTCGTAGTTGCCGGCGACCGAGTCGAAAACGGCGCGCACGCGTGCCGCTTTCTCGGTCATTGGGACCTGCTCGTAGCCGAAATCGGTCGTCGGGTCGCTCATGGGGAGCGGAATTCTAACCTGTAGCCGGCGTCGGATACGGAATCCCCAGCTCCTGCAGCCGCGCCAGGTATTGCCGCCACTTCTCCTCACGCCCGCGGCCGAGCTCGTACAGGTACGCCCACGTGTACAGGCCGGTGTCGTGTCCGTCGTCGAACACGATGCGCACGGCATAGTTGCCGATGGGCTCGACGTTTCGGATGCCGACCTCATGCTTGCCCAGTTGCAGCGTTTCCTGTCCGGGGCCATGGCCGCGCACTTCCGCCGACGGCGAGTAGACGCGCAGATACTCGAACGGTAGCTCGAAGCGCGAGCCATCATCGAATGTCACCTCGAGCAGGCGAGAGTGGGTGCGGGCTTTGATCGCGGTGGGGTGGGGCATGAAGAGAGACTCGGCAGTTCAGCGGGCTTGGATGCGACGCAGAGTTGGACGAAGCGTCGAGAAACTACCAGTTCCATCCGTAAATTGGACGAGTGGCATTGCAGTCATTTTGCATACTCGGACCGATCCGTTTGCGCCGAACCCGCAATTTCGTGCCTACCCTTGTCCGCGAGGCGGGCGTACATTCGTGGCTTTCCCGGAAAACGAAGGGGACTGCTTATGACACCTTGGGAAATCGAGGGACGTGAGCTCGTCAACTGCACGTGCGAGTACGGCTGCAACTGCCAGTTCAACGCGCTGCCGGACAAGGGTCACTGCCATGCCGCGGCCGGCATACAGATCGACAAGGGTCATCATGGCCCGACGAAGCTCGACGGCTTGCGCATCGCCGCAATCTTCAAGTGGCCGGGACCGATCCACGAGGGCCATGGCGAGGCCATTGCCTTCATCGACGAGAAGGCTGATGCGAATCAGCGCGAAGCGCTGCTTAAGATCATGTCCGGGCAGGACACTGACCCATTTGCAACGATGTTCGCGGTGTACGCCTCGACACTGGAGAAGATGCACGATCCGGTGTTCACGAAGATCGATCTGGACATCGACGTCGAAGGCCGCAAAGGGCGCGTATTCGTCAAGGAGTATCTCGAGGTCGTGGGCGAACCGATCCGCAACAAGGTGACCGGCAAGGAAGCCCGCGCCCAGATCGTGCTGCCCGAGGGGTTCGAGTACACGGTCGCGGAGGTCGGCAGCGCATCGAGCAGAACCGGCGGCCCGGTTCAGGTTGCTACCAAAGACACCTACGGACAGTTCGCGCGGCTGCATCTCAATAATCACGGCGTGGTTCGGACGTGAGGGCGCCGGACGGTCAATGACTGACGCGCCGCTGCTCGAACGACTGCTGCGGCGGGATCGTGCGATTACGCTCGCAGGAGTAACAGTCCTGTGTTTGCTCGCGTGGCTTCACATCCTGGCGGGGGCAGGCACCGGCATGGACGCCTGGGCGATGACCACGCTCTCGCTGTTCCCGCATCTCGCCTCGATGCCGCACGTGGCCGGGATGCAGATGAGCGCACCGGGTTGGTCGCCCGGTGCCTGGGCGCTGCTGATTGCGATGTGGTGGATCATGATGATCGCCATGATGGCCCCGAGCGCGACGCCGGCGCTGCTGCTCTACGCGCGCGTGCATCGCCACGCGACGGCCAAGGAACGCACGGGCAACGAGCTTGCGCCGGTCGGTGCATTCGCCGCCGGTTATCTTTCCGTCTGGCTCGCCTACTCGGTCATCGCCACGGTCGTACACTGGGCGCTCGATCGCACCGGGCTGATTTCCTCGATGATGATGGGATCGCAGAATCGATGGCTGTCGTTCGCGGTCCTGTTAGCTGCCGGCGTATATCAGCTCTCGCCGCTGAAATCCGTCTGCTTGGCGCACTGCCGCTCGCCCGCGTCGTTTCTGACACGCCATTGGCGCCCGCACGCGAGCGGTGCCTTTAGCCTCGGGGTGCTGCACGGCGCCTTCTGTGTCGGCTGCTGCTGGGTGTTGATGGGGCTGCTGTTCGTCGGCGGCGTGATGAATCTCGTCTGGATCGCCGCGCTCGCCGTGCTCGTGCTAATCGAGAAGGCGCTCCCGGCCGGCGCGTGGGTCGGTCGCGGTGCGGGTGTCGCGCTGATTGCGTGGAGCCTCGCCACGCTGCTTGTCTGAGGGCACTACCGGCGTACAGGACGTGACCGGTTACAGTATGTACCGCGTCAGGTCTTCGTCCTTGACCAATTCGCCCAGGTGCTCGTCGACGTACTGAGCATCGACGGTGATGTTGAAGCCGCTGCGGTCCGCTGCTTCGAACGACAACACCTCCAGCAGACGTTCCAGCACGGTGTGCAGCCGGCGCGCGCCGATGTTTTCGGTGCGCTCGTTCACCTGGTACGCGACCTCGGCGATGCGGCGCACGCCGCTCGCGGCAAATTCCAGCTGCACGCCTTCCGTTTCGAGCAGCGCCCGGTACTGCGTGCACAGCGAGGCGTCCGGCTCGGTGAGAATGCGGATGAAGTCATCGACCTTCAGCGCGTCCAGCTCGACGCGGATCGGGAAGCGGCCCTGCAGCTCGGGAATCAGGTCCGAGGGCTTCGACATGTGGAACGCGCCCGAGGCGATGAACAGGATGTGGTCGGTCTTCACCATGCCGTACTTGGTGCTCACGGTGCTGCCTTCCACCAGCGGCAACAGGTCGCGTTGCACGCCCTCGCGCGAGACGTCGGCGCCGTGCGTCTCCTGGCGGCGCGCGATCTTGTCGATCTCGTCGATGAACACGATGCCGTTCTGCTCGGCATTGGCGAGCGCGCGCAGCTTCAGCTCCTCCTCGTTGATCATCTTCGCCGCTTCCTCGTCGGTCAGCAGCTTGAACGCCTCGCGCACCTTGACCTTGCGCGTGCGGGTACGCGTGCCGCCGAGGTTGGAGAACATGCTCTGCAGCTGCTGCGTCAGGTCTTCCATGCCGGCCGGCGCCATGATCTCCACGCCCATCGGCAGCGCGCGCAGCTCGACCTCGATCTCGCGATCGTCGAGCTGGCCTTCGCGCAGCATCTTGCGGAATTTCTGCCGCGTCTCGGCGTCGCGCGGCTGGGACTGCGGTTCTTCGACGAAGCCGAGCGATTTCGGGCGCGGCAACAGCACGTCGAGCACGCGCTCTTCGGCGGCGTCCATCGCGCGCTGCCGCACCTTCTCCACTTCCTCTTCGCGCGTCATCTTCACCGCGACGTCCATCAGGTCCTTGACGATCGAATCGACCTCGCGGCCGACGTAGCCGACCTCGGTGAACTTGGTGGCCTCGACCTTGATGAACGGGGCGCGCGCGAGCCGCGCCAGGCGCCGCGCGATCTCGGTTTTGCCGACGCCGGTCGGACCGATCATCAGGATGTTCTTCGGCGTGATCTCGGCACGCAGGTGCTCGGCGACCTGCATGCGTCGCCAGCGGTTGCGCAAAGCGATGGCGACGGCGCGCTTCGCAGCGCTCTGCCCGACGATGTGCTTGTCGAGCTCCTGGACGATTTCTCTGGGCGTCATGGACATGCAAGAAGGCTGTAGGCCTATTCCAATACCTCGATCGTCAGATTGCGGTTCGTATAGATGCAGATGTCCGCAGCGATGTTGAGCGCTCTCTCCACGATCGTGCGCGCGTCGAGGTCGGTGTTCTGCGCGAGCGCGCGCGCAGCGGCCTGAGCATAGGCGCCGCCGGAGCCGATCGCCATGATGTCGTCTTCCGGCTCGATCACGTCGCCGTTGCCGGACACGATGAAGGAGCTCTTCGCATCGGCTACGCACAGCAGCGCTTCCAGGCGCCGCAGGCTCCGGTCCGTGCGCCAGTCCTTCGCCAGCTCGATCGCGGCGCGCGTGAGATTGCCGTATTGCTGCAGCTTCGCTTCGAAGCGCTCGAACAGCGTGAACGCGTCGGCGGTGCCGCCGGCGAATCCCGCGAGCACCTTGCCGTCATACAGACGACGCACTTTGCGCGCGTTGCCTTTCATCACCGTGTTGCCGAGCGACACCTGGCCGTCGCCGCCGACGGCGACGACGCCGTTACGGCGGACCGAGAGGATCGTCGTGCCGTGCAGTTCGGTCATGCAGTCAGGCCTTGCGTCGCGCGCGCGGGTGGGCAGCGTCGTAGATCTTGGCGAGGTGCTGGAAATCAAGGTGAGTGTAGATCTGCGTGGTCGACATGTTGGCGTGCCCGAGCAATTCCTGCACACCGCGCAGGTCCTGGCTCGACTCGAGCAGGTGGCTTGCGAACGAGTGACGGAACATGTGGGGGTGGACGTGACGGCCGAGTCCCTGCCGCTGGGCCCAACCTTCGATGCGCTTCTGCACGACGCGGACGCCGATGCGGCCGCCGCGTTGACTGACGAACAATGCCTGCTCGCCCGACGCGGCGAGCGCCGGTCGCTCTTTCAGCCAGCGCGTGATCGCGTTGGCAGCGTGACGACCGACCGGAACCACGCGCTCCTTGCGCCCTTTGCCGCGCACGCGCACCGTGCGATCGCTCCAGTCGAGGTCGTCCAGGTTGACCCCCACCAGCTCGGCGAGGCGCAATCCGGAGGAATAGAACAGCTCCATGATCGCCTTGTCGCGCACGCTCAGCCCGGTATCGGTGCGAAACTCCAGCAGCCGCGCCATCAGATCGGCGTCGATCGTCTCGGGCAGGCGCTTGGATGCCTTCGGCGCCTGCACGCCGATCGCCGGGTTGGACTTCAACGCCTGCAGTTGCACCTGGAACTTGAAGAAGCTGCGCACCGCGCTGAGCCGGCGCTGAATCGAGCGTGGCGAAGCGCCGCGCCGGTGTTCGGCCGCGGCGAACATGCGCACGTGCTGGCTGTCGACGCGCGACCAGTCGCGCACCGCATTCTTGTCGCAGAACGCTATGAACCGCTGCAGGTCGCGCTTGTAGTTGCTATCGGTGTGCGCGGACAGCCGGCGTTCGACCGAAAGATGCGCCAGGAAGCGCGGCAGCCACGCAAGCGCTGAATCATCCATCGGCTGCGCCGCTCACTTCACGCGACCCCGATCGCCTCGCTGACCAGGTCGCCGATGCGCGCCAGGAACTCGGTGCTCATGGTCGGATGGAAGCGCTCCGCGTCGGGGCTGCCGATCGCGAGCAGCGCCGGGTTCGGCTGCTTGCCCGCCGCCTTGCTGCCGAGCGGCACCAGCGCCGCCGAGCCGATCTCGACCGTGCCGGCGCCGAACAGATAGTCGCGCTGACTGTCGCGGATCTGGCCGCAGCGCGGCCGGCCGGACTCGAACAGCGTCTCGAACATTTTCAGCTCCGCCGCGCCGGGCTTGACGATGCGCAGGTGGCGGCTGTTGAGCTGCGACAACTCGGCGGAGACTTCCGCCGGCATCAGCAGCAGCCATTCCGAAGCGCCGAAGTCCTCGCGCAGCGAGGCTTCGAGCGCTTCCAGGACGCCGCCCGCGCCTTCCGCGCGGATCAGCCGACACGCGAGCCGGTGGATCTTCGCGGCGAGCACGTCGTTGCCGCGCGCGACCTCGATCAGCTCGCGCAGGCGCGCCTCGAGCTTCTCGTTCTTGTCGCGCAGCGCCGCCACCTGGCGCTCGACCAGCGAGATCGCGGAGGTGCCGCGGTTGTGAGGGAGCTTCAGCTTGGTGAGCAGCGTCGCGTGGCGCTCGAAGAAATCGGGATTGCCCTGCAGGTAGTCCGCGATCGTGGACTCGTCCAGGGTTTCCTCGTCCAGCCGGCCGACAGGTTGCTTGCTCATCGTTCCCCTCGTGGTTCGTGTAATTCAACCGTCCCCTCGAACACGCTGACCGCCGGACCGGTGAGCCACAAATGCTCGCCGGGCCCGCCCCAGCGCACGCTCATGCAGCCGCCGGGCGCATCGACCTGCACTCGCTCGTGCAGCAGCCCGAGCCTGCGCCCGACTGCCACTGCGCCGCAAGCGCCAGTCCCGCACGCTTGCGTCTCGCCCGCGCCGCGCTCGTACACGCGCAACCGGATGTGCTCCGGGCCGACGACTTCCATGAAGCCGACGTTGGCGCGGCGAGGAAAGCGGGAATGATTCTCCACAGCGGGGCCGAGAGTGTCCACGGGCGCGGCGCGCACGTCGGCGACCTGGATGACGGCGTGCGGATTGCCCATCGACACCGCGCCGATCTGCAGCTCCTGCTCGCCGACGCGCAGCGGATAGATGTCAGCCTCGCGCGACGCTTCGAACGGCAGCGAGGCGGGATCGAAGTTCGGCACGCCCATGTCGAGCGAGACGGTGCCGTCCGCGTGCAGTTCGCCGGCGACGCGTCCGCCGGGACTGTCGAGTCGCACGGAGCTGCGCCCGAGCTTGCGCGCGACCAGGCTGGCGATGCAGCGCGCGCCGTTGGCGCACTGCTCGACCTCGGAGCCGTCGGAATTGAAGATGCGATAGAAGACGTCGGTGTCGGCGGCGCGCGGCGGCGCGAGCACGAGGGCCTGGTCGAAGCCGATGCCGGTGTGGCGGTCGGCGAGGCGGCGCAGGGTGGCGGCGCCGGGCAGCGGCTCCGCGGTGGGCGCTTCGAAAACCATGAAGTCGTTGCCCAGCCCGTGCATCTTCGTGAACGCCAGCCGCATGGGCCGCAAGCATACAGGATGTGCGAAATATGCGAACATGCGCGCCGCGCTGCTCATAGCGACAACAACAGCAACGACGCGAGGCCGGCATGCGCCACGTGATGGTCATGAACTCCAAGGGCGGTTGCGGCAAGAGCACGATCGCCACCAACCTGGCGAGCCACCTCGCCGGCGAAGGCTTCAAGGTCGCGATCGCCGACTACGATCCGCAGCGGACCAGCCTCGACTGGCTGGCGATGCGTCCCGAGGAGCTGCCGCGCATCGCCGGCGTCGCTGCGTACGACGAAGGTCTGCGCGGCGTGCCGCGCGATACCGAGGTGCTGGTAATCGATGCGCCGGCGCGCACGCACGGCTCGGAGATGAACGAGCTGGTGCGCCGGGCCGAAACGATCCTGGTGCCGGTGCTGCCATCGCCGATCGACATGAAAGCCTGCGCGCACTTCATGGGCGAGCTGCTGGAGCTCGGCAAAGTGCAGCGCCATCAGGCGCGGCTCGCGCTCATCGCCAATCGGGTGCGCGAGAACACGCTCATGTTCGAGGAGCTGGACGAGTATCTCGGCAAGCTGAAAATCCCGTACCTGGCTTCGCTGCGCCAGTCCGCCAACTACCTGCGCGCGTTCCAGCGCGGCATGGGGATCTTCGAGCTGCCGGAATACCTGGCGTGGCCGGACTGGAAACAGTGGGAGCCAGTGACGAAGTGGCTGGGTAGCAGGAAGAGTCAGCCGGGCTGAGAAAGGCTGTAGACCGTAGGCTGTAGGCTGTAGCCAGAAGAAGAGTTCTTTATTCCGGCTCTGGCTACAGCCTACAGCCTACAGCCTCTCCCAGACTCGCCTTAATTCCTTCCTCGACATCTCCGTACTTCAGCACCACTCCGAGGTGCTTCAGCATCCGCTCGTTGCTCACGCGGCGCGATTCATTGAGGAACGACAGGCGCTCCGGCCGGAACGTCAGCTGCGCTTCTTCCATCGACACCTGCGGCGGCGCCGGCAGGCCGGCGACCTTCGCCACCAGGTTCATGAACGTCGTGGAGCTGAGCGGCCGGCCGTCGGTCACGTTGTAGACGCCGCGCGCCTCGGGGTTCGCGATCGCGCGCGTGCACGCTTCGACCAGGTCATCGACGTGAATGCGGTTGTTGAGCCCGGCTTCGCGCTCGCGCACGACCGGCTCGAAGTGCCGCAACTGCTCCAGCGGCAGGCGCTCCGGGCCGTAGATTCCCGGCACGCGCAGCACGACGCGGCGCACGCGCCGCTCGTTGCACCAGACTCGCGTCATCTCTTCGGCACTGACGCGGCGGCGGGCCCGGTCGGTGCGCGGCTGGACGGCACTGCTCTCATCGACGACGGCGCCGGCCGTGTCGCCGTAGACGCCGGTCGTACTCACATAGACGAACGTGCGCGGCGGTACTGTCGCGAGCTGCAGGAAGCGGTCGAGGCGCAGATCGCTCTCGCCGAGCACCGGCGGCGGCGTGAGATAGAGGATCGCCTCCTGGTCGAGCCGCTCGGGAATCGCCACGCCGGCGCGCACGCGATCGAGATCGATGGCGAGCGCGCGGATGCCGGTGCGCTCCAGCTCCGCGACCCGCTGGCTCGAGCGCACCAGGCCCGTGACGTCGTAGTGCTCCTGCAGGCGCAGCGCCAGACGCTGTCCGACGTAACCGCAGCCGGCAATGAGAACGTGGCGGCGGCTCATGCGGGGGACCCGTACATTTGACTCGGCTTCGGCACTGATTTAAATTTCAGTTATTACTGAAATCACGGATTAGTCAGATGAAACTCACGGCAACCGTGCAGCGCTGCATCCTGCATTGGGGCGAAATGGCGGGCCGCTGGGGCGTCAGCCGCTCGGTGGCGCAGATCCATGCGCTGCTGTTCCTGGCTCCGCAGCCGCTGACGGCGGACGAGATCGCGGAGGCGCTGTCCGTCGCCCGCTCGAACGTCAGCGTCAGCCTCAAGGAGCTGCAGTCGTGGGACCTCGTGAGCGTGACGCATGTGCTGGGCGACCGGCGCGACTATTTCCAGGCCCGCAAGGATATCTGGGAAGTGCTCGCGATGATCATGGACGGCCGCAAGAAGCGCGAGATCGACCCGACGGTGCAGACGCTGCGGGAGTGCGTGGCCGAGAGCAAGCGCGATCACGAGACCCCCGAGGACGTGAAGGAGCGCATCGGCACGATGCTGGAATTCCTCGAGGAGGTATCGGGCTGGTACGACCAGATTCGCGGCCTGCCGCGGCCGACGCTGCTCAAGCTGATGCGCATGGGGACCCGGGTCGCGAAGGTCATCGGCTGACGACGTCGAGCTTGGCGAGCACGTCCGGCGCGTAGTCGAAGGAGTCGAAGAACAGCTGCTGTGCCGGCAGGCCGCGCGCCGTGAACTCGTGCCGCACGGCTTCGATCATTGCCGGCGGGCCGCTGGCGTAGACGTCGAGTTGCTGCAGCTGCGGATGATCTTCGAGCGCCGCAGCATGCACCAGGCCGCGCCGTCCATTCCAGCGATCGTCCGGCCGGGCATCGGAGAGCACCGGCGTATAGCGCAGGTTCGGATACTTCGCGCACAGAGCGCGCACCTGCTCGTCCTCGTACAGATCGTGCCGCGCTTGTGCGCCCCAGTAGAGGTGGAGCGGGCGGCGGTCGCCGACCTCCAGCAGATCGCGCAGCATCGAGCGCAGCGGCGCGTAACCAGTGCCGCCGCCGATCAGCAGCGCCGGCCGCGGCGACTCGCGCCGGAACCAGAACTGGCCGAGCGGACCTTCGATCCGCAGCAGCGTCTTCTCTTTCATGCCCTCGAACAGCTGCTGCGTGAACTCGCCGCTCGCGACCCGGCGGATGTGCAGCTCGATCAGCTCGTCGCGCCCCGGGCAGCTCGCGATCGAGAAGCTGCGCCGCCGGTTCTGCGGCAGCATGATGTCGAGGTACTGGCCGGCGACGAAATGAAACTCCTCGTGCGCCGGCAGCCGCAGCGATACGGCCATGACGTCCGGCGCTAGCCGCTGCATGTGCTCGATGCGGCACGGCAGGCTCTTGACCTGCACCTCCGGCCGCGGCGGGCGGATCTCGCGCACCTCGATCGTCAGCTCGTCGCCGGTCGAGTGCGCCTGGCATAGCAGCGCGTAGCCTTCGCGTTCTTCCTCCGCCAGCAGGCCGAGCGGCCGGCCGCGCGGGTAGACGATGCTGCCCTCGCGGATCCGCGCACGGCACGACGAGCAATGCCCACCCTTGCAGCTGTGCGGCAGATTCAGCCCGGCGCGCAGCGCCGCGTCGAGGATCGTTTCTCCTTCCTCGACCACGATGACTTGCTGCGAAGGAAGCAGGGTGATGCGCGAATAGGGCATCACCTTCTCCGATCGCCCTGACGGCGATCCAGCCAGCGACGCGTGTGGATCTTCGGCAGCTTCGCCTTGCGCCCGACGGCGAACGAGAGCGCGTCGTTCAGCGCCTTGACCGCGCGCTCGCGCTCGCCGAGCTGCTCCATCAGGCTCGCGAGCAGCTGGTAGGCCTCGAGCCGCGGCTTGATCGCGATGCTCGTCTCCAGATACGTGCGCGCCTTGCCGTACAGCTCGGCGCGGGCCGCGAGCTGCGCGCAGGTCAACAGCAACGCAGCGTCCTCGGGATGCTCGGGCAGCCAGGATTCGGCGCGCTCCAGCACCTTGAAGGGATCGTCGGCCTCGATCTCGCCGTAGGTCAGCACCGTGCTCTCGTCCCAGGCGCGCTCGACGCTTTCGCGCAGCGCCCCTTCCGCGATGTCGTGCTCATCGCAGGCCATCGCGGCACGGGCATAGGCGACGACGATATCGGGGCGGCGCGCCAGCGATTTCGGCAGGTCTTTCCACGCCGATCCCAGTTGCTCCAGGTCAGCGGCCGCGCCGGCCGCTTTCAATCGATCGAGGTAGATCTGCGCGACGGTCTCGTCGGCGACGGCCGGCGGGATCCCGCGCGTGCTGCGCAGCCGCGGCTCGAGCTCGAGCAGCCGCTGCCACGCGCCAGTCTGGCGATGAACGCGCGACAGCAACAGCAGACCGCGCGCGTTCGATTCGCCGCTCGCCTCCAGTTGCTCCAAGGTCGCCAACGCGGACGCGAGCTGCTTGTGCTTGAGATGGATCTCCGCCTGCATGATCAGCACCGGCGCGCGACGCTCGGTCGAAGCTTCGAGCGCTCTGGACAACAGCTCATCGCGTCGCTGCGGCGAACCCTGCAATTCCGCGGCGCGCGCGGCGACCAGGTAGTGCGCGACCGGGTTCTCGGCGTCGCGTGCATAACGCGTGAGCGTCTTCTCGGCCGCGTCGTACTCGCCTTCGGACAGTTCCAGCAGACCCTGGCCGAGGCTGCGCCGCGCGCGTTCGAGCCGGCGCTGTTCCTGATTGCGCCGCCACAGCTGCCGCGCACTGATCGCGCGAACTACGAGCCGCACGCCGAAATAAGCAGCGACCAGCAGCAACAGGAACGTGACTGCCGACATTTCGACCAGTCGACCGGCGAAGCGCAGTGCGACGTAGCCTGGATCGGCGAGCAGCAGATTGGCGAGCAGCGCGCCCAGGATGGCCGCCGCAGCGATGTACAGTCCGCCCTTCATCGCCGCGCTCTCATTCCGGACCCGGACGTGCAGGCAGCAGCCGCTGCAGGGCGCGCGACGATCCGGAGATGTCCGGCAGCTGCGGATCGATGTCGACGGGCTCGAGCTGCTGAATCTGCACGAGCAACGCCTGAGCTTGCGGGCTCGAAAGCTCGAAGAATTCGCCGAGCCATTGGCGGGCGCCGGCGAGCGCCTCGCGATAAGCCGCAGCGTCGTGCCTCGGCACCGACGTGCGCGCCGCAAACAGCAGCAACTGCAGATGCTGGCGGCGCACCGCCGCCTCTTCAGCGGTCACGATGCTGCCGGCCTGGTCGTCCACAGTGCGCACGACGATCAGATTCGCGAACGTGTTGCGCGCCATCGCCCAGGCGCGCGCGAACATGCCCTCGGGCAGTGCTTCACGATCGGTCGTGTGCCGCTCGGTGGCGAGGATTCCCTTGATCGGCAGATGTGCCGCCGCTTCCTCCGCGCTCGCGAGCCGGGTGAGAACGCCGACCGTGTCCGGTTGACGCACCGCTCGCAGCGCAGTCAGCTCGCGTGCGATCTGCTGCCGTACGGGCGCCACCGACTGATCGCGCAGCGCCGCGAGGCGCGCATCGGCCGATTCGAGCGAGACGATCGCCGTCTGCACGTCGCGGTCGAGAGCGAGACGGCGTTGTCCCAATTCGAGCAGGAACATTGCCTCGGCGCGCGACCAGGCGCGCTCCGGTCCCTCGGCCCGGCCGCGCAGCTGCTCGACGGACAGCACCAGCTCTTCGACCTGCTTCGGCACGTCTTCCAGGGCGTCGACGCGACGGTCGAGGTCGCGCGCGGCGCTGCGCTGCCGGTTGCCGAGACTCTTGAGATCGGCGTGCAGCTGCGAGCGGTCTGCGTCGGCCGCGCGAGCGGTGTCGTTGGTGCGATCGAGACGGTCGCGAGTCGAATCGATTCGCAGCAATGCGTAAATCGAAGTCGCGAGCGCGAGCGCGGCCATCGCCGTCGTCAGGCGGCTGTACGTATGCGTGCGCCGGGCTCTCGGCTGTTCGGGAGCGCCTCCCGAAGCGGGGATGATTTCCGAACCGGTGTCGGCCATGGGATCAGGCGGGTAGAAATGAGCGACCCGCGGGTGCGTATGGTATCACCGTGCACGCGCTCGCATGCGCCATTGAGCCAGCGCGCCGATCATCGCTGCGTCGTCCGCGCCGGCTGCGATGAGTGCGTCGCCGCGCAGTCCTGCGCCCACAGCCGCCGCTACGATCCTCCTGCTTGGGACCAGCAGCGCCGTGCTACTTAACAGTTGTCGGCCGCGCTCCGTGAGCATCGCCTGCAGGTTCTGCAAGGTCTCGATGCTGGTCACCGTGACGATGTCGATGCCTTCGTCCGACCAGCGCGCTTCGAGGTCGGCGACGCGCCCCGCGTCCAGCTGCGGTCGTACCCGCCGGTACACTTCGAGCGTCTCGACCACCAGCCCTTGCGCGACGAACGTTTCCTTCAACAGCTCGCGGCCGCCTGTGCCGTGCACGATCAGGACTCGCGCGCCGCTGGCGAGCTGCAGCTCCGGGTGTGCGAGCAGGGCCTCGCTCGTGAAGCCCGCTTCGGGAACGATGTCGGCGGCCAGTTTTGCGGCCGCAAGTGCCGCAGCTGTCGCGCGGCCGATGGCCGCGATGCGCGTGCGCGGGCCTTTGACGATCTGCGACGCGCCGTGCTCGACAGCGTTGACGCTCACGAACACGACCAGATCGAACTCGGCCGGCGCGGTCGCGACCACCCGCGCGAGCGGCTCGATTTCCACGGCAGGGAAGGGGATCGCGCTGCCGCCCTGACGCTCGATCTCTGCGCAGAGCTGCGCGCATTGAGCGGCCGGTCGCGTCACCAGCACGGTCAAGTCCGTGAGCGGCGGCACGACCTTCGGGATCATGGCTGCGCGAGTCTCAGTCTTTCCAGCAGCGGACGGGCGCCGGCATCGAGCAGGCGGTCTGCGAGCGCAATACCCACTGCTTGCCGGTCGGCAACGTTGCCGCGGTGGACGCCGCGATAGATTTCCTGTCCGTCGGGCGAGCCGATCACGCCGCGCAGCTGCACTTCGCCGTCGCTGACCTGCGCATGCGCGGCGATCGGCGATTGGCAGCTTCCCTGGAGTCGCAGCGCGAATGCCCGCTCGGTCTCGCAGCACTGCCAGGCAAGCGGATCGTTCAAGGCGCCAACGAGCGCGATGCTGCGCGCATCATCGTCACGGCATTCGATGCCGATGATGCCCTGGCCGACGGCGGGCACGAACTGCTCCAGGTCGAAGCGGTGCGTGATGCGATCTTCGAGCCCGAGACGAATCAATCCGGCGGCGGCGAGCACGATCGCGTCGTACTGATCCTCCTGCAGTTTGCGCAGGCGTGTCTCGACGTTGCCGCGCAGGGTGAGCAGCCGCAGATCGGGCCGCGCGTATGCCAGCTGGCATTGCCGTCGCAGGCTGGAGGTGCCGACCCGCGCGCCATCCGGCAGGTCATTGAAGTGCCCGTAGCGTGACGAGACGAAAGCGTCGTGCGGATCGGCGCGCGCCAGCATTGCGGCGAGCGTCATGCCGGGCGGCATATCGCTCGGCACGTCTTTCATCGAATGCACGGCGATGTCGGCGCGCCCTTCGGCGATCGCTACTTCGAGCTCCTTGATGAACAGCCCCTTGCCGCCGACCTGTGCGAGCGAGCGGTCGAGGATGCGATCGCCCTGCGTCGTCATCGGCACCAGCTCGACAGCGAGCCCTGGATGCGCTGCGCGTAGTTGTGCGGCGACGTGCTGCGCCTGCCAGAGGGCAAGACGGCTCTGTCGGGTCGCGATGCGCAACGCTGTCACGCCTTGTCCTCGGCGCGCCGCAATTCCACGGCGAACTGCAGCAAAGCGATGATCAACGCCAGCAGGACCGGGCCCAGGAACAGTCCGATGGCGCCGAACGCGGAGATGCCGCCTAGCACGCCGATGAACACCGTGAGCGTGCTCACCGGTGCACGTCCGGAGACCAGCATCGGCCGCACGATGTTGTCGACGAGCGAGACGAGCAAGGCGCCCCACAGCACCATGAATCCGGCGGCCCACCAGCGGTCCTGCGCAGCGAGCACGATCGCGGCCGGGATCCACACGAGCGCAGTACCGCCGAACGGCAGCAGAGCAGCGAGCGCGGCAATGACGCCGAACACCAGCGCCGAAGGCAGGCCGACGATGAGGAACGAGATGCCGACCAGCGTGCCCTGAATCAGCGCCGTCACGCCGGTGCCGTAGACCAGGGCGCGCGTCACCGCTGCGAGGTGATCGAACAGCTTGTTCTTCTGTTGCTTCGACATCGGGATCAGGTCGCGCAGCATCGTCCACATGCCGGCGCCGTCGCGGATGAAGAAGAACAGGATGAAGACCATCAGCACGAACGCGGCCACGGCGCCGAAAGCGCCGAGGAACACCTTGCCGCCGAGCGAGGCGAGCGACTGCAGCACCGCGCGCGAACCCTCGATGACATAGCCACGCACCTGGGCGACGTTGATGCCGAAGGTCGTGTCCAGCCACGTCAGCGTGTCGGCAATCCAGGGAACCTTGGTCAGATCGAACACGTTGTTCCGGGTCTGGTCCGCGACGGTGCTTTGCGCCGTCTGCAGCAGGTCGCCGACCTGCGCCGCGAAGGCCGCGCTGAGCGCGGCCAGAGGGCCGAGCAGGACGATGAGCGTCAGCAACGTGAGCAGTGCCGCCGACAGCTGCGGCCGCCCCTTGAGGCGCCGCGTCAGCCACACGTGCAGCGGATTCAGCAGGAAGGCGATGAACAGCGCCCACAGCAGCGGACCGAAGAACGGCGCGACGATCTTGAACAGCGCGATGCCGAGCAGCAGGGCCGTCAGCAGTGCGAACGTACGTGCGTAGAAGCGGTCACGGACGGGCACCGCGCGGTGTGGCGAATTCATCGGCGGCGACTCCTGGCCATGCGCCCCAAAGGTGCGAGCGTGCAATGCTAGCACCGGGATCGTCACAAGGTTTACTCTGCAGGCCAGCCACGAGGACGAGCTCATGAGCACCAATGCCACGACCCCGAACGAAGTGACCACCGACCAGCTGCTGGCGGATCTCAAGACCGTGATGAACGATGCCGAGGCGCTGCTGCGCGCGACGTCGACGCAGACCGGCGAGAAGATCCAGGAGGTGCGCGCCCGCGCCGAGGAGTCGCTGCGGCAGGCGAAGGCGCGGCTCAGCTCGATCGAGGACGAGGCGCTGCGGCGTGCGCGCGAGGTCGCGGACGCGACCGACGAATACGTGCGCGAGAATCCGTGGCAGTCGGTCGGCATCGCCGCCGGCGTCGGCCTGCTGCTCGGGCTGTTGCTGGCGCGCCGTTAAGCCCTCTCCGGGCCCGCGCAGATGGCAGCGCTTCCGCAGGAACCGCCGCAGCCCGCGACCGGGCTGTTTCAATCGGCGAGCAATTTCGCCGGCACGCTGATCGCGATCGCGCACACGCGCCTGCAGCTGCTGACGACCGAGCTGCAGGAGGAAGTGCGGCAGGTCGGCGCGATCCTGCTGTGGGCGTTCATCGCCGCGTTCGCCGCGATGATGGGGCTGTTCCTGGGCGCGCTCGCCGTCATCTTCGTGTTCTGGGATTCGCATCGCATTGCGGCCTCGATCGCGATGATCGCGCTCTTCATCGGCATCGCAGTCGTCGCGGCTCTCGTGCTCGCCAAGAAGCTGCGCGAGAAGCCGCCGCTGCTCGACGACACGCTCGCGGAGCTGGCGAAGGATCGCGACAACCTGAAGGCACGCCTGTGAGCAAGCGCTTCGATCAGCTCAGCGCCCATCACAGCAACCTGCTGGCGCGCTGCGCGGTGCAACGGCGGCAGCTGGCGGACAGCGCCGAGGAAATCCAGCACGAGCTGGGCCGCCTCGATCGCGGGCTCGAGACCGTGCGCCGCGTGCTGCGCAGTCCGGCGCTGATCGGCGGGGCAATCGCGCTGGTCGCGCTGGTAGGGCCGCGGCGCCTGCTGCGCTGGGCGACGAGCGGCTTGATGTGGTATTCGACCGTCCGGGGAGTAATGGGGACATTCCCCATTTCTCGCTGGGCAAGACGCGATGAGCAGCGCGCTTCTCAGGAAATGGGGAATGTCCCCATTACTCCCCGCGAATCCGTCGCAGCAGCTCCGATGCATGACGGCGGCTGACTTCCAGCACGTCGCCGCATTCCCGCATCCGCACCACGTACTGACCTGAGTCGGTCCGCTCCACCGCGGAAATCTGCTTCTCCGCGATGAGCGCATTGCGGTGGATGCGCACGAAGTCCGGCGCGAACTCCTCGGCGAGCGCCTTCAGCGACTCGTCGATCAGGCTCTCGCCGCCGCGATGCTTCACCGTGACGTACTTCTGGTCGGCGAGGAAATAGTAGATCTCGGCGATCGGGATCAGCCGCAGCTGCTCGCCGAGCCGCGCGCAGATCTGCTCGCGGCGATGCTCGATGCGCGCCGTCTCCGCGACCTTGACCAGCCGGCTGGGAGAAATGCGCGCGGCGTGCCGCAACGCGTGCGCCAGCTTCTCCTTGCGCACCGGCTTGAGCAGGTAACCGACTGCTTCGGTCTCGAAGGCTTCGACTGCGTACTGGTCGTAGGCCGTGGTGAAGATCACGGCCGGCGGATCTTCCAGCGTATCGATGTGGCGCGCGATCTGGATTCCGGACAGCCCCGGCATGCGCACGTCGAGCAGCACCACGTCGGGGCGCAGCTCGCCGCAGCGGCTCAAGGCTTCCTCGCCGTTGCCCGCCTCTGCGATCACTTCGCAGTCTTCGATCTCGGCGAGCAGCCGGCGCAGGCGCTCCCGCGCGGGCGGTTCGTCGTCGACGATCAGGAGCTTCATGGAGGTGCGCAGTTTAGCTAACCGTTTCGTCCGCCGGAAAGATCAGGCGTACACAGAATTCGCCGGCCGACTGCTCGGTTTCGATGCGGGCCCGGCCCGGCCACGCCAGCTCCAGGCGCTGGCGGATGTTCTCCAGCGCCATGCGGTTGCCTTCGCGCTCGCCGTAGCCCTGCTGCGCCGGGATCGGGTTGCGGACCTCGATCTGCAGCATGCCGTCGACGCGCCTGCCGACGATCGAAACCGCGCCGCCGCCCGGCAGCATCTCGATGCCGTGATACACGGCATTCTCGAGCAGCGGCTGCAGGATCAGGCTCGGAACCTCGGTGCGCATCGGCAATCCGTCGACGTCCCACTGCACGCGCAGGCGATCGCGCAGGCGCAGTTGCTCGATGCGCTCGTGCGTGCGCGCGATGTCGATCTCGTCCTTGAGCGAGATGCGCGCAGTGGCGTCGCTGAGGCTGGCGCGAAACAGATCGGCGAGGTCCTCCACTGCCTGCTCGGCGCGCTCGGGGGCAGAGCGCGTCAGCGCCGCGATCGTGTTCATGCTGTTGAACAGGAAGTGCGGGCGGATGCGAGCCTGCAGCGCGCGAATGCGCGCCAGTGCTTCCATCTCGATGCTGCGCTTCCACTCGGCGCTCACATAGAAGTAGCGCAGCGCCAGCGCGCTGACGATGAAACCGACGCCGAGGCTGCGCAGCAGGAAGGCGCCGTGATCGCTCGGGAATGCGACATTCACCGCCGCCGCGCCGCGACTCCAGAAGTGTCCGAGCTGGTACACGAGCTCGGAGATCAGGCCGACGCAGGCGAGCAGCAGCGATATTGCGATCAGGGACGCCTGTATCGCCGGCAGCGTGTGCAGCCACGCGCGTGCGCGGCACAGCACGCCCGCGCAAGTCAGGCCGATCCACAGCAGGAACAGCGAGCTGCCGGCGAGGTCGAGCCAGAAATTGCCGTGCAGCGGCTGGCGCGAGATCGCGAATATCAGCGCCACCAGCTCGACGATCAGCACTACGGCGAGCACCGCGCGCGATTCGCAGAAGTCCGGCAGGAACAGGGTCGAAGACGGACCGCGGGTGTCGGAAGCGGACGCGGCCATTGCTGCGGGCCTACGCGCCCCGCTTGGTCTTGTCGGCGTGGGTGAACAGCGCGTCCTTGAGACGGAAGAGCGTCGAGATGTCCTCGTCGCCGTGGCCCTGCTCGATCAGCCGCCGGTAGTGCACCAGCGTCATCTCGATCAACGGCAGCTGCACGCCGTGGCGGGCAGCCATGTCGCGGCAGATCTTCAGATCCTTGTCGTGCAGGCGCACGCGGAAGCCGGCGGGATAGCTGTCGCGCAGAATGTTCGGCGCACGATTCACGAAGTACCAGCTCGAGCCGGCGCCCTTGCCGAGCGTTTCGATCAGCTTGTCGAGCGGCAGCTGCTCGGATTTCGCAAACGCCATGGCCTCGGCGACCGCCTGGATGACGCCGGCGCACATGATCTGGTTGGTCGCCTTCGCAGCCTGGCCCGAGCCGCTCGCGCCGAAATGCGTGACTGTGCGACCCATCGCCTGCAGCACCGGCAGCGCGCGCTCGAAAGCTTGCGCATCGCCGCCGACCATGATGGCAAGAGTGCCGTCGCGTGCGCCTTCGGTGCCGCCGCTCACGGGCGCATCGAGGAACTGCGCATTGCGCTCGCGCAGCTTGTGCGCGGCGCTACGTGCCGTGTCGGCACTGACGGTGGAGCAATCGATGACGATGGTGTCGGGACGCAGCGAGGGCGCAATCGCGTCGACCACTTCGAGCACGTCGGCGTCCGCGGAGACGCACATTACGATGACGTCGCTGAGCGCTGCGATGTCAGCCGATCTGGCTACGGCAGTGCAGCCGGTTTCCTGGGCGAGGCCCAAGGCCTTGGCGGGAGTGCGATTCCAGACTGCGCTGAGCAGGTTCTGCTTGTGCAGATTGCGCGCCATGCCCAGGCCCATCGCGCCCAGGCCGACGAAGCCGACCCGCGTCACTTGCACATCACATCCATCGACGCCTTGGCGGACGCACGGGCGGCATCGATCTCGGCGTCGCTGAGGTAGCGGCGTCCGCCGTCCGGCAGCGACTCGTACAGCCGCTGCGAAGTCGAATACTTCGTGTACAGATCGCGTGCCTTGGCGCAACCGGCCGCTTTGTCGTTCGCGGTCGCGGCGGGCGGCGTTGCCGATTGCTGCTGCGCGCCGCTCTGAGTCGCAGCCTTCTGGCTCGCGTCGGCGCTCTGCTGCCGCTTCAGCTCTTCGTCGGCGCGCGCTTGCGCGGCGACCGTATCCGTCTTCTGCGACTGGATGTTGAGACGCTCGGCCGGCAGCGTGCTCGGCTTGTCCGTGTACAGCACGTTGCCCTTGTCGTCTTTGAACTTGTAGACGTCAGCCGCGACCGAGCCGGCCGCAAGCGTCGCCACAGCTGCAGTGAGCATCAGCAGGGTTCGCAACATAACCTTCTCCACCTCTACGTCCGGCGCCGCTGGTTTCATGAGCGCGCCCAACGGCTTGCGCTCGGACGTGAACAGGATGCGGAAAACGGCCGGAGTGTAACAGGAACCCCGTATCGCCGTTATTGAGGCGGTCCCCGGCAACACCGAGGAATGAGCACTGGATCACAGTCAGGAAAAGGCGCGGGGCGCCTTGCGGCGCCCCGGCAGAACGCAGTCGGCGACTCGCTTACAGGCTGTATCCGCGCTCGCCGTGCTCGACGGTATCGAGGCCCTCGGTTTCGTGCTCTTCCGAGGCGCGCAGGCCGATCACCAGGTCGACGATCTTGTAGCAGATGAAGGAGACGATGCCGGACCACAGCAGCGTCACGCCCACGCCCCACAGCTGCGAAATCACCTGGTTGAAGGTGCCCGCGAAGCCCCACGTGCCCGCGACGTAGTCATAGATCCCCGTGCCGCCCAGGGCCGGATTGTTGAACACGCCGGTGAGGATGGCGCCGAGGATGCCGCCGACGCAGTGCACGCCGAACACGTCCAGCGAATCGTCGTAACCGAGCGCGGACTTCAGCTTCGTGACCGCGAACAGGCAGACGACGCCTGCCAGCGCGCCGATCACGAGCGAGCCCATCGGACCGACCCAGCCGCAGGCGGGTGTGATGGCAACCAACCCGGCGACTGCGCCGGAGGCGGCACCGAGCATGGTGGGCGTGCGCCGGAAGATCCACTCGGCGAACGTCCAGCCGCAGACCGCTGCGGCGGTTGCGAGGAACGTGTTGATGAACACCTGCGCCGCGAACGCGTTCGCCTCGAGGTTCGAGCCGGCGTTGAAGCCGAACCAGCCGACCCACAGCAACGCGGCGCCGATCATGATGAACGGCACGTTGTGCGGCGCCATCGCCATGGTGCCGTAGCCCTTGCGCTTGCCGACCAGCAGACAGCCGACGAGTCCGGCGATGCCGGCGTTGATGTGCACGACCGTGCCGCCGGCGAAATCGAGAGCGCCTTTCTGGAACAGGAACCCTGCGCTCTTGCCCGCAGCTTCGGCCGCCGTCGCGTCCGTGTAAGCGTCCGGACCCGCCCAGAACCACACCATGTGCGCGATCGGCAGATACGAGAAGGTGAACCACAACACCATGAACAGCAGCACCGCGGAGAATTTCATGCGCTCGGCGAACGCGCCGACGATCAGGCACGCGGTGATCCCGGCGAACGTCATCTGGAATGCCGCGTACAGGTACTCGGGGATGTACACACCTTTGCTGAAGGTCGCCGCGGGCTTGAGATTGCCGGCGGCGTCGAGCATGCCCGCGAGGAACGTGCGGCTGAAACCGCCGAAGAACTCGTTGCCGCCGGTGAATGCGATGCTGTAGCCGTAGATCGCCCACAGCACCGACAACACGCTGAACGTGACGAACACCTGCATCGACACCGACAACACGTTCTTCGCTCGCACCATGCCGCCGTAGAACAGTGCGAGTCCCGGCACGGCCATCATCAGCACCAGCAGCGTGCTGACCAGCATCCAGGAGATGTCGCCTTTGTCGTAGGCCGGCGCGGCCGGCGCTGCAGACGCTGCGGCCTCGACTGCTTCCTGTGCCGCAGCGCTCTGCATGCCGATCATCAGGATCAGCGCCGCGAGCCCCAGCAGCGCGAGCGCGAGTCTCGTGCTGTGCAGCTGCATGATCGAGCGGCTCGTCGCCAAGATTTTTCTCACTGTCGTTTCTCCCCGTGTGCTCACAGCCCGCCTCAAACCGCCTCGACGCCCATCTCGCCAGTGCGGATGCGCACCGTCTGCTCGAGTCCGATCACGAAAACCTTGCCGTCGCCGACTTTGCCGGTGCGCGCCACGTTGCTGAGCGCCTCGATGACCTGCTCGACGATCGAGTCGTCGACGGCGAGCTCGATCTTGGTCTTCGGCAGAAAATCGACGCGGTACTCCGCGCCGCGATACAGCTCGGTGTGGCCGCGCTGCCGGCCGAAGCCCTGCACTTCGGTCACCGTGATGCCCTGCACGCCGATGTCCGCTACGGCCTGGCGGACGTCATCGAGCTTGAACGGCTTGATGATCGCGGTGATGAGCTTCATGGCATGACGGTTCGCTGCGGCTCGGAAATGCATCTTCTATGCCACGAACTCGCGCGACCGAAACGGTGGCGGGCTCGCGCCGTGCCGGCGCGCCGCGCACTGCGATGGTGCGGGCGCGCGGCGCGCTTGCTTCAAGGAGGGGCATCTCTCTAAATTGGCTGCCATGGACGCACGTTCTATCGACGATCTGGCGCGGCGGCTGGCAGCTGCCGTGCCTCCCGGCCTCAACGCGCTGCGCCGCGACCTCGAGGACAACTTCAAAGCGGTGCTGCAGTCGGGGTTGGCGCGCCTCGACCTGGTCTCGCGCCAGGAATTCGACGTTCAGGCCGCGGTCCTGCGCCGCACGCGCGAGAAGCTCGAAGCGCTCGAGGCTCGTCTCGCAACGCTGGAGAACGGCGAGAAACCGCCCGCCGCGAAGCCGTAGCCCGGTGCGACACTCCGCCTGAGGAGTGCGCCTGACATCGTCCGGAGCCAGGGATGGTCTCTACGGTCTTGAGCCGTGCGCAGCACGGCATGGACGCGCCGCTCGTGCGCGTCGAAGTCCATCTCGGCAGCGGCCTGCCGCGCTTCGCCATCGTCGGCTTGCCCGCAGCGGTCGTGAAGGAGAGCAAGGATCGCGTGCACGCCGCGATCCACAACTGCAACCTGCGCATGCCCGACGGGCGCATCACGGTGAATCTGTCGCCGGCGGATCTGCCGAAGGAAGGCGTGCGCTTCGACCTGCCGATCGCGCTCGGCATCTTGGTCGCGTCCGAGCAGGTCGCGCAGCTGCCGTTCGAGAGCTGCGAGCTTTACGGCGAGCTGTCGCTCGGCGGCGAGATCCGGCCCGTGCGCGGCGCGTTGCTCGCTGCGATCGCGGCCGGACGCGCCGGTCATTGCATGATCGTGCCACCGAGCAATGTCGCGGAGACGTTGCTGGTATCGGGTTGCCGCGTCGCCGTCGCGAAGCATCTGCTCGAGATCGTCGCGCATGCGGCGGGTTCGACGCCGTTGTGCTTCGCGAATGGCGCGGCCCCCGCCCTCGTCGCGGCTCAACATCCGGACCTGTGCGAGGTGCATGGCCAGGTGCAAGCCAAGCGCGCGCTGGAGATCGCTGCGGCCGGCGAGCACAGCCTGGTGATGATCGGACCGCCGGGCACCGGCAAGAGCATGCTCGCGCAGCGGCTGCCGGGACTGTTGCCGCCGATGAACGAAGGCGAAGCGCTCGAAGTCGCGGCGCTGCGCAACATCGCGGCGCTGGCGCTCAAGCCGGCTCTCTGGCGCGTGCGGCCGTTTCGCAGTCCGCATCACACGTCATCCGCGGTGGCGCTGGTCGGCGGCGGCCCGGGGCCGCGTCCCGGCGAGGTGTCGCTCGCGCATCACGGCGTGCTGTTTCTCGACGAGCTGCCGGAGTTCGATCGCAGCGTGCTCGAAGTGCTGCGCGAGCCGCTCGAGAACGGCTGCGTCACGATCTCGCGCGCCGCGCGGCAGGCGGAATTTCCCGCAGCGTTTCAGCTGGTGGCGGCGATGAACCCGTGCCCATGCGGTTATCTCGGCGATACGCAGGGTCGATGTCGTTGCACCGCCGAGCAAGTACAGCGCTATCACAATCGACTGTCGGGTCCGCTGCTCGACCGGCTCGATCTGCACGTGGAGGTGCCGCGCGTGCCGACGCAGTTGTTGTCGGCGAAGACGCTGGCGGAATCGAGCGCGATGGTGGCGGCGCGAGTGGCTCGCGCGCGCGAGCAGCAGATTGCGCGTCAGGGCACGCTGAACGCGCGGCTCAACAACCAGGCCGTCGAGCGCTTTTGTGCGACCACTCGCGAGGCGGATGTGCTGTTGAACCGTGCGGCGACGACGCTCGGACTATCGGCGCGCGCGTATCACCGTGTGTTGAAGGTTGCGCGAACGATCGCGGATCTGGCGCACGCCGAGCCGATCGAGGCCCGGCACGTGGGCGAAGCGCTGGCGCTGCGGGTGCTCGATCGAAGGATTACTTCTTGACGGCGCTGACCATGTAGTCGACGGCGTTCGTGATCGACTTGTCGGAGAGCGTGGTGGCGCCGCCCTTCGGGGGCATGAAGCCGGCCTGGCCCTGGAAGCCTTCGAGCGCGTGCTTGTGCAGCGTATCGATGCCTTTCGCGACCCGCGGCGCCCACGCAGCCGCGTCGCCGTACTTCGGCGCGCCGGCGACGCCGGCACCATGGCACGCCGTACAGGTCTGCTTGAACACCTCTTCGCCGGCCAGGTCCGCGGTCGCGGCGGCAGCCGGTTTCGGCGGCTCCAGCGCGGAGTTGTCCTGGCCTGAGACCGCGACCTTCGCATAAGGCTTGATGCGATCGTTGATCGCTCGCTTCATCTCGGGGCTCGCCTGCACCTCCGCCACCTGGGTATCGGAAGCGACCACGCGCGCGAGGACGTACAGGATGATCGCGATGCCGACCAGGATGCCGAGGACCAGCAGAAAGGTGTCGAAAAACTTCTTATCGTGTGCGACGGTCACAGCGGCTCCGCGGGGTCTCGAGGGCGAAAACGAGGCGCGCAAGTATAGGGGCAAAGCTGCTAAATTACCGCCCCCCGCAGGTAAGCGCCCGTAGCTCAGCTGGATAGAGTGTCGGCCTCCGAAGCCGAAGGTCGCCAGTTCGAATCTGGCCGGGCGCGCCAACTTCTTTCATGCAAGAGCAGACTCTCGCAGGCCGCACCATCGCCGTCCCGGAGACGCGCGAGCTGGACGTGTTCGCCGCAATGCTCGAACGGCGCGGCGCAACCGTGCTGCGCTGTCCGCTGGTCGCGATACTCGACGCGCCGGATCCGGCGCCGGTGCTCGATTGGCTGCGCTGGTTCGCGGACGGCGCGTGCGATGACCTGATCCTGCTGACGGGCGAAGGACTGCGTCGTCTGCTCGCGTGCATCGAGAAGAACGAAGCGACTCTGCGCGACGCGTTCATCGCGCAGCTCGCGCGCGTGCGCAAGATCACGCGCGGGCCGAAACCTGCGCGCGCGTTGCGCGAGCTCGGTCTCAAGCCGGACATCGCCGCCGACATTCCGACGACGGCCGGCGTCATCGCAGCGCTCAGTGCGCAGCAGCTCACCGGTCGCAGCGTCGGCGTCCAGCTCTACGGCACCGAGCCGAATCAACCGTTGATCGATTTTCTGCAAACGGCCGGCGCGCGCGTGCGCACAGTCGCGCCCTACATCTATGCGACCAAGTCCGACGAGGCTGCGGTGAGCGCGTTGCTCGATCGCATGACGCGCGGTGAAGTCGATGCGATTGCGTTCACGAGCGCATCGCAGGTCGAACGATTGTTCGCTGTTGCTCCCGCAACGCAAGTGCAGGCGGCGCTGGCGCGCACGCGCGTGGCTGCGGTCGGGCCGGTCGTCGCCGATGCGCTCGCGCAACGCGCAGTGCACGTTGCGTCGATGCCCGCCGATTCGTTCTTCATGAAGCCGCTGACGAGCGCGCTCGAAGCAGCGTTCGCCGCTCGCGATGCAGAGCGTTGAGCGACGAGTGTTGGTTGGGTGCTACGCGCACCTCTTGACCGCCGCGGAGGTGTTCACGTAAAACACTTCGCGAAGTATACAGCGCGTGTTTTTGCCTAGTTTTGCAGAGCGCACTCCTGTCCAACGCGCTTTGCCTGCGTGGCGGAAATGCAGACGCCGGCCTACAAAAAGGCCCTTCCGTGCGACGGATTGTCGTGCGGAAAAAACAGATCGATGGAGTGATGAGAGGGGGTCGGACGTGAAGCGTGTCGAGCACGCTGCCGCGGTTGTGACGACAACGCATCCGGTTGCCGTGCGCCACGTAAATAACAACATGGCGCCGGCGCTGTTCTCTCTCATTGCTCTGCCGCGGTGCATGAGTTGCACTGCCGGCGCCAATAACCAGACGCCGCTGAGAACGTCAGCGGATTTTCGCCGTACTCAAAGTTTCGGTACGAGACGCGCGCGAGCGCGAGCAGTGCCGGGTCGTCGTTGCAAAACAGAACTGACGGTTTACAGGCCCGCATTCCGCCGGCCTAGGGGGTCACAGTGAACATCAAGCGCGCATTGCTCATGTCCGGCGCTTGCGGAATTCTCGCCACCGCGGTCAGTACCGCGCTGGCGCAGGAGACCAGCGAGGTTGCCGAAGTCGTCATCGTCACCGGTTCCTACATCCGCGGCACGGCCGAGGATGCAGCGCTGCCGGTCGACGTCATCTCGCAGGACGAATTGGAGAAGGCCGGCTCGCCGACCACGCTCGAGTTGATCAAGGGGCTGAGCGTCAGCAACGGCGTGCTCGGCGACACCAACCAGTTCGACTCGCGAGCGCAGGGCAACGAGGGCTCCGGCTCCGTCAACCTGCGCGGTCTCGGCCGCGAACGCACGCTGGTGCTGTTGAACGGCCGGCGGCTCGTCAACAACGGCTTCACCGGCGCCGTCGATACGAATCTGCTGCCCTCGGCGGCGATCGGCCGCATCGAGATCCTGAAAGATGGCGCGGCAGCGACCTACGGTTCCGACGCCATCGCGGGCGTGATCAACATCATCACGCGCGAGAATCTCAACGGCCTGGAGATCGGCGGCGACTACAAGGACATCCAGGGGTCGGATGGCGACTACACCGCGAGCGCTGCGTGGGGCTGGAAAGGCGACACGACCAGCGTGCTGGTCGCCGGCGGCTATCAGCACCGCTCGGAGCTGCCGGTGCTGGAGCGCGACTGGGCCTTCCCCGCTTTCACTCGCAGTCCGGAAGGCGGCTGGTCGGGCGCGGGCAATCCGAGTGGCTACGTGCTGCGCGGTCCGTTGGGTCCGGGCGGAGCGACGATCACCACCGGAACGCTGCGTGACCCGGCTTGCGCCGGGCTCGGCGGCGTGCCCACTGGCGGTGTGCAGACCTCCGCGGGTCCACCGGCCGTGTTCTCGTTCCCGCTGTGCAACTGGCAGTACACGAAGTTCGACAACCTGACGGAAGAGGAAAACCGCTGGCAGGTGTTCGCGCAGTTGAAGCAGGACATCGGCGAGTCCACTGAATTCCACGTCGAGGGCCTGTACGCCGAGACCGACGTGCCGCACTGGCAGACGTCGCCTTCTTACGCGGTGCTGCAGCCTGCGATCGTGATTCCGAATCCGGCTGGCGGCGCGCCGCTGTTCAGCGGCTATACCGTTTCGGCGCAGAACCCTGGCGTGCAGGCGTTCATCGCAGCGCATCCGACCATCACGACCGTGCAAGGCCTCACGGCGCCGTCAGCGGCACTGATGGGCAGCGGCGTGTTCCTGCCGGGCTCGACGTTCCGTCCGTACGCGCTGGGCGGCAATCCGCTGTTCGACAACGGTCCCTCCGAAGGCGAGCGCAACTACAAGGGCTCGCGCGTTTCGGCGGGCTTCTCCGGCGACATCAGCGATTCGCTCGGCTGGGACGTGGCCGCGACCTACATGGAGGAAAAGGCACGTCGCACCGGTCGCGACACGCTGGTCTCGCGTCTGCAGCGCGCGTTGAACGGCCTGGGCGGACCGGATTGCCCGGCGGGTGCGACGCCGGGACAGGCCGGCTGCCTCTGGTACAACCCGTTCGGCAACGGCATCGAGGGTAGCGGCACCACCGGCGCCGCCAATCCCGAGTTCGCGGATGCGGGCGACAACCGTAACCCGGATTTCATCGACTGGCTGTTCCCCGAGGGTTTCACCGAGACGACGACGAAAACGACCGTCCTCGATGCAGTCTTCAACGGCCGCACGGGCTGGCAGCTGGGCGGCGGCAACGTCGGCTGGGCGCTCGGCGCGCAGTACCGCGAGAACAAGCGCGAGACGCAGGTCGACGACTTCACGAACCTGGCGATCACGCCGTGTCCGAATTCGGTGGACGGCGGCCCGGGCTGCGCGGCGGGTCAGGCGCACACCGGACCGTTCGTGTTCCTCGGCGGCGCGTTCGAGCAGAACCTCAAGCAGGACGTGTACGCGGTGTTCGGCGAGCTGCACCTGCCGCTGCTCGACAACTTCGAGGCGCAGATCGCGGCGCGTTACGAGGACTACGGCGGCCGCGTCGGCGATACCTTCGATCCGAAGCTGTCGCTGCGCTGGCAGGTGTTCGATGCGCTGGCGTTGCGCGGCTCGGTGGGCACGACGTTCCGCGGTCCGCCGGAGAATCAGCTGGCGTCGGGCAGCGTCACTTCGCTGCAGAACATCGCCGGCACCTTCCGCGCGGTGGACACGTTCGGCAATCCCGACCTCGAGCCGGAGAGCGCCACGACCTTCAACGTCGGCATGATCGTGCGGGCCGGCGGCTTCAGCGGGTCGCTGGACTACTGGAACTTCGACTTCGACAACCCGATCGTGATCGAGCCGGTCGGCGGCATGGTTAGCGCGATGTTCCCGGGCGGCGCCAGTCCGACGGCCCCGAACAACTGCGGCTTGGCCGCATATCAGGGGCTCGAGGCGCGGTTCACGTTCAACGGCGACTGCTCGCCGGCGAACATCTCGCGTCTGCGTGTCGGCGTGGTCAACGGCGCTCCGGTGCAGACGGACGGCATCGACGCCATCCTCAACTACGACCTCGACGGCGTGCTGGGCGGCTCGCTCGGCTTCGGCATCACGGCCACCTACATCCTCAACTACGACATCGACCCGACCGTCGTGGAAGGGATTACGGTCGCGCCGGCGTTCGACGGAGTCGGCCTGCTCAACTACCAGACCACGGCCGTGCCGCTGCCGGAATGGAAGGGGAATGCGTTCGTCGAGTACACCATCGGCGCGCACAACCTGCGGTTCACGACGAACTACATCGATGGCTACACGGATCAGCGCACGCTGGCGCTGAATCCGACGCTCGGCAAGAACATCGACCGGTTCGTCACCTACGACTTGAACTATCGCGTGGAGCTGCCGTGGCAGATGCGGCTGATCGCCTCGGTTGAAAATCTGACCGACGAGGATCCGCCGTTCGTGCGCCTGGAGCTGGCCTACGACCCGCTCACGGCGAGCGCGATCGGGCGCATTTTCAAGTTGGGATTGACCAAACGCTTCGGAGCCGATTAAAAGGTAAGCGTCAGGGGGATGTTGACCGTTCTGGGGCGGCTTTCGAGCCGCCCCAATTTTATTGGGCGCCCCGGAAAATCACTCCGGCAGGGTCCAGCCCTGCTCCCACGGCGGTTCGGGTCCGAAGATCGTTGCCAGGAAGTCGACGAAGGCGCGCACTTTCGGCATCAGGTTGCGGCGCTCCGGGTAGACCGCGTACACCGCCAGCTCCTGCGGCTTGAATTTGCACAGCACCGGCTTGAGCGCGCCGCTGCGCAGCTGCTCACCCAGATAGAACGTCGGCAGCAGCACGATGCCGCCGCCGGCCAGCGCGGCCGCCCGATTCACCAGGCCGTTGTTCGATTGGATCGCGCCGTTGATCGGCACCGTGTGCTGTTCGCCGTCCGGCCCGACCAGCCGCCACTCGCGCGGCGCACTGAGCAAGGAATACAAAATGCAGCTGTGCTCGAGCAGATCCTCGGGCCGCTCCGGCTCGCCGCGTCGCGCGAGGTAGTCGGGCGAGGCGCACAGCACCTGCCGGCACGGTGCGAGCTTGCGCGCGATCAGGTTCGAATCCTGCAGGCGGCCGATGCGCACGGCGACGTCGAAGCCTTCCTCGACGAGATCGACCTGGCGGTCGTCGAGGCTCAGCTCCAGCGTCACGCCCGGAAAGCGCGCCAGGAACGGCTGCAGCGCCGCGCCGAGATGCAGGATGCTGAAGCTCATCGGCGCGGACACGCGCAGCAGGCCGCGCGGCTCGGTCTGGAACCGCGCGACTTCCAGCTCTGCGTTCTCGATCTCCGCGAGCGCGCGCACGCTGCGGCCGTACAGCTCCGAACCGGCCTCGGTCAGGCTGAGGCGACGCGTCGTGCGGTTGAGCAAGCGCGCGCCGAGCTTCTCTTCGAGCCGGGTCACGGCCTTGCTGACCACCGGCTGAGACATGTCGAGCGCTTCGGCGGCCGCGGTAAAGCTCGCCAGCTCCACGACTTTGACGAAGATCGCGATGTCGGTGAGGTTCTGCATCGGAATAAATCTCATGCCGCGCACCCCGATGATCGGCGCGGCGCCCGTGCCTACCGTAGCACCCCAGGAACTCATTCACTCGAGAGGTGCTACACCATGCTGACTCAGGATACCCGCCAGGCGCGCGATTACTTCGCGCAGAAGCTGGCTTTCGTCACCGGGCCGTTCGAGCTGGACGGCCAGATCAAGCGCCGCGAGGCGATCACCATAGTCGACGTGCGCCTGCCGAGCGACTACCGCGCCGGCCACATCCCGGGTGCGATCAACCTGCCGCAGGGCAAGTGGCACACGCTCGCCGGCCTGTCGAAGGACCGCACCGCGGTCATCTACTGCTACAGCCAGACGTGCAAGCTCGCCGCGGCAGCGGCTGTCGAATTCGCCTCGGCCGGCATCGCGGTCGTGGAGATGGAAGGCGGCTTCGAGGCCTGGGAAAAGAGCGGTCTGGCGATCGAGAAGTAAGGAGCACGATCATGAAAACGTCCACTGTTTCCGCCGGCGATTTCGCGCAGGCTGATCTGTCCCGCGCGGGTGCGACGCTGTTGCGCGTCGCGCTCGGCATCATGTTCATCGCGCACAGCGTCGTGCTGAAGTACTTCACGTTCACGCTCGCGGGCACGGCCCAGTATTTCGCGTCGATCGGACTGCCCGCTGGGCTCGCCTATGTAGTCTTCGCGGCCGAAGCGGTCGGCGGCGTGCTGCTGGTGCTTGGCGTCCGCACGCGCTGGGTGGCGCTCGGGCTGGTTCCGGTGCTGCTCGGCGCGACCTGGGTGCACGTCGGCAACGGCTGGGTGTTCAACGCGCCGAACGGCGGCTGGGAATATCCGGTGTTCCTGATCGTGATCAGCCTGGTGGTCGCAGCCCAGGCCTACGGTTCCAGCCGCTCGCCTTCGGGCGGCGGGAACTGACTGCACACTTCGCGCAGCCAGTCGCGGAAACGGATGACCTTCGGCAGCTCGAAGTGGTGGGGCGGCGCCACGAAATAGTAGGAGTTCTGCTGGCGCACGCTCTGCCCCGACGGCCGCACCAGGCGGCCGGCGGCGAGATCGCCAGCAACCAGCGACCAGCGCGCGAGCGCCAGGCCGTGGCCCTGCTCGGCGGAGGCCAGCACGGAAACGGAATCGTCCATCACCGGCCCGCGCTCGACGCGGGTCGTGTCGCCGCCGACTCGTCGCAGCCAGTCCGCCCACGGCTCGCTGGCGCTGTGCAGTCGCTTGTACTTGTTCAGATCGGCGAGCGTCTCGATCCCGCCGACCCTGGCGAACAGCGCCGGGCTCGCGACCGGAAACACCCAGTCGTCGAGCATCTTCTCCGCGTGCAGCTGCGGCCAGTCGCCGTTGCCGTAGCGCACGGCCGCGTGGAAGTCGGTCTGCATGAAGTCGACCAGCTCGCGGCTGGCGTTGAAGCGCAGGTCGACCTCGGGATGCTTCTGGTAGAAATCGCCGAGCCGCGGCAGCAGCCACTTCTGCAGGAACGAGCCGAGCAGGCTGATGTTGAGCAGGCCGCTGCTGCGATCGTGCCTGAGTTGCTCGACCGCGCGAGTGAGCTCGCCCATGCCACGCTGGATGCCGGGGAGGAGCCGGGCGCCCTGCGGAGTGAGACGCACCGAGCGGCTGTGCCGCACGAACAGCGGCGTTTCCAGGAATTCCTCGAGCGACTTGATATGGGAGCTGACGGCCGCTGTCGTGACGTTGAGGGACTGCGCGGCGCCGGTGAAGCTCAGATGAGCGGCGACGGCTTCGAAAGCGCGCAGGGCGTTCAGAGGCAGTTTCGGTGCTTCACTCATCGTTCACAATAAATTGATTCCGCGAGCACGAACGCTTGAAAGCGGCCGAAACATATATCGATTTCGGTTAACGATGCAAGCTATGATCCCGCCCCCGGGCGCGGCCCTCCCGCCCGAGTGTGCCCGCGCCCAGCTCCCATCGAAGGGGACCCGTCCCATGAGCATTCGGATCGATGCGGCCACGCCGGCCGACGTCCCCGTCATTCTCGAGCTGATCCGCGAGCTCGCCGAGTTCGAGCGTCTGCTCAACGAGGTCACCGCGACCGAGGCCCAGCTCCACGAGCACCTGTTCGGGCCCCATCCGAAGGCCGAAGTCGCCATGGCGCGCATCGACGGCGAGGTGGCCGGCTTCGCGCTGTACTTCCACAACTTCTCGACATTCCTCGCGAAGCCCGGCATCTATCTCGAGGATCTGTACGTGCGGCAGAAATTCCGCGGCCGCGGCTGCGGCGAGCGCCTCCTGCAGCATCTGGCGAGTCCCGCGCTGGAGCGCG
>DATBKP010000010.1:0-30540 GCA_036555785.1 Steroidobacteraceae bacterium
GCGCACATCCGCGAAGAGTCGCTGAAAGGATTCGCCGCGCGCGAGCAGACCTTCGATGCGACGCAGCTCGCGCGCATCGACGAGTATCGCCGCCGGCTCGACACCGAGCTCGCGGTCATCAGCAAGATGGGCTTCGCGGGCTACTTCCTCATCGTCGCGGACTTCATCCGCTGGGCGCGCGCGAACGACGTGCCGGTGGGCCCGGGACGCGGCTCCGGCGCGGGCTCGCTGGTGGCTTACGCCATCGGCATCACCGATCTCGATCCGCTGCGCTACGACCTGCTGTTCGAGCGCTTCCTGAATCCCGAACGCGTGTCGATGCCAGACTTCGACGTCGACTTCTGCATGGAAGGCCGCGACCGCGTCATTCAATACGTGGCCGAGAAGTACGGCCGTGAGCGCGTCTCGCAGATCATCACGTACGGCACGATGGCGGCGAAAGCGGTGGTGCGCGACGTCGCGCGCGTCTTCGGCCAGAGCTACGGATTCGCGGACTCGATCGCCAAGCTGATTCCGTTCGAGCTCGGCATCACGCTCAAGGACGCGATGGAGAAGGAGCCGGAGCTGCAGCGGCGGTACCGGACCGAGGAAGAGACGCGCACCATCCTCGACATGGCGATGTCGCTGGAAGGTCTGGTGCGCAATGCCGGCATGCACGCGGGCGGCGTGGTCATTGCACCCTCCGTGCTCACTGACTTCGCGCCGCTGTTCTGCGACGACACCGGCCACAACGTCGTCACGCAGTTCGACAAGGATGACGTGGAAGCGGCGGGCCTGGTGAAGTTCGACTTCCTCGGCCTGCGCACGCTGACGATCATCGACTGGGCCGTGAAGATCATCAACGCGCAGCGCGAGCGCAACGGCGAGCCGCCGCTCGACGTCAACGCGCTGCCGATGGACGACGCGAGGACCTACGAGCTGCTCAAGCGCTGCGAGACCACCGCGGTGTTCCAGCTGGAATCGCGCGGCATGAAGGACCTGATCCGCCGCCTGCAGCCGGACTGCTTCGAGGACATCGTCGCGCTCGTGGCGCTGTTCCGTCCAGGTCCGCTGCAGTCGGGCATGGTCGACGACTTCATCGCGCGCAAGCACGGCAAGACCACCGCGCCGATCGACTACCTGCATCCCGACCTGAAGGCGGTGCTCGCGCCGACCTATGGCGTGATCCTATACCAGGAGCAGGTGATGCAGATCGCGCAGGTGCTGGCCGGCTACACGCTCGGCGGCGCCGACCTGCTGCGCCGGGCGATGGGCAAGAAGAACCCGGAGGCGATGGCGAAGCAGCGCTCGATCTTCGTCGACGGCGCGACTGCGCGCGGCGTGCAGCAGCGCACGGCCGAGCACATTTTCGACCTGATGGAGAAGTTCGCGGGTTACGGCTTCAACAAGTCGCACTCCGCCGCGTACGCGCTGCTCTCGTACCAGACTGCGTGGCTCAAAGCGCACTATCCCGCGGCTTTCATGTCGGCCGTGCTGTCGTCCGACATGGACAAGACCGACAAGGTGGTGACGCTGATAGACGAGGCGCGACGCATGCAGCTCGACGTGGAGCCGCCCGACGTCAACAGCTCGCACTACATGTTCACGGTCAGCGGCGAGCGCGGCATCCGCTACGGGCTCGGTGCGATCAAAGGCGTGGGGCAGTCGGTCGTCGAGATGCTGGTCGAGGCGCGCCAGGCGAAAGGCGCGTTCCGCGACCTGGCGGATCTGTGCCGGCGCAGCGATCAGAACCGCATGAATCGCCGCGTCCTGGAGGCGCTCATCCGCTCGGGCGCGCTCGACCTGATCGGCGCCAACCGCGCAACGCTGATGCACGCGCTGCCGTCGGCGATGCAGCTGGCGGACCAGACGATCCGCGCGCGCGTCGTCGGCCAGGACGACATGTTCGGGCTGATGGATGAGGGCGGCGGCGCCGGCGCGGCAGTCACGCTCAGCAACGAAGTGCTGCCGGACTGGAGCCGGCGCGTGCGTCTCGACGGCGAGCGCGACACGCTCGGGCTCTATCTCACCGGGCATCCGTTCGAGGAATTCGAGCACGAGGTGCGGCCGATCATCAGCGGACGCATCGCCGACATCACCGGCGACCGGCCGCCGCCGAGCGCCAACGAGGGTTTCCAGCAGTTTCGCGGCAAGCCCGCCACGGTCGCGGGCATGGTGTTCGATCTCGGCAAGCGCGGCGGCCGCGTGATCTTCACGATGGACGATCGCAGCGGGCGCATCGAGGCGTCGATGTTCGAGGATGTCTGGCAGCAGTACCGCACGCTGATCGCGAAGAGCGCGATCCTCGTCGTCGAAGGCTCGCTGCGTTTCGACGAATACATCGAAGGCTGGCGGCTCACGGCCAAGCGCGTGTTCGACATCGATCATGCGCGCGAGCAGTACGCGCGCAGGCTCGTCTTGCGCTGGCCGGAGAAGGCCGATCGCAACTTCATCAAGTCGCTGCAGCAGACGCTGCAGCCATTCCGCGGTGGCCGCTGTGCAGTCGCGGTCCGCTATCACAGTTCTGCAGCGCGAGCAGAGCTCGTGCTTTCGGAGGAGTGGTCGGTCAAGCCGACGCGTGAGCTCACCGAGCGGCTTGCGCAGCTGTGCGGCAATGATGGGTGGCGGTTGATTTACGCGCCGGCGGGAAGCGGTTAGCGGTTGGCGGTTGGTGCAGAATGCGGCATGCCTCTGCGCCGCTTGATCGTCCTCATCGCCGGCAATTTCTTCGTCGCTACCAGTTTCCTGAGCGTCGGCGGGCTGCTGAACGACATCTCTGCTTCGCTCGCGATTCCGATCGAGCGCGCGGGATTGCTGATCGCTGCGTTCGGCATCTCCGCTGCGATCTGCGCGCCGACGTTGGCGACGCTCGGCTCGCGCATCGATCGGCGCGTGCTGCTGACCGGGTCGATGGCGATCTGCGCGCTGGCCAACGTGCTGGCAGCGCTCAGTCACGACTATCAGCAACTCATGTTCGCGCGTGTGCTCGCCGCGGTCACCTCTGCGGTCTACACGCCGCAGGTCGCCGCGACCGTCAGCATGCTCGTGCCCGAGAGCGAGCGCGGGCCGACGCTCGCGAAACTGATGATCGGGTGGGCGGTCGGCTCGGTGCTCGGCAATCCGCTGTCGGTGCTGATCGCGTCGCTTGCCGATTGGCGTGCGTCGTTCGCCTTCATCGGCGTCGCCAGCGCGATCGTCGCGCTGCTCGTGTGGCGGTCCGTGCCGGCGAACGTCCACGTGCCGCCGCTCAACTGGCATCGCTGGTTCGAGGTGTTGCGTTCACCCGCATTGCGCTGGCTGACCGCCGCGACCGCGCTCACCAACGTCGGCGGCAACGTCATGCTGAGCTACATCGCGCCGATCGTGAAGGCAGTGCAGGGGATCACCGGACCGGCGCTTGCAGCGCTGCTGTTCATCTCGGGAATCGGCGGTCTGCTCGGCAACGTGCTGAGCGTGCGTCTGATCCGCCGCTTCGGCGCGACCAACGTCGCGTACAAGTGCAACGGCAGCTCGGCCATCATGCTGTTGATCTGGCCGCTCGCCGCCAGCTGGACTGCGACGATCTACGTCGCGCAGTTCGTCTACAGCCTCGGCAGCGCCGGCTTCCCGGCCGTGCAGCAGACGCGGCTGGTTGCGGTCGCGCCGCTGCTGGCGGCAGCGACCATCGCGATGAACTCCTCCATGACGTATCTCGGCGGCTCGATCGGCGCCACGATCGGCGCGAGCGCCTGGACGGTGCTCGAGCCGCGCTTCATGCCGTGGGTCGGCTTCGTCTTCGTGCTCGCGGCGCTCGGCTGCTCGGTACTCGGCGAGCGCGCCGCGCAGGGTGCGGTGCCCGCCGCAGCGGATGCCTCGCCCGCAGACGGAGCAGGGAAGTAGGGCGGTCATGGCGCGCTACGACACGATTGGACACGGCTATTCCCAGACCCGGCGCGAAGATCCGCGGTTTCGCGCGCGAATCCATGCAGCGCTGGCCGATGCCCGCACGGTCGCCAACGTCGGCGCCGGTGCGGGCGCCTACGAGCCCGCAGATCGGCACGTGATTGCGATCGAGCCGAGCGACGTGATGGCCGCGCAACGCCCGAGTCATCTCGCGCCGGCAATCCGCGCATCCGCCGACAACCTGCCGCTTCGTGATCGCTCGGTGGACGCTGCGATGGCCTTGCTCAGCGTCCACCACTGGGACGAGCAACGCGAGCGAGGAGTGCGCGAGTTGCGGCGCGTGGCGCGCGAAGTCGTCGTGATCCTGACCTATGACGCGACGGTCAGCGCGACGATGTGGCTCATGGCCGATTACCTGCCGGAGGTGGCCGCGCTGGACTTCCGCATCTTCCCGCCGCCGCAGCAGCTGGCTGAATGGCTCGGGGGTGACGTGCAGATCGAAACGCTAGCAATCCCGCGCGACACGCCTGACTGGATGCTCGGTTCGTTCTGGGCTCATCCGGAGCGCGTGCTCGACGCCGACGCGCGCGCAGCGACATCCGGGTTCGCGCGCATGCCGGCCGACGTCGTCGACCGCGTCGTCGCCGCAGTCTCCCGTGACCTGGCCAGCGGCGCGTGGCAGGAACGTCACGGGCACTTGCGGAGTCTCGACGCGCTCGACGTCGGTCTGCGGCTCGTGATCAGTCGGTCAGCGCCTCGACCTGGATCGCCAGCTTCACGTCCATCTTGAAGCCATAGCTCTGGCCCCAGTCGATGCCGAAGTCCGCGCGGTTCAGGTCTGCCGTCGCGTTTGCACCGCAGACCTCCTTGCCCTGCTTCATCGGATGCGGGCGGCAGCCGAAGTGGTCGATCTTCAGCTTCACCGGCTTGCTCACGCCGTGCAGCGTCAGCGTGCCGTCCACTTCGGTCGGCGCGCCGTCGACGAACTTCGCCAGCTTGCCGGTGTAGGTCGCGGTGGGATATTTCGCGACGTCGAACATGCCTTTCTCGCCCGACTTGACGTGCGCGTTGAGCTTGTCGTGTCCCGTGTCGATCGACGCCGTGTCGATGGTCACTTCGAGCGTGCCGCTGCCGGCCTGCTTGTCGAACACGATCGTGCCGGAGCTCTTGTTGAACTTGCCGCGCCACGTCGACAGCCCGCCGAAATGGTCGGTCTCGAAGCTCGGATAGGTGTGCTCCGGATCGATCGTGTACTTGACCGGCGCCGCGGCGGCGGTTGCGGCGACGAGCAGGCCGGCGAGGACGAAACTGATCTTCATGAGGCGCTCCGTGAGGGTCGAACGGTCATTCTAGCCACCCGCACGTTTGGCGGGCCAGCCGCGGCGGGTCAGCTCTTCGACCAGCCGATCGCGGTGATCGCCCTGGATCTCGATGCGACCGTTGTCGCTCGAGCCGCCCGAGCCGCAGCGTTTCTTGAGTTCCGTGGCGAGCGCTGCGAGTTCATTCGGCGGCAAACCGAGGCCGGTGATGACGGTGACGCCCTTGCCCTTGCGGCCCTGGGTCTCGCGGCTGACGCGCACCGCGCCGTCGCTGGAAGTCTTGCCGGGAGTGCCGCGCTTGCAGACGCATTCCTTGACGGGTCGCTGGCAGTTGCGACAGCGCTCGCCGATGCCCGTCGTATAAACGATGCTGGAGTCGGTATCGCGTTTCACGACCGCGAGCGTACGCGGTCGCGATACAGGATGCACTGCTCGAGCACGCGGCGGTACTCGGCGACGTCGACGTCGCGCTCGGAGCAGGGCAGGAGCAGATCGCCGTCGCTCTTGAAATTGCCGTCCCAGTCCATCAGCTGCCGGTCGCTCCACGAGCGCGAGTAGCTGCGCAGCTTGTCGTCGGCCATGCGATCGAAGTAGGCGCGCAGGTTGAAGCTGGTCTCGTCCATGCGCTCGTCGCTCGGATCCTGCTCGAAGTTCCAGGCGGGCTGCTGCATGTCAGTTGGCCTCCGTCAGCGGCGGCGGTCTCGGCGTCGAGTCGTGCAGCAGCTCGATGGCGACCTGGTCGGGACCTTCGATGAATGCGGACCGGACGCGGCCGTCCGCCAGGCTGCGCGGCTCCGCTGTGACTTTCACGCCGTCGTTGCGCAGGCGCGCGAGCGTGGCGTCGAGATCGTCGACGCTGAAACCGAGATGATCGACGACCCGGCCGCGGGTCGAGACGATCGGGCCGCCACGATACTCGACGGGATAAATGATCATGCTGACGTGATCCGCCGTGACGAAGGCGGCCGGTGCGACCTGCACGCTGCGGTAGATGCGCTTCTCGGTCTGCGGGAAGCTGCGGAAGCCGAGCTCTTTCGCATACCACGCGCCCGCCGCCGGCGGATCGGCGCTGAACAGGTGCACGTGGCCGAAGTTGTGATGCCGCGCGGTGTTGAGCTCGATCAGCGCGTGATCCGGCCCATCGACGTAGGCGTAGAAGAACGAGCGATTGCCGCCGACCAGGTCGCTGATGTCGGTGAGCGGCGTCGCGAACTGCGTGCCCTTCGCGAGCTGTTGCTGATAGGCCGACTGCATGTCCTCCGCGCCCCAGCCGATGTGCCAGATGCCGGACAGCAGCTCGCTCGGCGGCGGCGAGTCGACTTTGGTGAACAGGAGCCACGAGTCGCCCGTCCAGACTGCATCGCCCAGCCCCGCGAACGATTCCTTGCGCGCCTCGAACTTGCTCGTATAGAACGCGATCGCGCTCGCGGGATCGGTCGCGTTGAGGTGGACATGGTGGAAGTGCGCGGCCTGCGCGCATGCGCCGAGCGGCACAGCGAGCAGCAGCAGAAAAATGGGGACATTCCCCATTATCGACGCTCGCGAAATGGGGAATGTCCCCATTTCTAGTCGCTCGCGCGGACCCAGCCGTACGCCGCGTTCTGCCGCGCGCCGCCTGCTTCCAGGTACGCGAGCTTCGCGTTCTCGAGTCCATCGCCCGGCAGCGCGTTGCGCTTCGCCTTCACGTCGATGTTGTAGAGCTTCGCCGCGTTCAAGCCGAAGATCTTCGCCTTGTCGGCCTTGCTGATCTTGGCGTAGCCGAACTTGTCGCAGAACTCGTCCGAGATGTCGAAGCGCTTGAACGCTTCGATCGCCCACTGCGGCGAGCCCCACCACAGGCAGTCCGTGCCCCACACGACGTGGTCGGCGCCGTAGTGCTTGATGTTCTTGCCCATGCCGTGCATGCACAGCACCGGGTCCGCCACCACCAGCGCGTTGAAGAAGCTGCCGACCTCCGGGTAGACGTTGTTCAGCCCCGGATTGCGCTTCTTGATGTCCATCAGCACCGAGTGCCACTCGAAGTCGCCGGTCTTCGGATCGAACTTGTTGCTGTCGAGGTAGTTCGGCTCGTTCGGGCCGTGCTTGATCGCCGAGTGGTAGATCACGAAGTTGAAATCGGGATTGGCGAGCGCGGCCTTCTCGACGTCCTGCGGGTTCGCGAGGTGGCCGAGCGTGCGCGACTGGTACGAGTAGCCCTTGTGCACGCTCACCAGCTTCATGCCGCGCTTGCGCGACTCCTCGTAGAACCACATGGCGTTGTCGTCATCGAGCTGAAAGCCGTTGCCGGTGCGCGCCGGGTCGGTGTGGCAATACCATTTCCACGAATCGATCTTGTAGAGCTGCAGCTCGCGCTCCATCTGCTCGAGCAGCGCCGCCTTGTCGATGCTGTTGCTGGCCTTGTCCCAGTAGTGGTTCGGCGCGAGGTTGCCCTGGCACAGTGCGCGCTGCGAGCCGGCCATTTCGTTGATCTCGCGTTTCTTCTCGGCCATCAGCCAGCTCGGCAGGATCGCGAACGGCGGATTGCGCTGCGCGCCTTCCGCCACCTTGCCGTCGGGCGTGCGCTGGATCTCGCGCGTCGGCACGCCGGAGATCACCACCATGTTGGTGTCGGAGTCGAAGAACAGCTCCTTGACGAAATTCCTGAAGCTGTACGACTCGACGTCGTCCTTGAGGTTGAAGCCCATGTTGCGGGCGGTCTCGCTGTTGCGGAAGTTCAGCGCGATGCCGTTGGTGAAGTGCGCCTGCACGTCGACGATGAAGTACTCGCTCTTCGGATACTTCTCATCGATCGCAGCCAGCTCGTAGGTTTCGGCGTCGCTGACGTCGAACACCTGGCCGTAGACGCGGTTCGAGGCGGCGAAGCAGGTGGCGAGGCCCATCGAGCTCGCCATGAACGCGCGGCGGTCCATGTTGAGCTTGCGCGCGCGCGTCTCGCCCATCTCGCGGATCAGGCCTTCGAGCTGCTTCTGGCGCGGCGTCTGCGGACGCGGCACGAACTCTTCGTTGGACACCGCCTGCGTGGGGAGCGGGGAGTCGACGTCCTTCTGCAGGTCGCGCTCGATCTTGCGAATCCACATGGCGATGCCCCCGGATGAATCGTGCGCGCATTCTAGGATCAGCCGTGCGCGACTGCGTGAGGGCTTTGCGTTTATTTGCTCAAGCCCAAGTGTTCTTGGCGAACGTTTTGGGCGAACGTCGCGATCAGGTGAAGGCGGAGTACACGAGTGTCCGCAGCTCGCGACGGATCGGATAGGTTGCCGACGGCGTGAGCTGCGTCATGAAGATCACGATCAGGCGCTCGCGCGGATCGACCCAGAAATACGTGCTCGCGAGTCCGCCCCACGAGATATCGCCAGGCGAGCCGGGAATCATCGCGCGCGCCGGACTCAGCGAAACGGCGAAGCCGAGACCGAAGCCGACGCCGCCATAGGTGGCTTCGGAGAACAGCGACACCGACAGCTCCGGCAGCTCCTTGCCGCCAGGCAGATGATTCATCGACATCAGCTCCAGCGTCTTCGGACTGATCAGACGAACGCCATCGAGCGCGCCGCCGTTGAGTAGCATCCTGCAGAACCGCAGGTAGTCGGCGACCGTCGACACGAGACCGCCGCCGCCGGAAACGAAGCCCGGCGTTTTCAGGAAGCCGCTCGTCTGCGGATCGTCCTGCAAAGTCATGCGTCCATCGGCAGTCGCTGCGTAGCACGCGGCAAGACGCGACGCCTTCGCAGCGGGGACCATGAAGTCCGTGTCGGTCATGCCGAGCGGATCGATGATCCGCGTGCGCAGGAACTGCTCGAACGGCTGGCCCGAGACTTTGCCGACCAGGTAGCCGACGACGTCGGTCGACACGGAGTAGTTGAACGCGGTGCCCGGCGAGAATTCCAACGGCACTTTGGCGAGCTCTTCGATCATGCGCTCGAGCGAGACCGCGCCGGGCAGCTCGCCGAGTGCGAGCTTGCGATACGCGGCGTCGACGTTCGTGCGCTGCTGGAAGCCGTACGTCAGACCGGAGCTGTGCCGCAGCAGATCGATGACGCGCATCGGCGCGCTCGTGCGTCGCGTGCGGAACGTGCCGACGAAGCCGCCTTCGTACACGCCCAGGTCGCGCCACTGCGGGATGTAGCGATGCACCGGCTCGTCGAGCGCGATGCGGCCTTCCTCGACCAGCATCATCAGCGCGATGCTGGTGAGCGGTTTGGTCATGGAATAGATGCGGAAGATCGTGTCTTCCTGCAGCGGCCGGTTGCGCTCGACGTCCATGCGCCCGAGCGCGCTGCAATGGGCGACCTGGCCGTTGCGCTCGACCAGCGTCAGCGCGCAGGGCAGCTTGCCGGTGTCCAGGTATTTCTGCTGCAGGAACCGGTCGATGTGCTGCAGACGCGCAGCGGACAGGCCGGCGGACTCGGGTCGGGACATGGACGTTGTTTCCTGTCAGATGCGCGAGGTGCGTTGCGGCTCGCGCATGAAAATGTACACCAGCAGCGAGCCGAGCACGCACACGGTGACGTACCAGTAGAACCAGGGCTCGTGGCCGATCGACTTGAACCACAGGCCGATCAGCGGCGCGCTGCCGCCGAACAGCGAGACGGCTACGGCGTAGGGGAGCCCGACGCCGAGCGCGCGGATCTCCACCGGGAACAGCTCGGCCTTCACCACCGCGCTGATCGAGCTGTAGAACGACGAGATCAGCAGCGCGATGCTGACGAGCGCGAACGCGAGCCAGGCACTATGGGCCTGCGCGAGTGTCGACAGCAGCGGAACGGTCGTGAACAGCGCGAGCAGGCCGAAGGTAATCAGCATCGGCCGGCGCCCGATCCGATCCGACAGCGCGCCCATCAGCGGCTGCATCAGCATGAACAGGAACAGCGACGCGGAAGAGACGATCGTCGCGTCGGCTTTCGACAGTCCCACGGTGTTCGCCAGGAACTGCTGGATGTACGTCGTGAAGATGTAGAAGTACAGCGTGCCGCCCGCGGTCAGCCCGATCACTATCAGCACCTCGCGCGGGTGTTGCAGCAGCAGGCCGATTTCGCCGGAGCGACGGCCGCTCGCGCGGAGCTGCTCGAAGGTCTGCGTCTCGGGCAGATTGCGGCGCAGATACAGGCCGCCGAGCGCGGCCGCAGCGCCGATCACGAAGGGAATGCGCCAGCCCCACGCTTCGAGTTGATCGTGGCTGAGGAAAATCCATTGCAGCATGAGCAGGACGGCCAGCGACAACAGCTGGCCCATCACGAGCGTCACGTATAGAACACCCGAGTAGAAGCCGCGCTGCTGAGCAGGCGTGACTTCGCTCATGTAAGTGGCACTGGTGCCGTACTCGCCGCCGACGCTGAAACCTTGCAGCAGCCGCGCCAACATCAGGATCACGGGCGCGGCGAGACCGACGCTCGCGTAGCCGGGCGCAAACGCGATCAGCAGCGACCCCAGACACATCAGCATCACCGACAGCGTGAGCGCAGCTTTGCGTCCGCGACGATCCGCATAGCGGCCCAGCACCCAGCCGCCGAGCGGCCGGATCAGGAAGCCGCCGGCATAGATCGCCGCGGTGTTGAGCAGCTGCGTGGTCGGGTCGTCATCGGGAAAGAACAGCGGCGCGAAGTAGATCGCGCACGCGGAGTACGTGTACCAGTCGTACCACTCGATCAGATTGCCGATCGAGCCGCCGAAGACGGCGCGCAGGCGTTGGCTGGTGGTGTCGGCGGCCGCTGGCGTGGTCACTTCATCGTTCGTTTTTGCAAGGCCCGCCGCCGATGGTGACCCAGGTCGGCGGCGGGCAGCAACCTGCGGCGGTCAGCCGGGCCGCTTCGGATCCCGCGTCTCTTGCGGATCGTGCTCCTTCGCGTGGCGCTTCGCTTCCTCTTCGGCGCGCTCGATGTCGCGCTGCTCGCGTGCATCCACCTTGCCGGCCTTGTCGATCTCGTCGCGGCCGCGCTCGGACTCGACGAACTTCTGCGTCGCTTCGCGATAGTTGCGGTCCGCCGACTTGTTGCCTTCACCTTCGTTGCGTGGGGTCGTGCCCATTGCGTCTCACTCCTCAAAATGGCTGCCGGGTGCAGAAAAAACGCCTCGCTTCCGGTGAGGTTCCGCGTCGTCAGTTATGCTTGCGCGGTGTACTGGTTCCTCGCAGCCCTCTGCATTCTGATCGCGCTCACCAATCCGCGCCTGCGGCCGCTCGGCGTGGTCGGCGTCGTCGTGCTCTGTACGATGCTCGGGTGGGGAGTGGTGCAGCGATTGCGCGGCGAGGATGCGGTGCAGGCCGGTGCAGCGCCGGAGCGCGGCCGTCCGTCATCGCCCGCGGCGGCGCCGCGCTCGATTCCGCTGACCATGGTCGCGGCGGAGAATCTGCATCTGGCGGGCGGCGGCGCGCCGTTCGAGCTGCGCGGTCGGATCGTCAACAGCACGACCGATACCACACTCAAGTCCGTGACTATTCGCGTAACCCGCAGCGACTGTTACGAAGGCGCGGTCGATCCGAGCGGCTGCGTCAAGCTATGGCAGGACGATCATTGGATCGCGATCGCGGTGCCGGCGAGCCAGTCGCGCGACTTCGTCGACTCGATCTGGATGCACGGCAATGCGCCGCGCGCGCGGGGCACGGTTCAGGATGCGTTCGAGCTGATTGCCGCGACCGGTGAGGTCGCGATGCCTGAATCGGCGAAGTAGGGAAAAGCGCCTCGGCGACTTTTCGCCATCGAAAGCGCAGCGAAAGCCACGTCTTTCGCAAGCGGTTATGAGTGCGCGTGCACGCGCGGCCCGCGAGTGGCCGCGGCGGAGGGGATCGGACCGGCGCCGGGCGCCGATCAGATACCGGCTTGCCAGGTGCTCGGCAGGCCAGTGCGCTCCAGCACGTCTTCGATGCGCAGGCAAGCCTCGCGGGCTTCCGGCTGGGCACGAAGACTGCGCGCGATCGAATTCAAGAACGTGTCGATGATCTGAACGTTCGGATGGGAAGCGGCGAGTTCCGTTTCCACCCGATCGATCAGCTCGAGCACGTCCTCTTGATCACAGCGCGGGAAGGTGAGCGTACCGACCGTGTCATGCACGGCTAGCAGAGCCTGGTGTATTTCAGTCAGCTCCTGGGTATTCACGCGACTACTCTGGACCACGAAATTCGAACGCGCAAGCGTTCCGTGCGAAGCTGCCGCATCGCAGCGGGGTCCTCGGGTCCGGCGCGGCGACTTTGCGGACAAAATGCAGGAGCAGAGGGTGCAGACAGCGCTGGCGTACTTGATTGCGGGATGGTCGGGATTCTTCGTGATGGCCGTGGAACTGCTCGGCGGCCGGCTGCTCGCACCCACTTTCGGCAGCAGCATTTACGTGTGGGGCGCAATCATCACGGTCTTCATGCTGGCGCTGTCGCTCGGCTACCTGGCCGGCGGCCGCTACTCGATGAATGCGCCGAGCGTGCGTCGCCTCGGTGCGATCCTGGCGATCGCGGCCCTGACGGTCGTGCCGCTGCTGCTGTTCGCGGAGCCGATGCTCGATGCGTTGTCGGTGGCCGTGCCCGATCCGCGCTTCGGCTCATTGCTCAGCGCGCTGACGTTGTTCTTCGTACCGACGTTCTTTTCCGGGATGGTCTCGCCGTACGCCGTGCGGCTGCTGGTCCAGGATCGCCGCAACTCGGGGCGTCATGCCGGGCAGCTGTATTTCGTCTCGACATTCGGCAGCGCGGCCGGCACGCTGCTGACTTCTTTCTATCTGGTGCTCCTGCTGGAGGTGAACCAGATCCTGCTCGGGCTGCTGCTGATTTCGACGGTGATCGGCGTCGCGGCCTGGTTCGTGCACGCGCCGCGCAACGAGAACGAGCAATGAGTCGATCGCTGCTGCTGATTTCCCTGCTGCTGTGCCTGCTGGGCGCCGCGCACGCGGCCCTCGCCCAGCAACGTCTGGTGCACTCCGAGCGCTCGCTGTATCGCGAGGTGCTGGTCTACGAGAACGGCGACGTGCGCTGCATGTGCTTCACGCGCAACTGCCGCGTCGGGCGCCAGTCGTGCATCGACACCCGCCATCCGGACAAGATAGTCATGCGTTACCCGCAGATGATGCTGGGCGCGCTGTTCGTGAATCCAGCGCCGCAATCCGTGCTCATCGTCGGGCTGGGCGGCGGCACGCTGCCGCGCGCACTACGCCAGATCCTGCCGAATGCCCGCATCGACGTCGTCGAGATCGATCCCGCGGTCGTGCGCGTCGCGCACCGCTATTTCGACTTCGCCGAGAGCGACAGGACGCACGTCATCGAAAGCGACGGGCGCGTCTACGTCAAACGCGCGCAGCGCAGCGGCCAGCACTACGACCTGATCATGCTCGACGCATTCGATCACGAATACATTCCCGAGCACCTGCTGACGCAGGAGTTCCTCCTGGAAGTGAAGTCGCTGCTGACGCCGCAGGGCGTGCTCGCGGCCAACACGTTCTCGTCCAGCCGCCTGTACGAGCACGAGTCCGTCACTTACGCGGCGGCCTTCGGCAAATTCTTCAATCTCAAGCGCGACAACCGGGTGATCATCACGCGGCTCGGTGCGTTGCCCGACGACGCGCAGCTGCGTGCCACGGCCAGGCAGTTTGCGCAGCCGTTCGACACGTTCGGCTTCGACGCGGCAGAGATCCTGCCGTTGTTCACGCAGGAGCGGGACTGGGATCCGCGCGCGCGCGTGCTGACCGATCAATACTCGCCGGCGAACCTGCTCAATCTCGAGCGCTGACTCAGGCGTTGCCGCCCTCGAGGGTGCGCAACGCGACGCTCACGTCCTGCAACTGCGGCCGCTCGCCGCCGGTCATGTTCTCGTCCTGCGCCGTGGAGAGCAGCTCCGCGTCCTTCTTCCACGATTCGAGGATGCGGCGCTTCTCGTCCAGGTCCAGCTCGCCGTCGTTGACCACGTCCATCGGGCGCTCGTAGTAGCGCGTCGGATCCGCGATGGCGCCTTCAACGTGTTGCTGATGCGTTTCCATGGCTGTCGCATCAATCGCGCCGGAGCATCAGGCCGATCAGCAGGCCGACCCCGGCGGCGGCGCCGATCATCGCCCATGGCCGCTCGCGTACGTAATCGTCGGTAGTCTCGGCCACCCGGCGCACCTGCGCGCGCAGGCGATCCTGGTCCAGGTGATCGAGCGCGGCGCGCAACGTTTTCTCGGTGCGCTCGCGCACTTCCTGCACGCGATCGTTGGTCACTTCGGCGGTCGCTTTCAGCAGCGCCTCGGCGTCACGCGCGACGGCGTACAGGTCCTTGCGCAGATTCTTGAGGGGTGAATTCAATGCGCCGTTTTTCATGCGGGCCTCCTGTGCGTCACTGGCTGAAAGAAATGCAACGCGGCGCGCGCGGAGGCGGTTCCGGAAGGCATAATGCAGTGCATCGGACGATGGCGGAGGGACCAGCGGTGGCGTCGAAAACCAAGTCAACTGCAAAGCGCAAGCGCGCGCCGGTCCGGCGCCGCACGCCGAAGAAAGCAGCGCCGCGCACGCGCGGAGTGCTGCCTACGGAATGCAAGCTCGACGAGCTGCCGCCGGAGGCGCGCGAAGTGGCCGATCGCGTCGAGCGCGAAGACGGGCTGGTGATCGGCAGCTACTGCGAGCCGCTCGGCCGCAATCCGTTGCTGGTCGCCGCGCTGCCGATCGATCGCGTCCAGCCGACGCCGTTTCAGCGCGATCTCTCCGACGCGCATCACAAGAAGCTGTCCGGCGTCATCGACAAGACCGGGCTGTTCCTCGACCCGATCATCGCCATCACCGCGCCGAACGAAGGCTTCTGGACGCCGAACGGGCTGCATCGCCTCGAAGCGATGCGGCGGCTCGGCGCGAAATCGATCATCGCGTTGATCGTGCCGAAGCGCGAGATCGCCTGGCAGATCCTCGCGCTCAATACCGAGAAGGCGCACAACCTGCGCGAGCGCGCGCTCGAGGTCATTCGCATCTACAAAGGGCTGCTCGAGGAGGACGCGAAGCGGCCGGAGAGCGACTTCGCGTTCTATCTGGAAGAAGCATCGCTGGTGACGCTCGGCCTGTGCTACGAGCGCAAGGGCAATTTCCCGGGCGGCGCCTACCACTCGATCCTGCGACGGCTCGAAGAGTTCTCGTCGGAGTCGCTGCAGAAGGCGCTCGCCGTGCACGAGCGCTACGCGGAGCAGGTGTTCGAGCTGGACGAGATGGTGAGCGCGATCGTCGCGAAGCTGAAGGACCGCGGGCTGATGAGTCCGTACCTGCGCAACTTCGTGGTCGCGCGCGTCAACCCGCTGCGCTGGATCAAGGATGAGCCGCCGCCGCTGCCGGAGGTGCTGAAGACGATGCGCGAGCGGCTGTCGCGCTTCAATACCGAAAAGGTCAATCAGCAGGACCTGGCGAAGATGGGCGGCGCGGCGGAACCGGAATGAGGCTGTAGGCTGTGGGCCGTAGGCTGTAGCCAGAGAAGAGAGCTCTTTTCCGACCTACAGCCTAGAGCCTGCAGCCTTCAGCCTTTCTTCATGGGTCCGGCACGAAGCCGTTCGGGAACGGTTGCGGACGGCGGTCCGCGAGCACCGGCCGCTCCTTGCGCGGCAGCACGCCCTGCGCGACCAGGTTCCGGCGCGAGTCGTAGTAGATCACGATCGTTTCATCGGGCGTCGGCGACGCGCGCTGGAAATTGACGTACTGCGCGGGGGAGTCCTCGCGATGACCGTGGCCCGTGCCGAGCTTCGATTCCTCGCGCCGCTGGGCCGTAGCGGCGGAATCGCGCTCCAGCTCCGCGGAGTCTTCGCTCGATTGGGCGCGGGCTCCGGGAGCGGCGGGACTCGCACTGCGGTTCTCCCAGGTCCGGGCGCAGCATTGATACGGCGGCTGATACTCGCGAAACAGCGCGACGCCGATCACGCCGACATCGTTCGGCCGGCCGGTGCGCGCGGCGTAGGAATCGCTGAGGCGAGTGAAGTAGAACGTGGCGACCTCGTCGAGGCTCTTGCGCCAGCCGTCGATCCGCACCGAGTCCCAGGCGTCGAGAACGTAGCCGCTCTGTGCCTGCGCCGCCGTTTCGCCGGTGATGACGTTCACGCCGTCGACGCTGGTAACGGCGAGCACGCGGCCCGCGGATGAGTTGCGAACGCGCACCTCGTACTGATGGCGCGGCTCGCCAGCGACGTACAGGCGCCCCTCGTGCTCGTAGACCGGCAGCGTGCGGTCGTCCGTGCGGTCGTAGACTTCCACATCGGCGAGCGCGCCCGCGCCGGCAGATGTAGCGGCGCAAGCCGCAGCGAGAGTCACCATAACGCAGACAAGCGGACGAACAGCGCGCATCGAAGCTCCTCGTAGCTGGCGGGATTGCTACCAGCTATGAACGGAGCCTTGGGCAGGGCGGGTTAACGGGCGCGGCGGTAGGGGAGGTAACCCGGCGTCCACATGGTCGTTTCTATCCGGCGCAGCAGCTCGTCCTGGGGCACTGCATCGGCCCATCCTTCCCGCTGCGCCTGGATCGCGACCGCGAAAGCGACGCGCTTCGCCACCTCGCGCACCTCGACGAGCGGCGGGACCAGCGCGAGCGACGGATCGCGGCGCACGGGCGCGAGGGCGCTGAGCGTGCGCGCCGCGACGCTGAACATCTCATCGCTGACGCGTCGCGCCTGCGCAGCGATCACGGCGAGGCCGACGCCCGGAAAAATGTACGCGTTGTTGCACTGGCCAATGGGTATGCGTCGCCCCTGGTACTCGACGTCGTCGAACGGGCTGCCGGTCGCGATCAGCGCGCGACCTTCGGTCCATTCGATCACATCCTTGGGCAGGGCCTCGCTGCGCGAAGTCGGATTCGACAGCGGGAAGATCATCGGCCGCGTCACGTGCCGCGCCATCTCGCGCACGATCTCCTCGCTGAATGCCTGCGGCTGCGCGGCAGTCCCGATCAGCATGGTCGGGTGCACGCGCTGCACGACTTCGAGCAGCGGGATATGGTCGGGCGCGCCGGCCCATGCGGCCACTGTGTCAAACGGTCGCGCGTATCCGCTCTTGAAGGCGTCCAGGTCGCTCTGCCGCGAATGCACCAGCCCGCCCACGTCGACGAGCCAGACGTTGCGGCGTGCCTGCTCCTGCGTCAGCCCTTCGCTGCGCATTGCCGCTACGAGCTGCCGGGTGATGCCGGCTCCGGCGGAGCCGGCGCCGAGCACTACGATGCGCTGCTTCGCGAACGTGCTGCCGCTGGCAGCGACGCCCGCCATCGCGACGGCCAGCGTCGCAGCGCCGGTGCCCTGGATGTCGTCGTTGAACGAGCAGAGGCGATCGCGATAGCGCTCCAGCAGTCGCGCCGCGTTGTGCCTCGCGAAGTCCTCCCATTGCAGCAGCACGCGCGGGAAGCGCTTGATCAGCGCGGTCACGAACGCTTCGATGAACGCGTCGTACTCTGCGCCGCGGATCCGCTCGTGGCGCCAGCCCACGTACAGCGGATCGTTCAGCAGCTCGCGGTTGTTGGTGCCGACGTCGAGGATCACCGGCAGCGTCGCGGCCGGATGAATACCGGCGCACAGCGTGTACAGCGACAGCTTGCCGATCGGAATGCTCATGCCGCCGATGCCGAGATCGCCGAGGCCGAGAATCCGCTCGCCGTCGGTGGCGACCACGATACTGATGTCCTGGTCGCCGAGATTCGCGAGCGCCGCGTCGATCTGATCGCGCTGCGGGTACGCGATGTACAGGCCGCGCGGCCGGCGATAGATCCGGCTGTACGCCTGGCAGGCCTCGCCGACCACCGGCGTGTAGATGATCGGCATCATCTCGACCAGGTGCTCGCTGAGCAGGCGGTAGAACGCCGTTTCGTTGCGATCCTGCAGCGAGACCAGGTGGATGTAGCGCTCCAGGTTGGAAGTCTTCTGGCGATAGTTGCCGTAGATCCGCGCGAGCTGCACCTCGGGGGCGGACACGCCCGGCGGCAGCAGCCCGGTCAGGCCGAATTCGCGGCGCTCGGCCTCGGTGAAGGCGCTGCCCTTGTTCAGCAGCGGCTGTTCCAGCATCGCGCGGCCGGTCAGTGCGGTTTCGAGGTAGTTTTCGCCGCTCGCGGGATCGCGGCGGATTTCGAACAGTGGACGCATGGGGCGACAGGGTAACGCTCCTTGCCCTTCCTCGCCGCGCCCGCTATGTTCGGCGCTCCTTCGCGCAACCCGGCACCTGCACCTCAACTCATGGCCATGAATTTCCTGGACTTCGAAGCGCCGATCGCCGAGCTGGAGGCGAAGATCGACGAGTTGAAGTTCGTCTCGAGCGATGCCGAGGTGAACATCGCCGACGAGATCGCGCGCCTGCGGGCCAAGAGCCGCCAGCTGACGACCAGCATCTTTTCCAACCTGACGCAGTGGCAGATCGCGCAGCTCGCGCGGCATCCGCAGCGGCCTTACACGCTCGACTACGTCGGCTCGATCTTCACGGATTTCCAGGAGCTGCACGGCGACCGGATGTATTCCGACGACCACGCGATCGTCGGCGGGCCGGCGCGCCTCGACGGCAAGCCGGTGATGATCGTCGGCCAGCAGAAGGGTCGCGACACCAAGGAGCGCGTACGGCGTAACTACGGCATGCCGAAGCCGGAAGGCTATCGCAAGGCGCTGCGCCTGATGCGCATGGCGGAGCGCTTCCAGATTCCGCTGATCACGTTCATCGACACCTCCGGCGCCTATCCCGGCGTCGGCGCGGAAGAGCGCGGTCAGAGCGAGGCCATCGCGCGCAATCTGTTCGAGATGGCGACGCTGCGCACGCCGATCGTGAGCATCGTGATCGGCGAGGGCGGCTCGGGCGGCGCGCTCGCGATCGGCGTCGGCGACCGGCTGCTGATGCTCCAGTACAGCATCTACTCCGTCATTTCGCCGGAGGGCTGCGCCGGCATTCTCTGGCGCAGCGCCGACAAGAAGGACCTCGCTGCCGAGGCGATGGGCGTCAGCGCCGAGCGCATCGCCAAGCTCGGCATCGTCGACGAGGTGATCAAGGAGCCGCTCGGCGGCGCGCACCGCGATCCGCAAGTGATGGCAGACACCGTCAAGGACGCGTTGCTGCGGCACCTGGGCGAGTTGCAAGCGCTGCCGCTGGAGCAAGTGGTGGCCAACCGACAGCAGCGGCTGCGGGGGTACGGCGTCTACAGCGAGGGGTAGTGTTCTCGCCCTCAGCCTTGCTGGCATCGATCGAAAGCCTGGTTCCGCGGACCAGCGCGGATCTCTGTGTCGCGTACAGCGGCGGGCTCGACTCCACGGTTCTATTGCACGCATTGGCGCGCGCCATCGCGGACCGTCCGCACTACCGAATGCGCGCCGCGCATGTCGATCATCAGCTGCATGCAGATTCCGCGAGCTGGAGCGAGCGCTGCGCGCGCGTGGCGCAATCGCTGCGCGTCGAGTACGTCCCACTGCTCGTGAACGTCACCGCCGGCGCGGAGGTCGGCCTCGAAGCCGCCGCACGCGAAGCGCGCTACGGGGCACTCAGGGAAATCCTGAAGCCGAACGAAGTCCTGCTCACCGCGCATCATGCGGACGATCAGCTGGAGACGATGTTGATGGCGCTGATGCGCGGCGCCGGGTTGCGCGGCCTGAGCGGTGTACCCGCCGTTCAGATCTTCGGCGGCGGCTGGCTCGCGCGACCGCTGCTGGAGTTCGGTCGCGCCGAGCTCGAAGCGTGGGCGCGCGGCGAGCAGCTGCAATGGCTCGAAGATCCTGCCAACGCCAATCCGAGCTTCGATCGCAATTTCCTGCGCCAGCGCGTGCTGCCGGCCCTGCGCGAGCGCTGGCCCGCCGCCGCTCACAGTGCGACGCGCTCGACCGCGCACCTGCGCGAAGCGGGCAGGTTGCTCGACGTCCTCGCGGCTGCGGATCTGCAGAGCGTCGCGAGCGGCTCCTGTCTCGGCATGGCGCAGCTCGCGAGCCTGGCGCCCGCTCGCCGGCGCAACGTGCTGCGTCATTGGATCCGCCAGCACGGCGTGCGAGTACCCTCGACCCGCAAGCTCGCGACGATCGAGCGCGACCTGCTGATCGCGCGCGAAGATCGCTCGCCCTGCGTCGAGTGGGACGGCGTGCAGGTGCGCCGCCATCGCGGCCTGCTCTACTGCATGCGCCAGCGGCCGCCGCTCGAAGCGGCGGACAGCCTGACGTGGAATGTCTCGCAAGTACTTGAACTGCCTGCGCAGCTCGGACGGCTGCGCGTACAGCGGGATGCGCTCGGCGGACTGTCGGCCGCGCGCTTGCCGGCAGCGCTGCAGGTCCACTTCCGGCACGGCGGCGAGGAGCTGCAGCCGGCCGGCGATCCGCATCACCGCAAACTGAAGAAGCTGCTGCAGGACGCGCGCGTGCTGCCCTGGTGGCGCGATCGTGTGCCGCTGATCTACGCCACCGACCAGCTGGTCGCGGTCGGCGATCTGTGGATCGCCGCGGAGTTCGCCGCGCGCGGCGGCGAGGACGCGCTGCGCATCGTGTGGGAGGAGAGACCACAGCTGATTGCGTCAGGCTGAAGCTGCTGCGCACGGATGCGCGAATGGCGCGGGCGCAGGATGCGCTGGAGCGGCCCGACCTACAAACTCTTTGTCGCTACGACACTTCGTCGTGTAAACTGTCGGCCCGTCGTGATGACACTGCAAGCCGCGCCAGCGGGCACTGTCGTCGACCCAACTCTCTCAGCGACGGGGCTCAAGATGACGCGTTATATCTGTGTGACCGGCGGTGTCGTTTCCTCGCTCGGGAAAGGCATCGCGGCGGCCTCTTTGGGCGCCATCCTCGAAGCGCGCGGCCTGAAAGTCAGCATGGTGAAGCTGGACCCGTACATCAACGTGGATCCAGGGACGATGAGTCCGTTCCGGCACGGCGAAGTCTTCGTCACGACCGACGGCACCGAGACCGACCTGGATCTCGGCCACTACGAGCGCTTCGTGCGCACCACGACCTCGCGCAACAGCAACTTCACCACCGGCCGTATCTACGAGCGGGTGATCGCCAAGGAGCGCCGCGGCGACTACCTGGGCGCGACGGTGCAGGTCATCCCGCACATCACCGACGAGATCAAGCACTGCATCCGCATGGGCGCCGGCGACGCCGACGTGTGCATGGTCGAGATCGGCGGCACGGTCGGCGACATCGAGTCGCTGCCGTTCCTCGAGGCCATCCGCCAGATGGGCGTCGAGCTCGGCCACAACAACGTCCTGTACATGCACCTGACGCTGATTCCGTACATCCCGAGCTCGGGCGAGATCAAGACCAAGCCGACGCAGCACTCGGTCAAGGAACTGCGCTCGATCGGCATCCAGCCCGACATCCTGCTGTGCCGCGCGCAGACCAAGGTGCCGGACGAGCAGCGGCGCAAGATCGCGCTGTTCACCAACGTCGAGGAGCGCGCCGTGATCTCGGCGGTGGACGCCGACGATCTGTACAAGATCCCGATGCTGCTGCACGAGGAAGGCCTGGACGACATCGTGGTCGACAAGCTGCGGCTCGAGGTGCCGCCGGCCGACCTGTCCGAGTGGCGCCAGGTGGTCGCGGCCAAGACCAACCCGGACATGGCGGTGACGATTGCGATGGTCGGCAAGTACGTGAACCTGCGCGACTCGTACATCTCGCTGTCCGAGGCGCTGATCCATGCCGGCGTGCGCACCCGCACCCGCGTCAACATCCAGTTCGTCGAGGCGACCGACGTCGAGAAGCATGGCACCAGCTGTCTCGACGGCGTCGATGCGATCCTGGTGCCGGGCGGCTTCGGCGAGCGCGGCATCGAGGGCAAGATCCAGGCGATCCAGTACGCCCGCGAGAACCGTATCCCGTACCTCGGCATCTGCCTCGGCATGCAGCTGGCGATCATCGAGTACGCGCGCGACGTCGCCAACCTGCAGGGCGCGCACTCCACCGAGTTCAACCGCTCCGCGCCGCATCCGGTGATCGCGCTGATCTCCGAGTGGCAGGACGAGAAGGGCACGACCGAGCAGCGCACCGAGAAGTCCGACATGGGTGGCACGATGCGGCTCGGCGCGCAGGAAGTGCGGCTGTCGCACGGCTCGCGCAGCCACCAGATCTACGGCTCGGACCTGATCCAGGAGCGGCACCGCCATCGCTTCGAGTTCAACAACCGCTACCTGCAGAAGATGATGAACGCCGGGCTGCGCTTCTCCGGCTTCTCGCGCGACGGCCTGGTCGAGATGATCGAGCTGCCGACGCACCCGTTCTTCGTCGCCAGCCAGTTCCACCCGGAGTTCCGCTCGACGCCGCGCGACGGCCATCCGCTGTTCACCGGTTTCGTCAAGGCCGCGCGGGCCTATCGGCAGGAACAGATGCCGGTAGCTCAAAGCGCTTGAAGTGAAGCTGATCAATTTCACCGTCGGGCCCGACAAGCCGCTGTTCCTGATCGCGGGGCCCTGCGTCGTCGAAAGCGAAGGATTGGTGCTCGACGTGGCCGGCAAGCTCAAGGAGCTGACCGGCCGGCTCGGCATTCCCTTCATCTTCAAATCGTCGTTCGACAAGGCGAACCGCTCCTCGCAGAAGAGCTTTCGCGGGCCGGGCATGGAGGAGGGGCTGCGCATCCTCTGCGAGGTCAAGCGCCAGCTCGGCTTGGCCGTCCTCACCGACGTGCACGAAGACACGCCGCTCGGCGAAGTCGCGGCTGTGGTCGACGTGCTGCAGACGCCGGCGTTCCTGGTGCGGCAGACGAATTTCATCCTCAACGTGTGCTCGCAGCAGCGCCCGGTGAACATCAAGAAGGGCCAGTTCCTGTCGCCGTGGGAAATGCAGAACGTGGTCGACAAGGCGCGCTCCACCGGCAACCAGCAGATCATGGTGTGCGAGCGCGGTTTCAGCTTCGGCTACAACAACCTGGTCTCCGACATGCGCTCGCTGTCCGTGATGCGCGGGACCGGATGTCCGGTCGTGTTCGACGCCACGCACTCGGTGCAGCTGCCGGGCGGCAAGGGCAGCGCGTCCGGCGGACAGCGCGAGTTCGTTCCCGTGCTGGCGCGCGCTGCGGTCGCGGCCGGCGTCGCCGGCGTCTTCATGGAAACGCATCCCGACCCGGACAAGGCGCTGTCGGACGGGCCGAACGCCTGGCCGCTCGCCCGCATGGAGCCGTTGCTGACGACGCTCGTGCAACTGGATGCCGCGGTGAAGTCACGCCCGTACGAGGAAAGCCTGCTATGAGCAAGATCGTCGACATCCGCGGCCGCGAGATCATCGACTCGCGCGGCAACCCGACCGTGGAGGCCGACGTGATCCTCGACTCCGGCGCGCTGGGTCGCGCCGCAGTGCCGTCCGGCGCATCGACCGGCGCGCGCGAAGCGATCGAGCTGCGCGACGGCGACAAGAATCGCTATCTCGGCAAAGGCGTGACCAAGGCCGTCGGTCACGTGAACGGCGAGATCCGCAAGGCGCTGCTGGGCAAGGACGCGGCCGCCCAGCAGGACATCGACCGGACGATGATCGCGCTCGACGGCACCGAGACCAAGGCGCGGCTCGGGGCCAATGCGCTGCTCGCGGTTTCGCTGGCGGCCGCACACGCCGCCGCGCGCGAGAGGAAGCAGTCGCTGTTCCGTTATCTCGGCGGCCCCGGCCCGAAGACATTGCCCGTGCCGATGATGAACATCATCAACGGCGGCGCGCACGCCGACAACAGCGTCGACATCCAGGAGTTCATGATCCTGCCGGTCGGCGCGCCGTCGCTGTCGGAAGCGCTGCGCTATGGCGCGGAGATCTTCCACACGCTCAAGAAAGTCCTGCACGAGCGCAAGCTCTCCACTGCGGTCGGCGACGAGGGCGGCTTCGCGCCGGACCTGCCCTCGAACGAGGCCGCCCTCGAAACGATCCTCGAGGCGGTCGATCGCGCCGGCTACAAGGCCGGCCGCCAGATCTTCCTCGGCCTGGACGTCGCCAGCACCGAGTTCTACGCGGACGGCATCTACGAGCTGGAGTCCGAGCACCGCAAGTTCACCTCCGCCCAGTTCGCCGACTACCTCGAAGGCCTGGTCGGCCGCTACCCGATCGTGACGATCGAGGACGGCATGAGCGAGAACGACTGGGACGGCTGGGCCGGATTGACGCAGCGGCTCGGCAAGCGCGTGCAGCTGGTCGGCGACGACCTGTTCGTGACCAACACCAAGATCCTGCAGGAAGGCATCCAGAAGCACATCGCCAACGCCATCCTGATCAAGGTCAACCAGATCGGCACGCTGACCGAGACGCTCGCCGCCATCGACATGGCCGCGAAGGCCGACTATGCGGCCGTGGTCTCGCACCGCTCGGGCGAGACCGAGGACGCGACCATCGCGGACATCGCGGTTGCCACCAGCGCGACGCAGATCAAGACCGGCTCGATGTCGCGCTCCGACCGCATCGCGAAGTACAACCAGCTGCTGCGCATCGAAGCGGAGCTGGGCGCCGACGCCCGCTATGCGGGCGCGGAAGCTTTCCCCGTGCCGCTACCCGGGGTATCGTGCTGACGCCATGAAATTCGTCGCGGCCGGACTGCTGATCCTGCTGGTGCTGTTGCAGTACCGCCTGTGGTTCGGCGATGGCAGCGTCCGCGAAGTCACGCAGCTGCAGGCGCAGATCACGGCGCAGCAGGAGCAGAACGCGCACCTGCGCGAGCGCAACCGCACGCTGGCCGCCGAAGTGCAGGATCTGAAGAAGGGCACGACGGCGATCGAGGAACGCGCCCGCACCGATCTCGGCATGGTCGGCAAGAGCGAGACGTTCTACCAGGTCGTGGCGCCGGACAATGCGGCGCCCGCCACCGAACCTGCCGCTCCCGCCCAGACATCCCAATGACCGTCAAGCTCTGGGTCATCGTGCCGGCGGCGGGAAGCTCGCGGCGCATGACCGGCGCCGCGCTGCCGAAGCAGTACCTGCCGCTGGCGGGTCGCACGGTGATCGAATGGGCCATCGCGCCTTTCCTGGAACGCGCCGACTGCGAGCGCATCGTCGTGGTGCTGGCCGAGCAGGATCGTCACTGGCCGGAGCTTGCCCTGGCGCGGCACCCTAAGATCGTCACTGCAACGGGTGGCGCGGAACGCGTCGACTCCGTGCGCGCCGGCTTGCGTGCGCTTGCGTCGCAGGCAAAGGCGCATGACTGGGTGCTGGTGCACGATGCTGCGCGGCCCTGCCTGCGAGCCTCGGACCTGAATCGACTGATCGTCGAGCTCGCAGACGACAGCGTCGGCGGGCTGCTGGCCGCTCCCGTGGTCGATACGCTGAAGCGCGGCGACTGTGGGGGTCGGGTGCAGGAAACAGTGCCTCGTGCCTCGCTCTGGCGCGCGCTCACGCCACAGATGTTCCGCTACTCAGTGCTTGATCGTGCGTTGAGTGCAGCCGGCGAATTGCGCGCGACACCCACCGACGAGGCGCAGGCGGTCGAAGCGCTCGACCTCGAGCCGCGTCTGGTCCGCGGCGATCCCGACAACATCAAGATCACGCTGCCCGAAGACGTGGAGCGCGCAGCGCGCCTGCTGAAATCGTGGAGTGCGGCATGAGCACGGGATTGCGCATCGGCCAGGGCTATGACGTCCACGCGTTCACCAGCGGCGATCATGTGATGCTCGGCGGCGAGCGCGTGCCCCATACGCATGGCGTGCTGGCGCACTCCGACGGCGACGTGCTCCTGCACGCCATCTGCGATGCCCTGCTCGGTGCGGCGGGGCTCGGCGACATCGGCATGCATTTCCCGGACAGCGATCCGCGCTGGCGCGGCGCGGACAGTCGCGCGTTCCTGCGGCAAGTGCGGCTGCTGTTGCAGGATCGCGGCTACCGCGTCGTGAACGTCGATGCGACGGTCATCGCCGAGCGGCCGCGGCTCGGACGCCATCGCGACGCGATGCGCGCCAATATCGCCGGCGACCTCGCGCTCGACGCAGCGCGGGTCAATATCAAGGCGACGACGACGGAAGGCCTGGGCTTCGTCGGCCGCGGCGAAGGGCTGGCATGCCAGGCAGTCGTGCTGATCGAGCAGACGACAGGAAGACAGGCCTCGTGACCGTTCTCGAAGAGCTGACAGCGCTGCCGTGCGCGCACGGCGGTCCGGCGGGCCGCGCGCAGGTGCGGACCGAGCCGGAGGACTTCGTCGTGCGCGAGTGGCTCGGCTGGGAAGCCGACGGTGCGGGCGATCACCTGCTGCTCAAAGTGCGCAAGCGCAGCGCGAACACGCTGTGGGTCGCGAAGCAGCTGGCGCGGCTCGCGAAGATCGACCCGCGCGACGTCGGCTTCGCCGGCCTCAAGGATCGCGACGCAGTGGCCGAGCAGGCATTCACGGTTCCGGCCCGCTCCACGATCGGCGACGCGTGGCTGGGCGTTACCGGCGAAGGCTTCGAAGTCATCGCCGCCGCTCGCCATCGGCGCAAGCTCAAGCGCGGCGCACTGAAGGGCAACGATTTCACGATCGTGCTGCGGGACTTCGCCGGCGACCCGGGCGTACTGGTGCAGCGACTGCGCGCCGTAGCGGCGGCCGGCGTGCCCAACTACTTCGGTCCGCAACGCTTCGGGCGCGATGCAAACAACTTGCGTACCGCGCTCGCCTGGTTCGCCGGGGACGCCAGTCCGCAGGATCGCTGGCAGCGTGGCTTCGCTTTGTCGGCGGCGCGCGCTGCAATCTTCAACGCCGTGGTCGCGCGGCGAGTGCAGGACAGAACGTGGGACCAACTGTTGCCGGGGGAGATCGTGAACCTCGATGGCAGCGGCAGTGTGTTCGTTGCAGACGTCGTTGACGCTGCGCTCGAAGAGCGTTGCGTGCGGCTGGATGTTCACCCGACCGGCCCGATGTGGAGCGGCCCGGCATCGGCCAGCGGCGCCGTCGCTGCGCTGGAAGCGGACGTCGCCGCACAGCACGAGATACTCGCGCGCGGCTTGAGCAATGCCCGGTTGGAGCCCGAGCGTCGCGCGCTGCGGCTGCGCGTTGACGGACTCGAATGGACGATCGAGCGTGACGTGGTGCAACTGAGGTTTCGGCTGATGCGTGGCGCCTTTGCCACGATGGTGTTGCACGAGCTGATCGAGAGTGATGGAGGTGATGAAGGTGATGAGGTGATGGAATGATGTCTTCATCAACCCATCACCTCATCACGCTCATCACCCCATCACCTTGCCTTCAACAACACATATATCGCGCCGCTGCCGCCATCCACCGCACGCGCCGAGCCGAACGCCAGCACGTCGTCCGCTCGTTGCAGCCAGTGGTTGACCACGTTTTTCAGCACCGGGCCGCGCGGCCCGGAGCGACGGCCTTTGCCGTGGATGACGCGCACGCAGCGCAGCCGCTGCTCGACGCTCTCTGCCACGAACGCACGCAGCGCTGCCTTGGCCTCCGCGCTGGTCATGCCGTGCAGATCGATCTCGCTGTCGACGACGAAAGCGCCGCGGCGCAACTGCGTCAGCACGTCTTCGGGAACGTGCGGGCGGCGAAAGCTCAGCTCATCGCCGGTGGCGAGCAGCGCTTCGTCCGCCGGCGGCAGCAGGCTCTCGCGCAGCACCTCGACCTGGTCCGCGCGCGTGAAGCGTGCTTTCGCCGGCGGCTTGGGAGCGGCGCGCTCGGCTCTGCCGGCGCGCGGCAGGCGGCGCACGTCCCGCATCGCTTCGCGAAACTCGCGCGTCTCGCGGTCCTCGTCGTCGTCGTTCATGGCGCGATCATGCAATACGAACACGGCGTCTTTAAAGTATAGTTTCCCGCAGTGAAAATTCTCATCAGCAACGACGACGGCTATCGCTCGGCAGGGCTCACCGCGCTGAGCGACGCGCTGGCGCAGCTGGCCGAGATCACTGTCGTCGCGCCCGACCGTAACCGCAGCGGCGCCAGCAATTCGCTCACGCTCGACATGCCGTTGCGCGTGCTGGCGTTCGACGAGCGCAAGTATTACGTGCTCAACGGCACGCCCACCGATTGCGTGCACCTGGCGATCTCCGGCCTGTTCGAGGAAGAGCACGACATGGTCGTGTCCGGCATCAACGATGGCCCCAATCTCGGCGACGACGTGCTGTACTCGGGCACGGTCGCGGCCGCGATCGAAGGTCGCTTTCTCGGCTTGCCCGCAATCGCGGTGTCGCTCGTGCTGCAATCGAGCTCGGCGCCGCACTTCGCGACCGCGGCGCGCGTCGCGAGCGAGCTGGTGATGCGCGTGCAGCGCTCGCCGCTCCACCAGGCGACCATCCTCAACGTCAACGTGCCGGACGTGCCGTACGAGGCGCTCAAGGGTTACCAGGCGACGCGTCTCGGCTTCCGGCATCGCTCCGAGCGCATCGTCGCGGCGGAAGATCCGCGCGGCCGTCCGGTGTACTGGGTCGGTCCTGCGGGCGTCGGGCAGGATGCCGGGCCGGGCACCGACTTCCACGCGGTCGCCAACCACTACGTTTCGGTCACGCCGCTGCAGATCGACCTGACGCGGCACTCGATGCTGGAGGATATGCGCGGGTGGCTGCAGGGAAGGGGAGCGTGAGTCCACCGCTAACGGGCGATCGGGGCGGCGGCAATCGCGCCGGTATCGGCATGACGTCGGCGCGCACGCGCGAGCGGCTCATCCAGCGTCTGCGCGAGCAGGGCATCACGAACGCGCAGGTGCTCGACCAGATCCGCAACGTGCCGCGCCATCTGTTCGTCGACGAAGCGCTCGCGACGCGCGCGTACGAGGACACGGCGCTGCCGATCGGCCACGGCCAGACGATCTCGCAGCCGTTCGTGGTCGCGAAGATGAGCGAGGCGCTGCTCGAGGGCGGCACGCCCGGCAAGGTGCTGGAGATCGGCACGGGCTGCGGTTACCAGACCGCGGTGCTCGCGCCGCTGGTGCGTTTCATTTACAGCGTGGAGCGCATCAATGCGCTGCTGGACCGGGCCCGCACGCGGTTCAGGGAACTCGGCATTCGCAACGTTCATTTGCGTCACGGTGACGGCTTTCAGGGCTGGCCCGCGCACGGGCCGTACGACGGCATCCTGATGGCGGCGGCGCCGCTGGCGATTCCGGAAGTGCTGTTCCAGCAGCTTGCGCCGGGCGGCCGGTTGATCGCGCCAGTCGGTCCGGAAGGCCGGCAGCAGCTGCTGCGGCTGACGCGGCGTGGCGACGAGCTGCACAAGGAAACGCTCGGTCAGGTGAGTTTCGTGCCGCTGCTGAAGGGCACGACTTGAGAGGCTGCAGACGCGGATAGCGGATGTTGAGATGCGGTGGCTTTCGGCGTGCTGGCAGCGTCCTGGCCGTGCTGCTCAGCCTCGTCCTGTGCTCGTGCTCGTCCACGCCCGAGCGCAGGCAGACGTACACCGTAAAGCGCGGCGACACCCTCTATGCCATCGCCTGGCGCCACAAACTCGACTGGCACGACCTCGCGCGCTGGAACTCGATCCGTGGCGATTATGTGATTCAGCCCGGTCAGGTGCTGAAGCTGTATCCCTCCCGCGGACGCGCGACGCAAGCGCGTCCGTCTCCCGCTCCCGCACGGCAGACCGCTCGCGCGAGTGCGCCGAGCGTCGAGCCGGTGCAATGGCAATGGCCGGTGAATGGCGGAACAGCAACGCTCACGACGCGACCGAACGGCGGCCAGGGCCTCACCGTGAGCGGACAGCTCGGCGAGGAGATTCACGCCGCTGCCGCGGGCCGCGTCGTCTATACGGGCTCGGGACTGCTGGGTTACGGCCAGCTCGTGATCCTCAAGCACAACGACAGCTATCTCAGCGCGTACGGACACACGCAGTCGGTCGCGGTGCGCGAGGGCGATGCCGTCGCGGCGGGACAACGAATCGCGACGATGGGTGCAGGCCCGCAAGGCGATGCGATGCTGTATTTCGAGATCCGCATCAACGGCACGCCCGGGAATCCCCTAACGTTCCTACCCCAGCGACCGTAACGCGACCATAGAATCAGTCTGGCCCGAACATTGCCGGTCGTTCGTGCGCCGTTGCGCTACCGATCAGTAGTTGCGCTCTGCACTATCGTGTGTCTAACATCCGCGCCCAATGTCGTCGCTTGGCGACGGACCGCAGGGTTACCGGCAGAAGACGCGGGGGCGGAGGGGGATTCGAGGAAACAGCGCGAAGAAGAACAAAAGCACAACAACAAGAATATTTCGTCGGGGCGAGGCTCTTTTTAGAGCACGTAGCGACGAGTTGGTCGAACGAACTTCAGTCCCTCGCGTCTTCTCCCGGCTGTCCTGGCCGGGAGTCACTACAAGAACAACGCAGCCACCGCGCGACGCGCCTCGCTCACGAGGACGTTGTACGTGCGACAGGCCGCGCCCGTGTCCATCACTTCGCAGCCGACGCCGCGCGCCAGGATCGCAGCGAGCAGCCGCGGCTCGGGAAATCGCTGCCGCGGTCCCGAGCCCAGCACGACGATCTCCGGCTGCAATTCGAACACGGCTTGAAAATCCGCTTCGGTCAATTCGTCCAATGTCTGTGGCCGCCAATCCTCGACGAGGCGCTCCGCGCTGATGAGGCAGCTTC
>DATBKP010000011.1:0-14845 GCA_036555785.1 Steroidobacteraceae bacterium
AAGAAGTAGTTGGAGTCTTCGCGGAAGGCGGTGAGGCCACCGTAATACTGCGGCCACTTGCGCGCGATGATGATGCGCTGACGCGTGATCGGTTGGTCGCCTGGGTAGGGTGCGATGGACTCCATCTCCTTGACCGCGGCAGTGTTGCCGTGTGCCTTCGCCTGGTCGAGTCCGTACTGGAAGCTGATCCTCTCGTTGTCCATCGTGTTGATGAACTGCCCGACTCCGACGTACGCATAGAACAAGTCGGGCCGCTTCAGCACGGCATTCAGGCCGATGGTCGTGCCCCAGCTGTGCGCCATCAGGATCACCTTGCTCTTACCGTAGCGCTTCCTCACGTACTCGGCGATCTCGATCGCATCGTCGACGTAGCGCGGGATGTGCAAGGTCGCGCCCACGGCGTCGGAATGATCCTCGACGTAAGTCTTGCCCGCGCCGCGCTGGTCGTAGTTGACCATCGTGAAGTATTCCTCGAGCGGCCGCTGGAACTGCCACATCGTCGGAATCAGCGGCGACGCGGGACCGCCGTGGATGAAGAGGATGATCGGATTCGCCTTGTCCTGGCCGCGCACGTTGATCCATTGATCGATGCCGCCGATCTTCGTCTGGTACGACTCCTGGATTCCTGACGGCGCAACGATGCGCTCGAGATCCTGGATCTGCGCTCGCGCTTTTTCGTACGGCGCGATGTCGGGGCACTGCTGCGCGTTGGCGGTGAAGGTAGTGGTTGCAAGGATTGCAAAGAAGAATGTGCTCGCTTTCATGGACTCCGCCTGATTCCTGATGACGTTTCAGCTGAAACGTCGTCCGCAGTGCTCAATGTTTCGCAAGCTGCAGCAGCTTCCCGACGGTGCGCCAGTTCCGCGCCGTCGTGTCTACGCCGAGCAGGCGCTCGGCCTTCGCGCCGAGCTTCGAAGTACCGAATCCGTCCGGCGCGTAGAAATAGAACACCTTGCCCTTCAGCACGAACTGCTCGCTTTTCACCTTGAGCTCGTGCATCGCGTCGAGCTGCGCGGCCTTGGCGGGCTTCGAGAGAAAGAAAAGGTGCAGGGACTGAGGTCTGTCGTCGGCCTGAGGAAACGGATTGCCGTTCGCCGCGCGTTGCAGCTCGGGCACGCTCAGGATGAAAGTCTTCGATTGGAAGCCGAACTTCTTCTCTATACAGCGCTCGATCTCGCTGGCGAGCCGCGTCGCCGACTTGGCGCTGCTGAAGACTACGTTGCCACTCTGGATGTAGGTCCGGACGTCTTTGAGCCCGATGCCTTCGAGGGCAACCACCAGCTCGCGCATCGGCAGCGGGCGGATGCCGCCGCCGACGCCGCGGAGCAAGGCGATCCAGGTCGCCATGCTAGGGAAAAGTCACTCCGGCGGCTCTTGCCCCGGATGCTGATCTTCGAGCGGATACGTCTTCGCGGGCTCCGCCTGCGACTTCGGCTCCTGCGAGGCTGGCGAAGTCGGCGCCGAAGCCACATGCCCGCTGGTGGTGCGCGGCGCGGTGCTCGCCACCTGTCCCGCCACTGACTTCTGCAGCGCTGCGAGGAACTCACCGGCCGGCTCCGGCGCCGCGGGCGCGTCGGCCTTGATGATGTCGCTCGCCAGCACGCCGGGGCGGCCGTAGAACGACTCGTTCGACTTGTGATCGATCGTCATCGCGGAGCCATCGAGCGCTACGCCTGCGAACAGGCCCATGGCGCGCGAATATGAATACACCTGTGCGGTCAGTCCTACGTCCGTCGCAGCCGAGCTTTGCCGTCCGACCGGGCCCGCTGCCACCGAGGCATCCGCGCCCAGCGTCACTTTGCCGCCGACGATGCCCTCGATGCTCTGCCGGGACGTGAACACGAGCACGACGTCCGTCGATTGCACGCCGACCTGGAAGCCGAAGCTGCCGCCGGTCAGGTTGACGAAGACCGGATTGCTCCACTCGCCGCTGTCCTTGCGCACGACCAGCACACCTTTGCCGCGGCGGCCGCCGATGCCGAGACCGACCTTGATCACCGAAGGCACCACTGCGACGGCGTGGGCCCGCTCCAGCAGCCACGTTGGAATGCCTTGCTCCGGCATCATCATGAGCTCGGTCAGGACGCGGGTGGAGGTCTGCAGACGCGCTTCCTGTCGCGTGTCAGCGACGGATGCGACACTGAAGGCGAAGGCCAGCAGGCCGACTGCAACCCGGGATAGAAGACGCTGCGAAGGGGAATGAGCGTGCATCGCTTGCAAAGCTCCCGTGAATGTTTTCACGGGATGAGACTTTAACAGATGCAGCTTGTTCCGGTGCCGAATCAGCGACGATCTTTCATTCTGAATTCGACGCGCACGGTCACGCTCTGCGGCTGCGCGGCGGCGAACGGCTCGTATTTCCACTTGCGCACGGCGGAGAGCGCTGCACGATCGAACTGCGTGCCGTTGCTCCTCTGCACGACTCGCGGGTCGAGCACGTTGCCGGCCGGCGTGACCGACATGCTCACGTTGACCCAGCCTTCCGCGCCAGTGACCAGTGCATCGTTCGGATAGTCGGGCTTCACCATGCGCGCGACTTTCAGCGTCGGCGCGGCCGGCGCGGGTTCGATCGGCGCGAGCGGCGCTGCGGTGCCGCCGAAGTCGCCTTCGTGCGCCTGCGTGAGCAGCTGTGTCGCCTGGTCGAAGTTCTTTTCGGCGGTCGCCAGGTGCACGAGCTCGTCCTTCTCGCGACGCTGCTGCGCGTTGGTCAGAGTCTGGTTCAGGTTCGCGAGGTCAGCGGCCGGCGCGCCGAGCATGCGGGCCTCGTTGATCAGGGCGCTCGCCAGCTCCAGCTGATCGCGCTTCAGGGCCTCGGATGCCTGCGCCATCGCGCGGGCGCGCGCTCCGATCACGTTCTGCTGCAGGCTCGAAGCAAGGACGACTGCCTGCGGCGGCGCGGCGTTCGCGACCGGCGGCGGTGCCGGCTCCACGTGCTGTGTCGCCGCCGCGACCAACTTTCCCTGCGCGGCGTCGAACTGCGACCGCAACTGCGGCAGCTGGCGATGATCGGGCCGCACGCGCTGGAGGCTTTCGAGGTCGACGAGGGCGGCCGCCAGCTGCCCCTGCGCGATCGCCTTGCTGGCGTTCGCCGCGAAGCGATCGGCGACCTGGTCGATGCCCTGGCGGGCCGCCGCGTTCGCCGGATCGAGCGCAAGCACCGTGTTGTAGTAGTCCAATGCGCTGCTGCCGCGCGGCTCGAGCGCGTGCCCTTCGCGGAATGCGCGCTGTCCGGCGGCCAGATTGCTGGCGATCACGGCCTGCGCATCGATGGTCGGCTTGCGCTGGCTCGCGATCAACGCCGTCAGGCCGACGACTGCGAGCAAGGCAGCGACCACCACCATCCAGGACGGGCGACGAAAATCGAATCCGCGCGCGGCTCGCGCCGGACTTATCGTCGACGCGGGCGCGACGACTTCAGCCGGCGAGAGATCGAGATCGAGATCGAGCTTTCCTTCGGCCACTTGATTCGCGGCCTGGCGCTGCAGGTCGACGAGCACCACCGCCGGTTCGCGGTGCTCGATGGGAGCTACTGCAGCTCCGCCTAGCGTCCGATGCTGTTGCGCGGCTGACTTGAGAACGATTTGGGCCAGGGCCGGCGTGACCGGCTTGAGCATCAGGCGATCGACGACACCGGCCGACAGCAGGCTGATGAGACCGTTCTGATCGCCGGTGCCACCGACGGCGATCACGACCAGAGCGGGCTCCGCCTCGCGCACGCGTTGAGTCATGCGGCGCAGAACCGGCTGCGTCGAAACTTGATCGGTGATCAGGATGCCGCAGCGACCACTCGCCGCGAGCTCGACGGCTTCGTTCGGCGTGGTGGCGATGGTGACGGGGTGGTTAGCGGCCGCGGCGTCGTGAATCGCATCCGCGAGCGCCGCATCGTGGGTCAGGACCGTGATCGCAACGCCGCCGCTTGCGGCGTTCGGTTGCTGGACCAGGGCTTGTCTGGCGGCCGGCCGCCGCCGGACTTTCGTCGGTGCGACGGCGAATTCGCCGGTACGCTCCACGTCGTACAGATCGCCAACGCTCATTTGCGCAGTCCTCCGGGCCAGCGGAGCCGCGCCACTCGGGTGGTGGCAGCAGCGGCGAGAATGTGCGCAACGTTACTGACGTTGCGCCGCTGGCGATATTGGCCGGAGGGGCGACCTGCGACGGGTGTGCCCTAGAACCTTAGGCCTGCTTGACCGACGCGGCGACGGCGTTGTTCTGCGCGACATGCATGCCGAGCGCGCCGGTGGCGAGACCCAGGCTGACGATGAGGGCGGCAAGCGTCATGCAGACGGCGCGCTCGACGGGGCTGCGATTCAGGTTGCTGGTGGTCGTGGCGAACATGGCGGTAACTCCTCTTCTCTCTGCTCTCGTCCACGCTATGTGGACACCTGATCTCCCTATTGCAGAGGGCGTGCCAACATCGCGTGCACGCAAAGAAGAGGCTGCGTTTTCCCTGTGAATCCAGGACTTAGGACGCGCCGAGCATGCGAGGCCGGGCTTACTGCCACGCCGGCTGGACATGTCCGGACGCGTCCGCCGTCCGTTTTCGAGTGTCCGGCGGGCGTCCGGACTCAGGCCTGCACGACCGAAAGCCCCAGCTTTCGATACTGTGCGAGCGTTTTCTTGGGGATGTCGGGTGCTGCAACGACGCCGTCGACGTCCGCGAGCGGACAGATCACGTACGGCGATGCTGCACCGATCTTCTCGGCGCTCGCGAGCACGTGCGTTTCCGCGGCGCTCGCGATCAGCGCGCGCTTCATGTGCGATTCCTCGAGATCGCCGGTGCTGAGACCGGCCTTCGGGTGAATGCCGGTAGCACCCATGAAGTAGAGATCCGCTCGAATGCGCGCGACTGCGTCGACTGCGGCCGCGCCGACTGTGACGACGGAATGCTTGAACAGCCGGCCGCCGAGCAGGATGACTTCCACCGAAGGATTTTCGACGAGCACGACCGCGATCGTGGGAGCGTGCGTGACCACCGTTGCACGCAAGTCGTGCGGCAGATGGCGCGCGATCTGCAGCGTCGTCGTGCCGCCGTCGAGAATCACGACTTGCCCGCGCTTGATCATCTTGGCGGCGGCGCGGCCGATCGCGACCTTCGCATCCGACGCGATCTGCTGGCGTCCCGCGAAATCGACGACTGCGGGCGAGGAGGGCAGAGCACCGCCGTGCACGCGTTGCAGTCGCCCGGCCGCGGCCAGCTCGCGCAGATCGCGCCGGATCGTGTCTTCGGACAGCTTCAGCTCGCGGCTGACGTCGCTGGCGACGATCTGTCCCTGCGTCTGCAGGACCTTGAGCAGGTACTCCTTGCGCTGGCGGGCGAGCATAGCGTGACTATGCACGAATTTTCTTGACTCTGCACGTTTTTGCACGATACGGTTGGCGGCATGAACGCGCAAGTCGAAGTGCTGAAGACCGAAGTGCTGTCGGACAACTGGTATGTGCTGCGCAAGGTGACCTTCCGTCTGCGCAAGCGCGACGGCACGTGGGAGATGCAGAGCCGCGAGGCGTACGACCGCGGCAACGGCGCGACCATCCTGCTGTACGACCCAGTGCGCCGCACCGTCGTGCTGACTCGCCAGTTCCGACTGCCGACGTACGTGAACGGCAATGCGTCGGGCATGCTGATCGAGGCGTGCGCCGGCCTGCTCGACAACGACTCCCCCGAAACCGCGATCGCTCGCGAAGCGGTCGAGGAAACCGGCTACGAGGTGCGCAACCCGCGCAAGGTGATGCAAGCGTACATGTCACCGGGCTCCGTCACGGAAATCCTGTACTTCTTCGTCGCGGAGTATTCGCGCGCCCAGCGCCTGAACGACGGCGGCGGCGTGGAGGAAGAGGACATCGAAGTCATGGAGCTGCCGTTCGATCAGGCACTCGCCGGCATCGCCTCCGGCGAGATCCGCGACGGCAAGACCATCATGCTGCTGCAGTACGCAGCGCTGAATTTGTTCAAAACACGATGATGTTTGCGGAGGAATCACCGGAGAAAGAATTACTCTCGCAAAGACGCAAAGGCGCAAAGAAGAAATGAAAAAAAGCAGAGAAATAGAGACGGCGAGAGAAGGGAAAAGATCGAGACGGGGACCAGGATGGAAGAGGAGGAGATTGGGAGGGAGGCGAGAGTTACTTCTTCTCTCCCTTCTCCTCCGCCAGCGACTCCAGGAATTTGTGGGCCTCGATCCTGACCTGTGGCGGCGGCAGGCGTGCAAGAGCGGCGAGGTCACCATGGTCGAGCTGCTTCGCCATCAGATAGCCGAGATAATAGCCGGCGCGTGAGGGCAGGTCCGGCGGATTCGAGCCGCCCATGAACCAGCGGCCGTAGGCTTCGTGGCCGTCGAGATCCGCGAGCATCAACTGCGCGGCTTGCGCGAGCCGCGGCTTCATCTGCTGTTCCATATCGCGCGGCAACCAGAAGATCTCCGGCGCGGTCAGCGTCGGATTCAGCTTCCAGCTCACGTACGTTGCGAGCCCCTCATTCCATAGCGCCCACCACACCGGTTGCTCATCATCAGTCGGCACGGCATCGCCGATCTGTTGCGCCTGATAGATGTGAAACAGTTCGTGCTGGAAGAACGGCGGGAGCTCGCGCGCAGTATGCAGCGCCGCGATTGCATCCACGCCGAAACGCATGCGCGACTTGCCGCGCGTCTCGGAGGACTGGTTACCGTCGAACAGGAAGAGCGAGATACCGAATGCGATCGGCGTTTCGCAGCGGTAGTCCGGAAATTCCTTGCGGAACGTCGCCTCGATGCGCGCGTAGTCGTCGGTCACGCTGCGGCCGGTCGCGAGCACATCGTCGAGCGTCACCGGCCGCTTTCCCCCCAACTTCGGCGTGCGCTGCGGATCGAACAGCCGCTCGGCACGCTCGGTGAGTTTCTCGCGCGAGCCGAACAGCGACTCGCTGTAGAAGTCCGGATGCTTCGACGCGAAGCGCTCGACGAAAGCCGCGGCGCGCGGCTGGGGCGCAAGGTCGGCGGTCGCAGCGACGAACTCGGAGAACTCCGGCATCAGGTTCTGATACGGGCAGACCTGTGCGAACGCGGGTGTTGCAACAGCCAGCGCGAGCAGCGGTACGAGGTTCGACAGTTTCATGGGCGCCAGAGGATAATTCATTCCCATGGCCGGAACAGCATTGTTGCGCGATCGAAGCCGTGCGGGCAGCGGACGCGTCGGCATGGTCGAGCTGTTCTTCGATCTCGTGTTCGTCTTCGCCGTCACGCAGCTGTCGCACAAGTTGCTGGCGGATCTCGCGCTCGACAATCTGATCCAGGTCACGCTGCTGTTCCTGGCCGTGTGGTGGGTCTGGATGTACACGGCGTGGACGACCAACTGGCTCGACCCGGAGCAGCTGCCGATTCGCATCTGCATGTTCCTGCTCACCGGGGTCGGGCTGTTCCTCTCGGTGTCGATTCCCGAGTCGTTTGCGGGACGCGGCCTCGTGTTCGCGGGCGCGTACGTTTCGATGCAGGTCGGCCGCACGCTGTTCGTCCTCACGGTGATGCGCAATGCGGCCCCGCGGCTCGCTCACACGTTCCGCCGCATCGGCATCTGGTTCGTGTTCTCCGGCGCGCTGTGGATCGTTGGCGGATTCGCTGAACCGGCGGCCAGGCTTGGCTGGTGGACGCTCGCGCTCGCCATCGAGCTGGTCGGGCCGTGGGCGCGATTCTGGGTGCCCGGGCTGGGCGGGGCTTCGGTCGCGGATTGGAACGTCGACGGCGGCCACATGGCCGAGCGCTGCTCGCTGTTCGTCATCATCGCGCTCGGCGAGTCGCTGCTCGTGACCGGTGCGACCTTCGCCGGACTTACGTGGGACTTGCAGATCCTCGTGGCGTTCTTCAGCGCCGTGCTCGGCAGCATCCTCATGTGGTGGATCTACTTCGACACCGGCGCCGAACGCGCCGCTCACCGCATCTCTCATGCCGACGATCCCGGGCGACAGGCACGCTCCGCCTACACATACGTGCACATCGTGATCGTCGCGGGCATTGTCGTATGCGCCGTCGCCGACGAAGTCGTCTTGATGCATCCGGAACACGGCAGCACCGGCGGGCTGCTCGCGATCCTCGGCGGACCGGCCTGTTATCTGCTCGGTGCTGCCTGGTTCAAATGGCTGACGAACGATCGGCGGACGCCGCCGCTTTCGCACATGATCGGCCTGGTGTTGGTCGCGATGCTGGCGTGGCCGACGCTCAGTCACGCGATCACACCTGTCATCGCGGGTGTGGCGACGACGCTGATCTTCGGGGTGGTCGCTGCGTGGGAAACGGTCGCTCTGTCGGCGAAGGTCCGCGCTCTCTAGCGCGGCGGCCGCGCCCGGTCATGCGGCGGTTCCGCGCAGCCGCGCGGTACTGACTACGAAGTTGCGTGCCTGCGGGTCGTCCGGAAACAGCGGCACGTCGAAGAACCGATAGGCGTCGAGCCAGTCGCGCAACGAATCGGCGATCGTGAGTGCCGAGCGCAAGGTGTAGGGCGATGCGCAGGCGTCGCACACCTGCTGCGCCTGGCTCATCGCGAGCGGCTCGAACGATCCGCTCAGTCGCTCCAGCTCGCAGCGGAAGTGCGCAGCCGCCTCACCCACGCGATCCGACTCGCTGGGGAACGAACGCAAGCGCTGCTCGGCGCGCCCGAACTGCGCGGCCGCGAACCATTCAGTGTGACCGCCGGCTTCCCTCGGCACCCATACCGGCACCTCGTTGCGAGCATCCGCGAGCTCGTGCTTGAGCGTCGCTTCGATCGCGCGCGCCTCGGCTTCAGTGTCGAGACGCAGCAGCCGCGACTGATTCAGGTCGAAGCGTTCGTAGTAGCGGCGGCTGAAACAGTGAATCCGCTGCAGCGGATTGCACGAGAACCCGACTTTGAACGCCGAGCAGTCGGCGAGCGCGAACAAGTAAACGAACCAGGCCGGCTCGCTCACAGCTGGGTCAGCCGGAAGGTCGAGCCGGGATCGCCGACGACTTCCATCGAGCAGGCCTTGTTGTTGCCCGATACCTGGTACTGCAGCTTCGGGTCGAAGCGGAAGAAGACGTACTGGTGGTCGCAGCGCAGTTTGATCTCGGCAATCGCGCCGCTCGTGACCGTGATGTGGAAGTTGCGCTTGAGCAGCTCGTAGTACCAGGACGAGCCGAGCGAGATCCGGCCGTCCACTGCGTATGCCTTGTCGTTGGTGCGCAGCGCCTGGATCTGGTCGATCGCCTTCTGAATCTTCTCGCGCCGCTGCGCATCGAGGTTGTCCCGCAACACTTCCCAGGTGCGCAACGCACGCGCGTAGTCCTGGGTTTCGATCTCGAGCGCCAGCGTTGCTGCCTGCGCCGAGGTGAACAAGTCCTTCGGCAGATAGCGCGCCTGCTTCTCGCCGGCGATGGCGCGCCGGATCGCGCTCAGTTGCTGTTCGGCATCGCCCCATTTCTGGTAGTACTTGTACTGCGCGACGCCTGCGTACGCGTCTTCGTACAGGTTGTGCGGCTTCAACAAAGCGAGCCGCGAATCGGCGCGCTCGCGATCGCCCTCTTCGACGGCTTTCAGCATCTGTTTGTATGCGCGGACGAACGGCTCGCGCGCGCCGGTCTCGCCTGTCAGCAGAAACTGCACCTTGTAGTTGCCGCCGGCGTGGATCGGCGTGCCGTTGACGGAGGCCGGTTCGAAGCGCCACTTCTCGACGACCGCGAGCGCAGCCTTCTCGAACACCGGATTGCCCGTGGACTCGACCACCATGGGCTCATAGGGCTTGCCTTGTGGATCGATCATCATGTTGACGATCACCCAGCCTTCGCCGCCCGTCTGACGCTCGCTCTCGGGATAGCGCGGCGCCACCAGGTCGATGCCCCTCGGACCTTGGTACAGCTCGACCGGTGCCGCGACGGCCGGCTGCTCTTCTTCGGCTGCCGGGACGGCGCTGGCGAGGACACAGCCGACGAGCAGCGGCGTGTAGACGAGTTTCATGACGCTCCCATTCCGCAATCCGCGCCTGTTCTGGGTAGCGGGGCGCTCCCAATCTGGGGGTGCCGCCGGCGCAACTTGGGTAGCTCGCCCGATTCGTCGCGACGAGCGTGATTTTATCCTGACCCTGCAGTGACTACAGACGCAAGCCGGGGTTTTGTGCAGCCGGGGATAGGGCCGGGGATGGCCGGGAGCATTCGCGGAGGTTGGCGTCGAGGGGCCTGCGCCACACACTTTTACCCATAACCGGGGAAGGAAAGCGATATGAAAGCGAATCTGAAGACTCCAATCCTGACCGTGCTCGCGGCCGCGATTTCGTGCGCGTTGCCGCTGGCGGCAGGTGCGAATGACCAGGCCGATACCGACAAGCATTTCTCGAGCAACTTCTCGCCGATCGTGACCCGGGTGCGCGATGTCGTGCTGAGCCTGTCGCGGGACGAGCTCAAGAAGTACGGCGCCGTCCTCAAGACGCCGTGCGTGACCGGGCCGGAGTACGGCGCGATGGGCGTTCACCTCATCAACGCTGAGAACGTCGATGGCATCCTGGACATCAACAAGCCGGAGGCACTGATCTACGAGCCGCAATCGAACGGCCGGCTGCGCATCGTCGGCGTCGAGTACATCGTGCCGAAGGATGCCTGGGACCCGCTGCACTCCAATCCGCTGGACCGGCCGTCGCTGGAAGGCCACCTGCTGAATTTCGTGAGCTCGCCGAACCGCTACGGCATCGAGGGCGGCTTCTACGAAATCCACGTCTGGGCGTTCGAGGACAACCGCAAAGGCGCGTTGACCGACTGGAATCCCGATGTGACCTGCGAGAAACAGCGTCTGCCGAACAACTAGGACTGGTCGGCTTGACGTTGTTGGGGGACACGCCCGCTTCGGCAACGAAGCGGGCATGTTCTCTTCAATCTCGAATGCAGGCGGCGAGGAACGCGGTGACCAGCGGCGCCCAACGGCCGCGCAGCGCGGCGCGCTCGGGCTGGAACAGCGTCGCGACGAAGAACGGATGATCGTCGAGCTCGACGGCGCGCAGGTCGCCGGTAGCGTCGCGGGCGGTCTCGCGCAGCGGGCCGGCCACGAGCGACGCGCGGAAGTCCGGATTCACTCCGTAGCTGCAGCGATACTCTTCCGTCGCTTCGTCCGAGCCATACGCCGCCGCAATACGCGTACCCGGCAGTAGCTGGACCGGGCTGCTGCCGTCGAGCACTCCGCAGGAGAGCGCCGAGATGACGACCAAGCCGCCGGCGGAATCGGTTTCGCCATGCGTCGCATCCTGCCAGCCGAGCACATTGCGTGCGTACTCGATGATCGCGTGCTGAAAGCCGCCGCACGTGCCCAGAAACGGGATGCGTCCTTCCCGCGCGCAGCGGATCGCGAGCAGCGCACCCTCCATGCTTCGATACGGACTGGCCGGCACGCACCACAGGCCGTCGAACGCGGCGACGCGGCTGGCCGAGCGGATCCTCTCGGTCGGCACCCACTCGTAGGCAGCGGTGATGCCGAGCTCGGTCGCGGCATTCTCCAGCGCCAGTGGAATCGCCTGGTGCGCCGGCACCGAATCGTTGCGATCGCCGATGAGCCCGATCGTCACCCGTCCCTTCATGGTTGCTGCCCGACCCACTCGCTTGTTGTTCTCGTATGAACCGGTACGCACAGCGTACGCTCGCCGGCCGAACATCGTCTATGCTCCGGCAAACTCTGCGGGAGCCGGGGAATGGACGTTTCCGAGGCAGATTTGACAGAACATTTTCGGAGCCTCTCCGACGCGGCGTTGCTCGAGCGGCTGCAAGTCGGCACGCTCACGGCACAGGCGTCAGAAATCGCCTGGCGCGAGGCGCGCTCGCGCGGGTTGGAGGCACCGCAAGCCGCGCCGGCGGCGGAGGGCGTCGGGTTGCAGGAGAACGATGAACCCGGGGACGACATCGATCTCGTCACCGTGGCAACCTTCACCAATCCACTGCAAGCGAATGTGCTGCGCGCGTGTCTCGAATCGCACGGAGTCTTCGCGTACGTCTGGGGCGAGCACCTCGGCATCGCCCACATCTTCCTGTCGGTCGCCTCCGGCGGCATGCGCGTGCAGGTGCGCAGCGACCAGGTCGCCGAAGCTCGGGCCGTGATGGCCGCGTTCGAGCGCGGCGAGTTCGCGATCGAAGAAGAGCCGGATCCGGAATAACGGGCGATCAGAGCGGCGCGAGCGCGGCGCTGGCAGCCGCAACTTCCGGAATGCTCACGTAGCGCTCGCGAAATTCCGGAGGCCAGCGCATCGGTTTGCCGCTCGACAGCTCGATGCAGGCGTATTCGATCTCGGCGCGCGCCAGCGTGGTCTCGTCGGCCATGCGCTTGATCTGAAAGCGGCGGCGCACCCGCAAGCGGCTGTCCACCGGCACGATCCAGGTTGCGACGTGCACGGCGTCGCCGAGCAATGCCGGACGCAAGTACTGGATGACGGTTCGCACGACCGCCATGCCGCGGTCTATCTCCAGGCAACGCGCGAGCGGCAGCCCGAGCGCTGCCGAGTGATCCCACGCGATGCGGTCGCACCAGGTTACGTACACGGCGTTGTTGACGTGGTTGTAGGCGTCGATGTCGGGAGCGCCGACTTCGAGCTCGAGGATGTGCGGCGCCGGCAGGTCGAAGCCGTTCGCGGAGCTCATTCGCGCACGACCTTGCCGCCCTTCATCACCAGGCGGACCTGGCGCAGCGCGCGGATGTCCGCGGTCGGGTCACCCGTGACCGCGACGAGGTCGGCGAACAGTCCCGGGCGGATCTCGCCGACGCGGTCATCGATGTGAAAGGCGCGCGCGTTGACCGACGTGACCGCCATCAGCACCTCGCGCGCCGGCATCCCTGCGTCCTGCATGAGCTCGAGCTCGCGGACGTTCTCACCGTGCGCGAACACGCCGACGTCGCCGCCGGCGCAGATGATGACGCCCGCGGCGCGCGCGGCCTTGAAGCTCACGCGCCCGACTTCGACCATCGGCGGCGCGGGCTCGCGACCATCCCAGCCCTGGTAGCGCGCGACTGCATCGTTGGCCGCGAGCGTCGGGCACAGCACGATCCCGTGGTCCTTCATCGCGCGGAAGATTTCCTTCGTGCCGCCGTAGCCGTGCTCGATGGTATCGACGCCGGCTGCGATCGAGCGGCGCATGCCTTCCTCGGTCGTCGAGTGTGCCGCGACGAGGCGGCCGGCATCGTGGGCGGCTGCCGTTGCAGCCCGCAGCTCGGCTTCCGACAGCGTCGGCCGCCGATCCTCGCCCGGCCGCCAGCGATAGTCGGCGTAGAGTTTGACGACGTCGGCGCCCGCGGCGATCTGGCGCCGGACCGCACGCACGACATCTTCACCGGTCGCTTCTTCGGCGCCTTGCGGCACTTCCACGCCCGGCTCGAAGCCTTTTGGCCCGTACGCGCCGCTCGCGACGATCGCGCGCGTGGCGACCAGCAGCCGCGGGCCCGGGACGATGCCTTCGTCGATCGCCTGTTTCAATCCGACGTCCGCATAGCCGGCGCCTTCGGTGCCCAGATCGCGCGCCGTCGTGAATCCCGCCATCAGAGTTGCCCGCGCCGCGGTAACCGCACGCGCCGTGCGCAGCGCGATGGACTCGTGCAGCACCTGGTCGTCCCAGCTCGTTTCGTTGTACGGATGCAGGAACAGGTGGCTGTGGCCTTCGATCAGGCCGGGCACGAGCGTCGTGTCAGGAAGATCGATCTCGCGTGCGTCGGCGGCTGCGACGTCCGCGCCGGCGGCAGCAATGCGCTCACCTTTGACGAGCACGCGCCAGCCGGCATGCGTGGTCGTGCCATCGAACACGCGGGCAGGGCGCAGCAGGATTGTCGTCTCGGCGGCAGGTTCGGCGGCCACAGCAGCGGTCGCTGCCAGCGCCGCCAGCAGGATCAGTGTTCGCATCGGTCTTCGTCGTCCCGGTCAGTCGGACCGCTGCATAGAGTAACGCAGGACGGCGCGGGCGCCCGGCTGCAGCTGGAAAGTCCACTGGATGTTGCCGTCCTTGAGCGTGTGCGCGCGGGATTCGCGCACGATGCGGAAGTCTTCGCCCTCGCTCGGCTGGCGATATTCGAGCGTGATCGGCACCGGCTTGTCGTTGCCGAGCCGGACTTCGACGGTGACGCGCTCTTCGTCGTGGTCGCGGTGCTCGATCGTCCGCTCCTCGGTGACCCGCGGCTCGATCCAGACGTCCATGGCGGTGCCGAGCAGCAGCTCGACCGGCAGCCCGACGGGAATGTCGTCGATCTTGTCCTGGCCCGCGAGCACCGTGCCGTTCCCGCCGTTCTCCATGACCGAGACGACGCCGTAGGGCAGCGGTTTGCCGAGCCCTTCGCTTTCCTTGTTCTGCATGCGCAGCAGGATGCCGGGACGCCGCGGCTCGAAGTCGTTGTCCCCCATGATGGAGTCTTCATCGACTTTGTACTGGTAGATGCGCGTGAACGGCACGTGTGCCTCGCTCAGGAACTGCACCTGCTTCTTCTGGCGTGCGGAGATCGTAGTGGGCTCAGGCACGGCGTAGAGCTTGTAGTCGCCGAGCTCGCGCATCTGCGCCAGCGGCACGCGCGAGCCGGTCACGGCGACTTCTTCGAGGCGACTGTCCTGCGCGGCGATCATGCTGTACGAGAACGAGAGTGCGGGCGTGGCTAGAAACTTGGGCGATGCACGCCCGTAGTTGCCGAAAGAGCCGATCGGCCAACACGACGCGCTCTCGCTCACCGTCGTCGGTCCCGGCGGCTTGGTCTCGTCGGTGTCGCGCGCCAGCCGGCCCGCGACCACCTCGGCGGGGGTATTCGCGAAGGTCGTCCCCGCGAAGTTGACCAGCGTCAGCCAGCCCGTGAGTGTCAAAGTACGGTCGTCCGGATCGATGCGCGCCACGTAATCCGCCGACCAATCGATGCCGAGTGCGAG
>DATBKP010000012.1:0-38177 GCA_036555785.1 Steroidobacteraceae bacterium
AGCTGATCCCCGACCTCAACGCATAAACAAGAACCGCGACCGACGACGATGCAGGAACTGCTGCGAAATGCGGGCCGCCAGCTCGAGGCGCTGCTCACACCCTCATCGCTCCTGCAACTCGCCATCATCCTGGGCGCGATCCTCCTGGCGATGTGGTTCGGCCGGCTGGTGCGCGGCACCGAGCGGGCCAAGGCCGCAATCGTGCAGCGGGGCTTCCAGGCGCGTGTCACCGAGGCGGTACTGATCGTTACCCCGCACATCGCCGCACTGGTGCTGGTGGCGGCGATCGGCGGCGTGCTGCACGCGATCAAAGCGCAGAGTCATCTGGTCGATCTCGCCATCACGCTCGCCGGGCTGATGCTGTTGATCCGCCTCGCCGTGTACATCGTGCGCGTCTCGCTCGGCAACCGCACCAAGGGCTGGGGCGACACGATCACCTTCGTGGTGTGGAGCGTGTTCGCGCTGCACCTGCTCGGCTGGTTCGACCCGCTGGTGCAGGCGCTCGACAGCGTCGGCATCAGCGCCGGCAAGGGCAAGATCACGCTGTGGTCGGTGCTGAAGATCCTGTTCACGGTCGGCGCGTTCATCCTGGTCGCGATCTGGATCGCACGCTGGTTCGAGCGGCGCCTGATGGCGATGCAGGGCCTGGCGCTGTCGATGCGCATCGGCATCGCCAAGTTCTCGCAGGCGTTCCTGGTCGGGCTGTCGATCCTGCTCGGGTTGAACGCCTCGGGCCTCGACCTCACCACGCTCAACGTGCTCACCGGCGCGATCGGCATCGGCCTCGGCTTCGGCCTGCAGGCGATCGCGGCGAATTTCGTCAGCGGCTTCGTGCTGCTGATGGACCGTTCGATCAAGCCCGGCGACGTGATCAGCTTCACCGGCACCACCGGCACCACCACCGAAGGCTTCGGCTGGGTGCAGGAGCTGCGCGGCCGCTACGTCGTCGTGCGCGACCGCGACGGCGTCGAGACGCTGGTGCCGAACCAGCACCTGATCACGAATCCGGTCATCAACTGGAGCTACACCGATCCGCGCGTGCGCCTGAAGCTGCCAGTGCGCGTCAGTTACGACTGCGATCCGGAAAAAGCGCTCGCGGTACTGCTGCAAGCGGCAGAAGGCCACAAGCGCATCCTCAACGATCCGGCGCCGGTGTCGCGCATGATGGGGTTCAACGACTACGGATTCGACCTGGAATTGCGCTTCTGGATCTCGGATCCGCAGGAGGGCGTGAACAACGTTCGCTCCGACGTGAACCGCTCGATCTGGCGGTTGTTCCAGGAGCACGGCATCACGATCCCGGTGGCGCAGCACGAGGTCTCCGTGACCCTGCGCAACCCAAGTCCGATCGCGCCCGACGTGTGAGAGCGATGCAGATTCCCGACGCAGCGATCGAGCTGCGCTTCATCCGTTCCGGCGGGCCCGGCGGCCAGAACGTCAACAAGGTAGCGAGCGCTGTGCAGCTGCGCTGCGACCTGAAGGTCTGGCCGAAATTACCCGAGCGTGTGCGGCAACGACTGCGTACGCTCGCGGGCCGCCGCATCACCGACGACGACGTCATCGTGATCACTGCGCAGCGCTTCCGCTCACAGGAGCAGAACCGCAGCGACGCACTGGAGCGATTGTCCGAGCTGGTCGAGCAGGCGCGCGTCGAGCCGAAGGTCCGACGCGCAACCAAACCGACGCGCGCGTCGAAGCAGCGCCGGCTCGAGCACAAGCAGCAACGCGGCCAGGTCAAGCGCTCGCGCGGCGCCGTGAAAGACTTCGACTAGAGCGCGATCGCAATGCCGAGCCGCAGCTGCGAATCCAGTTTGCGGTTGTAGTCCAGCAGGCTTTCGCCGTAGCCGTTGAAGTACTGCAGCATCAGCCAGCCCGTGAGATCGCCGCCGCTCAGCTTCGACAACGGATAGGAAGCACTGAGCTCGACGCTGCCATAGTTGCTGCGCGTGCCCTTGCGCAGCGTGCCCCAGAAATCCAGGCCGCCCTTGCTGCCGACGCCGAACAGCCAGTCGACGTAGCCGCGATAGTCCTGGATATCCGGGTTGTCGCTCTCGGCGATGTAGTTGTGAACGAGCGGCGCGAAATAGGCGCGCAAGCCGTCGGGATCGCCGAACGTGAGCGTCGGTCGCGCGTACAACATGTTGTAGCTGCGGGAGTCGTCGCCTTCCTTGCCGTTCGACTCGTGACCGATGCCGCTCTCGATGCCGACGCGCAGCTTGCCGTCGAAGTAACGCGCCAGGTCGTAGTTGGCGTAGAACAGGCGCGGTCGATAGCTGGAGTCCTTGAACGGCTTGGACAGCTCGCCGAGATCCCAGAGTGCGGTCTGCGAGAACGACAGGTACAGGTCGTCGATCCACGGCAGCTTGCGCGCGAGCCGCCCGTGATCGTCGAACAGCCGGAAGCGCAGGCTGATCTGGAACTTCGCGTTGAAGCCGCCGTCGCCGCCGACGACGAAGTACACCGGATCGTAGACCGACACCGCGAGCGGCGGCGGCTTGTCGATCAGCGCGGTGCCCGCGGTTTCGTGCGGCGTGACCTGCAATGCCAGGCGATTGGTCGCGAGATCGGTGAGCGTCAGAGTCGCCGTAGCAGCTCCCCTGTCCGGAACGGTGCCTTGCAGCGCCACGCGCAGGAACTGTCGCGGTGCGACCTCGACCGCGCCGCTGCGATCGGGTTGGAGCTCGACCGTCGTTGCGGAATCCGGCATTTCCAGGCGCGCGTGCAACCGCGCCGGCAGGTCGAGCCGCAGCGGCGCATCGCTGTCGTTGAGAATCGTCAGGTCGGCGCGCAGCGGCGCGCCGGCGCGTGCTACGGCGTCCGGCAGCGAAAGAATGTATTCGGCGCGCGCGACGTCGGCGGCCGCGAGCAGCATCGCGACTGCAAGCATGCGAGTGAAATTCATGAGTGCCTCAACGATGAGTGACTTGCAGCACGCTGTTACGGATCTGCTCGTGCAACACCAGCTGCGCGTCGTCCGCGACGGCCGGCAGCATGTCCGTGTACGTGAGACGCCCTTCGGCGCTGACGCCGAGCACGTTGCGGGCGCGCAGCAGGTCGATGAAGTTCTTGAACAGGGCCTTGTCGAAGAACTCGGGTGAGTTCAGCTCGTACAGCAGCGACATGCGCTGCGCCATCAGCTGGCATTGCGACTCGAGCACGTCCTGGCTGATGCGCCCGCTGCCCGACTTGAGCAACACCGCGATGACCAGGTAGTAGCGCTCGATGATCGGCACGGTCACGTGCGCGAGCACCGACAACTGCACCGCTTCGGTGGAGCCGGTCGGCGGCCGCCGCCATTGCGTGCCGCCGTCGACGGATTCGAGCAGGCCGTGGTTGGCCATGTCGTCGAGCGCCTCGAGCACCGCGCTCGCGACTTCGTGTTCGCGCCAGCGCAGGAACAATTCGTCGTACATGTACGGATAGATGCGCCACATCAGGCGCTGGATGTCCTCGGTGCGCATCGTGCGGTTGTTGAGGAAGCAGCACGCGACCAGCGACGGCAACACCATCAGATGCAGCACGTTGTTGCGGAAGTAGGTCATCAGGACCGAGTTCTCTTCCGTCATCTGCAGCACGTCGCCGAGCGGATGCTTGTAGCGCTGTAGAACGCCCATGCGCTCGCCATGGCGCACCATCGAGTTGCCGTCGGCGTCCGTGATCCACACTTGCGGCGAATACGGCGCCTGCCGCAGTAAGGATGCGTACAGCTCCAGCTGCCGGATGAGATCGCCTTCGAGCATCGACTGCTTCGGCGTGGCGAGCAGCGCCAGCGCGATCAGATTCATCGGCGCGACGCATGCGGCGCTGTTGATGTTGGTCATGATGCGCGCCGCCAGGTCGTCGACGGCGGGCGCGAGCCAGGGCGGACGGTCGTCCTTCTCGCCGTTGGCGGGCTGCCACTCGGGCGCGTGCTTGCGCAGGATGTCGTCGAGACGCACTGCTTCGCCGAAGCTCACGTGCACCTTGCCGAACTTCTGTCGCAGCGCCGGCAACGTGCGCAGCAGCGTGAACACCGATTCCTTTTGCTTCGCGGCGCCGGACAGCTCGCCGATGTAGGTCTTGCCTTCGACCAGGCGCTCGTAGCCGAAGTACACGGGCAGGAATACCACCGGGCGGCGCGGATCGCGCAGGTAGCTGCGCAGGGTCATCGACAGCATTCCGGTCTTCGGCTGCAGCAGGCGCCCGGTGCGGCTGCGTCCACCTTCGATGAAGAACTCGATCGAATGGCCGCGCGCCATCATCAGCCCGAGATACTTCATGAACACCATCGTGTAGAGCGTGTTGCCCCGGAAGCTGCGACGGATGTAGAAGGCGCCGCCTTTGCGGATGAAGCGGCCGAGCAGCGGCATGTTGAGGTTGATGCCGGCCGCGACATGCGGCACGGCATAACCCTTGTAATAGATCGCATAGGAGAGCAGCAGGTAATCGATGTGGCTGCGATGGCACGGCACGTAGACGATCTCGTTGCCCTCCGCCAGCTTCTGCAGCTGGTCGAAGTGATGCAGCTCGACGCCGTCGTACAGGCGCGTCCAGAACCAGGTGAGCATGCGCGCCATGATGGCGACGAAGACATGCGAGTAGTTCGCGGCGATCTCCGCGGCGTAGTCCTGCCCCAGCTTCAACGCTTCGCGCCGCGAGATCTTCTTGGAGCGCATCTCGTCGGCCATCGCGCGGCGCACAGCGCCGGCGCGCAGCACCTGTGTGACGATGGTCCGGCGATGCGACAGGTCCGGACCGATCGCGGCCGCGCGTTGCCGTGCCAGCGCCGTTCGCAGGGTGCGCGTGAGGCGACGCACGGCACGCGCTGCATCGGCGCCGTCATCCAGTGCCGCCCGCAACGAAACCGGATCGCCGAACTGCACGAACAGATTGCGGCCGTTCACCACGACGGCGAGGAAGCGGCGAAAGCGGCCGACTCGCTCCCAGTTCTCCGAAAGCAGGACCCGCAGCCACGAGCCTTCGCGGTCCGGCGCGCGGCCCCACATCACGGTCACGGGGATCAGGTCGACGTCTAGCGAGCGGTCGCCCGCAGCTGCGGCCACCAACTGGCGCAGCGGCGCGGAGATGCGGTGATCGATGCGATCGCCCCAGAAGCCGGTGCGGCGCTCGAGGAACAGCACCGAGCGCGACGGCAGCGGCGGCTTCAGACCGTCGAGCGGCTCCGGCAGGCCATGGCGTGCGCACACCTTCTCGAGCGCGACCAGGTCGGCGACGCCGAGCACGTCCAGGACGTAGCAGATCGGCCGGTCGTGCTGTGCATAGCGCCGGCGCAAGTCATCCGGCAATACGTGCGGGCGCGCCCACCACGACAGCGGTGCGCGCAGCAACCCCAGCCACAAGCGATCGAGCCCGGACAGTTCAGCCATGCCGGCGAGCGGACCTGCTACTGGCTTTCGTTTTCCTGGATCTGCTCATCGGTCGCGCGCTTCTGCTCCATGACGACGTTTTCCACGTTGCGCGCCTTCTCCACTGGCGTCACCGCCACGTCGCGGAACACTGTCTCCTCGACCGGCGGCGGCTTGCTCGGCTTATCGGCGGCGCCGCACGCAGCCAGCACTGCAAACAGCATCGACGCCGAACCGACCCGCAGGATGTCGCTGAGCATGGAAGCTCCTTGGGGTTGTTGCGGGGCTACAGTCTACGCAGAAAACGGTCCAGGAACTCGCAGACCTCGTCGATGTTCGCGGTCAGGCGATGGTCCGAGTCGATGAGGTGCAGCGTCGCGCGGTGCTGGCGGGCGTAGCGCACGCTGTTTTCCGGCGGCACGATCGTGTCGTTCCAGCCGTGGACCAGCGTCACCGGGCAGCCCGGCGGCGGTTGCGGCGTGTACTGCTCATAGCCGGGCATGAAGAATGCGGGCGCCAGCACGAACACACCACGCACCGGCAGCTGATTGGCGGCAGTCATGCACACGTGGGCGCCGAGACTGGACCCGACGAGAACCAGCTTGCCTGGCAAGTCCTTGCAGACCGCGAGGAGCCGCTGCACGCGCACGGCCGGATCGCTCATGCCGCGATAGTCGACCGACTCGACGCTCAGGCCGTGCGCCCGGGCGACCTCGGCCATCGCGACGATCTTCGAACCCCACGGCTCGCCGTCCTGGCCGTGCGAGAACACGATGGGCCCGCTCATGCCAGCGGGTCCCCGTGCTCGCCGTCCTGGAGCGCCGCGAAGTCCGCCGCGCGCGGATCGGCGAGGTGCGAAGCGACGACGTTGCGCAGGCTGGAGAAGATCGACTCGGTGCGGCCCGGATACTGCTGCTCCCACTCGCGCAGCATTTCCTTGATCTCCATGCGCTGCAGGTTTTCCTGCGAGCCGCACAGCGAACAGGGAATCAGCGGAAACTCGCGGGCGCGCGCGTAGCGCTCGATGTCGCGCTCGGCGACGTAGGCGAGCGGCCGGATGACGATGTGCTTGCCGTCGGCGGAGCGCAGCTTCGGCGGCATCGCCTTCAGCTTGCCGCCGAAGAACATGTTGAGGAACAGCGTCTCGACGATATCGTCGCGGTGGTGGCCGAGCGCGATCTTGGTGACGCCGTGTTCGCTAGCATAGCGATACAGCGCGCCGCGCCGCAGGCGCGAGCACAGGCCGCACATGGTCTTGCCTTCCGGGATCACGCGCTTGACGACGCTGTAAGTGTCCTGCTCGATGACGTGGAACGGCACGCCGAGCGCCGTCAGGTAATCCGGCAGCACGTGCGCGGGAAAGCCCGGCTGCTTCTGGTCGAGGTTGACGGCGATCAGCTCGAACTGCACCGGCGCGCTGCGCTGGAGCGACAGCAGGATGTCGAGCAGCGTGTACGAGTCCTTGCCGCCGGACAGGCAGACCATCACGCGGTCGCCGTGCTCGATCATGCGGAAGTCTTCGATCGCCTTGCCGACGAGGCCGCGCAGCCGCGCCTGCAGCCGCTTGAAGGTGTTGGAGGGCTCGAGAACCGCGGACATCTCGTTCACTCTTCGAGGTACTTGCCTTCGACGTAGCGCAGCCACGCGGCGGCCGACAGCGGCTTGCCGGTGGCGTTGCGGATCAGCTCCGGCATGCTGACAGTTGCAGCGACGCCGTGCACGTTCTGCCGCAGCCAGTCGAACAAGCCGGCGAAGTGCCCGGCGGCGAGCTCCTCGTCGAGCTCCGGACGCTCGGAGCGCAGGCTCTCGTACAGCTGCCCGGCGATCACTGCGCCGATGGCGTACGAGGGAAAGTAGCCGAACGAGCCGACGGCCCAGTGCACGTCCTGCAGGCAGCCTTCGGCGTCGTTGGCCGGGCGCACGCCGAGCCGGTCCTGGACGCGCGAATTCCAGGCCTCCGGCAGATCCTTGACCTTCAACTCGCCCTTCAGAATCTCGTTCTCGAGCTCATAGCGCAGCATGATGTGCACCGGGTAGGTGACCTCGTCGGCGTCGACGCGGATCAGGCTGCGGCGCACGCGGATCAGCAGCCGGTATACGTTCTCCGTTTCCCACTCCGGACCGTTGACCGTGAACGCCTTCGCCAGCAGCGGCGCGATATAGCGCAGGAACGGCCGGTTGCGGCCGATCAGCATTTCCAGCAGCAGCGACTGACTCTCCTGCAGCGCCATGCCGCGATCGCGTCCCACCGGCTGGCCGCGCCAGGCCTCGGGCAGGCCGACGTCGTACATCGCATGCCCGGTCTCATGCAGCACGCCCATCAGCCCGGTGAGCGGATCGGTCGCGCTGAAGCGCGTGGTGATGCGGATGTCGCCGGGCACGCCGCCGGTGAACGGATGCTCGCTCTCGTCGAGCCGGCCGCGCTCGAACGGGAAGCCGATCGCCTTCATGATCTCGAGCGCGAGCTGGCGCTGCTTCAACGGCGTATAGCGGCCGGTGATCTCCAGCGGCGGGCGCTGCGCCTGCAGGTCGATCACTTCCTGGATCAGGCTCGGCAGGCGCCGTCCGAGCGTGGTGAAGATCGCGTCGATCTCGGCGCTGGTCATGCCGGGGCTGAACTCGTCGACCAGCGCGTCGTACGGGTCGAGATTGAGCGCCTTGCCAAGCAGCCCCGCCTTGTCGCGCGTCAGGTTGACGACCTCCTCGAGATGCGGGGCGAAGATCGCGAAGTCGCTCTTCTGCTTCGCCTCGATCCACTTCACCTCGGCGCGCGCCGTCGCCTTGGCCAGCCGCGATACGAGGTTCTGGGGCGTGGCGATCGCGTGCTCGCGCTCGCGGCGCATCTCGCGCAGGTTGGCGCCCTGCCAGTCTTCGAGGCCGGCGCTGTTCGCTTCGGCGCGCGTCAGCAGCCGCGATACGCGCGGCGAGGTCAGCAAGGAGTGGCTCTCGGTTTCGAGCGCAGCGAGTTGCTCGCCCCGCAGGTCGGCGCTGCCCCGCGGCATCATCACGGCCGAGTCCCAACGCAGGATGCTGGCGGCGCTGCGGAAGGCGTGCAGCCGCCTGAACTCCTGCTCGAGCTGTTGATACGGCGTCAGCGCCATGGGGGACCCGCCAAAAGGCCGGCATTCTAGCAATGCGGGTCTTGGTCCAGGCTACTCAATCAGTAAGTTTTAGTTGACGTCGAGCCGGTAAGTGCCGGTGTCTGCTGGCAGCGACTTACGAAATTCTTGTTTTGACGTCAGCGACGCAGGGGAACTTGCGGCGGCCGACGCCGTCTTACTGATCGTCCTCCTGCGAGAGCGTTTCGGTTTGCTGATCGGGCGCTCAAGGACATGAGCCGGCAGTGTCCCCCACTCTGCCGGCTTTTTATTTTGCGCGTTCGATCTACTGCGGCGCCGGCTCGTTCGCGCCGGCTTCCTTGGAGCCGCCGCGCAGGCGGTCGATCAGGTGTGCGATGTACTCCGGCGAGCGCGTGTTGCGTGCGACATAGCCGTACACAACAGGCACGACGTACAGCGTGAGCAGCAGCGAGAACATCACACCGTAGACGACCACTGCACCGATGGACTTGCGGCTCTCGGCGCCTGCGCCGGAAGCGATGAGCAGCGGGACCGCGCCGAAGACCGTGCACAGGCTGGTCATGAGCACGGGCCGCAGCCGGATCGCCGCCGCCTCGATCACGGCCTCGTGGAACTCGATGCCGCGGTCGCGCAGCTGGTTCGCGAACTCCACGATCAGGATGCCGTTCTTGGCCGCGAGGCCGATCAGCATGATGCAGCCGATCTGGCTGAAGACGTTGATCGAGCCCGAGGTGAACGACAGGCCGAGCAGCGCGCCGGCCACCGCCAGCGGCACAGTCATCATGATGATGAAGGGATGGCGGAAGCTCTCGAATTGCGCTGCCAGCACCAGGAACACGATCACGAGCGCCAGCGCGAAGGTCCAGTACAGTGCCGACCCGGAGCGCTTGAACTCCCGCGACTCGCCGTCGTAATTGATCTGGGCGTAGGCCGGCAGCTCGGTGCGGACCAGCTGCTCCATGTAGTCGAGCGCCTCGCCGAGCGAGTAGCCGGGATTGAGGCTGGCGGTGATCGTGACGGAGCGCAGCCGGTCGAAGCGCTTCAGCTCGGTGGGACCGGCGATCTCTTCGACCTGCACCAGGTTAGACAACGGGATCAGCGCGTTGGTCGTCGAGGAGCGCACGTAGATGTTGGCGAGGTCGCTCGGCGTCGCGCGGTTGTCCTCGCGGGCCTGCAGCATCACGTTGTATTCCTCGCCGCGGTCGAGAAACGTCGTGACGATGCGCGAGCCCATCATCGTCTCGAGCGTGCGGCCGACCGTCGTCAGCGAGACGCCGAGATCGGCGGCGCGATTGCGGTCCACCGCCACCTTGAGCTGCGGCTTGCGCGCGTAGAAGTCCGAATCGAGATTCGTCAGTCCCGGATTCTCCGACGCCTTGGCGATGATGGTGTCGCGCCAGCGCGCGAGCTCGTCGTAGTCGCCGCCGCCCAGCACGATCTGCACCGGCGAGCCGACGCCGCGAATGCCGAGGCCGCCCGGCGTCGCGACCACGGCGCGCACGCCCGCGAGGTTGCGCAGCTGCGGGCGCAGCCGCGCTGCGATCTGCTGCGCCGATTCCTTGCGCTCGTCGAAGTCCGACAGCGACAGCACGACGCGCCCGATGTTGACCTCGTTGCCGCCGCCGAAATTGCCGATGCGCGACAGCATGCGCCGCGCGTTGCCCTTTTCCACTTCGACCATCGCGATCTGCTCGACCTGCCGCAGGTAACGCTCCATGTATTGCAGGCTCGCGCCTTCCGGCGCAGTCAGCAGGATGTAGACGCGCTGGCGGTCCTCGGACGGCGCGTACTCGGACGGCAGCACCTTGAACAGGATCACGGCGAGCACGATGGCGGCCGCGCCGGCGCCGACGATCAGCAGCGGCTGATGCAGCGCGCTGCGCAGCGAGCGCTCGTAGAACTTCGACAGCCAGCGGAAGAACCGGTCGACCGCGTGCGCGACGCGGCCGCGCACGATGCCGTGACCGAAGATCTTCGAGCTCATCATCGGCACCAGCGTCAGCGACACCAGCGCCGAGAAACCGATCGCCGCGGCGATGGTGATGCCGAACTCGCCGAACAGCCGGCCGATGGTGCTGCCCTGGATGAAGGAGATCGGCAGGAACACTGCGATCAGCACCAGCGTGGTCGCCACCACGGCGAAGCCGATCTCGCGGCTGCCGTCGACCGCGGCGAGCAGCGGGGGCTGGCCGAGCTCGATGCGCCGTACGATGTTCTCCAGCACCACGATCGCATCGTCGACCACCAGGCCGATCGCCAGCACGGCGCCGAGCAGCGTCAGCACATTGATCGAGAATCCGGCGATCACCATGACGATGCTCGCCGAGATGATCGAGACCGGAATCGTCACCGCCGGGATGAACGTCGCGCGCACCGTGCCGAGGAACAGATAGATGACGACCAGCACCAGCGATAGCGCGATGACGAGTGCGTGGATCACTTCGTTGATCGAGCCCTGCACGAACACGGTGTCGTCGATGTTGATGCCCATCTTGATGTCCGGCGGCAGCGTGGGCTTCACCAGCGCCATCTCGGCGTACACGCCCTTCGCGACTTCCAGCACGTTCGCCGTCGATTGCGGAATGACGCCGAGGCTCAACGAGGGCTTGCCGTCGGAGCGCGCGACATTGCGCAGGTCCTCGGCAGCGAGCTCGACGTCGGCGACTTCGCCGAGGCGCACCAGGTAGCCGCCTTCGCCGCGTCCGACCACCAGCTGGCGGAAGTCGCTCGGCGTGTACAACCCCGTGTCGGTGTGCAGCGTGAACTCGCGCTGATTGGATTCGATGCGGCCGGCCGGCAGCTCGACGTTCTCGGCGCGCAGCGCATCTTCGATGTCCTGCACCGTCAGCCGGCGCGCCGCCATCGCCTGACGGTCGAGCCAGACGCGCATCGCGAGGCGGCGCTCGCCGCTGATGCGGATCTGCGCGACGCCCTTCACGACCGAGAAGCGATCGACCAGGTAGCGCTGCGCGTAGTCCGTCAGCTCCAGCTGCGAGCGGCGATCGCTCTCCAGGTTCATCCACAGGATCGCGTCGGACGTGGTGTCGACCTTCGAGACCTCGGGCGGCTCGGCTTCCTCGGGCAGGTTGTTGAGCACGCGCGAGACGCGGTCGCGCACGTCGTTGGCGGCGGACTCGATGTCGCGGTCGAGACTGAACTCGATGGTGATGCGCGAGCGCTCGTCCATGCTGCTCGAGCGCAGCGTGTCGACGCCTTCCAGGCCGGCGATCTGGTTCTCGATCACCTGCGTGATCTTCGATTCCACGACCGACGCCGAAGCGCCCGTGTACACGGTATCGATGCTGACGATCGGCGGCTGGACGTTCGGCGTCTCGCGCACCGACAGGCGGCTCGCGGCCATCAGGCCGATGATCGTGAGCAGCAGGCTCACGACCATCGCGAACACCGGACGGCGGACCGAGACGTCGGAAAGAATCATGTCTGGCCGTTCGCGCGCGAGGCGCCGCCGGCGGCGTCTTGCACGTGTACGGGCACGCCGTCGCGCAAGTTCAGCGTGCCGTCGACGACCACGCCGTCGTCGGCAGTCAGGCCTTGCAGGATTTCGACTTCTCCCGGCCGGCGCCGGCCGATCTTGATGGCGCGCTTGTGCGCGCGTCCGTCCTCGATGACGTACACGAATTGCTGGTCGTTCTCGGGCACGATCGCCTGCTCGGGCAGCATCAGCGCCTGACCTTCCTGGCGCACCAGCTTGACGGTCATGAACATGCCGGGCCGCAGCCGGCCGTCGCGGTTATCGATCAGCGCGCGGATCGTGACTGCGCGCGTCGCCGGATCGACGCGGGTCGCGACGCTGGCGACGCGGCCCGTGAACGAATCGTCAGGATAGGCAGTGCTGCGCGCTTGCACGCTCAGCCCCGGCTGCAGCGTCGACAGGAATACTTCGGGCACCGCGAAGTCCAGCTTCACGACACTCAGATCGTCCAGCGTCGTGATCACGCCGCCCGGGCTCACCAAGCCGCCGAGGCTGACATTGCGCAGACCGACGCGTCCGGTGAACGGCGCGCTGATGACGCGATCGTCGAGCCGCGAGCGTGCAGCGGCCACGCGCGCCTCGTTCGCGAGCAGCGTTGCATGCAGCTGATCGAGCTGCGCTTCGGAGAGCGCCTTGGTCTGAAACAGCTCCTGGCTGCGCTTGTACTGACTGCGACTGTCGCTGGCAGCGGCCTCGGCCGCCGCGAGATCGGCGCGGGCCTCGGTGTTGTCGAGCTCGACCAGCACCTCGCCCTTGCGGACCTGCTGGCCCTCGGTGAAGTGGATCGCCGCGACCCGGTCGGCGACCTTCGCCGTGATGTCAACGGACTCGTTGGCGCGCAAAGTGCCGAGCGCCTCCACCTCGTGGGCAAACTCCTTCTTCGCCGGGTGCGCAGTTACGACAGCGACGGCCTGCGGCCCGCTCTGCCCATTGGCGGCGCCGGCGCCGGGGGACGCCTTGTTGCCCGCGAACAGGTACCAGGCCCCGCCGACGAGGGCGAGCGCGAGCACCGCCACGATGACGAGGCCGTTGCGAGTCACGTACTGAGTCAGCCTTCCGCCGGCGCCCGGCGGATCGGGGAGTAAACGAGACGAAAAGTATCTCACTAGCGCGTTGCCAATAGGTTGGAGGCCGGGGATCGCAGCCGCGCTGGCCCGCAAAGGTTGGAGGCGGGCATGCCGGCGCGCCTGCAGCTCAGATCTGCGATGCAGGCGCCGGCTACAGTACCGGCGGCGGGGCCGCCGGGCTGTAAAGAATCGTGGAGGGTGAAGGAGTTAGCGTTGCTCGCTACTCGGGCAGCGGATCCGAGGCGTCGTTGATTCCCTCGAACAGCGCGGTCGTCAGATAGCGCTCGCCGGTGTCCGGCAGCATGGCAAGAATGACCGATCCCTTCGGCGCCTTCTGCGCGACCTTCAACGCCGCAGCGAACGTGCCGCCGGAGGAGATGCCGCAGAAGATGCCCTCCTTGGCGGAGAGCGCGCGCGAGGCCTGGATCGCTTCCTCGTCGGCCACCGTGATCAGCTCGTCTGCGACCGAGCGGTTCAGCACGGCCGGGACGAAGTCCGGCGTCCAGCCCTGAATCTTGTGCGGCTTCCATTCGGCGCCGCCGAGCAGCGAGGCACCCGCCGGCTCGGTGACGACGATGCGCGTGTCGGGACGCGCCTTCTTGATGATCTCGCCGGCGCCGGTCAGCGTGCCGCCCGTGCCCCAGCCCGTGACCCAGAAGTCGAGCCGCTTGCCGGCGAAGTCGCGCAGGATTTCCGGGCCGGTGGTATTGCGGTGGTACTCCGGATTCGCCTGGTTCTCGAACTGCCGCGCCAGGAACCAGCCGTGCTTGCGCGACAGCTCTTCGGCCTTGCGCACCATGCCCGTGCCGCGCTCGGCGGCGGGCGTGAGGATGACCTTGGCGCCGAGCATGCGCATGATCTTGCGGCGCTCGACCGAGAAGCTCTCCGCCATGATCGCCACGAACGGATAGCCCTTCGCCGCGCACACCATCGCCAGCGCGATACCGGTGTTGCCGGAAGTCGCTTCCACCACGGTCTGGCCCGGCTCCAGCGTCCCGCGCCGCTCGGCGTCCTCGATGATCGCGATCGCCAGGCGGTCCTTCACCGAAGACAACGGATTGAAGAACTCGCACTTCACGTACATCTCGACGTGAGCAGGGGCGAGCCGGTTGATGCGGACGACCGGCGTGCGGCCGATCGTGGCGAGAATGCTGTCGTAGATCATGTCGATACCCGCTTGAGATTGGGGGACTGGGCCGGGGCCGCGAGAGTGCGCGCCGGGCTGCGAGACCGTCAACTGCCCGAATTGCCGCCTCGCGCGGATCCGGACGCGCGGCATGCAGCCGCGGACGAGTGGTTCATCGTCACGGACCCGGACTGTTGTTGCACTGCCAAATCGGCGTCGCTAGAGTAGCCGGCGGTTCGTGGACGCACGGGACCTGCGACTCATGAGCGAAGAACGCCTCATCAAGAAGTACGCGAACCGGCGGCTGTACGACGCCTCGCAAAGCCGGCACATCACGCTCGACGATATCCGCAACCTGGTGGTCGGCGGCGTGCGCGTGAAGGTGATCGAAGACAAGACCCACGAAGACATCACGCGGCTGATCCTGCTGCAGGTAATCGCCGACCAGGAGCAGTTCGGCCGGCCGATCCTCTCGACCGCTTTGCTCGAGACGCTGATCCGCTCGTACGGCAACTCGCTGCAGACTTTCCTGAGCGCCTACCTGGAAAAGAGCGTCGCCACTTTCATGCACGAGCAGGCGGGACTGCCCGCCGGCCGGAACGAAGCGGACAGCAGATAGTTTCTCCCTCCATGCGCATCTGCTTCGTCGCCTCCGAGGTCGCGCCGCTCGCGAAGACCGGCGGCCTCGCGGACGTCGCGGGCGTGCTGCCGCGGCATCTGCACGACCAGGGTCACGACGTCCGCGTGATCATGCCGCTGTATTCGAGCATCGGCACCGCTGCGCTCGAGATGCTGCCGGTCGATGGCGCGCAGAACGTCGAGTTGCGGCTGGGCGCGCATCTGTATCGCTACTCGCTGCTGGAGACGCGTCTGCCCGGCTCCGCCGTGCCGCTGTATCTCGTGCATTGCCCCGCTGTCTACGATCGATCGACGATCTATACGATCGGGCCGGATGAGCATTTGCGATTCCTGGTGCTGCAGCGAGCGGCGCTCGACGGCTGTCAGCGGTTGAAGTTCGCGCCGCAGATCGTTCACTGCAACGACTGGCACACCGCGCTGCTGCCGATGCTGCTGAAGACGGTGTACGCGTGGGACGACCTGTTCCGCGCGACTCGCACTGTGCTGTCGATCCACAACATCGGCTATCAAGGCTGGTTCGACGCGGCGACGACGTACGACGTCGGCGGCAACGTGTGGGATCTGCTCGCGCCGGAAACTCGCGCGGGCGGGGGCTTCAACTGGCTGCGCGAAGGTGTGCGCAATGCCGACGCGGTCACCACCGTCAGCCCCACGTATGCAATGGAAATCTCGACTCCGCTCGGCGGACACGGCCTGGACGGCGTGTTGCGCGCTCGCGGGGACGGCGTCGTCGGCATTCTCAACGGCGTCGACTACGCCGACTGGAATCCTGCAACCGACCGCTACCTGAAGCACCACTATTCGCCACAGCTCCTGGCGGGCAAAGGGCAGACCAAGGCCGCATTCCTCGACTGGCTGAACCTCAACGTCGATGCCACCGCACCGCTCCTCGGCATGGTCACGCGCCTGACAGTGCAGAAAGGTATCGACCTGCTGTTCGACGTGCTGCCGGGGATCATCGCCGCACGCGACCTGTCATGCGTCGTGCTGGGTAGCGGCGAGGCGCGCTATGAGAACTTCTTCACGGGGCTGCAGCAGCGCTTCCCGGATCGCGTGGTCTTCCATCGCGGCTACAGCGAAGAGCTCGCGCACCTCATCGAGGCTGCTAGCGACATGTTCCTGATGCCTTCGCTGTACGAGCCGTGCGGGCTCAACCAGATGTACAGCCTGAAGTACGGCACGGTGCCGATCGTGCGCCGGACCGGCGGGCTCGCGGACTCGGTGCAGCACTGGGACTCCGCGACGCGCCAGGGCACGGGCGTCGTATTCAACGACTACGATGCTGCGGGAGTGCGCTGGGCCCTGCACACGGCGCTGGACCTGTTCAAGGATCGCGACGCCTGGCTGCAGCTCATGCGCAATGGCATGGCGCAGGATTTCTCATGGGACAAGCAGAGCCGCGAATACGTGCAGCTCTACGCGCGACTGCTCACCTCATGACTGCGAGATGAACGGTCCCCGTTTCCTGGAACGGGATCTTCTTCACCATGCCGAGATCGGTGAGCACTTTGCCCTCGACCACGTATTGCACCTGGTCGCGGCCGTTCAGCCGCGACACTAGCCGGCCGAGGCCACTGACGAAGTTGGTGCGCACCGTCATGTCGAACTCGGTCTCCCCGAGCGCCGGCACCGTGAACGGCTTCTCGCTGAGACCTTCGGCGAAGCTGTCCCCTTCGAGGAACAGCTTGTAGTCGATGCCCCTGATCGGCAGCTCGCGGTCGTTGGGATTCTCCACGTGCACGCGCACCAGGAACTGCTGGTTGAAGATGTCGGCGGAGGTCATGGCGACGCGCACCAGCGTCAGCCGTGGCACTGCGATCTTGGGTCCGAGCGCCGCGCAGGCGCCGAGGCCCAACGCAAGCGCGGTCAGCAGGGCGCCGCCAAAGAAACGTCTCATCCCCAGCTCCCGTTCGTATCCTGCGGTCGAGGACGCGAATGGTCGCCCAGCGCGCTTATTTGCGCAAACGCGCGGCCATGTCGCGCGTCACCAGCGCGACGCCGTTCTCGCTGATGTAGAAGCGCCGCGCGTCCTCCTCGCGGTTGACGCCGATCTGCGTGCCGGGCGGCACGACTGCGCCGGTATCGATGATTGCGCGCTTGATGATGCTGCCGGCGCCGACGCGCACGTCGGGAAAGATCACGGCGCGCTCGAGGTAGCTGCGCTCCTCGACCCGCACGTTGGAGAACAGCAGGCTCTGGTTCACGTGCGCGCCGGAGATGATGCAGCCGCCGGACACCATCGAGTTCACGGCCATGCCGCGCCGCCCGTCCTCGTCGAGCACGAACTTCGCCGGCGGGTACTGACGCTGGTAGGTCCAGATCGGCCAGTCCTCGTCATAGATGTTGAGCTCGGGGTCGGCGTGCACCAGCTCCATGTTGGCTTCGTAGAAGGCGTCGACCGTGCCGACGTCGCGCCAGTAGTGCTGCACCCGGGTGTTCGAGTCGGTGAACGGATAGGCAAACACCTTCAGCGAGCCGAGCGCATTCGGAATGATGTTGCGGCCGAAGTCGTGGTTCGTGTCCGGCCGTTTCGCGTCCTCCTCCAGCAGCCGGTACAGCAGATTCGCCTTGAACACGTAGATGCCCATCGAGCCGAGCGCGAACTGCTCGCGCCCGGGTATGCCCTCGGGCTGCTGCGGCTTCTCCGAGAACTTGGTGATGCGGTAGTCGGTGTCGACGCTCATCACGCCGAAGGCCGTCGCCTGCTCGCGCGGCACCTCGACCACGCCCACGGTGATGTCGGCGCGCTTCTCCACGTGCGAGGCGAGCATCGGGCCGTAGTCCATCTTGTAGATGTGATCGCCGGCCAGCACCAGCACGTGCCGCGGATGATGCAGGCGGATGATCTGCAGATTCTGATAGAGCGAGTCGGCGGTGCCGCGATACCAGAAGTTGCCCATCTGCTGCTGCGCCGGGATCACCTCGACGAACTCGTCGAACTCGCCGCGCAGGTAACCCCAGCCGCGCTGGATGTGCTGGACCAGCGAATGCGCCTTGTACTGCGTCATGATCGAGATGCGGCGGATGCCGGAGTTGACGCAATTCGAGAGCACGAAGTCGATGATGCGGAACTTGCCGCCGAACGGCGTCGCCGGCTTGCAGCGATGATCGGTCAGGTGCTTGAGGCGCTCGCCGCGGCCGCCCGCCATCACGACCGCGAGCGTATGCCGCGTGATGCGGCTGACGTAGCGGCGGACTGGGACCTGTCTGCTGCGAGTGATCGTTGGTCTCTCTTGCATGTCAGGAGCTCTCGTTTCCCGTGCAACCGGATCGACCCGGACTGCCATGTTAGCCGACCGCGGGGCCGCGGACCGGCGCTTGCCTGAAGCGCGAGCCTTCGGCATTGTGGAAAAAGGCTCGTGCCCGCTTTCCAGTTCCTGCCCGAGAGCAGAATGTACATAGACGTCCGAACGCCGCGTAGCCGGGTGCTCCTCTGCATGCTTACAGCTGCCTTCGCCTGCAAGGTCCATGCACAGGCGCCGCCGCCGGCCGCCAAAGCCGACGCGCCGCCTGCAGCCGCCAAATGCCTGCCTGCAGGCAACGGTTACCTGCGTGCGAGGCTGTCCGGCGTGCTGAGCACCGAGCTGAACTGGGGCAACGAGGGCACCGAATGCACCGGCGCCGTGCGCCCTACCGACGGCGGCATCCGCATGCGTTTCAGCCGCCCGGAAGGTGGCGGCAAGCTGGTGCTGGTCTTCGGCATCGCGCAGTTGCGCGAGGGGAAGTCGGCGCACAACCTGCCGGTGAACGTCACGTTGATCCGCGAGGGCGCGGGTCAGTTCTTCAGCACGCAGGGCGATGACAAGTGCACACTCGATGCCGTGACCCAGGATGCGATCGTCGGCGTTCCGCATCGCGCGCGCTCGTACCGGGTCACGGCCCGCGGATTCTGCACGAAGCCGGCGCGCGCGGTGCGCGGCAGCGGTGCGGTGCTCTTGTCCCGATTCGACTACTCGGGACGCGTCGACTTCGAGAGCCAGGATACGCAAACCGACGACATACTGACGGCGGGCAAGCAATGAAGCGAGTTCACTTTCTCGCGGCCATCGCGGCTGCACTGCTGTGGATGCCAGCCGCGCTGCCAGCGGTTGGCGGCACCAGCAGCGATGCGCAGCAACTGGATCGCATGTTTTCGCGCTCGACGCTGCAGATCGCGACGCCGGACGCCAAGCTGCACAGGATCGACATCTGGATCGCGGACAACGACGCGCGCCGTGCCCGCGGGCTGATGTTCGTCGACCAGCTCGACGACGACGCCGGCATGCTGTTCATCTATCCCGAGCCGCAGCCGATCTCGATGTGGATGAAGAACACCCACCTGTCGCTGGACATGCTGTTCGTGAATGCGGACGGCCGCGTGCACCGGGTGGTCGAGAACACCAAGCCGATGTCGCTCGACACGATCTCCTCCGACGGCACCGTGCTGGCGGTGATCGAGCTCAAGGCCGGCAGCGCCGCGCGCATGAAAATACGGCCCGGCGCCCAGGTCATCCACCCGGCGTTCAGCCTGAACTAGCCTCTTTGAGCTGAAACCAGCAGTTGAACGCGACGGTGATGCGCTCGCCGTCGCCCTCGTACGGCTTGACGTCGTGCAGCACCCACGATGGGAACAGCACCAGCTGGCCCGGCTCCAGGTCGATCTGGCGCACGCCGGAGGCGAACGCGCCGCGCATGCTGGCGTTCGCCGCGTCGAGGTACATGTTGGACGCCAGCAGCGGATTGACGAACGTGAGCAGGCCGCTGCCGCGCTGCCCGGGATCCACGCAATACACGCCGGACCACGAGGCGTTCGGATGGTTGTGCAGACCGAAGAAGCCGCCGCGGCGCGTGACGTGGAACCACGCATCCGAATAGATCAGCAGCCGGCTGCGCATGGCGTCGTCATAGCCGTTCAGGTCGCAAACGCACTTGATCAGGTGCGGCCAGCAGAATTCCTTGAGCTGCTGGATGCAGCGCTCCGGCGAGCGGAACAAGCCGAAATTGCTCTCGAACACCTGGGGATTGCGCTGCGTGAGCGGCCGCGGATTGGCATGCTCGCCGCCCGCCGCGCTGCGCGCCAGGAACAGCGTGCGCAGCTCCTGGTTGAGCGCGGCACAGTTGTCGAGCCGGGCGAACCCGAACGGCACGGCGAAGAACGGCAGGATGTCGGCCATGGTCAGCGCACTCGCGTGACCGGCGTCGCGCGATTCGCGACCACCAGCCGGTAAGAGCCGAGCGAGCCGGCGAGAATCGTCGCCGGGTCGCCGACCTTGAGCGGGAAGTACGCGCCCACTTCCTTCTGCGCCCACACCTGCCCGTTGTCCAAGGTGACTACCAGCTCGCCGCGCGCACGCTTCTCGATCGCGGTCACTTTCGCCTCGATGCGCTTCGGTGCGCTGTCCTGCTTGGCATCGTCGCCAGCGTCGCGGTTCCGGGCCAGCTCGCTGCCGTGCACGCCGAATTCCTCAGTCGGATCGACCTTCGCAGCGACTGGCTTCTGGGCTCGCGGCGCGGCGGCGTGGTCGAAGCATGCAAGACGTTTCGCGTCGTCCTGCTCGCGCGTGCACGCGGCGATGCGCTTCGACAGATCGTCATCGGCGAGCGCAGGTTGGATCGCCGCGACGGCGAGCGACGCCGCCAGCAGAGCTGGGTACACCTTGTTCATTGTCGATAACCCTTCATGAATTCCCACGCGCTGCGATTCACTTCGGCAGCGACCTGCGAGTAGGCGTGACTGTGGCCGGGAATGACCGTCACGCTCACCCGGTGGCCGGCGGTCTCGAGCGCCTTCTGCGTCTTGCGTACGGCGAACAACGGAAAATACTCGTCCCGATCGCCGATGAAGATCGCGATCGGGATCTTGCGACGCGCGTACGGCACCGCGCGGAACTCGTTCGGCGCGCGCCAGGCGCCCGCATGCACGGCAGTCGCTGCGAACAACTGCGATTCGAGCATCGACAACGTCAGCGAGTAGACCGCGCCGCCGGAACTGCCGAACAGGTAGATGCGACTGCGATCGATCGCGTGCTTTGCGGCCACGTTGTCGATCAACGCACGAATGAACTCCGGCCCATCGGCACGCAGCTGCCACGCTTCGCGCTCGCGCGCGTCGGGTCCCGCGAGAATGATGCCCTCCTCTGCCGCAACCGGAATCCACGCACTGACGATGCCGGCGCCGCTGCCGAACGAGCCGTGCAGCAGGACCAGCAGCGGCGCGCCCGACGCGGCTGCCGTGGGCGGCGCAAACAGCGCGTAGCTGCGCTTCAGGTTCGCGAACTCGAAGGATTCTCTGGACGCCTGGTCGAGCGCGTCCGCACGTGCGCTGCAGGCGAGCAGCGACATCAGGATCACGAGGAGCGCGCGCGTCATCACCACTGCATGCACGATCGTCTGCGCACAAAAGGACAATGAAGGTCTGAGGCATTGTCGATCATGCCGGAGGCGCTTGCTAGACTGCCGCTCGCTACAGTGAGGAGATGCGATTGAGCGGTTCGCAGGCCGTCGATCCCGGACACCCCGCGATCCTGAACGAAGCCGCCCTGCACGAGCTCCGCAGCGGCAATGCGGCCGGTGCGCGCGAATTGCTGGAGCGCGCAGTGGCGCTCGACGGCTCGAACGCGCGCATGTTGATGAATCTCGCCGGCGCGCTGCGCAGGCTCGGCCTCGCGGCGGAGGAAATGGCAACAATCGAGCGCGTGCTGGCGGTGGAACCGCGACACCTGTTCGCGTTGTTGCAAAAAGCGACGTTGCTGGAATCGCAAGGAAAGCAACGCGCCGCCGCCAAGGTCTACCACCACGCGTTGCAGACGATTCCGCCCGGCGCGAGCCTGCCCGGCGCGTTGCGCGGGCTGATCGATCGCGCCATCGAAGTGACCCGGGCGAACGATGCGGCGCTCGCAGCGCACCTGGCCGAGCAGCTGCAAGCGGTACGCGCCCGTCACGCCGACAGCGAACAGGATCGCTTCGACCACTGCATCGACGGATTCCTCGGCCGCCGCCGGATCTTCGCGCCGCAGCCCACGTTCCTGCACTTTCCGCAACTGCCGGCCCGCGAGTTCTATCCGCGCGCGGAATTTCCGTGGCTCGAGCGGCTCGAAGTCGCGACGCCGGAGATTGGCGCGGAGTTCGAGCGCGTGTTCGCGGAGGATGCCGCGAGCCTCGAGCCCTACATCGCCTATCCGCAGGGCGTGCCGCTGGACCAGTGGGCGGAGCTGAATCATTCGCGCCGCTGGAGCGTGTTCTACCTGTGGCGCGACGGCAAACCGGTCGACGAGCACCTGCAACGTTGCCCGCGCACGGCGCAGCTGCTCGCGAGCTTGCCGCTGCTCGACATCCGCGGCTATGCGCCGGCCGTGTTCTTCTCGATCCTCGATGCGAAGTCGCACATTCCGGCGCATACCGGCGTGACCAACACGCGCGTCATCGTGCATCTGCCGCTCATCATTCCGCAGTCGTGCCGCTTCCGCGTCGGCTCGACGACGCGCGAGTGGCGGCTGGGCGAAGCCTGGGTGTTCGACGACACGATCGAGCACGAAGCCTGGAACGACAGCGACGTGCCGCGCGCGATCCTCATCTTCGATGTGTGGAATCCGTACCTGACTGCGGCCGAGCGCGAGCTGGTGAGCGGAATGGTGACGGGAATCGCGCGGTACTACGGCGACTCATCGCCGCTGGTCGAGAATCACTGATGTCGAGAAGTCGCAGCCCGGCATTCGCGCTGGCGGCAATGCTCCTCGCGGCAACCGCAGCGCATGCGTCGGCGGACGCGGTACCGCCCGCACTGCGCGCATGTACGACCGTCAAGAAGAGCTCCGAGCGCTTGGCCTGCTATGACCAGGCGATCGCGCGCCTGTCGTCGGACTCGGAAGCAGCAGCTGACGCGCCGGAACATTCTGCCGAAGCGACCTTCGGCGCATCCGCGTCTCACCGCGACGTGTCTGCTCAACCGATCGAACGAGAGGAGCTGGCTTCGATCACCGCGCATGTTTCTGCGCTGACGCATGATGGCAGCGGCGCGCTCGTCATCGATCTCGACAACGGCCAGCAGTGGCGTCAGACCGGCGGCTCCAGCACGCCGCTCCTGGAAGTTGGCCACGAAGTCACGATCACGCGCGCCGCGCTGAGCTCGTTCCGCATGTCGACGCCGAGCGGCCGCCCGTTGAAGGTCAAGCGCGTACGCTGAGCGGCATCTGCGCTCAGATCTCCCACTCTGGCTTGCGGCCGCCGCTGTGCGCGTCGATCGCTGCGAACAGCGACACGATCAGCGCGCGCTCCTCCTGCGACAGCTCGGGGCGCCACACGTCGAACAATAGGATGACGCGCGTCGCAGCGCTGCGATTCCACGCTTCGTGCTCGATCGTATCGTCGAACAGCCAGGCCTGGCCCCGCTGCCACTCGCGCAGCTCGTTGCCGACACGGAACGTGCACTGCCCCGGCACGATCAGCGGCAGGTGACAGATCAAGCGCGTATTCACCAGCCCGTTGTGCGGCGGAATGTGCGCGCCGGGCTGCAGCTGCGAGAACAGGATCGACGGCGAGCGGTTCGACACGCGCGCGAGCGGCACGTCCTGCAGTGCCTGCATCGTGCGTGGACAGCGCGCGGCGTTCTCGGCGACGACCTCGCCGTTCTTCCACAGGTAGAAGGCGCTCCACGCAGGATTGTTCACCATTCCCGCCTGCTCGTTCGGCGGCCGGTTGGCTTTGGGCTGCACGTAGGGAGCGAACGTCGCCGGCTGCTGCAGCACGGCCTGCAGCTCGGCGGCGATCGCATCGGTCTCGCGTTCCAGCGCCGCGAGCCACGGGAACGGCTCGCGACCGTAGAACTGGATCTGCGGCAGTCCCGGAAAGTAGTAGTAGCGCGGCTGCTGCAGGAAGATCCGCTTCCTGCCGAACACGATGTCGAGCGACTCGGCGAAGCGCCGGCTGCTGGCGACCCGATCGAAACCGCGCGCGGTCAGCTGACTGACGATGTAGTCCTGGTACTCGTTCGCGTACCGCTCGTACATCGAGCGCGCCCGCTGCACCTCCGGCAGCAGCTCCGGCGGCACCTGTTGCAGCGGCCCGGCCGCCCGCAACGCCGCGAGGTAGAACGACGACGCCGAGCGCGCGTCACCCGCGCCCGCAAGATGATCCGCCTTGAGAATCAGGGCACGGACATTGCGCGGCTCGGCCGCGAGCACCCTTTCGATCTCGTTGATGTTCATGACCCTGACCGGGCGCGTGCCGCGCCGCGCGGCGCATTATATAGTTGCGGCTCGCACTCCACATCGAGCTTTCCTCGACATGCAGACGCAGCGTCATGGCTGAGAACCCGGCGGGCCTGAACCAGGCGGCCGTGCAGGCGCTCCAGGCCGGCGACATCGCCCGGGCGCAGGCGCTGCTGCTGCGGCTGGTCGCTGCCGACCCCGCCAGCATTCCGGGCTGGCTGAATCTCGCCGCGATCCGCCGCCGCCAGAACGACCTCGACGGCGCGTACGCGGCATTGCGCGAGGTGATGCGGCTCGAGCCGAGAAACTTCGCCGCGCTGCTGATGACCGCCACGCTGCTGGAGCGCGAAGGCGACCTCAAGGCTGCGGCCCGGGCGTACGGGCCGGCGCTCTCCAACGCTCCGTCCGACAAGTATCTCGATCCGCCGACTTTGCAGGCGGTCCAGCACGGCCGGGAAATCCACGGCAAGTACACGAGCGAGCTGCACGACTTCATCCGCGCGCACGTCAGCGACGCACAGAGCCAGTGCGCGCCAGCCGAACAGCGGCGCCTGGAGGCTTTCATCGCGACGACGCTGCGGGTCCGCAAGCGCTACCAGCAGGAGCCGCTCGAGTATTACTTTCCGAACCTGCCGTCGATCGAGTTCTACGAGCGCGCCGAGTGCCCGTGGCTCGAAGAGCTGGAAGCGGTCACCGAGCCTATGCAGCGGGAGCTGGCAACCATCCTGCGCGAGGACCAGCCCGGGTTCGCGCCGTACATTCACTACGATGACCACATGCCGCTGGACCAGTGGCGCGAGCTGAATCACTCGCCGCGCTGGAGCGCGTTTCACTTCTACGAGAAGGGCCAGCAGATCGCCGAGCGCTGCACGCGCGCGCCGGCGACGATGCAGGCGCTGTCGCGACTGCCGCAGGCGCAGGTGCCGCTGCGCTCGCCGACGGCACTGTTCTCGGTGCTCCAGCCGCACACGCGGATCCCGCCGCACACCGGCATCGCCAACTTCCGGCTGGTCGTGCACCTGCCGCTGATCGTGCCACCGGGCTGCGGTTTCCGGGTCGGTGGCGAGAGGCGCGAGTGGCGCATCGGCGAAGCCTGGGCGTTCGACGACACGATCGAGCACGAAGCCTGGAACGACAGCGACCAGACCCGCATCATTTTCATCTGTGACGTGTGGAGTCCGCGGCTGTCGCCGCCGGAGCGCGCGGCGATCGGCGCGATCATCGCCGCGACCGACGCCTACAACGGCACGCAACCGAGCTCGAGCGTTTAGCGTCAGAAGAAGGGGGAGTCCTCGTGCTGCTGAAGATCCGGAACTTGCTCACGCCGCAGGAGCTGGCGCGCCTGACCGCGCTCAGTCAGGAGCTGCGCTTCGTCGAGGGCCGCGCCAGCAATCCCGCCAACGAGACCAAGAACAACCTGCAGGCGGATACCTCGGACCCGAAGAATGCCGAGGCGTCGCAGCTGGTCAGCGCCGCGTTCGTGCGCTCGCGCGAATTCATGGATTTCGCGCTGCCCAAGCGCGTCGCGCCGCCGCTGCTGAGCCGCTATACGCCGGGCATGAAGTACGGCGCACATGCCGACGCCGCGCTCATTCCGCTGGCGAACACGCGGCTGCGTTCGGATGTCTCGTGCACGGTCTTCATCAACGATCCCGCGAGCTACCAGGGCGGCGAGCTGTCGATCGTGATCGGCAACCAGGCGATCGCGTTCAAGGGCGCCGCCGGCGAGGCGATCCTCTATCCCTCCACCACGCTGCACGAGGTCGTTCCGGTGCGCTCCGGCGAGCGCCTGGTGGCGATCACCTTCATCGAGAGCTACATTCCCGATCCGCATCAACGCATGCAGGTCTACGAGCTGAACGAGATCGCAGCGCTCGAAGGCACGACCATGCGCTGGGAAAATCGCGTGCGGCTCGACGTGGTGCGTCAGAACCTGATGCGCATGTGGTCCACGACGTAAGGCACGAAGCGGATTACTGCGCGCCGACAGGGCGCGTCCGTATCCACTGTGACAGCACCCATTTCTCGCCGGACGTCGGCGGGGTGCCTGCATGCACGGTGTCGTAGTCGGGCGCGCCAGCGGCATCGATATTGCTGAACAGCAGCGCGTCGCCGCGGCGGCCGCGATAGCCCCAGTTCAGTTTCGGGAACTGCGTCGCGCCGCCTTCATAGCCCTCGTTCAGATAAATCAGAAATGTCGCCGCACGCTGGCCGCGCGCCGCGATCTCGCGCACCAGCTCCGGCGTCCGGGCCTCGATGAAGTCGGCGTGCAGCGCGAACTGCTCGCCCGGCGAATAATGCAGGAGCTTCGCGATCTCGAAGTTAGCAAGCGGCGCGCCGCACGCAGCTGCAATCCGGTCGCGAATCAGACTGAGCAGAACATCGGCATTGAAGATCGTAAACGACATCTCGCGGTTGGTACGTGTCGCGGCGACCTGAGCGGTGGCGCTGCCGCGATACACCCGCGCGCGCTGCAGCTCACTACCGCCGTGACTCATCAAACATCCGCATTCGTCCGCCGTCGCAAACTGTTCCAGCACGACGATGCGCGGCCGCTCGAAGGCAACGCGCGCGGCGGGCGGTGTTCGCAGCAAAGGCAGATCGACCTTGCGCCTTAGAGCGGCGGGTACGGTATCGGCAGCCCGAGCAAGCACCTGCAGCTCACGCAATGCAGGGGCCCAGCCGAGCTCGGCTGCGCGCGCGAGATGATCGAGTGCGGTGTCGACATTGCGCGCTTGCGCCACACCCCACGCGGCACACACTGAGAGCAGCGCCGCCGCTTCGCCGCTGCCGCTGGCAACTGCCTCGCGCAGCGTCGTTAGTGCTTTGTCTTCGGAAGCTGCGTCACCGAGCAGCAGGCGCTTGCCGAGTGCAGTGAGTGAGGCGGCGTCGCTCATTTCAAAACCGCGGCCACCGGCGGTTGCGATCGGGCGAGGTTCTCGAGCCAGCGCAGACCCGCGCCGATCTGCGCCGCATTGTTCTGTCGCGATTGCCGTAGCAGCTCGCGCCGCATCTGCGGCGAATATTCGAAGTCGGGCGACTTGGAATAGCGCGTCAGCACCGGGCTCTGGGCGATGCCGGCGAGCCAGCGCGCCTCGAGCGGCAGCTGGAAATGCGCAGCGACGCGGCTCACACAGCCGTGGATATCCGCCAGCATTTCGTCGAAATCGAGCGTCAAGACACGCGCACCCAGACGTGCGACGGCTTCACGCTGATTCCACGTTTCGGCGAGCCAGCTCATCGCCGCCAGCTCGCCCAGCGACAACGCATGCAACGGCGGCAGCGGCGTCGCGATGCGTGCCTGCAATCGACGGATGCGCACCGGCCCGTGCCCGCGCAGGTCGATACCTGAATTCTTGCCGGCGAGCAGCGTCGCAAGATACGGCTCGGCAGCGAGATTCAAATAGACGGCACGGGCAGCGCCATTGCGTTCCAGCAAAGGCGCAGCGATTCTGCACGCGCTGCTGGTGGCCTTGAGAACGACGGTGTGCGTGTTGGGATAGCCACGACTCCACAGCTTCAGCAGTGCTTGTTCCAGCGCATCGAAGTCCTGCGGGCTCAGCAGTGACTCGGGCAAGTCGAGCACATCGCGCGCATCCGCCAGCGTGCGCAGCGGCAGCGGCTCACGCAACGACAGCACGCTGCCGCTCTCATCGAGCAATCGGCTGAGCAGCGTGGAACCGACGTGACCGGTGTGGAAGATGAAATGCAACGGCTTGCGCTCGCCGATCGCGTTCGCCGACTCGAGCACGCCGCCGAGGCTGGCCCATGCGCCTTGGACGTCAGGCGCAAGGATGCGGTCGTCGAGGAAGCTTGCGGCGCGGTAGCCGCTTTCGCTCAGCTGCACGAGCAGCGCGGCGTCGCGCGCCAGGTCGACCTTCTGTAGGTAGACGTCGGGCGAAGCGGCCAGGCTGCTGAGCACGGCTCAACGCACCCGCGTGACCCTGCTCGAGCGGCCGTTCGGTGCGACCAGCAGGAACGAGCCGAGCGAGCCGCGCTCGATCTTCACGGTGTCGCCGACCTTGAGCTTGATCTTCGAGCTCGTGCCGATCTCGGCCCACACGTGGCCGTTATCGAGCGTGACCAGCAGCTCGCCGTGCGGTCTGGTTCCGAGCTCAGTGACAGTGCCCGTGATCTCGTCCACCTCGGTGTGCTTCTCGGGCTTGAGATCGCCGCGCGCGCCGAACCTGTCTTCGGGTGAGGCAGCAGGCGCCGCTACCGGCGGCGGGGCCGTCGGTGCCACCCCCGCCGGTGTGGCAGTGACCGGTGGCGGACTCGCTTTCGCTGCGGGACTTGCAGGCGCGCTGCGCATGCCTGCAACGACTGCATCGAAACAATGCAGACGACGCGCATCGTCCGTTTCGTCAGCGCATGTGAGCAGTGCTTCCGTCGTGCGCTCCGCCGCATTTGCAAGCGAAATGCCCATGCCTGCCATCAGGACTGCGCATGCCGCCGCAACTACCCTTCGATTCATGCCGACCCCTCTGATCGCATATCAGTCTCGACGATTACACCAGCCGCGCTCAGCTGCGCGAGCACGGCACGCAGCTCCGCCGGGTCCGTGCTCACGTGGCGCGCGAGCGCGTCACCCACGGAAAAGAACCGCTGCTTCAGCATCCATTCGACCGTGGCATGCGTCGCGCCGAGCGCAATCTCGTGCTGGTCCGCGATCGCGACGTAACCGCTGTCGCGACGCACGACCTGTGCGCGGCGTGCGATTGCGTACCACGTCGCCGGCGTCTGCGCCGGCAGTTCATATTGCGGGTTGGCGCTCGCCAGCCCGCGCTGATGGTTCAATACGTCGGTCGCAAAAGCCGGCGATGTCATCGCTGCTTTGACACGCTCCGCGAGCGAAGCCAGCCGCTCCTGCAGCGCTTGCTGGTTGCGTGCATCCGGCAGGTACTGGCGGAACGCGCTTTCCGCAGTGAGCGCCGCCTCCAGCAACTCGAACAGCGCGAGCCCCGTTGCCGGCGTGACTCCGAACGAGACGTGCAGCGATGCCTGCGCGCCGGTCAGCGCATCGTGATACTGGCCGCGCGGCAGATACAGGATGTCGCCGGGCTTCATCTCGACTTCGAGCAGCAGCTTGCCGCGGCTCGCGGTGAGCCATTTCTCGATTTCCTCGCCGGGCGGGAGCGGCTTGACGGGCGCATCGGCGCGCGACTCGTAGACGCGCCAGGTCTTCTCGCCTGCTACCTGCACGGCGAACACATCGTGCAGATCGAAATGCGTCTGGAAGGCCTGCACGCCCTGGAACGAGCAGTAGGCGTTGGCGGCGACGCACGCCGCGAACTCGCGTTCGAGCAGATGCACGATCGCGGCGACTTCCGGGCAGACGCGATGGATGTGATTCGCGATCAGACTGGCGCCCAGCCCGAGCAGCACCTTCACCTTGGCAGGATCGGCCGGCGCCTTGGCGCCGGGTCGCACGTCCGTGGTGTCGCAATAGTTCTCGCGCAGAGCCGCGCGGCTGCGGTAGTAGACCTTGAGCGTCTCCTCGTTCCAGTACGGCGTGATCCCGAGCACCTCGTTGAACCGCTGCCAGCTCAGCACCGCCGCGCCGGCCGCAGGCTCGCGGCGAATGTGAATCGGGCGCTTGCCGAAGTACTGCGCTCGGAACGTGGCTGCGTCGAGGGGCGCGATGAAGCGCGCGAAATCCGTCATGCGATCACGCTAGCATCGACGCTCCGCACCTGTCGAGAAACCGTCGCGCGCGCGGCCGGCGAGCGTTGACACCCGCGCCGCCGCCATGTTTCCTTCGACCCATGCAGCAGGACGAGGAGGTCGGACTTCCGGTGCGCGCGGGGCTGACCCCCGCCGGCTTGTACCTGGCGCTGCGCCCGATCGGCCGCGACCAGCTGCAGGACGCGTTCATGCAGGAGACCGTCGCGCGGCTGCCCGCCCCGGACCGGATCGTGCACGTCGCCCCGGCAAGCCTCGGCCGGGTGTCGGCGCAGACGGCACCGGTCGGAATCGTCTTTCATGTGGCTCGCTGCGGCTCGACGCTGATCTCGCAGTCGCTCAAGCGGCTCGATGGCCCGGTCGTCTACGCCGAGCCGCAGCCCATCAACGAGCTCCTTGCCCCTCCCCACAAAGCGCAGCGCGCCGAGCTGGTGGCGGCCCTGCGTACGCTCGGTGCTGCCTTCGCGCGCCACGCTGCCGGTCCGTACGTGCTGAAGCTGAGCAGCTGGAACACGCTCTACTGCGACCTAGTGGCGGAAGCATTTCCGCAGACGCCGTGGGTGCTGAGTCTGCGCGACCCGGTCGAGGTGGGCGTGTCGCTGCTCGCGAGCCCGCCCGGATGGTTCCAGGGCACGACGGAGGCGGCACGCGGGCTCGCGGCGCGCGTGGACCCTGAGCGAGCCGCGAAATCCCGGGAAGAATTCGTCGCGCGCACCTACGGCGCATTCTGTGCGGCGGCTGCGGGACTCGACGTCAGCAGAGGCCGCCTGGTGCCGTACGAATCCCTGCCCGCGGCAGTGTGGGAGATCGTCGCGCCACACTTCTCGCTCCCGGTGGCCGCCGCGCAGCGCGACCGCATCGCCGCCGGGGCGCGCCGCCATGCAAAGGCCGCCCTCGGCACGGCCTCGGACTTTACATCTGACGTCGCAAGCAAACAGGGCGCCGCATCGGCGGCGCTGCGCCGGGCCATCGATTCGTTCGCGCGGCCGCAACTCGAGCGCCTCGTGCGCCTGCACGCGGCTACAATGCGGCCGTGAACACTTCAAGTCTCGAGCAAGGGGTCCGGACGGCGCGCGAGCTGGTCCGACGGGGTCGGTTGCAGGAAGCGGAGGCGCTATCGCTGCGGTTGAGCCAGGTGAGCCCGGGCATCGCCACGAGCCTGCTGGCGTGCGAGATCGAAGAGGCACGCGGGAATTTCAATCGCGCGCTCGACATCGTCACGACCGCGGTCGCGCGCCACGGCGAGCATCCGGCACTACAGCTCAAGCACGCGCAGATCCTGCTGGCGCTGCGGCGGCGCTCCGAGGCATTTGCCGCCGCCGAGCGCGCGATCGCCCTGGACAATCCGGACCCGCAGAACATCGTCACCGTGGCGTCGATGTATCTGCAAACGAACGATCCGACGCGCGCCAAGCCGCTGCTGCATCGAGCGCTCGAGCGCGTCCCCAACGACGCGTCCCTCCTGTACCGCACCGCGCTCAGTCATTTCTACCTGAACGAGACGACGGAGGCGGATGCGCTGCTCGCGCGCGTCCTCGAGATCGCCCCGGGCAGCGGGTATGCATGGCACGTCCGCTCGCAGCTCAAGACGTACACGGCCGATGCGAACCACATTCCGCAGCTGCGCGCGGCGCTGGCACAGCCGCGGCTGCGCGAAATCGACGAGCTGCTGATGTGCTTTGCGCTGGCGAAAGAGCTCGAGGACGTCGGCGAGTTCGCGCAATCGTTCGAGACGCTGCTGCGGGCCAATCGCATCAAGCGCGGAACGCTGAGTTACGACGTTGCGAACGACGTCAACGCGATGCAGAACGTGATGACGCACTACTCCGCCGCAGCGATGCAGGCGCTGCACGGCGGCGACCCGACGCCGGGCCCGATCTTCATCGTCGGCATGCCGCGCACCGGCACGACGCTGGTCGAGCGGATCCTGGGCAATCATTCTCAAGTCGTGTCGATAGGCGAGGCAGTGGATTTTCCGGAAGAGATGTCGGCCGAAGCGCGCGCGACGCACGCGCGACTGGGATTGGAGGACACGGACCTGCTGCGCGCCTCGCTGCAAATGGACTTCGGCGCCGTGGGCCGGCGCTACCTGGCGGCGGTCCGCGATCAGGTCGGCGAGCAGCGCTACACGATCGACAAGCTGCCGTTCAATTTCCGCTATTGCGGGCTGATTCACCAGGCGCTGCCGCAGGCCGCCATCGTGCACCTGACGCGCGATCCGATGGATACCTGCTACGCCGTCTTCAAGACGCAGTTCATCAACGCGTACCACTTCTCCTACCAGCTCGAGGAGATCGCGGAGTACTACGTCGCCTATCGCCGCATGATGGACCACTGGCACGCCGTCATGCCGGGTGTGATCCTCGACGTCCGTTACGAGGATCTGGTCGCAGATCCGCAGGCGCAGGTCCGACGCTTGCTGGCGCATTGCGGACTTCCCTGGGAGGACCAGGTGCTCGATTTCCACCGCTCCACCAAGGCGTCGACGACCGCGAGCGCGATGCAGGTGCGCAGGCCCATCTACAAGTCGTCCGTGCAGAAGTGGCGCAATTTCACGCGCGAGCTGCAACCGGTGCTGCAGCGGCTGGCTGCGGCCGGTCTCGTCGATGCGGACGGCAATCCGCTGCGCTGAAGCTGCTGCGCGTCCATGAAGCTCCAGTATCCGTTCCTGCAGCTGCCGGTATCCTTCGACGCGGCGACCCTCGCGGCAGAGGTCGGCGCGATCGAGGAGTCAGCGTGGCGACCGCACCCGCAGGGCTATCCCGGCAACGACGCGCTGACGCTCGTCACCACCGGCGGCGACCCGGACAGCGACGCGGTCGGGGGACGGATGAGTGCGACGCCGCACCTGCGGCGCTGCCCCTATCTACAGCACGTGCTGGCGAGCATTGGCGCAACGTGGGGTCGCACGCGGTTGATGCGCCTCTCGGGGCAAGCGGAAGTCACGCCGCACGTCGACGTCAACTACTACTGGCGCGAACGCGTGCGCGTGCACGTGCCGATCGTCACGCAGCCAACGGTGCGGTTCAGCTGCGGTGACGCGCAGATCAACATGCGCGCCGGCGAGTGCTGGCTGTTCGATACCTGGCGGACGCACAACGTCGTCAACGACCACGCGCTGCCGCGGATTCACCTGGTAGCCGACACAGTCGGCGGCACGGGCTTCTGGCAGCTGGTGGCGCGGGCGCGGCCGCATACGAGAGTCGGCACGGACTGGCAGCCGACCTTCGTTCCGCCCGATGCGAACGCGCGGCCGTCGCTCGATTTCGAATCCGAGAACGTGCCCGAGGTCATGACACCGTGGGAGATGCGGTTGCATGTCGCCTTCGCGCTCGGCGAGGCGCTGCCGCATCAGAGCGCACCGGCGGTCCAGCAGCGGTTGCTGACCTTCGTGCGCGAGTGGCATGGGCTCTGGTCCGCGTGCGGCGAGCAGCGGGACGGATGGCCGCGCTATCGCGCGCTGCTCGATAGCGCGCGGCGCGAAGTCGTGGCGCTGGGAGCTGCGAAGATGGCGCTCGGCAACGGCGTCGGGCTGCTGGCGGCGCTCGATGCCTGGGTCTTCCACGTCGCGCTCGCCGACCGCAGCAGCAGGGCGGACCCGGAGGTCCGGCAGCAGCCGGGCGCGCCCGCGGTCGCAGGCCGCGATCCGCTGTTCGATCGTCCCGTCTTCATCGTGAGCCCGCCGCGCTCGGGCTCGACGATGCTGTTCGAGACGCTGGCCCGCGCGCCGCGCCTGTTCACGATCGGCGACGAGAGTCACGGGCTCATCGAAGGCATGCCGCAACTCAGCCCGAAGTCGCGCGGGTTCGATTCGAATCGCTTGCTCGCCGCCGATGCGACGCCTGCCGTGGCAGATGCTCTGCGCCAGCGCTTCTTCGATGCACTGCGCGACCGTGCAGGCCAGCGCCCGCCGCCAGGTCAGGCGGTGCGCATGCTGGAGAAAACGCCGAAGAATTCGCTGCGCGTGCCATTCCTCGCCCAGGTTTTCCCGGAAGCGCGCTTCATCTACTTGTATCGCGATCCGCGGCAGGTGCTGTCGAGCATGATCGAAGCGTGGACGAGCGGGCGGTTCCGGACCTATCCGCGATTGCCGGGTTGGACCGGCACGCAGTGGTCGTTGCTGCTCGTGCCCGGCTGGCGCGAGCTCATCGGACGGCCGCTGCACCAGATCGTGGCGGCGCAATGGCAAGCAGCGACCCGGCTACTGATCGACGACCTCGAGGCATTGCCGGCTGAGCGGCGCGTAGTCGCGCGCTACGACGCGCTGGTCGCTGACCCGGCAGCGGAGATCGGCCGGCTGTGCGCCGCTGCTGGAGTCGATTGGGACGAGGCCGGGCCCGAGCTGCGCCTATCGAAATACACGGTGTCGCCGCCGCAGGCCGACAAATGGCGGCGCCATGCAACTGAGATCGAGGCAGTCCTGCCTGCGCTTGCCGAGCAGATCGAGCGCGCCGAGCGCTTCGCGGCTCGCTGAAAAAATCGCGCGCAAAAAAAAAGCGGCGGCCTCGTGTGAGGCCGCCGCCAGTTCGATCAACTTCAGATCGTTATCAGAACGACACCTGACCGCGCAGGAAGACCCAGCGACCCAGGGCGTCATAGACCTGCGGGTACGTGTTGCCGTTACCCGTAGTGCCCGTGGCCGAAGAGATCGGAGGATCCTTGTCCAGCACGTTGTTGATACCCAGCAGCACCGACGACTTCTCGGTCACGGCCCAGTTGGCCGCGAGGTCGAAGTAGTTGCGCGAGCCGAGCTTGTAGTCGATGTTGGCCTTGGTCGCCGGCGCGATGTTGGTCGTCTCGCCGAAGTACCGCCACGTCAACGACAGGTCGACGTTCCACGGCGTTTCCCAACCCATGCGGAAGTGATGCCGCCACTCGGGGCTCGGCGTTCCGCAGGTGGCGCCCGAGAACTTCGCTTTGCACTCGACCGGCGCGATGCCCGGACCCGGCTCGGTGACGAGCGAATCCAGGTAGGTGCCGACCAGGTTGAAGCTCAGCTCGCCCAGGCCGCCCATCTCCACACCGGTGTAGCTCAGGCTCAGGTCCACGCCCTTCGTCTTGAGCGAGCCGATGTTGATGTTGAGGTCTTCGACGAAGCCGTCGGCACGCCACAGGTTGCCGGTCGCATCACGATGGATGCGGCTGCACGCTGCGGCGTCGTTCTGGAAGTAGCACGCGTTCAGCGTGTTCTCCGCGCCGAAGGTCGAGATCGTGTCTTCGATCTTGATGTCGAAGTAGTCGATGGACATCGCCAGGTGCGGCAGGAACCGCGGCTGGATGATGACGCCGTACGTGTACGTGTCCGACGTCTCCGGCTGCAGCGCCAGGTTGCCGCCCTGCTTGAAGTTGAACTGACCCGCCGGGCTGTCCAGGCTGGGGGAGCGCAACTGACCGGCCGGCACGCCGGTCGCGAGGCACGCCGCATCCGACGCGGCGCCTGCCGTGCCGTCGAGGTCGTCACCGCACGGGTCGCCCGGCAGATCGAACAGGTTGAAGCCCTGCGCCGTGAACAGCTCGACCACGTTCGGCGCGCGAATCGCACGCTGATAGCTGGCGCGGAACCGCACGTCCTGCACCGGCGCCCAGTCCATGCCGATCTTGTAGGTATCGGTCGTGACCGGATCGTAGTCGGAGCGTCGGTAGGCCAGCTCGAGGCCGAGTTGGTCGGCGAACGGTGCATCCTGGACCAGCGGAGCGCGCACTTCGGTGAACAGATCGAGCACCTTGGTGTGACCCGAGAGGCCGATGGTCGCGCCGCCAGCGCCCGACAGGAGGTCCTGCGAGGACGGATCGTCCGTCACGTTGCGCAGGCGATCGATGCGGCTTTCCACACCGAGTGCCACCTTGATGCTCTCGGTCGCGAACGGGCTCTTGATGCCGTACGCGCCAAGGTCACCCGTGACGGAGCCGGTGTAGATCTCCTGCTCGATCTTGCCCTGCTGCAGACCCGGCACCTGGATGTACGCCAGGGCTTCCGGCGTCACGCCGCCGATCTGGAATGGATTCCAGGGGACGCAGTTCGGGTCGGAGCCGTCGAGAACCGAGCGGCACACCGGCGCGCCGGTGTTGGGATCGGTCACAACGTCCGTAGCACGCGCCAGGCGCGTCTTGTGGAAGTAGTTGTTGGCCGACTGGTCAGCGACGACGCTCGAGTACTGCACGGACGCGTCGTAGTTCCAGTTCTCGGAGATCTGGCCGCGAACGCCCAGCAGTGCACGGAACGAAGTGTTCTCGAACCGCGACTGACGACCGCCGCCTTCGATGTTACGACGCGCGATGAACAGCGGGATGCTGTCGCCGGCGGTAACCATCGCCGGGGTGCAACCCAGCGTGTCGAGCTGTCCCTGCGACAGCATCGGGTTGTCGCAATTGATCGAGGTCGTGTCGAAGAAGTCGCCGCCCGGAGCGATCTGCGCCACCGACTCGTAGTCCGCGAACATCAACTGCGTGTAGACGTCAGCGATTTCCGAGAACTCGTAGTGACCCATCGCGCCCAGCGTGTAGCGACGGTCAGGACGCTGGTAGTGGTTGGACGGACCGAAGTTGTACAGATCGGCATCCGTGAACGGCCGGAACGTGTTGCCGGTCGCCGAGTCGATCGTGAACTGCTTCAGGAAATCGTCGTTCGGATCAGTCGGATCTTCGTCCGGGTTCGGAATCGTCGAGACGAAGTAGAAGTAGCCGGGGTAGCTCGTCGCCGAGCCGCCGCAGGCAAAACTCGTCTTCGGATTCGCGCCCAGCGAGCACGCCGAGTAGTCGCGATCTCTCTGCAGCACCTGCTTGTTGTCGCGCACACCGGCGTAGGCCGTGATGTTGCCGCGACCGTCTTCGGTGCTCACGCCCATCGTGACGTTGAACTCGCGAGCTTCGCCGTCAGTCACGTTGTCGTCCGGCAGGTTGAACTGCGTCGGATTGACGTCGTGATTCTGGCTGATGACGTCGCGCAGCTTGGTCGCGCCGGCGCCGCCGAAGTCGTTGTTGTGCTGGTAGAGGCCGTACATCGCGTCGAACTGCACGCCCTCGAAGTCTTTCTTCATGATGAAGTTGACGACGCCGCCGATCGCGTCCGATCCGTACACGGCGGAGGCGCCGCCGGTCAGAACTTCGACGCGCTCGACCATCGCAGCCGGGATCTGGTTCAGATCCGGTGCCGCAGATGCGCTGCTGACGCCGCCGTACGGCATACGCCGGCCGTCGATCAGCACCAGCGTGCGGGGCGAGCCCAGACCACGCAGGTCGACCGTTGCGGTACCGGTTGCACCGTTCGAGACGTTGGCATTCTGTGCGGCGAAGGCCTGCGGCAGCTGGTTGACGAGGTCTTCGACTCTCGTCACGCCTTGCACGGCGATATCGTCGGACGTCACCTGAGTGACAGGGCTCGTCGTCTCGAGATTCGGTTGCGCAATGCGCGAACCCGTGACGACCACTTCCTGAATGGTCTGATCTGCTGCGAATGCGGGCCCTGCGGCGGCGGCCGCAGCGCTCGTCAGCAACGCGTATCGAACCGCGTGCCGAATAGAGTTACTAGACATTGATAGCTCCTCCTGCGAGAGGTGTTTGATATCGGACGGTTGGCTCAGTAGCTGTTGCTGCAACTACTGCAATCGCTCCCCTTCTTTGACCCGGGTGTGTTCAGTTCCCCGCACCCCCAGACCTAAGCGTGGTGTCGAGCATACAACTGCTCTTACCCGTTTGAAAGCTTCGTTGCTAATTCAGCACGGCCCGTGGAGCCCGAAAACCGCGCCAAAGGGGCATTTTTTCGCGGCTTTGGACCCCCGCGTAGGCCTTTCATGTATACACCCCACAACAGCCGGGGCCCCGTTTGTTGCGAGCAAGGCACAACCCTGTGAAAAGGCGCGCTGGTGGGAGCATGTTCGGACCGCTACGGAGCTGTTATGGCCGAATTGCTCCGCGCGGGGTGTGGACAATGTCAAACCGCCGTTCAGGCGCGAAATAAAAGCCCGCGCAGGCTGCAGACGCGCACGATCGGCTGCCGTCCGGCCGCCGCGTCCTTAGGATTTGCGCAAACAGCTCTAGAAGGTCACGGTCAGGCTGAGCAGGGCGGCGTCCAGATCCCCTTTGCCACCAGTGACTTCCTCGCCGGCGTCGAAGACCCGCTGGTACTCGAGGCGCACATCGTAGATCTCCAGAATGCGGCGACTGATGCCGACGCCGGCATAGAGGTCGGTGGTGCTCTTCGAGAAGGAATCCGCGGCGTTGTTGCCGATCGACGGTATGAACTGCGTGCCCTGCGCAGCGAGCACCAGTCTGAGCCGGTTGGTCGCGAACAGTGCCCCGCCGCGTGCAAACAGCTCCCAATCGCGGGTCAGCGACCACGTGCCCAGCGCCGAGACCGTGAAGCCGCTGGTTTCGCTCTCGATCGTGGTGTTCAGGAAGCCGGGATCGGACTGGAACGAGCCGGTGGCGCGCGACTTGTACGTCACTTTGCCCAGCTTGGTATAGCCGGCTTCGAACGCCAGGTAGCGATTCAGGCGGTAGCCGCCGAGGATCGAGAACGCGGTATCGGTGTCGTCGACTGAAGTCTGCTCGTCGGCCGGGG
>DATBKP010000013.1:0-14930 GCA_036555785.1 Steroidobacteraceae bacterium
GGCAGCCAGAAGACCAGAGTGGTAAGCGCTGTCCACAACAGCAGCCCGCGCAGAAGACGATCGGAACGCCCGCTCGAACCAGCCATGGCATGCCACCCATTCGTTGTTGTTGCCGCGGGATTGTGACGCGGCTCGGGTCGGCAAAGGTTGCATGGCGGTCGACGAGCGGGCTGCCACGGCTCCTCAGAACGAGAACGTCATGACGAACGAGACCGAGCCGGCATCGCCGAACTCGTAGTCGCCCGAGCGCACGCTGGCGCCGAGCGACATGACGTCGTTGACGCGCTTGTCGAAGCCGAGCTCCCAGAAATTCTCGTAGCCGCGCACGATATCGGTCTCCACATCGTCGTCGTGCAGCAGCCAGCCCTTCTCGCTGGTGAGCTTCCACTTGGAGCGGCCGGCCTTCGGCACGATGTGCCAGCCGTCGCCGAGCTCGAACTGGTAGCCGAGGGCAACGTAGTCCTGGCGCAGCACGAACTCGTCGTCGGCATTGAAGAAGGTGAAGTTGCCGTAGGACTCGGTGCCGCCCTCGACCAGCAGCCCGACCGGCGTGAGCACGCCGAACGAGACGCCCAGGCCGCCGGTATCCAGCTCGGCGAGATCGTCGTTGACGTTGCGGAACTGGTCGAGCTTGAGCACGCCGCGCCCGGCACGCGGGGTGATCTGAAACTCGGTGCTGCGCTCGGCCGCCAGCAGCGGAGTCGCAGTCGCCAGTGCGCACACGGTCGCGAGCGCGGTGCAAAGCTTACGCATGATGAAACCCCCTTCGATTCCCAGGTCACTGCGACGGAACGCTAGAGGTGTGCGGCGCGCCTGTGCAATCACCGGGCGTGGAGTGTCGTTTCCTGCGACAGCGGGGCACGTAATCCGCGACTGGGCGCTGAACCGTCGGTAAACGCCGCGCAGCGTGGACACTGCGACGCCCGCCGCGCAATCATTCGACTACACGGCAATCCGGGGTGCTGACGTGAGCGAAACGGCGCAGATCATTGACGTCCTGAAACGGACCTTGAAGACGCGCGGCCTGACCTACAAGGACCTGGCGCGGCGCGTCGGCCTGAGCGAAGGCTCGATCAAGCGCGTATTCGCGGCCGAAACGTTCACGCTGCAGCGGCTCGAAGGCATCTGCGCAGCCATCGGCATCAGCATGAGTGAGCTGATGCGAGCCGCAGCCAATTCGCACGAGGCCGGCTCGCAGTACCTGAGCATGGAGCAGGAGCAGCTGCTAGCCGCGGATTCGCGCCTGCTCGCGTGCTTCTACCTGCTGCTCAACGGCCGCAGCAGCGCCGAGATCCTGCAACGCATGGACCTGTCGGAGCGCGGCCTGCGCGAGCTGTACGTGAAACTCGACGACGCACGGCTGCTCGAGCTGCAGCCCCGGCTGAAGGCGCGGCTGCGCGTCGGGCCAGTGGTGAGCTGGCGCGTCGACGGGCCGGTGCACCGCGTGTACGAGCGGCAGGTGAAAGCGGAATTCCTGCAATCGGAGTTTCAGGGCACCGACCAGGTGCTGCACTTCCGTTCCGCCGAGTTGTCGGAGGCGTCGACGCGCGTGCTCGTGCGCAAGATCGAGCAGCTCGCGCGCGACTTCGCCGAGCTGGCGACGCTCGACGTCGGGCTGCCGGCCGCCGAGAAGAAAAACGTCGCGATGGTCGCGGCCTTCCGGCCGTGGGTGTCCTCGATGTTCCAGGGCATCAAGCCCAAGCGCGAGTCGGGCTGAAGCCCGACCTACAGGCGGAGCAACTCGTTGATGCTGACTTTGGAGCGCGTCTGCGCGTCGACGCGCTTGACGATCACGGCGCAGCTCAGCGCGTACTTGCCGTCTTTCGACGGTAGGGAGCCCGGTACAACCACTGCGCCGGCTGGCACGCGGCCGTAGGAAATCTCGTCGCGCTCGCGATCGTAGATGCGCGTGCTGGCGCCGATGAACACGCCCATCGAAATGACCGCGCCTTCCTCGACGATCACGCCCTCGACGATCTCGGAGCGCGCGCCGATGAAGCAGTTGTCCTCGATGATGGTCGGCGCGGCTTGCAGCGGCTCGAGCACCCCGCCGAGTCCGGCGCCGCCGGAGAGATGCACGTTGCGGCCGACCTGCGCGCACGAGCCGACCGTCGCCCAGGTGTCGATCATCGTACCTTCGCCGACGTAGGCGCCGACATTGACGTAGGAAGGCATGAGCACGGTGTTGGCAGCAACGTGGGCGCCGCGTCGCACGATCGCGTGCGGTACGACGCGGACACCTTCGCTGCGAAAGCGTGCTTCGTCGTAGTCGGCGTACTTGAGCGCGACCTTGTCGAAGAACTGCGTGTACCCGGCCTCGAGCGGCTGGTTGTCGTTGAGCCGGAACGACAGCAGCACTGCCTTCTTCAGCCATTGATTGACGCGCCACTGGCCATCGCGCTTCTCGGCGACGCGGGCCCTGCCGGTGTCGAGCAGCGCGATCGCCTGGTCCACCGCGTCGCGCACTTCGCCAGGCGCGCTGCTCGGGCTGAGCTCGGCGCGGCGCTCGAACGCCGCGTCGATCACGGCGGAGAGGGAATCGGTCATTTGGAGGACTCCACCAGATCGCGAATGCGTGCAGCCGCATCGATGCATTCCGGCACCGTCGCGACGAGCGAAATGCGCACGCGCCCCCGACCGGGATTGCCGTGCGCAGTGTCGCGCGCGATGTAGCTGCCGGGCAGCACCGTTACGTGCTTGCGCTCGAACAGTTGCCGCGCGAAGCGCTCGTCGTCGGGAACCTTCGGCCACAAGTAGAAGCTCGCATCCGGCGCATCCACTTCCAGCACCTGGCGCAGCACCGGCAGCACTGCGGCGAACTTCTCGCGATACAGACGACGATTCTCCACGACATGCCGGTCATCGTTCCATGCCGCAATGCTCGCGTGCTGCGTCGGCAATGGCAGTGCGCAACCGTGATACGTGCGGTATTGCAGGAACGCCTGGATCAGTCGCGCGTCGCCCGCGGCGAAGCCGGAGCGCAGGCCGGGCACGCTGGAGCGCTTCGACAGGCTGTGAAACACGACGCAGCGCTCGAACCCGGTGTGGCCGCTCGCCGCGGCGGCTTGCAGCAGCCCCGGTGGCGGCTTTGCTTCGTCGAGATAGATCTCGCTGTAGCACTCGTCCGCTGCGATCACGAAGTCGTAGCGATCCGCGAGCGCGATCGCGCGTTGCAGGTAGTCGATGCCAGCCACCGCGCCGGTCGGATTGCCGGGCGAGCACAGGAACAGCACCTGGCAGCGCTGCCAGATTTCGGGCGGCACCTCGTCGAGATCCGGCAAGTAAGCGTTCGCGCGATCGTTCCCGAGGAAGTGCGGCTGCGCACCCGCGAGCAACGCCGCGCCTTCGTAGATCTGATAGAACGGATTGGGCATCACGACCAGCGGCGCGCGCGAGACATCGACCATCGCCTGCACGAAAGCGAACAGTCCTTCGCGCGTGCCGTTGACCGGAATCAGCATGGTTTCGGGATCGACGGCGCCGGCAGGCAGCTGGAAGCGTCGCGTCAGCCACGCGGCCGCAGCTGCACGGAGCTGCAGAATGCCGGCCGTCGTCGGATAGTTGCCATAGCCGGCCTGGTTCGCCGTCAGCGCCTCGAGTACGAACGGCGGCGGCTCGTGACGCGGCTCGCCGATGGACATCGAGATGTGCGGCAGCGAGGTGGGCGGCAGCGCACCCGCGAGCAGCGCGCGCAGGCGCTCGAAGGGATAGGGCCGCAGCTTGCGCAGTGCCGGGTTCATGCGCGGCGGTCGAGCGATTCCGTCAGCCGCTGCGCCAGCTGTTGCTGCGCCTCGCTCGTGAGCGGCCGCCCGGACTCGTCGGTGATGTAGAACACGTCCTCCGCGCGCTCGCCGACCGTCATGATCTTCGAGTTGTGAATGTCGACGCGCTCGGTCATGAACACCTTCGCGACGTGCGAGAGCAGGCCCGGGCGGTCGCCGGCGATCAACTCGACGATCGTGCGGCGATTCACCGGATCCTCGCTGAACGTGATGTGCGTCGGTGTCGTGAACATCCGCACCTGGCGCGGCGCGCGGCGCGTTACCGTCACCGCGGTGTGATCCTCTTGCGACAGCACGTGCGCGAGTTGCTGCTGAATGTCGCGAATGCGGACGGGGTCGCCAATCTCGTCGCCGGTGTCTTCGAGCACGTGGTAGACGTCGAGACTGAAGCCGTCCGCCGTCGGTGTGATGCGCGCGTCGACGATCGTGAGTCCGAGCTGATCGAGCAGGGCGGTCGTGCGCGCGAAGCTGTGTTGCCGATGCGACGTGTACGTCGAGATGCCGGTGCCGCCGCGTCCTGACTGCTGTTGCACAGACACCAGCGACCCGCCTTCTGCACTGTCGCGTCGCGTGAGCATGCCCGCGTGCCACGCGATCTCCTCCGGAGTGTGGCGCAGGAAGTACGAGTCGGTCAGGCGTTGCCATACGCCACGCACCGCCGCCTCGTCGAGGCCGTCGCGCGTGATCAGCTCGCGCGCGCGCGCCTGCGTCTCCGCGATCAGCTGATCCTGATCGATCGGGCTGCCGAGACCGCGTCGCAGCGCTTCGCGCGTGCGGTTGTAGAAACCGGCGAACAGCGAGGCCTTCCAGTTGTTCCACAGCTTCGGATTCGTGCCGCGCACGTCGGCGACCGTGAGCACGTACAGATAGTCGAGATGGTTCTGGTCACCGACCAGCTTCGCGAAGTCGTGGATCACCTTCGGGTCGGAGATGTCCTTCTTCTGCGCCGTGACCGACAGCACCAGGTGATGGCGCACCAGCCACGCGACCAGGCGTGCGTCGTACAGCGACAGGCCCTGTTCGAGGCAGAACGCCTCGGCATCGACGCCGCCGAGCTCCGAGTGATCGCCGCCGCGGCCCTTGGCGATGTCGTGGAAAATCGCGGCGAGATAGGCGAGCTCGGGCTTCGGCAGCGCCTGCATGATGCGCGACAGCTCGGGGAACTCGTGGTCGTACTTGGGCATCGCCAGCCGTCGCAGGTTGCTGACGACGAACAGCGTGTGCGCGTCCACCGTGTAGGCGTGGAACAGGTCGTACTGCATGCGCCCGACGATACGGCCGAACGCCGGAATGTAGCGACCGAGCACGCCATACAGGTTCATGCGCCGCAGCTCGTGCGTGACGCCGGTCGGCGCGCTCAGGATTTCGAAGAACAGCCGGTGATTGCGCGGATGCTGGCGGAACTCCTCGTCGATCAGCCACAGGTGACGCGTCAGCTGCCGGATGGTCGAGGCGCGCACGCCGCGGATCGCCGGGTTCTGCTCGATGACGACGAACAGCTCCAGCAGCGCGGACGGGTAGCGGTCGAAGACGTCGTCGTGCGTGATCTCCAGGTAGTCGTTGCGGATCTGGAAGCGCGGATTCACCGGCACCGGCGCGACGTGCGGGCCGGTGAGGATGGCTTCGCGAAACAGCTGCAGCAGCATCTCGTTCAGCAGGCTCACGTCCATCGCCGTGCGGTAATAGCGCTGCATGAACTGCTCGACCGCGAGCGTGTAGGTCGCGTCCTCGTAGCCGAACATCTTCGCCAGCCGGATCTGGTGATCGAACAGCAGGCGGTCCTCGCGGCGGTTGGTCAGCACGTGCAGCGCGAAGCGCATCTTCCACAGGAACGCCTGCGCGGTCTTCAGCTTGCGCAGCTCGCTGCGGGCGAGGAAGCCGTGCTCGACCAGCGCCTCGAGCGAATCGGCGCCGAAGTGGCGCTTCGCGACCCAGCCGATCGTCTGGATGTCGCGCAGCCCGCCGGGACTGGATTTGACGTTCGGCTCGAGGTTGTAGGCGGTGTCGTGATAGCGATGATGGCGCGCGGTCTGCTCCGCGACTTTGGCCTCGAAGAAATCGCGCGTCGGCCAGACGCGCTCCGGCGCGAGCGCGCGGCGCATCGCATCGAACAGCGACTCCGGGCCGACCAGCAGGCGCGCCTCGATCATCGTGGTGGCGACGCTCACGTCCGCGGCGCTCTCGCGCTGACAGTCGTCGATCGTGCGCACGCTGTGGCCGACTTCGAGCCCGATGTCCCACATGAACGCGAGGAAGCGCTCCAGGTTTGCCTGCCACGGCGCCGTCTCGCTCTTGGGCAGCAGCACCATGATGTCGATGTCGGAGCACAGGTTCAGCTCGCCGCGGCCGTAGCCGCCGACCGCGATCAGCGCGAGCTCGCGCACGTGCTCGCCCAGGTGCAGCGTCCACGCGGTCTTGAGCAAGGCGTCGACCAGGCGTGCGCGGTCGCGCACCAGCCGTTCGACCGGCTCGTCGTCCTCGAAGCGTTGCTTGAGGCGGTTGTCGCCTTCGCTGAGGGCGCCGCGGAACGCGGCGATGTCGGGCTTGCTGCCGGTGAGCGCGCCGGGCAGCCCGGCGAGGTAGTCCCAACCCGGATCGCTCACCGCGGTCGTGAGCTCGTCGAGGTCCTCGGAGGTGATGACGGGCATGGCCGCAGCGCGCGTGGCCGCGGCTTCAGCGTTCGGCCGCGCCCAGTGTGAGCACTTCGTAGCCGGTGTCGGTGACGAGCACGGTGTGCTCCCACTGCGCCGACAGCGAGTGATCCTTCGTGATGACAGTCCAGCCGTCCGGCAGCAGCCGCACGTGGCGCTTGCCAGCGTTGACCATCGGCTCGACGGTGAACGTCATGCCGGGCTGCAGCTGCAGGCCCTGGCCGCGCTCGCCGTAATGCAATACCTGTGGATCCTCGTGAAAGATCTGGCCGATACCGTGCCCGCAATATTCCCGCACGATCGACAGGTGCTGCGGCTCGACGAATCCCTGGATAGCCGCACCGATGTCGCCGAGATGCGCGCCGGGCCGCACCTGCCGGATGCCGATCCACATCGCTTCGCGCGTGATGTCGATCAGGCGCTGCGCCGCGGGTGCGATCTTGCCGACGGCGAACATGCGGCTGGTATCGCCGTGCCAGCCCTCCTTGATGACCGTGACGTCGACGTTGACGATGTCGCCCTGCTTGAGGCGCTTCTCCGGGCTCGGAATACCGTGGCAGACGACGTGGTTGACCGACGTGCAGATCGACTTGGGAAAGCCGCGATAGTTGAGCGGCGCGGGCACCGCGCGCTGCACGTTGACGATGTAGTCGTGGCAACGCGCGTTGAGCTCGTCGGTGGTCGCGCCGGGCACGACATAAGGCCCGATCATGTCGAGGACTTCGGCCGCGAGGCGGCCGGCGGTCCGCATCTGCTCCTGCTGGGCCGGCGTCTTGATCGTCACCTGGCTGCCTCTCATGGCGCTCGCTTTAGCCGCAGCGCCGTCGTCGGACTGCGAGGTCGGCCAGCGGGGCAGGGATTGCAGCAAGCTGCGCATCTAGCAGGCCCCCCGGGCCAGGCCATCGACGTGGGGTAAAAACGTTTGGACGATCATGGAGTTCATGGTATAAAGCGCGCGTTTTTTTCGCAACGAATCTTCGGTCCTCAGGGGCTCGGCCCCGCAAGACCTTAACTCTCACACCTTGCCGACACATGTGACGGGGTGCTTGCAGCCCACCGGGTAACACCGCTGACTGCAGGTCGTCGCATGGGGCGGGTGGAGGCCTAACCCCTACAGGAGACTCGATCATGGCCAGCATGTCCATGCGGCAGATGCTGGAAGCGGGCGTCCACTTCGGACATCAGACCCGTTTCTGGAACCCCAAGATGGCCCCTTTCATCTTCGGGGAGCGCAACCGGATCCACATCATCAACCTGGAAAAGACGCTGCCGCTCTACAACGAGGCGGCGGGTTTCATTCGCCAGGTCGTCGCCGATGGCGGCCGCGTGCTGTTCGTCGGCACCAAGCGCTCGGCGCGCGAAGCGATCAAGCAGGCGGCGGGACGCTGCGGCATGCCTTACGTCAGCCATCGCTGGCTTGGCGGCATGCTCACGAATTTCAAGACCGTGCGCGGCTCGATCAAGCGCCTGGTGGCGCTCGATGAGATGACCGCGAACGGCACCCTCGAGCAGCACAGCAAGCGTGAGGCGCAGGGTCTGCGTCGCGAGCGCGAGAAGCTCGAGCGCAGCCTCGGCGGCATCAAGGAAATGGATTCGCTGCCGGACGTGCTGTTCGTCATCGACGTCGGTCACGAGAAGATCGCGATCCACGAGGCGAAGAAGCTCGGCATCCCGGTCGTCGCGATCGTCGACACCAACTGCGCGCCGGACGACGTCGACTACGTCGTGCCGGGCAATGACGACGCCATGCGCGCGATCGCGCTGTACGCCGAAGGCATCGCCGATGCGGCGCTCGACGGCAAGTCGGCGCTGCCGGAAGTGCCGGCCGGCGAAGACGAATTCGTCGAGCTCGACGAGGAAGGCAAGCCGCGCCCGAAGAGCGGCGCGCCCGCACCGCGCCGTGGCCGTCCGGCCGCCGTGCGCAAGAAACAGGCGCCGCGCCGGCGCGTGCCGGAGAAGATGCCGGAGGTCGAGCCGGTCGAGGAGGTCGTCGCAGCGGAAGTCGACGACGTCGAGGCGGATGTGTCGCCCGAAGAGTTCATGGCGCGACGCAAGGCTGCGCTCGCCAAGCGCAAGCCGACTGCACCCGGTGGCTCTACGCCCAGCAGCACGCCCACGCCCGCTGCGACGGAGTAGGTCATGGCGGTTACAGCTGAAGCAGTGAAGGTGCTCCGCGAACGGACCGGCGCGGGGATGATGGAGTGTAAGAAGGCGCTGGTCGAAACCAACGGCGATCTCGACGCCGCGGCCGAGCTGATGCGCAAGGCCGGCCTGGCGAAGGCCGACAAGAAGGCGACGCGCGTCGCCGCCGAAGGCGTGATCGCGATCGAGCGCTCGGGCGACGGCCGCCAGGCGGCAGTCGTCGAAGTGAACTGCGAGACCGATTTCGTCGCGCGTGAGCAGGATTTCCAGCAGTTCGCGGTCAACGTCGCGAAGGCGGCGCTGGCGAAGCGTCCGGCGGATCTCGAAGCGCTGCTCGCGGCGCCGCTCGACGGCGGCCAGTCGGTGGATGCCACCCGTCGCGCGCTGATTGCGAAAATCGGCGAGAACATCAGCGTGCGCCGCTACACGCTGGTCGCAGCGCCCGCAGTCGTGGGCACGTATCTGCACGGCACGCGCATCGGCGCGCTCGTCGCGATGAAGAGCGGCGACGACGCCGTCGCCAAGGACATCGCGATGCACGTCGCCGCGATGAACCCGCCGTATGTCTCGTCCGCCCAGGTGCCCGCCGACGAAGTGGCGCGCGAGCGCGCGGTGTTCGTCGAGCAGGTGAAGAACGACCCGAAGACCGCGGGCAAGCCCGAGGAGATCGTCGCCAAGATGATCGAAGGCAAGATCCGCAAGTGGCTCGGCGAGATCACGCTGTCCGGCCAGCCGTTCGTCAAGGACGACAAGCAGTCGGTGGAGCAGTACCTGAAGCGGGCCGGCGGCGAAGTGGCGTCGATCGTGCGCTACGAAGTCGGCGCCGGCATCGAGAAAAAACAGGAAGATTTTGCAGCCGAGGTGGCCAAGCAGGTGGAAAGCTTCAAGACGCCGCCGAAAGGCCACTGAGTGCCGAAGACTTAAGAACCCCGCTGCGGCGGGGTTCTTTATAATGGGGGAAGTGACGAGGGTCACGAAGTCACGAGGTCACGCGCGTCCATGGCAGCTACCGGCAAACCCGTCACCGAACAACCCGCTCCGGCCACCGCCGGTCTGCGGCGGATCCTGCTCAAGCTGTCCGGCGAGGCGCTGATGGGCCAGGAGGACTACGGCGTCGACCCGAAGATGCTCAAGCGTGTCGCGCTCGAGATCCGCGAGGTGATGAGCCTGGGGATGCAGGTCGCGGTCGTGATCGGCGGCGGCAACATCTTCCGCGGCGCCGGCCTGGCGCGCACCGGCATGGACCGCGTCACCGGCGATCACATGGGCATGCTGGCCACGGTGATGAACTCGCTGGCGATGCAGGATGCAGTCGAGGCGCTCGGCCTGCACGCGCGCGTGATGTCCGCGATCCGCATCAACGAAGTGTGCGAGGAGTACATCCGGCGCCGCGCCGTCCGCCACCTGGAGAAGGGGCGCGTCTGCATTCTGGCCGCCGGCACCGGCAATCCGTTCTTCACGACCGACACCGCGGCGAGCCTGCGCGCGATCGAGATCAACGCCGACCTGCTGCTGAAGGCCACCAAGGTCAACGGCATCTACTCCGACGACCCGATGAAGAATCCGCAGGCGACGCGTTATGCGCGCCTGACCTTCGACAAGGTGCTGGCGGATCGCCTCAACGTGATGGACGCGACGGCGATCGTCATGTGCCGCGACAACAACCTGCCGCTGCGCGTGTTCGACCTGACCAAGCCGGGCGAGCTGCTGCGCATCGTGCGCGGCGAAGACGTCGGCACGCTGGTCACCAATTCGTAGCTGGGAGAAGGCCCATGCTGGAAGACATCAAGAAAGACGCCAACGAGCGCATGAACAAGTGCGTCGCCGCGCTCAAGAACGAGCTGAAGAAGCTGCGCACCGGCCGGGCCCACACCAGCCTGCTCGAGCACATCCGCGTCGAGTACTACGGCAACGAGGTGCCGCTCAACCAGGTCGCGAACCTCGCGGTCGAGGATGCGCGCACGCTGACCGTGACGCCGTGGGAAAAACAGATGGTGCAGGTGGTCGAGAAGGCGATCATGAAGTCCGATCTCGGCCTGATGCCGAACACCGCCGGCACGGTGATCCGCGTGCCGATGCCGCCGCTGACCGAGGAGCGCCGCCGCGATCTGACCAAGGTCGTGCGCCACGAGGCGGAGAACGCGCGCGTCGCCGTGCGCAACGTGCGGCGCGACGTGATGACCGAGCTGAAGGAGATGCTCAAGGAAAAGCTGGTGTCGCAGGACGACGATCGGCGCGCGCAGGACGAGGTGCAGAAGCTGACGGATCGCCACGTCGCGGAGATCGACCAGATCCTCGCCGAGAAAGAAAAAGAGCTGATGCAGGTGTGAGCGGCGCAGTCCCCAGGCACATTGCGGTCATCATGGACGGCAATGGCCGCTGGGCTGCCGCGCGTGCGCTGCCGCGCCCGGCCGGTCATCGCATGGGCGTGCGCGCGGTCAAGCGGACGGTCGAGAACTGTGCGCGGCGCGGCGTCGAAGTCTTGACCCTGTTCGCATTCTCCAGCGAGAACTGGCAGCGGCCGAAGGAAGAGGTCTCGATGCTGATGAGCCGCTTCCTGCAGGCGCTCGACGACGAGGTCGCCGAGCTGCACGGCAACGGCATCCGGTTGTGCTTCGTCGGCAATCTTCAGCAGCTGTCGCCGCCGCTGCGGCAACGCATGGACGCGGCGGCAACCCTGACCGCCGGCAACCGCAGCATGAGGCTCATCATCGCGATCGCCTACGGCGGCCGCTGGGACATCGCAGCGGCCGCACGGCACATGGCTGAGCGCTGCGTCGCGGGCGAGCTGCGCAGCGACGAGATCGACGAGACGCGGCTCGGCGAGCACCTCGCGCTCGCCGGCGTGCCGGATCCCGACCTGCTCATCCGCACCGGCGGCGAGCAGCGCATCAGTAACTTCCTGTTGTGGAATCTCGCGTATACCGAGCTCTACTTCTGCGACGCGCTGTGGCCGGACTTCGACGAGCGTGAGCTGGACGCCGCCATCGAGCACTTCAGCCGCCGCCAGCGCCGCTTCGGGCTCGCGCCCGAGCAGGCCGGGACGCGCTGATGCTGCGCGAGCGCGTCATCACCGCCCTGATCCTCGCGCCGCTGGTCCTGCTGGTGATCTTCTGGTTGCCGCATGTGGCCACGATGGCGGCGCTCGCGCTGCTGGTGATCGGGGCTGCCTGGGAATGGTCGGCTTTTCCGGGCTTCACGCAATATTCAGCCCGGGCGCTTTATGTAGCAGTCGTGGCTGCCTGCATCCTCGCGACCTGGTGGTTCGGCGTGGAGCGCGAACAGATCGACCGCCTGATTCATGCTGCGTTGTTGTGGTGGGTATTCGCGCTCATCTGGGTCGCTATCGCGCCGGCGCGGGTCAACCGCACGACGGCGGCGGGCGCAGGCCTGCTCGTGCTGGTGCCGGCGTGGCTGGCGCTGTCCCGACTGCATGCGCTCGGACCGCAGCTGTTGCTGTTTCTGATCCTGCTGGTCGTCGCTGCCGATGTCGGCGCTTATTTCGCCGGCCGCAGCTTCGGCCGCAACAAACTCGCGCCGCGCGTCAGCCCCGGCAAGACGTGGGAAGGCGTGCTCGGCGGCTTCGTTGCCGCAGCGATCATGGCGGCGATCGGTGTGTGGTGGTTCCATGTCGACGCGCCGCGCTTCGTCGCGCTGTGCATCATCGTCGTCGTGGCGTCGATCATCGGCGACCTCACCGAAAGCCTGTTCAAGCGGCACGCCGGCCTGAAGGACAGCGGCACGCTGCTGCCGGGCCACGGCGGGTTGCTGGACCGCGTCGACAGCGTGACCGCCGCGGCGCCGGTGTTCCTGGTTGGTCTGGAGCGCCTGGGACTATTGAGGTGAATGCGATGCGAGTCGCAGTGCTGGGGTCGACCGGCAGCATCGGGCTGAACACGCTCGACGTGCTCGAGCGTCATCGCGACCGTTATCAGGTGTTCGCGCTCGCCGCGCGCAGCAACGTCGCGCGATTGCGGGAGCAATGTCTGCAGCATCGTCCGCGCTTCGCCGTCGCGGTCGACGATGCCGCTGCCGAGCTGCTGGCGACACAATTGCGCAGCGCCGGCTCGGCGACGCAGGTGCTGAGCGGCGAACAGGCGTTGATCGAGATCGCCGCGCACCGCGAAGTCGATACGATCATGGCCGCGATCGTCGGCGCGGCCGGGCTCTCCTCGAGTCTCGCGGCTGCGCACGCGGGCAAGCGGATCCTGCTCGCGAACAAGGAAGCGCTGGTCATGTCCGGCCCGCTGTTCATGCAGGCTGTGCGCGAGGGCGGGGCGACGCTGATCCCCGTCGACAGCGAGCACAACGCAATCTTCCAGTGCATGGGCGGCGGCATCGCGAGCGGCGTCCGCCGCGTGCTGCTCACGGCCTCGGGCGGTCCGTTCCTGCGCACTGCCGCCGCGGATTTACCCACTGTCACGCCGGATCAGGCGTGCGCGCATCCGCGCTGGGTCATGGGCCGCAAGATTTCGGTCGATTCCGCCACGCTCATGAACAAGGGCCTGGAACTGATCGAGGCCTGCCTGCTGTTCGGCCTGCCCGCGCGCCAGGTCGAAGTGGTGGTGCATCCGCAGAGCATCGTGCACTCGCTGGTCGAGTACGTCGACGGCTCGATGCTGGCGCAGCTGGGTAATCCCGACATGCGTACGCCGATTGCGCACGCGCTGGGCTGGCCGGAGCGGTTGAGCTCGGGTGTAGAATCCCTGGACATTCTGCGCGCCGCGCGCCTCGATTTCGAAGCGCCCGACCTCGAGCGGTTCCCCGCCCTGGCGCTGGCCCGCAGCGCCGCGGAAGCCGGCGGCGCGATGCCGGCGGTGCTGAACGCGGCGAACGAAGTTGCCGTCGGCGCGTTCCTCGAAGGGCGCTGCCGGTTCCCGGACATCGCCGCGCTGATCGAGTCGGTGCTGGCGCGGTCGCCGGCACTGCCGGCGCGCTGCGTAGAAGATATTCTGGCTGCAGACGGTTGGGCACGCCGCGAGGCGCAGACTGCAATCGCCGGCCCTGCAGGAGTCCATGCATGATCTCGACCGACAGCCCGCTCGAAGCCGTCATCAACCTCGCCGCGTTCATCGTGTCGATCGGCGTGCTGGTCGCGGTGCACGAGTTCGGTCATTTCTGGGTCGCGCGCCGGCTCGGCATCCGGGTGCTGCGTTTCTCGATCGGTTTCGGCAAGCCGCTGTATCGGCGCGTGCTCGGCAAGGATCCGGTGGAGTTCGTGATCGCTGCGGTGCCGCTCGGCGGCTACGTGAAGCTGCTGGACGAGCGCGAGGGCAACGTCGCCGAGCACGATCTGCCGCGCGCCTTCAATCGCCAGCCGGTGTGGAAGCGCATCGCGACGCTGCTCGCCGGACCGGTATTCAACCTGATTTTCGCAATCGCGCTGTACTGGGTGTTGTTCACTGCCGGCGTGCCGGCGGTGAAGCCGATCGTCGGCGAGATCACGCCGGGCTCGATCGCGGCCCAGGCCGGCCTGCGCTTCGAGGACCAGATCCTGAAAATCGGCGGGCAGGCGACGCCGACGCTGGACGCGGCGACGCTCGCGATCCTCGAGGATCTGACGGACGACGGCACGATCGACATGGTGGTGCGCGGCGTCGATGGCGCCGAACGCAACCTCTCGCTGGTCGCGGGCGACCGCAGCCGCTCGCTCACGCAGCCGGAGGCGCTGCTGCCCGGCCTGGGCTTCGAGATCTGGCGGCCACGGGTCAAGGCGATCGTCGACGAGGTGACCCAGGGATCGGCCGGCGCGCGCGCCGGGCTCAAGGCCGGCGACGAGATCCTCGCGGTCGACGGCCAGCCGATCGAGCATTTCCAGCAGCTGGTGAACCGGGTGAAGCCCAACCCGGGACGCACCATCACGCTCGAGGTGCGTCGCGACGGTTCGACCCGCGACGTGCCGGTCACCATCGGCGAGGACACGCAGGGCGGGAAGAAGATCGGCCTGATCGGCATCAGGCCGAAGGATCAGCGGATTCCTACCGGACGCACGGTCGAGGACATGCTCACGCTGCAGAAATACGGGGCCGTGGCCGCGGTCAGCGCGGCGACCGCCAAGACCTGGGACACCTCGGTGTTCACGTTGCGCATCGTCGGCCGCATCATCACCGGCGACGTCTCGTTGAAAGCGATCTCCGGGCCGATCAGTATCGCCGAAACAACAGGTTTCGCTGCGCGGCAGGGCTGGCGCAGCTTCCTGCTCACGCTGGCGCTCATCAGCATCAGCCTCGGCGTTCTGAACCTGCTGCCGATCCCGATTCTCGACGGCGGACAAGTGGTTTATCAGCTGGCGGAACTGGTGAAGGGCCGGCCGGTCTCAGAGCGTGCACAGCTTCTCGGCCAGCAGATCGGCATT
>DATBKP010000014.1:0-19920 GCA_036555785.1 Steroidobacteraceae bacterium
ATCACGGTATTACCAGACCCGCGTCGACGCTCGCCAAAGACATTCCGGCAAAAAATATGCGCATGAGGATAAATACGGATTGGTGCGTATTCAACAGCGCAAATTTGCCGACGGTCCCGTCGGCAGAATCTGTCAAATCACGGCCAGAATGATCTTGCCCTTGTGCTCGCTGCTCTCCATGCGCGCGTGCGCTTTGGACGCCTCCGCGAGCGCGAACACCGAATCCACGACCGGACGGACACGACCGGAGGCGACCAGCGGCCACACCTTCTGCAACAACTGGTCGCGAATCGCGCGCTTGAACTCCGCTGACCGTGGTCGCAGCGTCGATCCCGTGATCACCAGGCGCTGCTGCATGATCCGCAGCACGTCGATCTCGCCCTTCGCTCCGCCCTGGGTCGCGATCATGACCAGCCGGCCCTCGGTCGCGAGCGCTTGCAGATTGCGCGGCACATAACTGCCGCCGACCATGTCGAGAATAACGTCGACGCCGCGCCCGCCGGTCGCCTGCGCGATCTCGCCGACGAAGTCCCCGGTCTTGTAGTCGAACGCGCGGCGCGCGCCGAGACTCTCGCAGAACCGGCATTTGTCGGCCGACCCCGCAGTCGCGAACACCGTGTGCCCGAGCGCAGCCGCGAGTTGCATCGCCGTCACGCCGATGCCGCTCGAGCCGCCGTGCACGAGCAGCGTTTCGCCGGGCTGCAAGCGAGCGAACCCGAACACGTTGCTCCACACCGTGAACATCGCTTCCGGGAGCGAGGCGGCCTCGACCATGTCGAGCGCTCCGGGAATCGGCAACACCTGCCCGGCATCGACGCAACAGAACTCCGCATAACCGCCGCCCTGGAGCAGCGCGCAGACGCGGTCGCCGATCGCGAATTCCGTGACGCCGGCGCCGCTGCCGGCGATCGTGCCCGCGACTTCGAGGCCGGGATTGGCAGGCGCGCCCGGCGGCGACGGATAGAAGCCGCGACGCTGCAGGACGTCGGCGCGATTCAACCCGGCGGCAGCGACTTCGATCAGCACTTCGCCGGGACGCGGCTGCGGCACCGGCCGCTCGGCGAGCACGAGCGCTTCGGGTCCGCCGGGCTGCGGCACCTCGATGAGTTTCATGCGTTCGCGTGCCGCGGCCATCAGTTCTTCTTCACGCCCTCGCCTTTCAACGCCTCCAGCGCCTCCAGGTCCAGGTCGGCCAGCGCCGCTTTCAGATCGTCGATGCTGTCCGCTTCGCCCTCGATCTTCACGGTGAACCGGTCGCCGAGCACCATGCCGTATTCGCCACGCGAGCTGCTGCGATCCCACTGCTCGTGGATCAGCCGTCCGCTGTCGTGGTACGTCTTGTCGTAGCCGGTAGCGGTCTCGTTCTCGCCTTCGATGCCGGCCCAGCCCGCGAGCGCGAGCAGTCCCTTGGCAGTGCCCGTGTCCGTGATCTGCAGGTCCCACGCGCGGCCGTTGTCGTTCATGTACGTCGCGCGCGCCTCGGTTATCTGCATCCCCATTGCGCTGTTGCGCTGGGTCGAGAACGTCGAGCGCGTCAGGCCGCTCAGCGACTCCGGCAGGAACGGCTTGAGCCGATCGGGCGCCAGCGCCTCGACCTGCTCGCCGCCGCCGAGCGCCGCACCCATCATGGTCTTCATCGCGTCGCTCTGCGCCTGGCTGTCGCCCGACTTCTGCGCGGCTTCCATCTTCTTGGAAGCTGCCTCGACGTTCTTGCTCCACTGCTCGAGCTTGCCGACCGTGCTGTCCTTGTCGAACGTCGTCTCGTGAGTATCGTGCGACGCGCTGAACAGCGAGCCACCGCCCATGAACATGGCGCCGCCCGCAACGAGCGCAATGATCCCGCCGATCACGAACCAGAACACGATGATGATGAGAACGATGACTGCCGTGTATCCGCCTGCCTTGTCCGGCGGGCACTTCATGGTGTATGGCAGCCCGAGGTAGAGGAGATAGATGCCGTAGATGCCACCCGCCAGCATGATCAGCCAGCCAAGGAACGGCACGATCGCTGCGACACCCGCAACGCACGAGGCTGTGGACGCGTAGGCGACCGTCTTCAACGCCTGCATCCGGTCCTTGGTGGCGCTAAAGCTCGGCGCGAGCACGTCGATGAGCACCGCAACCACGTAAAGCATCACGAGCGACAGGGCGTAGCCCAGGACGAGCCGCGTCAGAGCCAGACCGGCGGCGAAGCGCGCCATGAGCAGGAACGTGAATAGCGGCGGGATAGCCGCCAGCCAGACGATGTACCCCTTGTACAGGTCGGCGACGGTGGTCTGTTCGCCGGCGATCACCGGCCACTCGGTCTTGGGCGTCATGAGGATGCCCTTGACCCGCGCGATCAGCTTGTTGAAGTCCACGGCAGGTCTCCCCGTTCTAGTTGTGCGGGACCGGCCGGATTCTACGTCTTTAGCCCGACTGCGGGGCCTTCTTCTTCGGCACGTACAGGTCGGTGAGCGTGCCGTCGAACGCCTCGGCGGCGAACATGATGGTCTCCGACAGCGTCGGATGGGGATGAATGGTCAGGCCCAGGTCGGCGGCATCGCTCCCCATCTCGATGGCGAGCGCCACTTCCGAGATCAGATCGCCTGCGTTCGGCCCGACGATGCCGCCGCCGATGACCCGACGCGTCGCCGGATCGAACAGCAGCTTGGTCATGCCCTCGTCACGGCCGAGTGACAACGAGCGGCCGCTCGCCGCCCACGGGAACGTCGCCTTCTCGTATGCCGTGCCCTTCACTTTCGCATCCGTTTCGGTGAGCCCGACCCAGGCGATCTCCGGATCCGTGTAGGCAACGGACGGAATGACTCGCGCGTCGAAGGCACGCTTCTCGCCGTGCGCGACTTCCGCCGCCAGCTTGCCTTCGTGCGAAGCCTTGTGCGCGAGCATCGGCGGGCCGGCGATATCACCGATCGCGAAGATGTGCGGCACGTTGCTGCGCATCTGCCGATCGACCGGTACGAAGCCGCGCTCGTTGACCAGCACGCCGGCCGCATCGGCGCCGATGTTGCGGCCGTTCGGGCTGCGACCCACGCAGATCAGCACACGGTCGTAGACTTCAGGCTGGATCGCCGGCTCGGCAGCGAAAGTCACGCGCAGGCCTTCCTTCGCAGCTTCGATCTTGCTGACCTTGGTCTTGACCATGATGCGCTCGTAACGCTTCGCGATGCGGCGCTCGAGCGGGCGCACCAGATCGCGGTCGCAGCCGGGCATGAGCCCGTCCGTCAGCTCGACCACGCTGACCTTGACGCCGAGGGCGTCGTACACCGTGGCCATTTCCAGCCCGATGATGCCGCCGCCGACGACCAGCAGGCGCCGCGGCAGATCCAGCTCCAGAGCGCCGGTCGAATCGATGATGCGCGGATCGTCCGGCATGTTCGGCAAGCGGATCGACTCGGAGCCCGCGGCGATGATGCAGTGGGCGAATGAAACCCGGCGCGACGCGCCCTCACCCGCCACTTCGATCTCGTGCGGCGAAGCGAACTTGCCCGTCCCGCGAATGACTTCCACTTTGCGTTGCTTCGCGAGCGTCGTGAGCCCGCCCGTGAGCCGGCCGACGACCTTGTTCTTCCAGTCGCGCAGCTTCGCCGCGTCGATCTGCGGCGCGCCGAAATTCAAGCCGGCGTCGCGCATCGCCTCCGCATCCTCGATGACCTTGGCCGCGTGCAGCAGCGCCTTGGAGGGAATGCAACCAACGTTGAGGCAGACGCCGCCGAGCTGCGGCCAGCGCTCGATGAGCGCGACGCGCATGCCGAGGTCGGCAGCGCGAAACGCGGCGGTGTAGCCGCCGGGACCGGCTCCGAGGACCACGACATCGAAGTCGTAGGAGACCGCGGGTTGCGCTTCACGCTTGGGCGCCGGCTGCTCGGCAGCGGGCGGCACGGCAGACGCCGCGGGTTGCTTCGCTGGCTGCGGCGGTTTGGGTGGTGCTTTCGGCTGTGCTGCCGCGGGCTGACCGCCTTCCACTTCGACGATCACGCTGCCCTTGGAAACGCGATCGCCTTTCTTCACCGCCACCGACTTCACGACGCCGGCGGCAGACGAAGGCACATCCATCGTCGCCTTCTCGGTTTCCAGCGTGATCAGCGGCGACTCTACCTGCACGGTGTCGCCCGGCTTGACCAGCACGTCGATGACTTCGACGTCCTTGAAATCGCCGAGGTCGGGAACGAGCACCTGGCTCACGGCACGGCTTCCAGCAGGCCCTTCACATCGGCGAGCTTCTGCGCGAGGAACGTCGTGAAGCGCACGGCAGCTGCACCGTCGATCACGCGATGGTCGTACGCGAAGGTGAACGGCAGGATCAGGCGCGGCACGAACTTGCCGTCCTGGTACACGGGCCGCATGCTCGAGCGGGCCACGCCGAGGATCGCGACCTCGGGCGCGTTGATGATCGGCGTGAACGAGGTGCCGCCGATGCCGCCGAGGCTCGAGATCGTGAAGCTCGCGCCCTGCATCTCCGCCGCGGACAACTTGCCCGCGCGTGCTTTCTCGGACAGCACCGCCAGCTCGCGCGCGAGCTCGTAGACGTCCTTCTTGTCGGCATCGCGGATGACCGGCACGACCAGACCGTTCGGCGTGTCGGCCGCGAACCCGAGGTGCAGGTACTTCTTCCAGACCAGGTTCTGGCCCGACGCGTCCAGCGAGGTGTTGACCAGCGGAAACTCGCGCAGCGCCTTGACGCACGCACGCAGAATGAATGCGAGCGGCGTCAGCTTGACGCCCGCCTTGGTCGCCTCGCCCTTCAGCTTGTTGCGCGTCTCTTCGAGCTCGGTGATGTCCGCCTCGTCCATCTGCCAGACGTGCGGGACGTTGAGCCAGCTTGCCTGCAGCCGCGGGCCGGAAATTCTCTGGATGCGGCCGAGCGGCTTGACCTCGACCGTGCCGAACTTCGCGAAATCGACCTCGGGCACGCGCGGCAACGCGCCACCCGCCGCTGGTGCGCCGCCCTTGAGCGCCTGCTTCACCCACGCCTTCACGTCATCGGGCGTGATGCGTCCCTTCAGTCCGCTGCCCTTGACGCCGCCGAGATCGACGCCCAGCTCGCGAGCGAATTTGCGCACCGAAGGACTGGCGTGAGCCGTGGCGAAGCCTGCTTCGTTGATAGTGACCGCAGCAGCGCGTGCAGCGGGCGCCGGAGTGGGAGCTGCTTGCGGCTCGGGTGCCTTGGCTTGCGGTGCTTCCGGCGCAGCTGCAGGTTTTGACCGTGGCGGCGTGCTTGCGGCAGAGGCAGCAGCCGGTGCGGTTTTCTTCGCGCCGTCCGCAGCGCCTTCGACCTGTGCGATCACAGCACCCTTCGACACCCGATCGCCCTTCTTGATCGCAACCGCCTTCACCACGCCGGCCGCGGTGGACGGCACGTCCATGGTCGCCTTCTCGGTCTCGAGCGTGATGAGCGGCGTATCGACGTCGATCTGGTCGCCGGCTTTGACCAGCACGTCGATGACCTCGACGTCCTTGAAATCCCCGAGATCGGGAACGGTGATGTCTTGCGCCATGGGCAGCCTACTGCGTGACCGGGTTCGGCCGCTCCGGATCGATGTCGAACTTCTTCATGCACGACTTCACGGTGGCAACGTCGAGCTTGCCCTCGTCGGCGAGCGCGCGCAGCGAAGCGAGCACGATGTGGTGCGCGTCGACTTCGAAGTGGCGGCGCAGCTGCGCCCGCGAATCGCTGCGGCCGTAGCCGTCGGTGCCGAGCACGATGAAGCGGCCGGGCACCCACTGACGGATCTGGTCGGGCACGATCTTCATGTAGTCGCTGGCGGCGATGAACGGACCGGTGCGATCGCCGAGGCACTGGCGCACGTACGGCTGCTGCGCCGGCTGATCCGGATGCAGCAGGTTGCGGCGCTCGACGTCGAGCGCTTCGCGGCGCAGCTCGGAATAGCTCGGCACGCTGAAGATATCCGCGGGCACGCCGTAGTCGCGCTCGAGAATCTCCGCCGCGGTCATGACCTCGCGCAGGATCGTGCCCGAGCCGAACAGGTTGACGCGCACCTTGCCGCGGCCACCGGCCTGCAGCAGGTACATGCCCGTGAGAATGCCGGCCTGCGCGTCCTTCGGCATGGCCGGGTGCGCGTAGTTCTCGTTCATGCAGGTGATATAGAAGAACACGTCCTCTTGCACCGCGAACATGCGGCGCAGGCCGTCCTGGATCACCACCGCGAGCTCATATGCGAACGCCGGGTCGTACGACACGCAATTCGGCACCGTCGTCGAGAGCAGCTGACTGTGACCGTCCTGGTGCTGCAGACCTTCGCCCGCGAGCGTCGTGCGTCCCGCCGTGCCGCCGACGAGGAAACCGCGCGCCTGGCTGTCGCCCGCCGCCCAGATGAAATCGCCCGTGCGCTGGAAGCCGAACATCGAGTAATAGATGTAGAACGGCACCATGTTGACGCCGTGGTTCGCGTACGCGGTGCCGGCCGCGATGAACGAGCACAGCGCGCCGCCCTCGTTGATGCCTTCCTCCAGGATCTGTCCCTTCTTGTCCTCCTTGTAGAACATCAGCTGGTCCGCGTCCTGCGGCGTGTACAGCTGGCCCATCGAGGAATAGATGCCGACCTGGCGGAACATGCCCTCCATGCCGAAGGTGCGCGCTTCGTCGGGCACGATCGGCACGACGTGCTTGCCGATGTTCTTGTCCTTCACCAGCAGCTGCAGGATGCGCACCAGCGCCATCGTGGTGGAGAACTCGCGATCGCCCGAGCTCTGCAGCATCGAGTCGAACGCTTCCAGCGGCGGCACTTCGAGCGCCGGCGCGTTGGCGCGCCGCTGCGGCAGCGGACCGCCGAGGACCTTGCGACGCTCGCGCAGGTACTTCATCTCCTCGCTGTCTTCCGGCGGTTTCTTGAACGGCGCATTGGCGATCTCCTCGTCGGAGATCTGCATGAAGATGCGGTTGCGGAATTCCTTGAGCGCCTCGTCGTCGAGCTTCTTCTGCTGGTGCGTGATGTTCTGGCTCTCGCCCCAGCGCCCCATCATGAAGCCCTTGACGGTCTTCGCGAGGATCACGGTCGGCTGACCCTTGTGATTGACAGCGGCGTGATAGGCGTTGAACACCTTCTTGTAGTCGTGGCCGCCGCGATTCAGCCGCCAGATGTCGTCGTCCGACATGTTGGCGACCATCTCCTTCAGCTCGGGATACTTGCCGAAGAAGTTCTCGCGCGTGTACGCGCCGCCCTTGGCCTTGAAGTTCTGGTACTCGCCGTCGACGCACTCCTCCATGACCCGCCGCAGCAGGCCCTTGGTATCGCGCGCCAGCAGCGGATCCCAGCGCGAGCCCCAGATCACCTTGACCACGTTCCAGCCGGCGCCGAGGAACGCGGCCTCCAGCTCCTGGATGATCTTGCCGTTGCCGCGCACCGGGCCGTCGAGGCGCTGCAGGTTGCAGTTGATCACGAACACCAGGTTGTCGAGGTGCTCGCGCACCGGCATCGTGATCGCGCCGAGCGACTCGGGCTCGTCCATCTCGCCGTCGCCGAGAAAGGCCCAGATCCTGCGATCGGACTGCGGCACGACGCCGCGATGCTCGAGGTAGCGCTGAAAGCGCGCCTGGTAGATCGCCATCATCGGGCCGAGACCCATCGACACGGTGGGGTACTGCCAGAAGTCCGGCATCAGCCAGGGATGCGGGTACGAGCTCAACCCGTCCGGGCTCGCAACTTCCTTGCGGAAGTGTCGCAGGTTGTTCTCGGTCAGACGCCCTTCGAGATAGGCGCGCGCGTAGATGCCGGGGGACGCGTGACCCTGGATGTAGACCATGTCACCCGGATGTTTGTCCGATGGCGCGCGCCAGAAATGATTGAACCCTACTTCGTACAACGTCGCGGCCGAGGCGTAGCTCGCGATGTGGCCGCCGTATTCCGAGCTCTGCCGGTTCGCCTGCACCACCATCGCCATCGCGTTCCAGCGGATGTACGACTCGATGCGCCGCTCGATGGTGCGGTCGCCGGGATACTCCTTTTCCTGCCCGGGCGAGATCGTGTTGAGGTACGCGGTGTTCGGCTTGAACGGCAGGTACTTGCCGGAACGGCGCGTGAAGTCGATCAGGCGCTCCAGCAAAAAGTGCGCCCGCTCCGCGCCGTGCGCCCTGAGCACCGAGTCCATCGACTCGAGCCATTCCCTGGTTTCTTCCGGATCCAGATCATCGAACTGCGAAGCTTCGGACATGTCGGGTGTGCTGCGGGATGAGGCCGCGTATGATCGGAGTTTGAAATTTTCAGGTCAAGGAACGTCGTGTGGTGGAATTGCTTCCCGCAGGGCGGGGCATTCGTGTCGCCCAGCCCAAGGCAGAGCTCGACGAGCGCACGCTGCAAAAGCACGATGCAGCCATCGTCATATGCCCGCGGGAGCGCGTCGAAGCGGCGCTGGGACGGCTGCCTTTCACATCGATCTGGCAACGCCTCTATCGTGATGCTCGTAGCCGCGGACCGGTGTCCCTGCTGAGCGCACGCGTGACGCCGCAGGCCATTCCAGTCGTCGTCGCGTTCGCAAAAAATACAGCGTCGGCGTTCGAACGACTGCTGCTCGGTGCGCAAGCCTGGAAGCAGCTGGCAGCGCCCTCGCGCGCTCGCATACTCCTCGCAACGTGTGGGCTCGAAGACGAGAAAACAAGCGTCGCCGCACTAGAAGCCGTGCTGGCGGCAGCGCTCGCCGCGACCGCTCCGATGCCGGTGATGAAGTCGAAGCCGGAAAAGCGTCCGGCGCCCGCGTCGTTCACGCTGCTCAATGGCGGCGCGCCCTTCGATGCGGCTCGCACGCTCGCTGTCGATCGCGGCAATCATCTCGCGCGCTGGCTCACCGCTCTGCCGCCCAACGTGCTGAACTCCGGCGGCTATCGGCGGGCGTTGCGTGATCTGGCGCGTCGCACCGGCTGGCAGTTCGATTTCCTCGACGAAACGGCATTGCGCCGCCGCAGCGCGGGCGCCTTTCTCGCGGTCGCCCGCGCCAATCAGCAGCGCGATGCGGGGATCGTCCGTTTGCGTTATCGCGCTCCACAGCGGCGCAACGTGCGCAAGCTCGCTCTCGTCGGCAAAGGCATCTGCTTCGACACCGGCGGCATCAATCTGAAATCGCACAAGAGCATGTACGACATGCACACGGACATGCAGGGTAGCGCGGTCGCGGTCGGCACCTTACTCGCACTCACGGAGCTGCGTGCGCCGTACGACGTCGAGTGCTGGCTCGCGATCACCGAGAACGAGATCGGTGCGCGCGCGTTCCGGCCGCAGGAAGTCGTGCAGGCCGCGAACGGTGTGACCATCCAGGTCGCGCACAGCGATGCCGAGGGCCGCATGGTGCTCGCGGATACGCTCGCGCTCGCCGCGCGAGAGCGACCGGAACTGATGATCGACTTCGCAACGCTCACCGGCGCCTGCGTCAACGCGCTGACCGAGCGCTACAGCGGTGCGTTCACCAACCGTCCGCAGTGGCACGAGGCCATACGAGCTGCCGGCCGCAACAGCGGCGAGCGGATCTGGCCCTTCCCCATGGACGAGGATTTCGACAGCGACCTGGACTCCTCGATCGCCGACGTCCTGCAATGCACGCCGGACAGCAAGGGCGACCACATCCTCGCCGCGCGTTTCCTGAACCGCTTCGTGCCGGCGGACGTGCCCTGGATTCACATCGACCTGGCATCCAGCAACCGCAGCGGCGGCCTCGGCCACGTGCCCACCGATATCACCGGATTTGGCGTGCGATACACGGTAGAGTTGCTGGCCCATGGCGAGCTCCTTGCGAATCCTTAGACCCGACGACTGGCACCTGCACGTCCGCGACGGCGCGCACCTCGCCAGCGTCCTGCCGTTCACCGCGCGCCAGTTCGCGCGCGCGATCATCATGCCGAACCTCAAGCCGCCGGTGACGACGGTTGCCATGGCTGCGGCGTATCGCGAGCGCATTCTTGCAGCGCTGCCTGCCGGCGCGCGCTTCGAGCCGCTGATGACGCTCTATCTCACCGACACGACCTCGCCCGACGAGATCCGTGCCGCGCAGCGCAGCGGCTTCATCGCCGGCGCCAAGCTATATCCCGCCGGCGCGACGACGCATTCGGATGCGGGCGTCACGGCGATCGAGAAGATCTATCCCGCGCTCGAGGCGATGGAAAAGTGCGGGCTGGTGTTCCAGGTGCACGGCGAGGTGACCGACGGCGACGTCGATGTGTTCGATCGCGAGCGCGTGTTCATCGACCGCATCCTGGCCCGCGTCGTCGAGAAATTCCCCGGTCTGCGCGTGGTCTTCGAGCACGTCACGACTCGCGAGGCAGTCCAGTTCGTCAAGTCCGCACGACGCGGCGTCGGCGCGACGGTCACGCCGCAACATCTGCTGCTGAATCGCAACGCGATCTTTCAAGGCGGCATTCGGCCGCACAACTACTGCCTGCCGGTTCTCAAGCGCGAGCACGATCGACGCGCGCTGATCGAAGCAGCGACCGGCGACGATGCGCGGTTCTTTCTCGGCACGGACAGCGCGCCGCACGCGCGACACACGAAGGAAACGACGTGCGGTTGCGCCGGAATCTTCTCGGCGCACGCTGCCATCGAGTTGTACGCGGAAGCATTCGAGCAGACCGGCGCGCTCGAGCGTCTGCAGGCGTTCGCCGCGGAGCGCGGCGCGGACTTCTACGGCCTGCCGCGCAATCGCGAACACATCACGCTGGAGCGCACGTCGTGGACGCCGCCGGCGTCCTATCCCTTCGACCAGGACGAGCTGGTACCGTTTCGCGCAGGCGAGCCGATCGCCTGGCGCCTGGCCGGGGAGCAGCGTGCGTGAGCGAGCGATTGCCCCTGGCGAGCCGCTTCCGCGGTTTCATGCCCGTCGTGATCGACGTCGAGTGCGGCGGCTTCAATCCGAACACCGATGCGTTGCTGGAAATCGCCGCGGTGCTGATCGAGCTGCGGCCTGACGGCCGGCTCGCGCCCGGCGAGAGCTGGCGCTTTCACGTGCAGCCGTTCCCCGGCGCGAAACTGGAAGCCGCATCGCTCGCCGTCACCGGCATCGATCCGTTTCATCCGCTGCGGCCGGCGATTCCCGAGAAAGAGGCGCTGACGCGGCTGTTCAAGGAAGTGCGCCGCGCGATGAAGGAGAACGACTGCACGCGCTCGATCCTGGTCGGTCACAACGCGTACTTCGACCTGAATTTTCTGAACGCGGCGGTGGCGCGCACCGGGATCAAGCGCAATCCGTTTCACCCGTTCTCGAGCTTCGACACGGCGACCCTCGCCGGCGTGGTGTACGGGCAAACGGTGCTCGGCAAGGCGCTGCAGGCGGCGGGTATCGGCTGGGATTCCACCGAAGCGCACTCCGCGGCTTACGACGCGGAGCGCACGGCGGAGCTGTTCTGTCAGGTCTGCAACCGGTTCAACGACAGTGTGATGCGTTGATCACGCCGGGGTGCTGGACACCAGCTTCTGCAGCTCGCCGCTCTTGTACATCTCCAGGATGATGTCCGCACCGCCGATCAGCTCGCCATTCACGTACAGCTGCGGATAGGTGGGCCAGTTCGAGTACTGCTTCAGAGCTTCGCGCAGCTCCGGATCCTCGAAGATGTTGACGTGCGCAAACTCCGCGCCGGCGGCACTGAGAGCGCGCACTGCGGCGGCGGAGAACCCGCACTGGGGAAAGTCAGGTGTGCCCTTCATGTACAGCACGACGGGGCTGGCGGAGAGTTGCGACTTGATGCGCTCGATGACGTCCACGGCTTCAGACCTCGGAAGAAGAAGAAAATGACTGTTTGCGGCGGGCCGCCCGCTCGCAGACGGCGCGACGCTCCTCATCGCCAAGGCGCGACCAGACGGCGATCTCCTCGATGCTGCGACCGCAGCCGATGCAGACTTTCTGCGCGTCGAGCGTACAGACGTTGATGCAGGGAGATTCGACGCGGGGCAGCGGGACGGCGGGGGGCGTCATGGCAATGGGACCAGCGTTGAATTATGGGGATCGCTCGCCTATTCTTCAAACGCTTTTTTTCCCAAGCGGTTCAAGCAATTCGCTACAAGAATTTGAAGGAGACCCCGCCCCATGAACCCGCTCAACACGGTCAAAGGCGCGATCACGACCGGCGTCGTCCTCGCCCTACTGCTGACGTTCGCAATCTCGCCGACGGTCTTCAACGAGTTTCAGCTGGCGCGCTGGCTGCACATCCTGTCGGGCGTGATGTGGATCGGCCTGCTCTACTACTTCAATGTCGCCCAGACGCCCGCGCTCGCCGCGGCCGCTGCCGATAAAGGCGGCCCGGGCGGCGCCGGCATCACCAAGTACGTCGCGCCGATCGCCCTCAAGTGGTTCCGCTGGGCCGCCGTCGCGACGTGGCTGACCGGCTTCTGGTACCTGGCGCGCGGCAAGAACCTCGGCGCCTTCGCGCTCGGCATGGCCGACAGCCCGGTCAACACCTACCAGCTGGTGATCGGCATCGGCGCCTGGCTGGGCACGATCATGCTGTTCAACGTCTGGGCGCTGATCTGGCCGAACCAGAAGAAGATCCTCGGCATCGTGCCGGCAACGGACGACGAGAAGGCCAAGGCGCGCAAGGTCGCCGGCATGGCGTCGCGCACGAACTTCGTGCTGTCGATCCCCATGCTCATGTGCATGGCCGCGGCCGGGCACGGCGCCAACGTCGGCCTGCCGTTCTGAGGAGGTCATGAACGGGCCCGATTCTGCCTATGTCTCGCAGACCGTCGCCACGGCGCTGCGGGAGGACGTGGGGTCGGGCGATCTCACCGCACACCTGATCCCCGCGGACCGAATTGCGCGCGCCTCAGTGATCACGCGCGAAGACGCCGTGCTGTGCGGCACGGCGTGGTTCGACGAAGTATTTCGCCAGATCGATGCGCGCGTTCGCGTCACGTGGTCGGCCCACGATGGCGAGCGGGTGCGAGCCGATCAACAGCTGTGCACGCTCGACGGCCCTGCGCGCTCGCTGCTGACGGGCGAGCGCACGGCGCTGAACTTCCTGCAGGCGCTTTCGGCAACTGCGACCGTAACGCGCCGCTACGTCGATGCGGTCGCGACGACGAAGTGCCGCATCCTCGACACGCGCAAGACGATTCCGGGCCTGCGGCTCGCGCAGAAATATGCCGTGCGCTGCGGCGGCGGCACGAATCACCGCATCGGCCTGTTCGACGCGATCCTGATCAAGGAGAACCACATCGCCGCGGCCGGTTCGATCGCAGCGGCAGTGAGCGAAGCACGGCGCATCGCTCCGAAGGTGCTGCTGGAAGTCGAAGTGGAGAATCTCGTGCAGCTGCGCGAGGCACTCGATGCGAGCGTCGATCGGATCCTGCTCGACAACTTCTCGCTCGATGACCTGCGCAAAGCCGTGCAGACGACGCGAGCTCACGCCAACGCCGGCACGGAGCTCGAAGCATCGGGCAACGTGTCGCTGGAAACGCTGCGCGCGGTGGCGGAAACCGGAGTGGACTTCATCTCCGTCGGCGGCCTGACCAAGCACGTCCGCGCCGTCGACCTGTCGATGAGATTCGTGTCGGGCTGAAGGCCGAGCTACGAGCCGGCGGCGAGTTTCATCACGCGCTGCGGCGTGGCGATCGCGTAGCCCTGGGCGTAGTCGACGCCCAGACTGCGCAGCATCTCGACGATCTCCATGTTCTCGGCGAACTCCGCGATCGTCTGCTTGCCGGTCAGGTGCCCGATCTCGTTGATCGAGCGCACCATCTCGCGGTCGATCGGATCGTGCAGGATCTCCTTGACGAAGCTGCCGTCGATCTTCAGGAAGTCGACCGGAAAGTGCTTGAGGTAGCCGAACGACGACAGGCCGGTGCCGAAGTCGTCGAGCGCGAAGCGGCAGCCGAGCTCCTTGAGCGCGTGGATGAAGCGGTTGGCCTGCGAGAAGCTGGCGATCGCCGCGGTCTCGGTGATCTCGAAGCAGATCTTCGAGGCGTCGATGCCGCTGCGATGGAAATGATCGATCACGAACGGCAGGAACTTGTCGTCGCCGAGGCTCTGGCCCGACAGATTGATCGAGCACAGCTCCAGCTTCTCGCGCTCGTCGGCCTCCGAGACCAGCCAGCGCAGCGCGTGCTCGATCATCCAGCGGTCGATGTTCGGCGTCAGGCCGTAGCGCTCGGCGGCGACGATGAACTGATCGGGCGTGACGATCTTGCCGGCCTCGTCGCGCATGCGCAGCAGCAGCTCGTAGTGCATGCCGTGCTGCTGCGGGTCCTGCAGCGGCAGGATGACCTGGCGGAAGATCTCGAAGCGGCCGTCTTCGAGCGCGTTGTTGATACGCGCGGCCCATTGCATTTCGCGCCGGCGCCGCATCAGGTCGATGTCGTTTTCCTGGAAGCTGTAGATGCGATTGCGGCCGTTCTCCTTGGCCGCCGCGCAGGCGCTGTCTGCGGCCGACAGCAGCGCCGCGACGTCCTCGTTCTCCGGCGAGATCGGCACTACGCCGATGCTGGCGCCGAGGCGGAACGTGCGCTCTTCCCAGACGAACTTGTAGTTGCGGATCGCCTCGCGCAGCGATTCGGCGTTGCGCACGGCTTCTTCCAGCGAGCAGCTCTCCAGCAGCACGCCGAACTCGTCGCCGCCCAGCCGCGACACGGTGTCGCGCCAGCGGATCTTCGACTTGAGCAGCGCGCCGACCTGGCCGAGCAGCGCGTCGCCGGCGCTGTGACCGCAGTTGTCGTTGATGATCTTGAACTGGTCGAGATCGATGTGGCACAGCGCGTACGACGCCTCGCGGGCGCGCGCGCTCTTGATGGCCCGCTCGAGTCGCGACTCGAACTCGCGGCGATTCACCAGCCCCGTCAGGATGTCGTGACTCGCGTGGTACGAGAGCTTGCGGTTCAGCTCGCGGCTCTCGCTGACGTCGTGGAACACCAGCACGCCGCCGAGGACGTTGCCGGCGCCGTCGCGGATCGGCGAGGCGCAGCTCTCGATGTACAGCTCGTTGCCGTCGCGACGGATCAACAGCGTCGGCCGCACGCTCTTGATCGCGCGCGTGCGGCGGATCGACACGGCCAGCGGGTTCTCGAGCGGCTCGCAGGTTTCTTCGTGGAAGCTGCGGAAGATCTCGTCGACGATGCGGCCCTGCGCATGCTCCAGGCGCCAGCCGGTCAACTGCTCGGCCACCGGGTTGAGATATTCGATGCGGCACTTGGAGTCGGTAGTGATCACGCCGTCGCCGATCGACTGCAACGTGATCTGCGCGCTCTCCTTCTCCTTGAACAGCGCGTCCTCGAACAGCTTGCGCTCCGTGACGTCGAGATCGACGCCGACGATGCGATGCGCACGGCCTTGCTCGTCGACGCGCGCTTTGGCGCGGCTCACGACCCACAGCCAGACGCCATCGCGGTGACGCAGCCGGTGCACGCTCTCGAACAGCGGCTCGATGCCGGCCAGGTGATCGCGCAACCCCGCGCGTACGCGCTCCAGGTCGTCGGGATGGACCAGTTGCTGCCAGTCGGTCAGCGGCTCGACCTCGTCGTCGCCGTAACCCAGCATCGCCTTCCAGCGCGGCGAGAAGTACGTGGTCTTGCGGTCCAGGTCGAAGTCCCACAAGCCGTCGTTCGACCCGTGCAGCGCCAGCGCGTCGCGCTCCTCGATCTGCTTGAGGTGCCGCTGATAGCGCACGCGCTCGATGCCGGTGGCATAGCTGGAGCCGAGCAGCTTCAGCAGCAAATGCAGGTTTGCATCCCAGCTGTCGCGCGGCAGCGTCGAGCACAGCGCGATGAAGCCGCTGGTGCGACCCTGCGCCGCGAATCCGATGATGAGCGCAGCGCCGATGCGCAAGGCCGCGAGCTGTGCGGCTTCGGGCGCCAGGTCCGGACGAGGCTGCGAGGTGTCGCGGATCTCGATGACGCGCAGGTGCTCCAGCCGGTTGCGCAGATACGGGAAGCGTTCGAGCTGCTCGCCGCGCAGCGTCTCGGGATTGAAGGTCGCGAACAGGCCGGTTACGCCGATGACGTGCTCGATCGCAGTGTGGGCGGCGTCGAACGTCGCGATCAGCAGCGCATCGAGCCCGGCCGCCTCGCGCAGCGCCTCGAGATTCATCCGCAGCAGCGCGTCGGCGTGCTCGTTGGTGAGATTCTGGAAATCGATCGCGGCCTTGGTGAGCAGCACATCGAGACCGGCTTTGCTCCGCCGCGCCTGGCCGGTATGCGCTGGAAACAGCGCCTCGGCGCTGTGCAGGGATGCCATCGGTGGCTTATTGGGTTGGCTCGACACTCGCCCCTGCTCCGCTCGACGTCAGCGACGCAGGCCCAACACGGCGTGGGTTCTATTGATCATTCTTTCCTCCCGTTCTGCCCGCGCCCTTCGCTCGGTCGTTGTCGGCACGGCAGCCCGTCGGGGATTGTGTCACACCGAAAATGCAGAAGAAAGCGCAGAGCGCTGGCGAACAAGGGGTTTTCCCCTACCGTTCGCTCACTGTCACGGGCGGCGGGTTGCGAACGATCAGCCAGCGCACGCCGAACAGGTCGACGATGCCGACCCACAGGCGGTTGTGCAGCCCGTACTTCGAAGCACCGCGCGTGCGTGCCCGATGGCGCACCGGGACCGAGATGACTTTCGCGCCCGCTCTCTGGAACAGCGCGGGCAGGAAGCGATGCATGTGATTGAAGCGCGGCAACTCGAGGAACGTCGCCCGATGCAGCAGCTTGATGCCGCAACCGGTGTCCGGCGTGCCATCGCGCAACAGGCGGCCGCGTACGGAATTGGCGACACTCGACGAGACTTTTCGCAGCCAGCTGTCCTGCCGCGAGGCCTTGCGATTGCCCATGATGAGCCGCAGCGATTCGTCGCCGGCGCGCAGCGCGTCCAGCATCGAAGGAATATCGGCGGGATCGTTCTGACCGTCGCCGTCGAGCGTCGCGATCCAATCGGCGCGAGCGGCGCGAATGCCGGTCCAGACCGCGGCGCTCTGGCCACTGCGCCGCGAGTGCTGCAGCAAGCGGATTTCGGGAATGCCGCCGTCGCGGGCAGCGCATGCCGCGGCCGCGGTGGCGTCCGTGCTGCCGTCGTCGACGAAGATGATCTCGAACGGCCGATGCGCAGCGAGCGCGGCCTGGATTTCGCGCGCGAGCGGCTGCACGTTTTCGGCTTCGTTGCAGACCGGAATGACGACGGAAAGCTTCATGCGGGTGCGCAGTATACTGCCCTCATGAGCGGCGACCATCATGGGCATGAGCCCGGGCATGACCACGGCCACAAGCACGGGCATGGGACGAGTAGCAGCGCCCTGTTCGGCGCGGCGCTCGCCCTGACCGGCGCCTTCATGCTGGTCGAGTTCGCTGGCGGCTTCCTCGCGAGATCGCTCGCGCTGCTCGCTGATGCTGGCCACATGCTGACTGACACCGCCGCGCTGGCCCTCGCTTGGGCCGCGACGCGCATTGCCGCGCGTCCTGCGGATACGCGCCGCTCATTCGGCTATCAGCGACTGCGCGTGCTCGCGACTTTCGTGAACGGCTGCGCGTTGCTGTTCATCGTCGCGTGGATCGCCGTCGAAGCCGTGCAGCGGCTGTTGGACCCGGTCGCGGTGAACGCGACCGCGATCCTGTGGGTCGGCGGACTCGGTCTGTGCGTGAACGTGATCGTGTTCGCCATGCTGCGCCGAGGCGATGCGCACGACATGAACGTTGCGGCCGCCACGCTGCACGTGATCGGCGATCTGCTTGGCTCGATCGCCGCAGTAGTGGCCGGCCTCGTCATCCTGTTCACCGGGTGGGTGCCGATCGATCCGTTGCTGTCGCTATTCGTGAGCGTATTGATCGTGCGCAGTGCGTTGGCGCTCGTGCGGCGCTCCGCACACATCCTGATGGAAGGCGCGCCGGACTGGCTCGACGTCGGCGAGCTGCGCAGCACGCTCGAGCAACGCATTCCCGCGATCCGCGACGTGCATCACGTGCACGCGTGGCTGGTCGGACCGCAGGAGACGCTGCTGACGATGCACGCGTCGGTGACTGCCGCCGCCGATCATGCTGTGGTGCTGAGGGATGCAAAAGTGCTGCTGGCCGAGCGCTTCGGCATCACGCATGCGACGATCCAGATCGAGATCGAGGATTGCGTCGACGAGGACTGCGCGAAGACCGGAACCGGTCACTGATCCTCACAGCGACGCGGCGGCCAGCCTGTAGGTCTCGTGCATGCGCCGCTCCAGCTCGCGTTGCGCCGCCTCGCGCTGCTCATCGTCGAGCTTCTCCGGCGGAAAGTACGGCTCGCCGATGGCGATGCTCACTTTGGCGAACGGCGGCGGAATCACGAACTTGTCCCAGGTCTTGAGGATCCACGCGGGCTTCGCGGCGTAGGCGATCGGCACAACCGCCTTGCGACTGATCTGCGCGGTGAAGATCGCTCCCGGCTTGAACTTGAAGCGCGGACCGCGCGGCCCGTCCGGCGTAATGCCCGGCGAGATGCCGTCTTTGACGATCGCCTGGTACACGCCGCGCACTGCGCGCATGCCCGTGTACGAGCCCGATCCGCGCACCACGTGCGCGCCGTACAGCGCCGCGAGCAGCGTCGGCGCCTGACCGTCGACCGACGGCGAGATCATGAAACCGGCCTTGAGCCCGGCGCGCGGGTCGACCAGGAAACGCGCGCATATCAGCAGATGCTGATGCCAGAAGACCGGCACCACGGCACCCTGCTCGCGCACCAGCGTCGTCAGGCGGTCGAGGTTGACGAAGCGAAATCGGCACGTGCGCCACAGCGTCTCGAGGATCGCGCTGGTCAGCAGCGCCGCGAGCCGGTACACGAACATGCGGCCGGGCGTCAGGCGCCGCTGCGATTTCGTTCGGTGCGGTTTCACTGTCACGCGCGGCCCATAGACAAACGCCGCGCGGGGCGCGGCGTTTGCATCTGAAGTGGTGCCGGAGAAGAGATTCGAACTCCCGACCCGCGCATTACGAATGCGCTGCTCTACCAGCTGAGCTACCCCGGCGAGGGGGCGGAAGTATACGGGACCGACCCCCCGCTAGCCACTGGCGGCGCGCTTTTTGCGGAGCCGGATCACGACTTCGACCTCGGCCTCCATGCCGTCCGGCAGCGCCGGAAAACGGCTGAAAGCGATGTCGTTCGGGTCGATGTCGCGCAGCTCGCCGGTCTCGAGGTCGTGAAAATGATGATGGGGCGTGCGCGTCGAATCGTAGACCGAGCGCTCCGGGTCGAGATGGATCTGCCGCACCAGGCCGCGCTGCGCGAGCACCTTGAGCGTGTTGTACACGGTCGCCTTCGAGACGTGCTCGCCGCCGCGGCGCACGGCCGCGAGAATCTGCTCGGCCGTCATGTGCGTCGGCACGCTCATCAGCAGCTCGGCGATGCGGATGCGCTGCTCGGTCGGCTTCAGGCCGTGGGCCTGCAACTGTTCGACGATGTGCTCGCGGGACAGCGCCCGGGAGGATTGCTGGGAGCTCACGATTCCGCCTCGTTTCATGCGATGGCCGAGCATAGCGCGGCCCCCGGCCGGACGCGAGAATCCGGGGGAAAGCGTCAAAAAACCCGACCGCGCACCGCGCCGCGCGGGCGTAGGGTGGAACCCTCGATCCGCGCCCGGGCAAAAGGATGTGCAAGGCGGCCGGTACCACCCTCATGGAACTGCTGACGACGTTGGCCATCTTCGCGGTCGTCGCGACGCTGGCCGCGCCGGGCCTGCGCACCTTGCAGCTGGACGCGCGGCGGACGGCGGTGGTCAACGGCTTTCTCCACAGCGTGTTCCTCGCGCGCTCCGAAGCGATCAAGCGCGGGTCGATCGTCAGCGTGTGCCGCTCGGGCGACGGGCGCAGCTGCGACTACAGCGGCGCAGACTGGAACATCGGCTGGATCGTCTTCGCGAACCAGGATCAGGACGAGCCGCCGCAGCTCGACCCGTCGGAGGAAGTGATCGCGCACGCCGCGGCCTGGCCGGGCGGGTCGATCGCCTCGAACCGGCCCGCCTATTCGTTCCGGCCGGTCACGCAAGCCGTG
>DATBKP010000015.1:0-80118 GCA_036555785.1 Steroidobacteraceae bacterium
GGCGCCGCCGGCGCTCAGGACGGCGACTTCAGCGATTTCTTCGCTTCGCTGTTCGGGCAGCGCAGCCCGTTCGGCCAGCGCTTCAGCCAGCGTGGCGCGGGACGCGCGCGCGGCGGATTCGCGGCGCCCGGCGAGGACCACGTCGCGAAGATCCAGATCGAGCTGGAGGACGCCTTCAATGGCGGCGCGCACACACTCGAGCTCAAGTCGCCGCAGCTCGGCGAGGACGGACACGTCGTCGTCCAGCCGCGCACGCTCAAGGTGACGATTCCCGCCGGCGTCGTCGAAGGTCAGCGCATCCGCCTCGCGGGCCAAGGCAGTCCCGGCGTCGGCGGCGGCCCGGCCGGCGACCTGTACCTGGAAATCGGCTTCCGCCCGCATCGCCTGTTCACGGCCGAGGGCCGCGACATCACGCTGACGTTGCCGATAGCGCCCTGGGAAGCCGCGCTCGGCGCCACGGTGCAGACGCCGACACTGGCCGGACCGGTCGACCTGCGGATTCCGCCGAACGCGAAGGCCGGACAGAAGCTGCGGCTGAAGGGCCGCGGCCTGCCCGGCGCGACGCCCGGCGATCAGTACGTGGTGCTGAAGATCGTGCTGCCGCCGGCGGATACGGAGCGTGCGAAGGAGATCTACGAAGAGATGCGGCGGGAGTTGCCGTTCGATCCCAGGCAGGAATGATGAAGATGATGGACGTGATGAACGTGATGGAGGCTACATCACCTCCATCACGCTCATCACCTTGCCTTCAGTGCGTCCTGTCCAACAGGTACGCGACGCGGCGCGGAATCGCCAGGTCCATGTGCTCCTTCTCGATGAAGTCCGCCGCGCCTTCGCGCATCGCGTCCACTGCGGCGCGCACGTCGGTCTCCTCGCCGAGCACGATCACCGGCGGTGAAGTCGCCTCGGCGCGCAACCGGCGCAACAGCTCGAGGCCCGACATGCCAGGCAACAGCACATCGGTGATCACGCAGCCGAGCGTATTCAGTTCGGCCGCGAGGTAGCTCTCGGCGCTGTCGTAATCCTGGATCTCGGCGTCGAGGGAGCTCAGCAGCGAGCACAGCGTGCGGCGTGCCGCCGCGTCGGCTTCGATCACTGCAACGATGGGGCGGATGCTGCGCACGTAGTAATCGACGTTGGGAAAAAAGCGGCCACGGCCACTGTACAAAGAGAGCCCGAGCCGCAGGGAGGATTGGGGGCGGTGGACTCGCCTGTGGGCCGTGGCCGCATGGCGAGCATCTTTCCTTCCAGCCGACCGCAGCTAGAAGTCGCACTTGTACTTAAAGCGGCACCCCACGAAATCGCGCCGAGGTGCGTGCGCATTGCAAGGTACGTAGAGCGATTTCGCGGGGACCCCGCCAGGACTTTTTATTGCCGCAATTTCGCATTGCGCGCAGTGCGCAAAATCTCAAACCTGTCCGACTTCCAGCACCATGCGCACCAGGTGTGCGAGCGAGGACGCCTGCATCTTCTCCATCACGCGCGCGCGATGAATCTCGACGGTGCGCTGGCTCAGCTTCAGATCGCCCGCGATGACCTTGTTCGCCTTGCCGTGCACCACGAGGTCGAGCACTTCGCGCTCGCGCGGAGTCAGCGTTTCCAGACGGCGGCGGATGTCGTTACGCTCGCCGAGCGCGGCGCGATTGCTGCTGTCCTTCTCCAGCGCCTGGTTGATGCGATCGATCAGATCCTGGTCGCGGAACGGCTTCTGAATGAAATCCACCGCGCCCGCCTGCATCGCTTCGACCGCCATCGGCACGTCGCCGTGACCGGTGATGAAGATGATCGGCAGGATCGAGTGCTTCTCGTTGAGCTTCTGCTGCAGCTCCAGTCCCGACATGCCCGGCATGCGGATGTCGAGCACCAGGCAGCCCGCGCGATCCTCGCCGTAGGCATCGAGAAATTCCTGCGCCGAGCCGAACGTCTCGACCGCGTGCCCGACCGAGCGCAGCAGGAGCTTGAGCGCATCGCGGACCGCGGCGTCGTCGTCCACCACGAAGATGGTCGGCCGTGCATTGCTGGAATTTCCCCTCATTGATCAACTCCCTGCTGACGCCGGAACCGCCGGCAACGTGAAGAAGAACCGCGCGCCGCCGCCCGGATTGGCGCCGCACCACAGCTTGCCGCCGTGCGCGCGCACGATCGAGCGGCTGATCGACAGGCCGAGCCCGGTGCCGCCGGGCTTGGTCGTGAAGAACGGATTGAACAACTCCGCCATGGTGGTGGCGTCGACGCCGACGCCGCGGTCGGCGACCATGAACTCGACGTCGCCCTCGCTGTCGACCAGCGTGCGCAGCACGATCTCGCGACGCGCCTCCGGCACTTCCACCATCGCATCGATGCTGTTGCGGACCAGGTTGAGGATGACCTGCTGGATCTGCACCGCGTCGGCCTGCACCAGCGGCGCTTGCGGCGCAGGCTCGAGCAGGATGCGCACGCCGTTGTGGCGCGCGTCGGTCTGCGCGAGCGTCACCACGTCTTCGAGCAGCCGGTTCGCTTCGACCAGCTCGCGCCGCACCTCGCGATTCTTCACGAACGTGCGCAGGCGGCGGATCACTTCGCCGGCGCGCAGCGCCTGCGCTCCGATGTGCGTGAGCGCGGTCTCGATCTCGTCCCGGCTCGCATCGTCCTGGCCGATCAGCCGCTGACACGCCTGCGCGTAGGTGGCGATCGCGGTGAGCGGCTGATTCACTTCGTGCGCGATGCCGGCTGCCATCTCGCCCATCGTCGAGATGCGGCCGAAGTGCGCGATGCGGTCCTGCATCTGTCGGGCTTCGTCCTCGGCGCGCCGCCGGTCGGTGATGTCGTGCAGCGTGCCGACCTGGCGCAGCGGGCGTCCGTCCGCCGCGCGCGTCGTCTGCGCCAGGTGATGCACGTAGCGCAGCGACCCGTCGGGATGAATCACGCGGTACTCGATGTCCATCTGTCGTCCGCTCGCATCCAGCTCTCCTCGCGCCTGCTGCCAACGCGCCCGGTCCGCTGGATGCACCATGGGTTCTAGGTATTCGTACACCGCGATATACGGCTCGCCGTAACGGCGGCCGAGCACGCGATACAGGTGCGGCGACCAATAATCCTCGTACTTGCCGTCGAAGTGCACGACGTAGTTGCCGAGGTTGGCAATCTCCTGAGCGATGGTCAGCTGCGCCTCGCTTCGTCGCAGTGCTTCCTCCGCATTGCGGCGCACCGTGATGTCGCGGATGAAGCCGACGAAGCGCGGCGGCTCGGTGCCCTGCACGCGCCCGACTGCCAGCTCCGCGGAGAATTCGCTGCCGTCGCGCCGCTTGGCGATCAGCTCGCGGCCGATGCCGATGATGCGCGGCTCGCCGGCCTCGATGTAATGGCGCAGGTAGTCCTCGTGCTGCGAGCGGTACGGCTCGGGCAGCAGGATGTTCACCTTGAGGCCGATGACCTCCTGCTCGTTGTAGCCGAACATGCGCTCGCCGGCATGATTCAGCAGCTCGATCCGTCCCTCGTGATCGAACAGCACGACCGCGTCCACCGCCGCGTCGAGTACGGCCTGGAACTCGCGTTCCAGCCGGTGCGCCCGCTCCTCCTGAAGCTCCGCGACTCGCAGTAAGGTCATGACCGAGGATTATACTTCCCGTCGGCAATGACGCATGCGAACGTTCTGCTGATCGACGCGAACACGGACGACGAGCGTCTGTTCCGTGAAGAATTCGCTCTGCTGCGCGACCAGCCGTTCGCGCTCGAAGTCGCGCGCAGCCTCGCCGCGGGTCTCGCGCGACTGCGGGAGCGGACCTTCGAGGTCATCCTGCTCGATCTCGACCTGCCCGACAGCCTCGGGCTGACGACGTTCCTGCGGCTGCAGCCGAAGGCCGGTCTGCAGCCGATCATCGTGCTCGTCGGCCAGGCGGACGAAGACGTCGGCGCCGAAGCGGTCGAGCGCGGCGCGCTCGATTTCCTCATCAAGCAACAGATCGTCAGCACGTTGCTGGCCAAGGCGCTGCGCTACGCGACCGAGCGCACGCACACGCTGCTGGCGCTCAAAGCCTCGGAAAGCCGCTATCGCGAGTTGTACGAGAACGTCGTGGCCGGCGTGTTCCAGACGACGCCTGACGGCAAGTTCATGGCGGCGAACCCGGCGCTGGTGCGCCTGCTCGGCTACGCGTCCGAAGACGAGCTGCTGGAGCTCAGCATCGGTGAGGATTTATACCTACACGCCGACGATCGCACCAACTGGTTGCGCAGCATGGCGACGGCCGGCGAAATCCGTAACGCCGAGCTGGTGCTCCGGCGCAAGGACGGCCGCAAGATCGTCGTGCTGGAGAACTCGCGCGCGGTGCGCGACGAGCACGGGCGAACGCTCTACTACGAAGGCACGCTGACCGATATCACTGAAGCGCACGAGCTGTCGCGACAGTTGTCGTACGAGGCGAGCCACGATGCGCTGTCAGGTCTGATCAATCGCCGCGAGTTCGAGCTCCGCCTGCAGCGCGCGCTCGACTCCGCGCAGGCGACCGGTGCGGTCCACGCCGTGTGCTACCTCGATCTCGACCAGTTCAAGATCATCAACGACACCTGCGGTCACATCGCGGGCGACGAGCTGCTGCGCCAGCTCGCGCACGTCCTGCAGAGCCGCGTGCGCAGCAACGACGCGCTCGCGCGACTGGGCGGCGACGAGTTCGGTTTGCTGCTGCACGACTGCTCCGTGAGCGATGCGACACATATTGCGAACGCGCTGCTCAAGGCGGTGGAGCAGTATCAGTTCGTGTGGGGTGCGAGCACGTTCACTGTCGGCGCGAGCATCGGGCTGGTGCCGCTCACGGGCAGCTTCCGGCGCATCACGCAAATCCTGCAGGCGGCGGACGCGGCGTGCTACGCGGCCAAGGACCAGGGTCGCAATCGCGTGCACGTCTACCAGGAAGACGATGCGCTCGTCGCGCAGCGCCACGGCGAGATGCAATGGGTGGCGCGCGTCAAACGCGCGCTGAACGAGGATCGCTTTCTGCTCGAAGCGCAGCCGATCGTGCCGATCGCCGGCAGCGACGTCGCCGCGCGCTCGTACGAGCTGCTGCTGCGCATGCGCGACGAGGACGGCAGGATCATCCCGCCCGGCGCGTTCCTGCCGGCGGTCGAGCGCTACAACCTGTCGCAACGTGTCGACCGCTGGGTGATCTCGACTGCGCTGCGCTGGCTCGCCGCGAATCCGGCTGCGACGGCGCGTATCGCGCGCGTGTACGTGAATCTCTCCGGCGATTCGGTCGGCGATCCGCAGCTGCACGAATTCATCCGCGCCACGCTCGACGAAACCCGCGTCGAGCCCGCGAAGATCGGCTTCGAGATCACCGAGACCGCGGCGATCGGCAACCTGACGCGCGCCAACCAGTTGATCGCCGACCTGCGCCGCCTTGGCTGCTCGTTCAGCCTCGATGACTTCGGCAGCGGCGTGTCCTCGTTCGCGTATCTCAAGGCGCTGACCGTCGACTGGCTGAAGATCGATGGCCTGTTCGTCGGCAACATCGTGCACGACCGCATCGACTACGAGATGGTGCGCTCGATCACCGACATCGGGCACGTGATGGGCAAGAAGGTGGTCGCCGAATCGGTCGAGAGCGCCGCGGTGCTACAACGCCTGCAGGACATTGGCGTTGATTACGCGCAAGGGCTAGCGCTTGGTCCGCCGGCTTCATTGGCGGAGCTGGGAAGGCTGTAGGCTGTAGCCAGAGCCCGAAGGAGACGCTCTTATTCTGGCTACAGCCTACGGCCTACAGCCTACAGCCCTCTCACGCCAACACCACCAGCAGATCCTTCGAGTCGATCGGCTCGCCCGCATGCGTGACGACTTCCGCCACGGTCGCGTCGCGGTCGGCGCGCACCGTCGTCTCCATCTTCATTGCTTCGATCGTCACCAGCACGTCGCCGCGCGATACGCGGCCGCCCTGGCTGACGGGCACTGTCGCGACCGTGCCCGGCATCGGCGCGGCGACGTGGTTCGCATTGGTGGGATCGGCCTTGCGGCGCGGCGGCTTGATCGCGACGTGACTGCGATCCTGCACCTTCACCGAGCGCGGCTGGCCGTTGAGCTCGAAGAATACGGTGCGCGTGCCGTCCTCCTGTCCGTCGCTGACCGCGACGAATTTCACGATCAACGTCTTGCCGCGCTCGATGTCGACGCTGACCTCGTCGCCGGGCTCGAGGCCGTAGAAGAACATCGGCGTCGGCAGCACCGTGACCTGGCCGTACGTCTGCCGCGCCTGCATGTAGTCGAGGAAGACCTTCGGATACATCAGGTACGAAGCGAACTCCTGCTCCGAAGTCTCGCGCCAGGTCTTGCGGTTCAACTCCGCGTGCGCCTGCGCCAGATCGATCGACGGCAGTACTTCGCCGGGTCGCACCTGCAGGGGCTGCGCACCCTTGAGCACCTTCTGCTGCAACGCCGGCGGAAAACCGCCGTACGGCTGGCCGAGATCGCCGCGGAACAACGCGACCACGGATTCCGGAAATGCGATCTGCGTATGCGGATCGAGCACCTGCTCGCGCGTCAGCCCGCTGGTCACCATCAGCAGCGCCAGGTCGCCGACGACTTTCGAGGTCGGCGTCACCTTGACGATGTCGCCGAACATCTCGTTGACCTGTGCGTAGGCGCGCGCCACTTCCGGCCAGCGCGTGTCGTCGATGCCGAGCGAGCGCGCCTGCTCGCGCAGGTTCGTGAACTGCCCGCCGGGCATGCCGTGCACGTACACCTCGGACGCGCCGGAGCGCAGGTCGCTCTCGAACGCCGCGTAGCAATGGCGCACCTGCTCCCAATAGCCGGACAGGATGCGCAGGCTTTCGGCGTCGACGCCGGACTCGCGCGGCCCGTGGCGCAGCGCCTCGACGATCGAGCCGAGATTCGGCTGCGAGGTCAGTCCGCTCATGGAGTCGAGCGCGCCGTCGACTGCGTCCGCGCCGGCGTCGATCGCTGCGAGCACGCTCGCCGCGGCGATGCCGCTGGTGTCGTGAGTGTGGAAATGAATCGGCACGCCGGTCTCGTCCTTCAGCGCCTTGACCAGCGCATGCGCGGCGCGCGGCTGGCACAGACCCGCCATATCCTTGATGCCCAGGATGTGTGCGCCGGCGCGCTTGAGATCGCGCGCCAGCCCGACGTAGTACTTCAGGTCGTACTTGGTCTGGCGCGGATCGGTGAGATTGCCGGTGTAGCAGATCGCCGCTTCGCAGAGCTTGCCGGACTCGCGCACGGCGTCGATCGCCACGCGCATGTTCTCGACCCAGTTGAGCGAATCGAAGATGCGGAACAGGTCGATCCCGCCGCGCGCCGCCTGCTGCACGAAGTAGCGCACGACGTTGTCGGGATAGTTCGTGTAACCGACCGCATTCGCCGAGCGCAGCAGCATCTGCAACAGCAGGTTCGGCATCGCTGCACGCAGCTCGTGCAGCCGTTCCCACGGACACTCCTGCAGGAAACGCATCGCCACGTCGAACGTCGCGCCGCCCCAGCATTCCACCGAGAACAGATTCGGCACCAGGCTCGCGTAGTACGGCGCGATTGCCGCCAGGTCGTGCGTGCGAAAGCGCGTCGCCAGCAGCGACTGGTGCGCATCGCGCATGGTCGTGTCGGTCAGCAGCACGCGTTGCTGCTCCAGCATCCATGCCGCGAAGCGCTCGGGGCCGAGCTCGTCGAGCCTCTGCTTCGTGCCGGGCGGGGGCAGCGGCAGGTCCAGCTTGGGCAGCTTCGGATTCGTCAGCCGCGCCGGCCGCGGCCGGCCTTTCACTTCGTCGTTGCCGTTGACGATCACTTCGCCGATGAAGGTCAGCAACCGCGTGGCGCGATCGCGCCGGCGCGGGAAGCGGAACAGTTCCGGCGTCTCGTCGATGAACTTGGTCGTGTAATCCGCCTGCGCGAAGCGCGGATGCATGATCAGTTGATCCAGGAAGCGCAGGTTGGTGGCCACGCCGCGCACGCGGAACTCCCACAGCGCCCGGTGCATGCGCATGATCGTGTCCTGCGGCGTCTGCGCCCAGGCGGTCACTTTCACGAGCAGCGAATCGTAGGAAGGCGTGATGATCGCGCCGGAGTACGCGGTCCCGGCATCCAGGCGGATGCCGAAACCGGCCGGGCTGCGATAGGCGGAAATGCGCCCGTAGTCGGGAATGAACTGGTTCTCGGGATCTTCCGAAGTCACCCGGCACTGCATCGCGTAGCCGTTGAGCCGGATGTCCTCCTGGCGCGGCACTCCGCTTTCCGGCGCACCGATCGCCGCGCCCTCGGCGATGCGGATCTGCGCGCGCACGATGTCGATACCCGTCACCGCCTCGGTCACGGTGTGCTCGACCTGGATGCGCGGATTGACTTCGATGAAATAGAACTTGCCGCTGTCGGCGTCCTGCAGGAACTCGACCGTACCTGCGTTGAGATACTGCACGGCGCGGCCGATCTTCAGTGCCTGCTCGCACAGGTCGCGCCGCTGCTGCTCGTCGAAGAACGTAGCCGGCGCGCGCTCGACCACTTTCTGATTGCGCCGTTGCACGGTGCAATCGCGCTCGAACAGGTGCACGAGGTTGCCGTGCGCGTCGCCGAGCAGTTGCACTTCGATGTGCCGCGCGCGCCGCACCAGCTTTTCGAGATACACCTCGTCGTTGCCGAACGCGGCCTTCGCTTCGCGGCGCGCCGTGGCAACGTGCTCGGCCAGCTCGGACTCGCTGCTCACGACGCGCATGCCGCGCCCGCCGCCGCCCCAGCTCGCCTTGAGCATCACCGGATAACCCACCTCGGCCGCGAGCCGCGCCGCGGCGGCAGCGTCGCGCGGCAGCGGCGGCGTAGCAGGCATCACGGGAACGCCGGCCGCGACCGCGAGCTCGCGCGCGCTGACCTTGTTGCCGAGCCGACGCATGATCTGCGGCGTCGGGCCGACGAAGATCAGCCCGGCCGCTGCACAGGCTTCGGCGAATGCCGGGTTCTCGGACAGAAAGCCGTAGCCGGGATGGATCGCGTCGACCTGGGCCGCCTGCGCGAGGCGCACGATGTCGGCGATATCCAGGTAGGCATCGACCGGCGTGCGCCCGGCGCCAACCAGGTAGCTCTCGTCCGCCTTCATCCGGTGCAGCGAGAAGCGGTCTTCCTGCGAGTAGATCGCGACCGTGCGAATGCCGAGCTCGGTCGCGGCGCGCATGACGCGGATGGCGATCTCGCCGCGATTGGCAACCAGGAGACTGCGGATACGCCCGGGCATGGCGGGAGCATAGCAAGGCGATCCCGCCGATTTCGGGTCCGCGCCATCGCAAATAGCGATGGCGGGATCGAAATGAGGAATGTCCCTATTCCGAGGCGGCGGTGCGGCCGAACTCGGACTGACGCAGCGGCAGCGGCAGCGATGCGCCCTTGCGGAATTCGCCGGTGTGCAGCTGCTCGTATTCCTTGTCCATGATCACGACGCAGTTGCGGCCGCGCTCCTTCGCGTCGTACAGCGCTTCGTCGGCCAGCTGGATCAGGCCGTAGTGCGTGCGACCGGGCTTGGGCACGATGCATGCGGCGCCGATGCTGACCGTCAGCCGCTTGCCGAGCGCCGGCGACGCCGCGTGGACGATGCCGAGCGAATCGATCTCCATCTGGATGCGCCGCGCCGCAGCTTCGACGTGACCGCGGTCGGCCTCGTACAGCACGATCGCGAACTCCTCGCCGCCGTACCGCGCGGTGATGTCCAGCGGCCGGCGCGCGCAGCGGCTCAGGCACCACGCCACCTGGCGCAGGCATTCATCGCCGGCCTGGTGCCCGTAGTAATCGTTGTAGGCCTTGAAGTGATCGATATCGATCAGCAGCAGGCCGAGCGCGGCGTTCTCGCGGGTCGCCTGCGGCCAGATGCGATCGACGTGCTCGTCGAACCATCGCCGGTTGTGGATGCCAGTCAGGCCGTCCCGACTCGCGGTCTCGATCAGCAGACGCTCCTCGAGATAGTTGGTGCGCGTCGCGCGCTCCAGCGTGTAGCACACCATCGCGCCGATGACGTTGGTGAAGATCAGCACGCCGCCGTCGATCACCTGCACCGATGCCGGCAGGCCGACCGCCGCGGCACTGATGAAATACGAGGCGAACACCAGTACCGAGGAGCCGAGCGCCCCGTAGAAGCTCATGCCGAGCATGAAATAGATGTAAATCGACACCAGCACCACGGTTGCGATCAGGCTGACGCCGTGCGAGGCGGCGATCACGGCCAGCACCGTGACGCCGATGCCGAATAGCGGCGCGCCGATCAGGCACACCAGCGGATACAGCCGCAGATACAGGCGCGAGTACACGACCGCGAGGCCCACGACCAGGATCGGCGTGAACAGGGCGATGCGGATCAGGTCGAGCAGGCGGTTGACGCCCGTGTCCAGCACCAGGTGCGTGAGCGCGGAAAACGCCACGACGAACGCGATCGCCAGCCACAGGTTGCGGCGGATCTGCGGCAGCGTCTCGGCCAGGTGAACTCCGCGGAACTCCGCTTCGAGCGGCGCGGTGAAGCGCAAACGCGGAAACCCGCGCTGCAGCTGCAGAGCGTGCGGGGATTGCGGGGGCGCGCCGGGCGGGCGATTCGGGTCTGACTCGCGCATGCGAGCGCCCCGCTCCGGGCTCGGATCAGTCCTGGTGCTGGCGGCGGTCCCGGGCGTCTTTGATGAATCGACGCCAGACTTCATAGGAATCCCAGCCGGCATTGGTGTCGGTCAGGGCCGGCGGGGGAACGGGGCTGCGCTCGCCCAAGTGGTCGGCATTGGCTGCCGAGCCTGAGGCAATGACGTGAGCGGGTCGAGCGGTCGAAACGTTGTTCATATGCTTGCCGGACAAGTCGGTCGGAGGTCCGGGGGGAATAAAGACGGTGTTCATCGTAGTGACCAGCGCCGCCGCTTAGGCGTGCGCAGTTCTCAGTTTGCGGAGTTTCAGTCGGCGGCTGACGGCGATTTCGCCTTTCGGATGCTCGACGACTTCCCCATGCTCGCGGCAATTGCCCCATTATGTTCAAGCAGTTGCGTCGCCGCGGCAGCCAGGCGAGCAAGATTAGTCCTCGTCATCACGGTTGGCCAGAGGTGAACGGCCGGCGACGCGAAAAAAACGTCACCGATCGCGGGGACAGACTTTATGTCCGGAAATAGTTCGCCAGAAACTGGTCGAAAGTCACGCGGTCCGCGGCCTCCACCGAAAGTTGACGCTCCAGCGACTCGGCCGCCTCGGCGGCGAACTCGGCCAGGCGCTGCTCGTTCGGCGGATACAGGTCCAGGAAATACGCCTTGTGCACGCGGGACATCCGCAGCGCGAACTGCGCGAACGACTCGCCGGTCGAGCGCAGCTCTTCCAGGCTGCGCGCCGAGGGCGTCAGCCGCGGGTCGTCGATCTTCGCCTGCTGCAGCTCGAGCGCTGCCGCGTACGGCCGCTGCGCGTCGCCGTGGTCCAGCAACTCGCAGATCCCGCGCATCGAATCGATCAGCTCCAGCGCCCATGCGCGCAACTCTATCGGCCTTCCATTGCGGTTGAGTTGCAGGCCGGGCTCGCGGCCGCGATGCGCGACCAGCTGATGGTTGGCGTCGAGCTGGTCCCACTCGGCCCGGTCGATCGGCTCGCTCGGCTTGATCACGCACAGCGCGGCGAAGGCTTCGAGGAAGCGCAGCTTGTTCTGGTTCACGCCGACCGGATCGAATGCGCTCACATCGAGCGCGCGGAATTCGACGTACTCGACACCGCCGCGACGCAGTGCATTGGTCGGCCGCTCGCCCGAGCGCGCGACGCGCTTCGGACGGATGTAGCTGTAGTACTCGTTCTCGATCTGCAGCAGGTTGGTGTTGAGCTGGCGATATTCGCCGTCGACCTTCACGCCGATGCGCTCGTATTCCGGATGCGGCGTGCTCACCGCGGCCGACAGGTCGCGCACGTACTCCTCGAGGCTGTTGACCGAGATCTGCACGCCTGCCTGGCTCTTGTTGCGATAGCCGAGATCGCTCATGCGCAGCGACGTCGCATGCGGCTCGTACAGCGTGCCGGGTGCGAACTGCTGCAGGGTGTGCTCGCGCCCTTTGACGAACGACGCGCACAGCGCGGGCGAATTGCCGAACAGGTACAGGATCAGCCAGCCGTAGCGCCGATAGTTGCGCAGCAGGCCGAAGTACTGCGCCGACACGAAATCCTGATCAGCGCTCTTCGCCTCCAGCACCGCGGCGAGCACCGGCCAGAAGTGCGCCGGGAAGGAATAGTTGTAGTGCACACCGGAGATCGCCTGCATCATCCGGCCGTAGCGCCAGCCGAGGCCGCGGCGATACACCTCTTTCATCTTGCCGATGTTGGAGCGCCCATAGCGCGCGATCGGAATGCTCGGATCGCCGTCGATGATGCACGGCATGCTGGTGGCCCACAGCAGCTGCTCGCCGAGATGGCGATAGACGAACTGGTGCAGATCGCACAAGTACTGCAGCAGCTCCCACGACTCCTTGAATGCCGGCGTCACCAGCTCGATCAGCGCTTCGGAATAGTCGGTGGTGATGTGCTCGTGCGTGAGCGTCGAGCCAAGCTCGCGCGGATGCTCGCTCTGCTCGATGTAGCCGTCGGGCTGCACGCGCAGCGATTCCTTCTCGACGCCTTTCAACCCGCCCTGGAGCACGCGCGGTTCGCGTGCGTTGATCAGTGCGGCCAGCCGCCGCTCGAACGCGCGATCGATGCCGGGGCTGCTCATGCTGGGCCGGCTCAGAACCGCACGCGGCCGAACAGCATGTCGCGGAACAGGACGAAGTCCGCCGCGAGGCTGTACCACGGATGCGTGAAGGTCGCGGGCCGGTTGTGCTCGAAGAAGAAATGACCGACCCACGCGCAGCCGTAGCCGGCGAGCGGCGCGGCCAGCAGCCACAGCGGCTGCCCCGTAACCGCGGCCGCGACCAGCGACGCGATCACCAGCACCGTGCCGGCGAAATGCAGGCGCCGGCACACCGGATGGCTGTGCTCGGACAGATAGAACGGATAGAAGTCCGCGAAGCTGCGGAAACGGCCCTGCGAGGTGGAAGGCGCGGCGGGATTCATGGCGGGCCGGTCTGGTTCCAGTGGGCGTCCAGTTTCCTCAGCCGCATCAAAGGCGTCAAGCAAGAGTCTGAGGGAGATTGCGACGTTTGCATCATTTGTGTGGTGATTGAACCGCGCCGCCGCCGGTCGGCGTGCACGCGTGTTTCGTCAAGTCATCCCCTGCACCCGGGCAACGTGTGCGACTCTTCCCGCCTATGTCCGGCTTCGATCTCGCGCTGCTTCTGCTGCTTGCTGTTGCGATCGCTGCGGTGCTGGCGCGCGTCCTGTTCCTGCACGGCCGGATCGATCGCCGCGCGCGCGAGCTGGAGAGCGAGCTGGCGCGACAGCGCGTGGTCGGCAGCGAGCTCGATGACGTCTACCGCGATCTGCAACGCCGCTTCGTGGAGCGCACGCAGGCTCTCGAAGCACGCAACGAGGAGCTGACGCGGCTGCGGTTCGCGCTGGAAACAGCAAACCGCCGGCTGAAGCATCTCGTCGGCGTCGATGCGCTCACCGGCATCGCGAACCGGCGTCATTTCGATCGCGCGCTCGAGCGTGAGATCCGCCGCGCGCGCCGCGATGCGCAGCCGTTGTCGCTCGTGTTCCTCGATCTCGACGAGTTCAAGCTGTTCAACGACAACTACGGCCACACGCGCGGCGATGAAGTGCTGCGCCGGGTTGCCCAGACGCTCGACGAAACGTTCCGTTGCGGCGGCGACCTGGTCGCGCGTTACGGCGGCGAGGAATTCGCTGTCGTGCTGCCGGGCGTCGATGGACGACGCGCCGGCCTCTATGCAGAACGACTGCGCCGGCGCATCTGGCGCCTCGCGATCCCATACAACGCCTCGCAGCTGACGGATCGGGTCACGATCAGCGGCGGCGTGGCGACCATCTATCCGCCCGCGAGCGTCGGCCCCGACGAATTGCTGTTCGCAGCGGACAAAGCCCTCTACCGCGCCAAGTGCCTGGGCCGCAATCGCATCGCCACGTCCGAAGTGCAGACCGCGCTCGCCAGCCAGGCTTCGGCCTGAAGGAAATGGGGACATTCCCCATTTCGTCCTCTCCCCGATCGCCCGGAGCAACGCTTAGGAAATGGGGAATGTCCCCATTTCCCGGGCGTATAGTGCCCGGGCTCGATCGGCAAAGAATAACGGGGAGAGTCGCATGACTGACAAGAAAACCGTCGGCAGCGTCACGTACCAGAATGCCGGCAAGGACTACTTCGAGAAGCGCGGGCTGCGGCGTCACGCACGCGTGTGGTCGCTGTGGGCGCTCGGCGTCGGCGCAGTCATCTCCGGCCAATTCTCGGGCTGGAATTTCGGCATCGCCGTCGGCGGCTGGGGCGGCCTGTTCATCGCGGCGATCGTCATCGCCATCATGTATCTCGGACTGATCTTCAGCCTCGCCGAGATGTCGCCCGCCCTGCCGCATACCGGCGGCGCATATTCGTTCGCGCGCAGCGCGCTCGGGCCGTGGGGCGGCTTCGTTACCGGGCTCGCCGAGAGCATCGAGTACATCATGACGCCGGCGGTGATCGTGTTCTTCATCGGCTCATACCTGACGCCGATCCTCGGCACGCCGCCGGAGTATCAACCGTTGTGGTGGATCGGCAGCTACCTGCTGTTCGTCGCACTCAACTACTGGGGCGTCGAACTGTCGTTCAAGATCTCGGTGATAGTGACGCTGCTTGCGCTCGCAGTGCTGATCGTGTTCTGGATCAGCGCCATACCGTTCGCCGACTTCTCACGCTGGGCGCTCAACGTGGCCGCAGGCCCGGACGGCAAGGCCGTCGAGCTGCCGCAGGGCCACGGGCCGTTCCTGCCGATGGGCTTCGGCGGGGTGCTCGCTGCGCTGCCGTTCGCTGTGTGGCTGTTCCTGGCGATCGAAGAGCTGCCGCTCGCCGCCGAGGAGTCCGTCGACCCGAAACGCGACATGCCGAAAGGCTTGATGTTCGGCATGTTCACGCTGATCGTGTCGGCGCTGCTGATCATGCTGTTGAACGCGTCGATCGGCTCGCCGGAAACGGGCAAGCTGCACGGTTCCTTCTCGCTCGGAACCTCGGCGTGGCCGCTGCTCGACGGCTTCAACGTCATCTATGCCGAGGACGTGGCGAAGCTCCTGTCGCTGTTCGCTGTGGTCGGTTTGATCGCCAGCTTCCACACGATCATCTTCGCGTACGGGCGGCAGATTTATTCGCTGTCGCGCGCCGGCTATTACCCGGCGGTCATGTCGGTGACGCACGGCTCGCGCAAGACGCCGCACGTCGCGCTGTTCACCGGCACTGCGCTCGGCCTTGCGATCATCGTCGCGGTCTGGTTCGCGCTGGGCGCGGAGAAAGGCGGCGCGACGATCGGCGCGACGCTGCTCAACATGGCGGTGTTCGGCGCGATGATCTCCTACGCATTCCAGGGAATCTCGTTCATTCAGCTGCGGCGGAAGATGCCGAACATCGAGCGCCCGTATCGCAGTCCGCTGGGTGTTCCCGGCGCAGCCGCGACGGTGGTGATCGCGCTGGTCACGCTGTGGTACCAGTTCCAGGACCCGCTCTACCGCAACGGGGTGTACCTGGTGCTGGCCTGGTACGTGCTCGGCGTTCTGTACTTCGCCTTCATCGGCCGGCACAAACTGGTGCTCTCGCCCGAGGAAGAGTTCGCCGTCACGGGCGGCCAGCACGGCCATCCCGAGCGCGAAGGCTACGGCACGACCAAGGTGTGACAATGCTCGAACCGCGACAAGTGAAGACGATCGCCGATGCCAAGGCGATCGTCGAGCAACGCAAGCTCTCGCACGTCAAGGTCGGCGTGTTCGACGTCGACGGCATCATGCGCGGCAAATACATGTCGCGCGCGAAGTTCCTGTCGGCGCTCGAGAGCGGCTATGGCTTCTGCGACGTCGTGCTCGGCTGGGACTGCCAGGACCAGCTCTACGACAACGTGCAGTTCACCGGCTGGCACACGGGCTATCCGGACGCGCCGGTGCGAATCCTCCCCGGTTCCTGCCGGCCGTTGCCGTTCGAGGACGACAACCTGCTGTTCCTGAGCGAGTTCGCGCCGCCGGCCGAGCAGGTGTGCCCGCGCGGCATCCTGCGCAAGGTGCTCGAGCGCGCGCGCACCATGGGCTTCGAGCCGTACGCCGGCTTCGAGTACGAAGTGTTCTTCTTCAACGAGACGCCGCAGTCGATCCGCGAGAAGCACTATCGCAACCTGCAGCCGATGGCGCCCGGCTGGTTCGGCTACTCGGTGATCCGCAACAGCGTCGGCTCCGGGTTCTACCGCCAGATGCTGGCGATGTGCGAGACCATGGACTTCGGCATCGAAGGCTTGCACGAGGAAACCGGGCCCGGCGTCATCGAAGCCGCGATCGGTTACGACGACGCGCTCGCCGCCGCCGACAAGGCTGCACTGTTCAAGACCTTCATCAAGGTGCTCGCCCAGCGCAACGCGATGCTGGCGACGTTCATGGCGAAGTGGTCGCGCGACTGGCCCGGCCAGAGCGGGCACATTCACCTGTCGCTGCGCTCGCGCGATGGCGGCAATCCGGTGTTTCATGACGCATCTCAACCGCACTCGATGAGCACCACGATGCGTCACTTCGTCGGCGGCCAGCAGCGGCTGATGCCGGAGCTGCTTGCGATGGTGGCGCCGACCGTCAATTCGTACACGCGGCTGATCCCGGGATTCTGGGCGCCGACCGACTCGACCGTCGGCGTCGAGAACCGCACCTGCGCGTTGCGCATCATTCCGGGCAGCGCCAAGTCGCAGCGCGTCGAGTACCGGGTCGCGGCCGCCGACGCCAATCCGTACGTGATCCTGGCGGCGGCGCTGGCGTCGGGGCTGTACGGCATCGAGCAGCGCATCGAGCCCGAGCCGCTGGTCGAAGGCAACGCGTACGACCACAAGTTTCCCGAGGCGCTCGCGCTGCCGCGCACGTTGTGGGAAGCGGCGCAGCGGCTGAAACAGTCGAAAGCGGCGCGCGACTGGTTCGGCGACGCGTTCGTGCAGCATTTCGCCGCGACCCGCGAATGGGAAGAGCGCGAGTTCCGCAAGCACATCACCGATTGGGAACTTGCGCGGTACTTCGAGATTATCTAGAGATGATCAAGGTCGTCTCCCCTGTCGACAACAGCGTCTACGTCGAGCGTCCGCTCGCGAAAGCGGCGGAGGTCGACAGCGCCCTCGAACGCGCAACGATCGCGCAGCGCGCCTGGCGCACGGTTGCAGTCGCGGAGCGCGCCCGCATCCTCGAGCGCTTCTGCGATCTCTTCGCAGGCAAGCGCGAGGAGATCGCGAATGAGCTGACGTGGCAGATGGGCCGCCCGAGCCGCTACGCACCGAACGAGGTCCGGGGCACGCTGGAGCGCGCGCGCCACATGATCGCGATCGCCCCTGAGGCGCTCGCCGCCATCGACGCGGGGCCGAAAGAGAACTTCGAGCGCTTCATCCGCCGCGAGCCGCTCGGCGTCGTGTTGACGATCGCGGCGTGGAACTATCCGTACCTCATCGCGGTGAACAGCGTCGTGCCGGCGCTGATGGCGGGCAACGCCGTCGTCCTGAAGCATTCGGCGCAAACGCCGCTGTGTGCCGAACGCTTCGCGAGCGCGTTGCAGGAAGCGGGCTTGCCGCACGGTGTATTCCAGGCGCTGCACATGAGCCACGAGGATACCGAGCGTGCAATCCGCGATCCGCGTGTCGACTTCGTCGCGTTCACCGGCTCGGTCGCCGGCGGTCACGCCGTGCAGCGCGCAGCGTCCGAGCGCTTCATCGGCACCGGCCTCGAGCTCGGCGGCTGCGATCCGGTGTACGTGCGCAACGACGCGAACCTCGCGCATGCGGTCGAGAACATCGTCGACGGCGCGTACTTCAACAGCGGTCAATCCTGTTGCGGGCTGCAACGCATCTACGTGCACGAGCGCGTGTACGGCGCGTTCGTCGACGGCTTCGTCGATCTGACGCGCAAGTACGTGCTGGGCAATCCGCTGGAAGCGGCCACCACCCTCGGTCCGGTCGTGCGCACCGCGGCCGCCGCGACGGTTCGCGCGCAGATCGCTGCGTCGATCGAAGCGGGCGCGAAGGGAGCGATTCGCGAGGAGGAGTTTCCGGCGAGCGATCCGGGCACGCCGTATCTCGCGCCGCAGGTGCTGCTCGAAGTCGATCACTCGACGCCGGTGATGCGCGAAGAGATCTTCGGTCCGGTCGCGGGCATCATGAAGGTGCAGTCGGACGAACAGGCGATCGAGCTGATGAACGACAGCGCCTACGGTCTGACTGCAGCGATCTGGACCTCGGACCGGGACGCGGCGCTGGCGATCGGCGCGCGCGTCGCGACCGGCACGTGGTTCATGAACCGCTGCGACTATCTCGATCCGGCGCTGGCCTGGGTCGGGGTCAAGGATTCGGGCCGCGGCTGCACGCTCAGCGTCGTCGGCTACGAGCACCTGACGCGGCCGAAATCGTTTCACCTGCGAACCCATCTATGACGAGCTTACGCGGCAACTGGAACTACCCGACCCTGATCCGCTTCGGTGCGGGGCGCATCGCCGAGCTGCCGGATGCGTGCAAGACGCTGCACATCTCACGCCCGCTGCTCGTCACGGATCCTGCACTCGCCGCGTTACCGATGATTGCGCAAGCGGTGGAATCGTGCCGCGCGGCCGGCCTCGCCTGCGAAGTGTTCTGCGATGTGCAAGCCAATCCGGTCGAGGCCAACGTCACGAACGGCGTCGCCGCCTATCGGCGCGGCGCGCATGACGGCGTGATCGCATTCGGCGGCGGCAGTGCGCTCGATACCGGCAAGGCGATCGCGCTGATGGTGGGCCAGACGCGGCCGATCTGGGATTTCGAGGATCGCGAGGACTGGTACACGCGCGTCAACGTCGCCGGCATGGCGCCGACGATCGGCGTGCCCACGACGTCGGGTACCGGCTCGGAAGTCGGACGCGCCTCGGTGATCACCGACCTGCGCGATCACACGAAGAAGATCATCTTCCATCCGCGCATGCAGCCGGCGCTGGTGATCGCCGATCCGGAGCTGACGCTCGGCCTGCCCGCGAAAGTGACCGCGGCCGTCGGCATGGACGCGCTGTCGCACAACCTGGAAGCGTACTGCGCGCCGGCGCATCACCCCATGGCCGACGGTATTGCCGTCGAAGGCATGCGGCTCATCAAGGAATGGTTACCGATCGCCGTTGCGGACGGCAAGAACATCGAAGCTCGCGCGCAGATGATGGTCGCCTCGGCGATGGGCGCGACCGCGTTCCAGAAAGGGCTCGGCGCGATGCACAGCCTGAGTCACCCGTGCTCCGCGAATCTCAATACGCATCACGGGCTGACCAACGGTGTCGTCATGCCGTACGTGCTGGCGTGGAACCGCAGTGCGCTGGAGGAAAAGATGACGCGACTGGCCGCCTACCTGGGTCTGCCGCGACCGTCGTTCGACGCGGTGCAGGGCTGGGTGCTGGCGTTGCGCGAGCAGATCGGCATTCCGCCCACGCTCGCCGATCTCGGCATGCAGGCCGCCCACGCGCGGGCGTTCGCGCAGCAGGCGTTCGACGACCCGTCCACGGGCGGCAACCCGCTGCCGATGACGCCACAGAAGTTCGCGGATCTTTACCAGAACTGTATCGAGGGGAAGGGACTCTAATTATCGTTCATTGGCAATTCAGCCCTTCGGGGGCATAGTGACCGCCATGCGCGCCTTCGTTTCAGCCACTCTCTGCGCCCTGCTGCTCGTCCTGTCGATTCCGGCGAGCGCCGATAACATGCGCTGCGGCTCGCGGCTGCTGGGCAACGGCGATCCGCGCTCCAAGGTGCGGCAGTTCTGCGGCGAGCCGACCGACATCCAGACGCGCTCGATCCTGCGCCGCCCGACCTTCAACTTCGGCGGCCGCATCCTGAGCTACGGCGACGGCTACGTCGAAATCCCGGTCGAGATCTGGACCTACAACTTCGGCCCTTACAAGCTGATGCGCCAGGTGCGCTTCGTCGACGGCCTGGTCGAAGACATCGAGACGCTCGGCTACGGCTATCACACGGCGCCGGCTTCCACCGCGGACGACGGTAGCGACCGCCGCGACACATACAGATAGCGGCTGACGAGCAGCACGGCGCTGACCGTGAGGCCCGCGATGAAGCCGATCCACACGTAGCGCGGCCCCCCGCCCTTGAGCACGCCGAAGGTGTAGGCGAGCGGAAAGCCGACCACCCAATACGAGAAGATGCACATCGCCATCGGGATGGCGGTGTCCTTGAAGCCGCGCAGCGCACCCGCTGCGCCGACTTGCACGCCGTCGGAGAGCTGGAATATCGCCGCCATCAGCAACAGCGCCGCTGCAATTTCGCGCACGGCTCGATCGCCCGTGTACAGACTGGCGATGCCGTCTTTGAACAGCAGGATGCCGATCGCCGACAGCGCCATCACGCTCGCGCACATGCAGATGCCGAGCAGGCCGGCAGAGCGTCCGCGCTCGTGCTCGCCGCGGCCGAGCGTGTGACCGACGTGAATGGTGGTCGCGGAGCTGATCGCGAGCGGCACCATGAACATGAATGAGGCGTAGTTGAGCGCGATCTGGTGACCCGCGGTCAGCGTCGCGCCCATGCCGCCGATCATCAGCGCCGCGGTTACGAACAGCCCGCCTTCCGCGAGGATGCTGCCCGCGATCGGCGCGCCGATGCGCGTCAGATCGCGCAGCACGCGCCAATCCGGCCGGTCGACGCGCGCGAAGAAATCGAACTCGCGATAGGCGCGCTGCCGGCGCATGTAAGCGAGCATCGCGAAGAACATCAGCCACTCGGAGATCGAGGTCGCGACGCCGCAGCCGACCGCGCCGAGCCGCGGCATGCCCCACTTGCCGTACATGAAGATCCAGTTGCCGAGCACGTTCGCGGCGAGACCCAGGAAGCCGAAATACATGATCGGCTTGGTGCGCCCCAGGCCTTCGCTCGTGTAGCGCAGCGCGAGAAACGCGAGCAGCCCCGGCATGCCGAACGACATGGCGTGCACGTAGCCCACCGCTGTCGGCAGGATCTCCGGGGCGATGCCGAGCGCAGGCAACACCCGGCCGACTTGCAGCAACCCGCTCACGAGCAGCACGGCCAGCGTGAGTGCGAGCCACCAGGCCTGGCGGCAGTAGTGCCGCACGCCTTGCGTATCGTTGGCGCCGAATGCGTGCGCGACGCTCGGCGACACCGCCATCAGGGCGCCGAGCCCGATCAGCAGGAACAGATGGTAATAGCCGACGCCGACCGCGAGCGCCGCCAGATCGCGCGCGCCGAGCTGTCCCGCCATCACGGTGTCGGCGAACTGCATGCCCATGATGGACAGGTTGTTGCCGAGCAATGGCAGTCCGAGGACGCAAATGGCCCGGGCGTCCGCGGCAAGGCGGCTGGAGGTGGAGAGGGTCATGGCTGTGTCGGCCGGGCAATGGCATGCTGGCCGGAGGTCGCCATTCTCTCACAGCGAGGCCGTCATGCTCGTCGGATCTTCAGTGCGCCCGGTGGCGATCGTCGGCGGGCTGCGCATCCCGTTCGCGCGCTCGATGGGCGCATACGCCGAAGCGAGCAACCAGGAGATGCTGACGGCCACACTCGCAGCGCTGGTCGAGCGCTATCGGCTCAAAGGCGTGACGCTGGGCGACGTCGGCGCAGGCGCGGTCCTCAAGCATTCCCGGGACTTCGGCCTGACGCGCGAATGCGCGCTCGACTCGGGCCTGGCTCGCGAAACACCGGCCTTCGATCTGCAGCGCGCCTGCGGCACCAGCCTCGACACGGCGATCGTGATCGGCCTGAAGATCGCGATGGGCCAGATCGATTCGGGCATCGCCGCGGGCGTCGACACCGCCAGCGACGTGCCGATGGTCTATCCGGACTCGTATCGCCGCATCCTGCTGCGCAGCTCGCGCGGCAAGTCATTCGGTGCGCGTCTCGCGCCGTGGTTCGGACTGCGCCCGCGCCATTTCAAGCCGCAGCTGCCGGCGGTCGCCGAGCCGCATACCGGGCTGTCGATGGGCCAGAGCTGCGAGCTGATGGCGAAGACCTGGCAGATCCCGCGGGTCGAACAGGATCAGCTGGCGTTCGAGAGTCATCGCAAGGCAGCGGCTGCGTACGACGAAGGTTTCTTCGACGACCTGGTGGTCGAGTTCCGCGGGCTCAAGCGCGACAACAACGTGCGGCGCGATACCTCGCTGGAGAAGCTCGCCGCGCTCAAGCCTTCGTTCGATCGACAGGGCACGCTGAGCGCAGGCAATTCCACACCGATGACCGATGGCGCAGCGGCGGTCCTGCTCGCGAGCGACGAGTGGGCCAGGGCGCGCGGTCTGCCGGTGCTCGCTCATCTGCGCTTCGGCAAGTACGCGGCGGTGGACTTCATCGACAAGGAAGGGCTGTTGATGGCGCCCGCGTACGCCGTGCCGCGCATGCTGGCGGACGCCGGCCTGAAGCTGCAGGACTTCGATTTCTACGAGATCCACGAAGCGTTCGAGGCGCAAGTGCTGTGCACGCTCAAGGCGTGGCAGTCGCCGGAGTTCTGTCGCGATCGGCTCGGCCTCGCCCAGCCGCTCGGCGCCATCGATCGCAGCAAGCTGAACGTCAAGGGCGGGAGCGTGGCGATCGGTCATCCGTTCGCCGCGACCGGGGCGCGCATTCTCGCAACGCTGGCCAAATTGCTCGCGACGCGCGGCAGCGGGCGCGGCCTGATCTCGATCTGTACGGCCGGTGGAATGGGTGTGACGGCGATCGTGGAAAGGTAGGAAGTTGGAAAGCGGCCGGCAGCATCCGGGGCGCAGCGTACTGCGGCCCTGACACTGCCGACCGCCGTCCAGGCGGCTGCAGGGTAGGAGTTCCTTGCAGCCTGCCGCCGTACGAAGCTGACGCGATCCCGGGGAGGGGGCAGTAACGATCGCGGACCCCGAACAGCGGGCAACTCGACTCGAGACCGACTCGCGAACCGATTTGTGCTGACTGTGGGCTTCCCTGCCCGAATGCAGTTCCTATCATTACTAAGCGACAAATCCGGGCGTTTTCCCTCACGAGCGGGCGCGCCTTTCGCTGCTTTTGTGCGCTGGATTCCACTTAAGCAGCGCTGCCATCGCTGCTTGCGGAATTCCACGATTGAGATGCAGTTATCGTTTCGTTTCGGCCACACTACGGCCCAGCATGGCTTCCTATCTGGGCGAACCGGCATACGAACACGGCAGCGCTGCCGGCCTCGGCGCATTGCTGGTGAACCTGGGCACGCCCGACGCGCCCACGCCGGCGGCGATCCGGCGCTTTCTCGCCGAGTTCCTGTGGGACCCGCGGGTCGTGGAGGCGCCTCGCTGGCTGTGGTGGCTGGCGTTACACGGCGTGATTCTGCGGATCAGACCGTCGCGCAGCGCTCATGCCTACCGGCAGATCTGGACACCGGAAGGCTCGCCGCTCCTCCTGCACACTCGTGCACTCGTCGATAAGGTCCGCGGCGCGCTGCAGCGGCAATTGCCAGCAGCTGTCGCGCTCGGCATGTCATATGGCTCGCCGGGAATTCCCGAGGCGCTGGAACAGCTGCGGCGCGCCGGCGCGCGTCGGCTGGTGGTGCTGCCGCTCTATCCGCAGTATTCGGGCACTACGACCGCATCCGTGTTCGACCGCGTCACCGCGCAACTGCAACGCTGGCGCTGGGTCCCGGAGCTGCGCTTCATTGGCAACTACCACGACGACCCCGCCTACATCGAAGCGATTGCCGCGAGCATCCGCGAGCACTGGCGTGCGCACGAGCGCGGTCATCTGTTGTTCTCGTTCCACGGCGTGCCGCAGCGCTATCTGCTCGCCGGCGATCCGTATCACTGCCAATGCCTGAAGACCGCCCGGCTCGTGACCGATGCACTCGGTCTCGATGCGGGCGCGTGGAGCGTCAGCTTCCAGTCGCAGGTCGGACGCGAGGAATGGCTGCGGCCCTATACCGACGCGACGCTGCTACGCATGGCGCGCGAAGGGCAGCGACGGGTCAGCATCGTCTGCCCCGGTTTCGCGACGGACTGCCTGGAGACGCTCGAAGAAATCGCGATCCGCAACCGCGCCCTGTTCCTGGCGAATGGCGGCGAGTTCTACGACTACATTCCCGCGCTCAACGCCAGCGACGCGCACGCTGCGTTCCTCGCCGATCTGATTGGCCGCCACGCGCGCGACTGGCCGGCGGCGCAGAACGCGGCGAGCGAGCTGAATGAATCGCGGCAGCGCGCACTGCGCCAGGGTGCCGCGCGTTAGCGCGGAGCGAACTTGCTCAGCGCACCCCTCGGCCGATTCCTCGAGATCAGCATCGGCACGCCGGTGATCCGCGAGTCGCTCGAGTTCTACGAGTCGCTCGGCTTCGTGCAGACAGCCGTCGGCGAAACGTGGTCGCATCCTTACGCGGTGGTCACTGACGGACACTTGTTCATCGGCTTGCACGGCCGCGACATGCCGTCGCCGTCGCTGACGTTCGTACTGCCGGAGCTGCAGGCCGGCGTCGGCCGGCTCAAGGAGCGCGGCGTCACGTTCGAGCAGGAGCATTTCGGCGACGAAGTGTTCAACCAGGCGCAGCTGCGCGACCCGGCCGGACTGAGCGTGACGCTGCTCGAAGCGCGCACGTTCTCGCCGCCGCAGCTCGATGCCCCGATCGAGTCGGCGTGCGGTTACTTCAGCGAGCTCGGCATTCCGGCGCGCGCCGCGGCGCAGGCGCGTGCATTCTGGGAATCGATCGGATTCGTGGCGCTCGACGAGGAAGAGCAGCCGTTTCCGCGAACACCGCTGGTCAGTGACGCCCTCGACCTGGCGCTGTACCGCACGCGCGCGTTGCGACAGCCGGTCCTGACGTTCGAGGACGGCGCGATGGCGGAACGGCTGGCGCGCCTGCGCGCACGCGGCGTAAAGGTGTCCGACGAGATGCCGGACACTTTGGACGAAGCGGACAACGGCGTGCTGATAGCGCCCGAAGGTACGCGGCTGCTGCTGCTCAGCACGGCGGAATGAAGCGAAAATAGCAACGTAGGAACTCCCGGCCCGGCCGCGCCGCGTCTTACATTCCCGTTACAACTACTACTCGACAGGACTGGCCCATGAAGCGTTTCTGCCTGCTGCTGCTCGCCGGCTTCGCCTGCGCCGCCCCGCTCCGACCGGCCCTGGCGGACGAAGGCATGTGGACGTTCGACAACTTTCCGAAGGCCGCCGTCAAGCAGAAATACGGCGTCGACATCGACGATGCCTGGCTCGGGCGCCTGCAGCGCTCGATCACGCGCCTGGAAGGCGGCTGCACCGGCTCGTTCGTCTCGCCGGAAGGGCTGGTGTTGACCAATCATCACTGCGCTCGCGAGTGCATCGGCGAACTGTCGAGCGCCGGCGACGACTTCATCGAGCACGGCTTCAACTCCGGCAACCGCGCCGGCGAGCGCAAATGCCCGAGCGGGATCGTCTCGGTGCTGGTCGGCATCGAGGACATCACGGCGAAGGTGAACGGCGCAACCGCCGGCCTGGCGGATGCCAAGGCGAACGAGGTGCGCAAGCAGACGCTGAGCCGTCTCGAAGCGGAATGCACGGCCGCCGCTGCCAAAGGGCGCGCCGGCGCGCTCGCCTGCGAGTCCGTAACCCTGTACCAGGGCGGTCAGTACTTCCTTTACCGGTACAAGCGCTACGACGACGTGCGCCTGGTGTTCGCGCCGGAGCAGTCGATCGCGGCGTTCGGCGGCGATCCCGACAATTTCAACTTCCCGCGCTGGTGTCTCGACTTCAGCCTGATGCGCGTTTACGAGAACGGCAAGCCGGCACGCACGCCCGACTTCCTGCGCTGGCGCATCGAAGGTCCGCGCGCGGGCGAGCCGGTGTTCCTCGCCGGTCATCCCGGCAGCACCGCTCGCCTGCTCACCGCCGAGCAACTGAAATTTCAGCGCAGCGTGACGCAACCCGCCTACATCGCGCGCAACTCCGAGCTGCGCGGCCGCATGATCGAATGGTCGAAGACCGGCGACGAGCCGAAGCGCATCGTCGCGGAAACGCTGCTCGGCCTGGAAAATGCGATCAAGGTGTATCGCGGCTTGCAGTCGGCGCTGCTCGACGACGCTCTCATGCAGCAGAAGGCGGCGCAGGAACGCGCGCTGCGCACGCAGGTCGCCGCCGATGCGAAGCTGGCGCAACAGACCGGCAGCGCGTGGGATGACATCGCCAGGGCGCAGGCGCGCTACCGTGAAATCTACGACCGCTACGCGTATCTCGAGAGCGGCACCGGCTTCAACAGCAAGCTGTTCGGCTACGCGCGCCAGCTCGTGCGCGGCGCGGCGGAACGCGGCAAGCCGAACGAGCAGCGCCTGCGCGAGTATGCCGATTCGAATCTGCCGAAGCTGAGTGCGGGAGTGCTCGCGACGGTCCCGATCTATCCGCAGTACGAGCAGCTGACGCTGTCGTTCTCGCTCGACAAGATGCGGGAGGTGCTTGGCCCCGACGACGAAGTGGTGCGGCGCCTGATGAGCCAGGAATCTCCAGACTCGCTCGCCGCCAAGCTCATCGGCGGCAGCAAGCTCGCCGATCCCGCGGTCCGCAAAGCGCTGTGGGACGGCGGCGCCGCGGCAGTCGCAGGGTCGTCGGATCCGATGATCGCCCTGGCGCGCGCGATCGATCCGGATGCGCGCGCCGTGCGCAAGATCTACGAAGACGAAGTGCAGGCGCCGGTCGCGACCGGGCAGGAGAAGATCGCGAAAGCGCGCTTCGCAGTGCTCGGCACCAAGGTCTATCCCGACGCGACGTTCACGCTGCGCATGAGCTACGGCGACGTGCGCGGCTGGGTGGAGAAGGGCCAGCAGGTCGAGCCGTTCACCAAGCTGTCGCGCCTGTACGAGCGCACCACCGGCCAGGACCCGTTCCGCCTGCCGCAGCGCTGGCTCGATGCGCGCGGCAAGCTCGATCCGAACACGCCGTTCGACTACGTGACGACCCACGACATCGTCGGCGGCAATTCCGGCAGCCCGCTGGTGGACGCACAGGGCCGGCTGGTCGGCCTCGCCTTCGACGGCAACATCCATTCGATCGCGGGCAGCTACTGGTACGACGAGCGCATGAACCGCGCCGTCGCCGTGCATCCGGCGATCATCGTGACGGCGTTGCGCGACGTCTACGGTGCGAAGTCGATTGCGGCGGAGCTTCTCGGCGGGGCGGGGACGTGAGGGTCGCCGCCCGCTCTATTTCTTCTCCGCAACGATCTTGAATTTGACGTGGAGCCGGTCCTGCACCTGTAGCGCGCCGAGGGCGACACTGAACGGCTTCATGCCGAACTCGGTCTGCAGGATGTCGAACTCGCCGCTCGCGGTCAGCTGCGCGCCCTCGACCGCGATCTTCACGGGCACCTCGACGTCGCGGCTCTGATCCTTGATCGTGATGTGCGCCGTCACCTGCGGCGCTTCGAGCGTGCCGCCGACCTGCGCCGAGCTCAGCTTCACCTCGGGATAGCGCTCGCCGTCCAGCACTTCGGGCTTCAGCATGTTGGTGCGCGTGCCGTCCTTATCCGATTGCGGGATGTCGGGCGGAAAGTCGCTGCCCGCGGCGCGGCGCGCCTCGGCGTCGTCGACGACCAGCTGCGCGACGGGGAATGACAGCTCGAATCCCGAGCGCGCAAATTCCGGATGCACCCAGACGCGACCGGCGAGCTGCTGCGACGTCAGCACGTGATTGTGGCCGAGCTTGGAAAACTTGCCGCCGCGGAACACGTAGATGGCGAGCTGCGAGCTTTGTGCGCTGACCTCGTACACGGTCGCGCCGCGCGTGTCCGCGCCCGTGGGGGCCGATGGCTGCGTGGTCGTAGGCGGCTGCGTCGGCGTCGGCGGCGGCGGACGCAGCGGTCGGGGACATGCGGCCAGCAACAGGCTCAGGCAGATCAGACCCCCGACTCGAGTTAGCTCGCGCATGCTCTCTCCTGTATGTATCCCGTTCAGGTTAGTCGCTTAAACTACTGCGTGTCTGCCCGGTACTCATGCCCATGCACTTGAAGAACACGTTGACGCGGTATGGCGCGGTGGCGCAGCTGTTCCACTGGGCAATCGTCGCATTGATCATTACGCAGTTCGTGCTCGCCGAGCGGGCGGAAGGTTTACGCCCGGCCGCCAAGATCCCTGTCCTGGCCACGCACAAGTCCGTCGGCATCACGATCCTGGGCCTGGCGCTGCTGCGGCTCACGTGGCGTCTGCTCAATCCGGTGCCGCCGCTGCCCGCAGGCGCGCCGCGCTGGCAGGACCGCGCCGCGCACGTCTCCCATTTCCTGCTCTACGCGCTGCTTTTCATCACGCCGCTGCTCGGCTGGTTCATGTCCTCGGCGCGCGCCTTCAGCGTCAGTTGGTTCGGGCTGTTCACGCTGCCGGACTTCATCGAGCCGAACAAGGCCACGTACCAGACGTTGCACGCTGCGCACGAATTCATGGCCAAGAGCCTCGCGGTGATCGCGATCGTGCACGCCGCCGCCGCGCTCAAGCATCACTTCCTCGATCGCGACAACGTTCTGCGCCGGATGCTGCCGGTGGCCGAGCGCACCCCTCATTCCTGACCTCGCAGCCACTGCCATCATGCGCAAATACCCGCTCCTCTCCTATCTGTTCGCCCTGGTCCTGATCTGCGGCAGCGTCGCCTTCGCCGCCACGCAGTGGAGCGTACAGCCGAAGGAAAGCAAACTGACTTTCGTCGGAACCCAGGCCGGCGCCGAGTTCGAAGGCGCGTTCGAGCGCTTCACCGCCGACATCAAGTTCGACCCGCAGGACCTCGCCGGCAGCCGCTTCGACGTGAAAGTCGAGACTGCATCGGTCAATTCGCGCGACAGCGAGCGCGACGACACCTTGAAGAGCGACGACTTCTTCGCGGTGAAGCAGTTTCCGACGGCGCACTACGTGACCGAGCGTTTCACGGCCAAGGGCGGCAACAAGTTCACGGCCACGGGCAAGCTGACCCTTCGCAACGTCACGCGCGACGTGCCGCTCGAGTTCACGTTCGAGCAGAAGAGCGGCAGCGCCTGGCTCAAGGGCTTGGCGCAGCTCAAGCGCCTGGAGTTCGGCCTCGGCGCCCAGGGCGACTGGAAGGACACCGAGAGCGTCGGCAACGAGGTCAAAGTCGGCTTCGTGCTGCTGCTCAAGCAGTAGGCAAGAACTACAACTCGCCGCTCGCGGCAAGCACGCCGCGCGAATTGCGGTTACCCTTGGTTCCAAGAAACCAAGGAACTCGATTGGCGGCATGAATCAGCCGGCGCCGACTCGCTACACCAGTGCCGAAGAATGCGTCGAAGCCACCCTGAGCCGCGTCGGCAAGCACGTGGTGCTCGGGCTGCCGGTGGCGATCGGCAAACCGAACGGCCTGGTCAACTCGTTCGTCGCGCGCGCGGTCGCCGACCCGTCGATTCGTCTCACCATCGTCACCGCGCTGTCGCTGCGCAAGCCGCGTGGGCGCAGCGACCTCGAGCGGCGCCTGGTCGAGCCGCTCGCGCAACGGATCTTCGGCGAGTACCCCGAGCTCGAATATGTGCGGTTGATGGAGCAGGGCCGGCTGCCCGGCAACATCGAGATCGTCGAGTTTTTTCTGGAGCCGGGCGCCTGGCTGGATTGCGCTCCCCTGCAGCAGAACTATCTCAGTGCGAACTACACGCACGTCGCGCGCGACGTCCTGCGGCGCGGCCTCAACGTGCTCGCGCAGCTGGTGGCGCGTCCGCCCGCCGGTGAAGCGCCGGCAGGCCTGTTGAGCCTCGGCGCCAATCCCGATCTCACTGCGGATCTGCTGCCGCAGATCGCGCAGATGCGCGCCAGCGGCCAGCCGTTCGCGCTGATCGGCCAGGTGCACAGCGAGCTGCCTTTCATGTACGGCGATGCGCTCGTGGCGGCAGACACGTTCGACTTCCTGCTCGAGGATCCCGGCACGCACCTGTTCTGTCCGCCCAACGCCCCGATCCCGCGCGCCGAATACTCGATCGCGCTGAACGTGAGCACGCTGATCCGCGACGGCGGCACGCTGCAGCTCGGCATCGGCGAGCTCGGTGACGCGATCGTCTACGCGCTGCAGCTGCGCCAGCAGCAGCCGGCGATCTACCGCGACGTCGTCGAATCCTTCGGGCTGCTCGCGCGGCATCGCCGCCTGATCGAGACCGAAGGCGGCACGGCACCGTTCGAGCGCGGCCTGTACGGCTGTTCCGAGATGCTCGCCGACGGCTTCCTGGATCTGTATCGCAGCGGCGTGCTGAAGCGCCGCGTCTATGCGAGCGCAAAGGTGCAGCGGCTGCTCGACGAGGGCCGCATCGACGAGCACGTCGGCGAGCGCACGCTGGCGGCGCTGCACGAGGGCGGCATGCGGCGCATGTCGTTCGTCGATTTCCACGAGTTCCGCGATCTCGGCCTGTTTCGCGACGACGTCGAGTACGACCGCGGCATGCTCGTCACTCCCGATGGCACGCAGCTGCGCGCGAACTTCGACGACCCGGAGCAGCGGCGGCAGATCGCGCGCACCTGCCTCGGCGAGCGCTTGCGCAACGGCGTGGTCGCGGACGCGGGATTCTTCTTCGGCCCGAAAGGGTTTTACGCAGCCCTGCGCCAGCTGCCGGTCGCCGAGCGCCGCCTGTTCGCGATGCGCGCCATCAGTTTCGTCAACGAGATCTACGGTCACGAATGGGAGCTGAAGGTGGCGCAGCGACGGCACGCGCGCTTCGTCAACACGACCATGATGGTCACCGGGCTCGGCGCCGCGGTCTCCGATACGCTCGACAGCGGCAAGGTCGTGAGCGGCGTCGGCGGCCAGTACAACTTCGTCGCGATGGCGCACGCGCTGCCGGAAGCGCGCTCGATCCTGTGCCTGCGCGCGACCCGCTCATCGCGCGCTGGGCTGACCTCCAGCATGCCGTGGAGCTACGGCAACGCCACCATTCCGCGACACCTGCGCGACATCGTCGTCACCGAGTACGGGATCGCGGACCTGCGCGGCCGCACGGATCGTGAGGTCGTCGAGGCGCTGCTGGCGATCATGGACGCGCGGTTCCAGGATCGCTTCGTCGCGGACGCGCAGCGCGCCGGCAAGCTGCCGCGCGAGTACCGCGTACCGGACGCGGCGCGCAACAACCACCCGCAGTACCTGGAGCAACGTTTCGCCCCGTGGCGCACCCGCGGGCTGTTCGAGGATCTGCCGTTCGGCAGTGACATCACGCCGGAGGAAGTCGTGCTCGCCAAGGCGTTGCGCGGGCTGCAGGCCGCGACCCACTCGTGGACCGGCAAGCTCGGTGCAGCGGTGCGCGCGCTGCTTGCGGACACAGCTGCGCCGCAATTGCGCCCGTACCTGGTCCGGATGGGACTGGCGGAGCCGCGCTCGTTCGGCGAGCGCCTGCAGCGCGGACTGGTCGCGATGTCGGTGGCAGATGTCATGAAGAAGGAGTCGGGCTGAAGCCGGTCCGCAACCTTTCCTCGCGGCTTCGCGTCCAACCGGGCATCCGCACCAGGAAGGATTCGTCATGAACTACAAATTCGCGGCCGCTGCGGCCGGCTCCGCCCTCCTCGCCTGCGCCCTGGCCGTTCCCGCGTACGCGGACGACTGCAAGCACAGCACTCACCGGACGGCGAACTCCGCCGGCCCGGACATCAAGCGGGTCGTGGTCGAGGCAGGCGCCGGCGACCTGGTCGTGCGCGGCGCAGACACCCGCGACGTGAAAGTCGACGGCAGGGCCTGCGCGTCCTCGGCCGAGCTGCTCGAGGAGATCAAGCTGGAAATCCGCCGCGACGGCGACACCGTCTATGTGCGCACCGTGCTGCCGGAGATCACCGGCGTCCTGTTCGGCTTCGCGCGCTATGCCTATCTCGACGTGACGGTCGAAGTGCCGAAGAGCGCAACGCTGAAGATCGACGACTCCAGCGGCGACATGCGCGTCAGCGACGTGCAGGGCGCCGCCATCACCGACAGCTCGGGCGATCAGACGCTGGAGCGCATCGCGGGCGATCTGGACGTGGCCGACAGCTCGGGGGAGATCAACATCGTCGAGGTCCACGGCGGCTTGCGCCTGAAGGACAGCTCCGGCGACGTCGACGTCGACAACGTGCAGGGCGACGTGCTGGTCACCGTGGACAGCTCCGGCGACCTGGACATCCGCCACGTCACCGGCGGCGTGCACATCGTGAACGACAGCTCGGGCGACATCGAGATCTCCGACGTCAAGCGCGACGTCATCATCGACGATGACAGCTCCGGCGGCATCACCGTACGAGACGTCGGCGGCAACTTCACGGTCGGCAGCGACGGCAGCGGCGGCATCGACTACGACCGCGTGGCCGGCACGGTGCACGTGCCCGAGGACTAGTGGCCGAGCTCGGCCAGCAGGCGATCGATCATCGCCTCGGCCTTGGTGAGGTAATCGCCGCCGAACAGGTTGTGGTGGTTCAGCACGTGGTACAGGTTGTACAGCGTGCTGCGCGTGCCGGCCGCTTGATCGAGCGGCCAGGTCGACTGGTAGGTCGTGTAGAACGCGTGCCCGAAGCCGCCGAACAGCCGCGTCATCGCGATGTCGGCCTCACGATCGCCGTAGTACACCGCCGGATCGAAGATCACCGGCAGCCCGTCCTCGTCGGTCCCCCAGTTGCCGCCCCACAGGTCGCCGTGCAGGAGCGACGGCACCGGGCGATAGCTGGAGAAGAACGCGTCGAGCAGCTCGCATAGCTTGCGGCCGCGCTCGACGATGCGCCCGTCCGCACCGTTCGCCGTGACGAGATCGAGCTGGTGCAGCAGGCGGCGCTCGCGCAGGAACGTCACCCACTGATCGCACCAGGTATTCGGCTGCGGAGTCGCGCCGATCCTGTTGTCGCGCTCCCAGCCGAACTGCTGGCTCGTCTGGCGATGCTGCCACGCCAGCTGCTCGCCCAGCAGCGCTTCGCTCGCCTTGGTCGGCGAGCCGAGCGTGATCCATTCGAGCGCGAGATAGGCGCCTTCGTCGCAATTGCCGCACGCGACGACCGCGGGCACGCGCACCGCGTCGGTCTTCGCGAGCGCGTTCAGCCCCGCGGCCTCGCACTCGAGTGCGGCAGCTGTGTCTCCGGTACCGGTTTTGACGAACAACGGCCCGCGCGCGGTTTCGTAGCGCCAGCATTGGCTGACCGAGCCGCCGGACACGGCGCGCCGCGAGCGGTCGTCGATCGGTGCGCCGACCGCGCGCGACAGGGCCGCAGCGATGGTCTTGTCCTTCAAGGCAACTCTCCGAAGGTCCGCCGAGCCGTTACAGCAGCGAGCGGGCCTGCTCCTGGAGGCTGGCGATCGTCGCGCGGATCTCCTCGCGCCGGCTGCCGTTCGCGAGAATGGCGCGCGAGACGCTCGGCAGCACGCGGCCGCGGCCCGCGGGCATGCGCGCCAGCACGTCCCGCATCGTCGCACCCTGCGCCCCGACGCCGGGCGCAAGCACGAACGAGTGGGGCAACGCCGCGACGGTCACGTCGGCGTCTTCGCAGGTTGCACCGACGACAGCGCCGATCGGGCCGATGCCCTCCTGTCGCTGCCTTTGATTGCGCGCGGTGATCTCGCGGCACAGTCCCTGGGCTACGGTCTCGCCGCTCGCCAGCCGCGCCGTCTGCAGCGCCTGGCCTTCGGGGTTGGACGAGCGCACGACGACGAACACACCGCCGTCGGCTGCAATCGCAGCGGCAAAGAACGGCTCGAGCGCGGCGAGGCCCAGGTAGCAATGCGTAGTGATCGCATCGACCCGCAAAGTCGTGGTGGCGGAGAAATAGCCTTCCGCGTAGGCAGCCGCAGTGGTGTCGATATCGCCGCGCTTGCCGTCGAGGAGCACCAGCACCTCGCGTGCGCGCGCCTGGCGCACCAGCTCTTCGAGGGCGCGGCAACCCGCGCTGCCGAAGCGCTCGAAGAATGCGGATTGCGGTTTGAGCACGCCGATGCGGAACTCCGCGGCTTCGAGCACGCGCCGCCCGAATTCGAGCGCACCTTCCGCCGAATCCGGCAACCCGCAGGACTTCAGCAATGCGGCGGAGGGATCGATCCCGACGCACAGCGGGCTGTGCTCGCGGATTTTCTGCTGCAGGCGGTCGGCGAAAGTCGGCATGGCGGCATTGTAAGGCCAGCTAGGGTGCTTGAAACCTGTCGGCGCGAAACGTCAGCACCAGCGTGTCGCGGACGCCATGCGGGCCGGCCTTCTGGATCGGGGTCGTCTCGTGTACGACTTGCGCGTCATCCAGCAGCAGCGCGGTCCAGGGCTCGGCCATCGTGAAACGCACGCCGGCCGCGCCGTGCGCGTCGAACACGCGCGTCTCGCCGCCGCTGACGTCGCTGCGATTAACAAGGATCACGACGACGTAATCCACGCCGTCGCGGTGTGCGCCCTCCGGGGTCGGCCGACCTATACCTTCGGCGGTGTCGATACGGAACTGGTGCGCTTCTACGTACCAGCGCGGCACCGGCCGCACGGCCGCGAAAATCTTACCGAGCCCGCGCAGCAACGCTTGCCATACAGGCGCGTCGCGCACGACGCTCTCGATTGGCTCGAACCAGCGCTCGAGCCCGCCGTGCAGCGCGTTGTAATCGCGCGGTTGCCAGTGCGCGCGATGCGGCACCGGCTGCAAGGAATCCGCCGCGAGCTCGTGCACGAAACAACTGTGACGGCGAAAACGATAGCGACCGCCGTCGAGCAGATAGGCATCGCGCGGCAACCGCTCCCAGCTCGCGCGCAATCCTTCGAGATCGTCCAGCTGTACTGCGCACGCGCTTTGCAACTGTGCGGGCGCAAGCAGCGAGCAGCCGCATTCGCGCAACGCGCCGGCGGCATCGGCGCTGCGCGCGTTCATATCGAGATTGGCGATCGATTTCGAAAGAGCGGACATGATTGATTCTGCACGCCTGGAACGGTCGTCAGTTTACTGCCGGAAAGCTGCCGATGCCTGCTGCGCCACGCCGGCGCTATGCTCGGCCAATGAGCCGGGCTTTCGTACGCGAGACCGATGGCGCCGAGGTGCCCCAGGACCTGCCGGAGCGGCCGGTCAGCTCGCACCCGAATTTCGTGACGGCCCGCGGCCTGCAGCAGATCGAAGAGCGCATCCGCGAGCTGGAAGCGGCGCGCGAGGAGCCCAAGCGCAGCGAAGACAAGGATGCACTCGCCCGCGTCGATCGCGAGCTGCGCTACTGGCAGCAGCGCAAATCGTCGGCGAAGCTGGTGGAGCCCGAGGCCGCGCCGCTCAAGGTGCGCTTCGGCGTGCACGTCACGCTGCAATTCGAGGACGGCACGCAGCGCAGCTACACGCTCGTCGGCGAGGACGAAGCGGATCCCGCGCGCGGCAGCATCAGCTGGATCTCGCCGATCGCCCAGGCATTGATCGGCGCCAGCCGCGGCGACGAAGTGACCCTGCAGGGACAACTCGCCGAGATCACCGCGCTGGAGCCAGGCGCGTAGTCGCTAGCAGCAACGCTGACACATCCTGGCACGCGAATGCAGTAGTCTGTCGCGCTCCGAAATCATTGGAGCTCGCTGCATGTTCTCGCGCACGACGACGACTCTACTCAGTAGTGCCATTCTGCTTTTCATGTTGGCGCCACAGCAGCAGGCTGCAGCAGCGCCGCGCGCTCCGGCACATCCCACGCTGCGTACCGTCGCTGAGCAATCGGGCAATCAGCGCACCGGGCGCTACGACGAAGTCGAGCGCTTGTGTCCCGCGTATCAACAGACGTGGCCCAGCCAGGTGCGCTGCTTCGAATTCGGACGCACGCCCGAAGGCAGACCCATGCTCGCACTGGTCGCGTCCGCCGACGGCGTGCTCGACGCCGCCGCGGCTCATCGTGCGCAACGACCGATCGTGCTCATGCAGGGCGGCATTCACGCCGGCGAGATCGACGGCAAGGACGCGGGCTTCCTCGCGTTGCGCGAGATGCTCGACGGTGCGGCGGCGCCGGGTGCGCTTGCTGCCGCGACGTTCGTGTTCGTGCCGGTGTTCAACGTCGACGGCCACGAGCGCTTCGGGCGCTGGAACCGGCCGAACCAGGTCGGGCCGCAGGAGATGGGCTGGCGCACGACGGCGCAGAACCTGAATCTGAACCGCGACTACGTCAAGGCCGACGCGCCGGAAATGCAGGCGATGCTGCGGCTGCTGAACGAGTGGGACCCGATCCTGTACGTCGATCTGCACGTCACCGACGGCGCGCAGTTCGAGCACGACGTCTCGTTCAACGTCGCGCCGACGCTGACCGGCGATGCCGACTTGCGGCGCAGTGCCGTCGGCCTGCGCGACGAGCTCGTCAAGCGCATCCGCGACACGGGTTCGCTGCCGCTCGACTTCTATCCCGCGTTCGTGCGCGACGACGATCCCACGTCGGGCTTCGCAGTGCAGGTCGGGCGCAAGTTCTTCTCGCAGGAATACTGGGCCGCCCGCAACCGCCTCGGCGTGCTGGTCGAGACGCATTCGTGGAAGGACTATCCGACGCGGGTGCGCGTCACGCACGACTCGATCGTCGCGATGCTGCAGATGGCTGCGCGCGACGGCCGCAAGTGGCTGGAAGCCGCGAAGACTGCCGACGAGCATGCAGCGCGGGTCGGCGGAACGAGCGTTGCGCTGACGTACGAGAACACGGCGCATGTGCGGACGATCGAGTTCCGCGGCTACGAGTACACGCGCGAGCCTTCCGCAGTCTCGGGAACGCTGCTGACGCGCTACAACCCGAAGAAGCCGCAGATCTGGCGCATTCCGCTCGCCGACGAAGTGCGCCCGGCGGCGAGCGTCAATGCGCCACGCGGCGGGTACATCGTGCCGGCAGCGTACGCGCAGATGGTCGGCGAGAAGCTGGCCCTGCACGGTGTCGAGTTTCGCAAGCTGGCTGCTGCGAGCGCCGGCGTGGATGCGGAAGTGTTTCGCGCCACGAAAGTCACGCCGGCCGCAGCATCGTTCGAAGGCCACACGCCGGTCATGCTCGAAGGCCAATGGGCGCGCGAGCGCCGCGATGTCCCGGCGGGCTCGCTGTTCGTACCGATCGCGCAGGCGCGCTCGCTCCTGCTGATGACGCTGCTCGAACCGCAGGAGCCGGACTCGCTGGTGCGATGGGGCTTCTTCGCGCAGGCGTTCGAGCGCAAGGAGTACATGGAAGCGTACGTCGCCGAAGACGTGGCCGAGCAGATGCTGAAGAGCGATCCGGCCGTGCGCCAGGAATTCGAGCAGCGGTTGAGCGACGACGCCGAGTTCGCGCGCAACCCGAACGCGCGGCTCGACTTCTTCTATCGCCGGCACTCGTCATGGGACGACCGCTACAACCTCTATCCGGTGTACCGCGTCGACTCGGTACAGTAGGTGGGGCTTCAGCCCGACTTCGGTAGCTGCAGCATCTCCGGCTCGTAGCCTTTGGTGCGCAGCCAGTCGCGCAGCGCGAGGCCGGTGCCGCCGGGCCAGACGCGGCAGCGCTCGAACGGTACGTGCTTGTAGTCGTCGAGCTCTTCATTGAGCGCGATGCTGCCGGTCGCGGTTACGTGATACGCGATGATCACCTGGTTCATGCGCTCGAAGGCGTAGACGCCGACGAGCGCAGGCGGGCCGGCCTCGAGGTTCAGCTCCTCCTTGACCTCGCGCACCACGCAGCGCTCCGGTGTCTCGCCGCGCTCGAGGAAGCCGGTGATCAAGCCGTAGAAGCTGCGCGGCCAGGCGCGGTTACGCGCGAGCACGACCTCTCCCTCGTGCTCGACGATCGCCCCGACCACCGGCGTGGGGTTATCGTAGTGAACGAAGCCGCACGCGCGGCTGCACACCCGGCGCGGCTCGCCCTGGATCGTCTGGTCGACCAGGGGCGCGGTGCAGCTCGGGCAGAAGTTGAACGCCGGCATCACTTGCGGGCTTTGGCGTCCAGCTCCTCGGCCTTTTTTTCGTCCGCCTTCGCCTCGGCGTCCTTGTTCATCGCCGAGTACACGTCGGCGCGCCGGTAGTAGCCGTCCGGCTCGTCCGGCTTCAACGAGATCGCCTTGTTGGCGTCCTCCAGCGCTTTCTCCGGCTTGTCCATCCCCAGGTAGACGCGCGCCCGGTTGAGATAACCGTACTCGTCGCTCGGCTCCAGCTCGATGTACTTGCTCGCGTCCTCGAGCGACTCGTCGAACCGGCCGGTCGATTCACGCGCGCGCGAACGCAGCATGTACAGGTCAGGCAGCGTCGGGTCGAGATCGATCGCCTTGCTGAATGTCCGCATGGCGTCGCGCGGCTGGCCCTTGCTCATCTGCGTCTGACCCTGCCTCATGAGCTCTTCGGCCTGCTTCTTGTTGTCCTGGGCATTGGCGCCGACGGCGCAAGCTGCGGACAGCAGTCCGCAGGCCAGGAGACGCAGCAGTCCTCGTGTTCTCTGAGACATGGCAACCCCCTGGGCAGATTTCGTATTTGCATGGGCGCACAGCGGCGCCGAGCCATTATGCGCCCGGGGCTGCAGCGCCGGAAACCGTGCCTAGCGGCACTTCTGTGCGCGCCGCTGCTGCTCCAATTTGCTCTTGCGTTCCCGCAGCTGCTCGCCCTGCTTGGCGTTGTAGCCGGACCGCATGCGCGCCGCGACGTCCTTGAGACCGCTGCGCAGGCGTTCGCAGAGCGCAGCGTGCCGGGCCTGCTCTTCGGCGATGGCAGCGCCGCGGCGCTTGCGATCGGCTCGCGGCTGCGCACTCGCCTGCGTCGCAGTTGCCGGCGGCGGGCTGTAGGTGCTGATCCTGCTGGTGTCCGGCTCGTACGCGGCCGCGCCCGGCTCGCAGGGACGGTCGGAAAAGACCGTGACGCCATCGACCGTGCATCGATACACCGCAAGGACCGCCAGCGCGAAACGCGCGGCGCTGTTCTGAGATCGCATCGCGCGAGACTAGCCGCGCGGCGAGCGAGACCGGCTGCGCGTTGCCCGGCGATTCGGGCCGAAATTCAGGCGCAGGCGGCGATGCGCTCGGCCTGGTTGCGCAGCAGGCGCCCGAAGCCGACGGTGTCGTAGAAGTCGTTGAGCGCGTCGAGATCGGGTGAGCGCCGTGCGATGCCGTCCAGGTCTGCGTCGATCGGCACGTCGCACGCGATCTCGGTCAGCTGGCGCGCGAGGAACGCGGCCTCGCGATGGTCGCGCAGCTGGCCGCAGACGAAGCCGGGATTGCGCAGCTGCTTGAGCTTCAGCACGCGATCCAGGTCCGCGTACAGGTGCCCGAGCGACTCGAAATGCCGGAACAGCATCGAGGCGGTCTTGCGGCCGACGCCCGGCACGCCGGGAATGTTGTCGACGGCGTCGCCGGTCAGGGCGAGGAAGCAGGCCATGCGCTCGGGTTGCACGCCGAAGCGCTGCGCGATCTGCTCGTAGCGGAAGCGCACTTCGCCGATGTAGTCCCAGTACTCGTCGCCCGGACGAATCAGTTGCGCCAGATCCTTGTCGCGCGTCACGACCGTGACGTTCTCGCCCGCCGCGCGCATGCGTGTCGCGAGCGTGCCGACGACGTCGTCGGCCTCGTACTCGTGGCTGGTGAAGCTCTTGACGCCGAGCGCCTCGCACACGTAGCGGCACAGCACGAACTGCCGCCGCAGCTCCACGGGCGCCGGATCGCGATTCGCCTTGTACGCCGGAAACAGGCGGCAGCGGAACGAGTCGGCCAGCGTCGCGTCGAACGCGACCGCGATGTGCACCGGCCGCACGCGCTCGATCAGATCACCGAGGAAGCGGGCGAAGCCGTGCAGGGCGTTGACGGGATTGCCGTCCGGATCGACGAGGGCGATCGGGACCGAGTGGTAGGCGCGCCAGACGAAAACCGAGGCGTCGATCAGGTAGAGCACCCGCGCAGTCTAATGGATCTTTGTGGGTCAGGCTTCAGCCTGACGCTACTGAACCGCGTGCGCTCGGAGTCTCGCGTGCAGCGGACTGGTCCGCGGGAAGTGCGCCAGCAGGTATTCCATCTGGTCGGCGAGCACGCGCCGGCCCTTGAGATAGATGTACTCGGCGTAGGTCGGTTTGAACGGCACGGCGAGCAGTTGCAGCCCCGCCTGCTCCGGCGTCTTCGACGCCTTGAGGTTGTTGCAGCGGCGGCAGGCCGTCACGACGTTCATCCACGAGTCGCGCCCGCCCTGGCTCAGCGGCCGGATGTGGTCGCGCGACAGCTGGCTGCTCGGGAAGCGGTTGCCGCAATACAGGCACAGGTGCGCATCCCGTTTGAACAGAGTTTGGTTGTTGAGCGGCGGCGTGTAGTCGTTGCGCAGGTTACCCGGGTTGTGCGTGTGGCCGGTGGTCGCGATGATCGAGTTCACCTCGACCACGGTCTGCAGACCCGAGCGGGCGTTGGTGCCGCCGAACAGCCGGTACAGGCGCGTGCCGCAGGTGTAGGCAACCTGTTCCGTGTGATAAAGCCGCACTGCATCCCGGTAGTCGATCCACTCCAGGGGCATTCCTGAGACGTCCGTCCTCAGGATCTCTTGATTGAGGCTGTACGGCGCTTGCACGACGCTGAGTAAGATACGCGACAGCCCTGCAATTGAGCAACGAGGGGCCGTCGCTGGCGCGCCACAGAAATGGGGACATTCCTCATTTCGCGGTTGCGGCGAGTCCAAAATGAGCACTGGGACACGAAATGAGGAATGTCCCCATTTCTAATGGCCGCCTTCCAGCGATTTCACCGCCTGGATCATGGCCACCATCACCTTCTGCGCGTCGCCGTACACCATGTTGCAGTTGTCGGCGAAGAACAACTCGTTCTCCACGCCCGAGTAGCCTTTGCCCTGGCCGCGCTTGATCACGTACACCTGCTTGGCCTGGTCGACGTTCAGGATGGGCATGCCGTAGATCGGGCTCGACTTGTTGGTGCGCGCCGCCGGATTGACCGTGTCGTTGGCGCCGATCACGACCGCCACGTCGGCTTCCTTGAACTCGTCGTTGATGTCTTCCAGGTCGTAGATCATGTCGTACGGCACGCCGGCTTCCGCGAGCAGCACGTTCATGTGGCCGGGCATGCGGCCCGCGACCGGGTGGATCGCGAACATCACTTCCACCCCGGCGTCGACCAGGAGCTTCACGAACTCGTACAGCTTGTGCTGCGCCTGGGCGACCGCGAGACCGTAGCCGGGCGCGATGATGACCTTGGCCGCATAGCGCATGTTCACGGCGGCATCGGAGGCTTCGGCCGGCTTCATGCTGCCCTTGATCTCGCCCTGCTGCTCGTCGCCGGTCACGCCGAAATTGCTGAAGATGACGTTGGCGACGCTGCGGTTCATCGCTCGCGCCATCAGCAACGTCAGCAGCGTGCCGGCCGAGCCGACCACCATGCCGGCGATCATCAGCGCCGGGTTCTGCAGCACGTAGCCTTCGAAGCCGACGGCGAGACCCGTGAACGCGTTGTACAGCGAGATGACGACCGGCATGTCGGCGCCGCCGATCGGCATCGTCATGAGCACGCCGAAGATCAGCGCGCCGACGAAGAACGCCGCGACCAGCGCGGGCGCTGCATGCCCGTCCGCGCCGAAGATGATGTACGCGCCGACCGCCAGGGTTGCGACGAACAGCGTGCCGTTCACGATCTGCTGGCCGCGCATGCGCCAGGTCTTCTCGATCTTGCCGTCGAGCTTGGCCCACGCGATCAGCGAGCCGGAGAGCGAGATGGAGCCGATCAACGCACCCACTACCGTCGCCAGCAGCGGCACCAGTCCATGCGTCGCACTCGGTTGCGACGTAGCGTGCCGCGACAGGGCTTCGACCAACGCCCCCACTGTCGCGGCCGGCTCCAGCACGATTGACTGCAGCTGTTCACCCAGCGTCGGCTTCAGCAGCTCGACAGCCGCGATCGCCGCCGCCGCGCCGCCGCCCATGCCGTTGTAGAGCGCAACCATCTGCGGCATGGCCGTGATCGGCACGCGCTTGCCGCTCCACCATGCCCAGGCCGTGCCGATGACCAGCGCGGTCGCGGCGAGCGCGACGTTCGTGCCGAGGTGCGCCTGCGCCGCCGCGTTGACGCCGAAGTAGTACAGGAAGCTCGCGAGCGTAGCGACCAGCATGCCGACACCCGCGACGACGATGCCGGAGCGCGCCGTCACCGGCGAGGACATGCGCTTGAGGCCGTAGATGAACAGGTACGCGGCCGCGAGATAGCTGGCGTCGATGATGAATTGAGGATGCAGGTTCATGCGCGCTCAGCCCTTCTTCTCGTCGGTTTTTTTGCCGCTGGGCTTGAACATCTCGAGCATGCGCTCGGTGACGACGTAGCCGCCGGCGGCATTGCCCGCGCCGAGCAGCACGCCGACGAAGCCGATGACCTGCTCGACCGTCGACGACGCGTTCAGCAGCGCGTACATCGCGCCGACCACGACGATGCCGTGCACGAAGTTCGAGCCGGACATCAGCGGCGTGTGCAGGATCGCCGGCACGCGGCCGATGATCTCGTAGCCGGTGAAAGCGGCGAGCATGAAGATGTACAGGGCCACGAAGCCCGTGAGCGTGGTAGCAAGATCCATGACGATTAACCTTCGACGGCCTTTTTGGCAGCTTCGTTCTTGATCTCGCCGCCGTGCGTGAGCACGGTCCGGGCGAGGACTTCGTCGCTCCAGTCGAGCTTGAGCGAGCCTTCCTTGACGAACAGTTCCAGCAGATTGAGTTGATTCTTGGCGTACAGCTCGCTGGCGTGCTCGCCGAGCAGGCTCGGCACGTTGAGCGGCGCGACGATCGTCACCTGGCCGACCTGCACGGTCTCGCCCGGCTTCGTCAGCTCGCAGTTGCCGCCGCCTTCGGCGGCCAGATCGACGATCACGCTGCCCGCCTTCATGCCCTCGACCTGCGCCTTGCTGATCAGCTTCGGCGAGGGCCGGCCGGGAATCGCCGCGGTGGTGACCACGATGTCGGACTGCTGGATGTGCTTGGTGACGACTGCGGCGACTTTGTCCTTTTCCTCCTGCGTCAGCTCGCGCGCGTAGCCGCCCGCGCCGCGCGCGTCGACGCCGGTGTCCACGAAGCGCGCACCGAGCGACTCCGCCTGCTCTTTCGTCTCCGGGCGCACGTCGTACCCTTCGGTCATCGCGCCGAGGCGCCTGGCCGTCGCGAGCGCTTGCAAGCCCGCAACGCCGAGTCCCATCACCAATGCGCGGGCCGGCCGGATCGAGCCGACGGCGGTAGTCATCATCGGCAACATGCGTGCAATGCTGGTCGCGCCCAGCAACACGGCGTAGTAGCCGGCGAGCGCCGCCTGGCTCGACAGCGCGTCCATCGCCTGCGCGCGCGTGATGCGTGGAACCAGCTCCATCGCGAAGCTCGTGATCTTGCGATCGCGCAGCAGCCTGGTCAGCTCGGGCTCCTTGTGCGCGTAGACGAACGAGATGAGGATCGCGCCCTCCTTCATCGCCTGCGCCACGGTCAGCTCGGGCGGCTGGACCGACAGCACGATGTCGGCGTCCCGCACCATCTCGATCGGGTCGGCATGCAACTGCACGTTCTTGTACGCCGCGTCCGCCAGCTTGACGGCGACGCCGGCGCCGGCCTGCAGATGCAGCTGCGCGCCGAGCTTGGCGAGCTTGTCCGCGACCGCGGGAACCAGCGCGACCCGCCGCTCGTGCGGCCGGGTTTCTTTGAGCACCGCAATCTTGACTGGCATGAACGCTCCGCCGAACAAAGGGCGCAATTGTGGATGCCTTGTCCCGACTGGGCAACACGCGCATGCTTGCGCCGCCCGAACCATGACGTGTCGAGATGACCGAACCTGCAGCAGTCCGCCAGATCACGACCGCCCTGTCAGTTGCCTATCCCGTCCTGGCCCACTTCGCCATCGCGCGCAACAGCGCGGGGCTGACGATCGCCGCTCTGACGCTGCTCGCGGCGATCTCGTTGCTGCCGGGGCTGGCGCGGGGCGCCGCCGCTGCTTGGCTGGCCGTGCCGCTGCTCGCCGCCGCGTACTGGTGGCTGTCAGGCGTCGAGCAGGCGCTGCCCTTGTATCTGCCGCCGATCATCGTGCCGGGATTTCTCGCCTACGTGTTCGGCAATACCCTGCGACCCGGCCGTACGCCCTTGATCTCGCAGCTGATCCGTCTGCTGCACGCACCGGGGGAGGAACCCGAGCCCGCTGTCTGGTCCTACGCGCGCAGACTGACCGCTGCATGGACTGTGCTGTTCGTGGCGCTCGCTGTATTCAATCTGCTGCTCGCGGCGCTCGCCGAACCGGACGGCTTGCTGCGCGCAAGCGGCATCGAGCCGCCGCTGTCCGTCTCGCACGAGCTGTGGTCGCTGTTCACGAATCTCATCGACTACCTGATCGTCGCGGCGTTCTTCCTGATCGAATACGCTTACCGCCGCCAACGGTTTCCACATCAGCCTTATCGCAACATGCTCGACTTCCTGCGCCGCACGGCTGCGGCCATGCCTCGCATCAGGCGCCCGCAATGACCAGCGCTCGCACGCACACCGCTGCTGTGTGCATTCCCGGCAGTCATCCTGCGCTCGCCGGGCATTTTCCCGGCCGGCCGATCGTGCCTGCGGTCGTGCTGCTCGACTGCGTGCTCGACATGGCGGAGCGCTGCTTCGGCGCTGCGCGGGTCGCCGGGCTGACGCAAGCCAAGTTCACTGCACCGCTCCTGCCGGAGCAGACGGCGCAGCTGCAGCTGACATTGCAGGGCAACGAATTGCGTTTCAGCCTCACGCGCGACGCCGACAGTGTCGCCCGGGGTACGTTCACGCTCGCGTGAAGTACAGCGAAGGACTGAAGCGTGAAACAGCAATGGCTCGAGCGCCCCGAGGCCGGCACGGCCTTCGGTTACCGGCTGATCAATAAATTCGCGAAGCTGTGCGGGCGCAGCGCCGCGCGGCTCGTGCTCTACCCGATCACGCTGTATTTCCTGGTCCGGCGCGGTCCCGAGCGGCGCGCTTCGCGCGTTTACCTGGAACGAGTCACCGGCCGGCCGGCGAGCCTGTGGCAGATCGCGCGGCACATTAACAGCTTCGCCGCGGTGATCCTGGATCGCGCGTTCCTGCTGGCCGAGAGCTTCAAGCGCTTCGACATCCGCGTCTTCGGCCTCGACGAGCTGCGCAGCGCCTGGGCCCGCCAGCAGGGCGTGCTGGTGTTCGGGTCGCATCTCGGCAGCTTCGAAGCCTTGCGCGTGCTCGCGCAGCTGCGGCCGGACGTGAAGGTGCGGGTCGTGCTCGATGTCGAGCAGAACCCTGCACTGTCCCGCGTGCTCAACGCTCTCAACCCGAACCTGGCGCGCTCGATCATCAACGCCCGCCGCGACGGCATGACGACCGCGCTCGCTATCAAGGAAGCACTCGACGAGAAGGCGCTGGTGACTCTGCTCGTCGATCGCGCGCGCCCGGGCAACGAAGTGATCACCTGCGAGTTCCTCGGCCATCCAGCGCCGTTTCCGGTCGGGCCCTGGCAGCTGGCGGCCGCGCTCAAGGTACCCGTGGTCCTGTGCTTCGGCCTGTATCGCGGCGGCAATCGCTATGACCTGTACTTCGAGGCGTTCGCCGACACGCTGGCGCTGGAACGCGCGCGGCGTGAGGAGCATCTAAGGGAGATCGTCGAACGTTTCGCCGGCCGGCTGGCGCATTACGCGCGCGAGGCCCCTTACAATTGGTTCAACTTCTATGACTTCTGGCAAACCGAAGCTTCGCGCGCTGCTCGCAATCCTGGCGATGCTGCCGGCGCTGTGCGCGACGGCGGCAGCGCTTGACGCGGACGCATTGATCAAGCGGCTGGCGAAGCCCGCGCCGGCTACGGTCGCGTTTCGCGAGGTGCGCTTCTCGTCGCTGGTCAACGAGCCGCTGATCGTCGCGGGCGAGCTCGGTTACGACGGTCCGACCAGTCTCGACCGCCGGGTCACCGAGCCGTATCGCGAGACCGTCGCGATCCGCGGCGAATCCGTGCGGGTCGAGCGCGAAGGCGAGCCGACCCGCAGCTTCGGCCTGAACCGCGCGCCCGAGTTGCGCGGTTTGCTGAGCGGCTTCACGGCGTTGCTGGCGGGCGATCCGACGGCGTTGGAGCGCGGCTTCAACGTCGCTGCAAACGGCAGCGACGACGCCTGGACGCTCGAGCTGACACCGACCGACGCGCGCGCGCGGCGGCGCCTGCAACAGATCGTAGTGAACGGCCGCAACGACGTGCCCGAGTGCTTCACGATGCTCACCGCCAACGGTGGCGCCAGTGTGCTGCTGCTTGGCCCTGCAGCGGATCGCGAGCTGCCCAAGCCGACCACGCTCGACGCTCTCAAGCACCTGTGCAGCGCTGAATGAAGCGCACTCCGGCAGCGCTGGCGCTCCTTGCGCTGTGGATCGCGGCCTTGGTGCTGCTGGGCTGGTACGTGCAGCGTCAGCTGGTTGTGGGCGCCGATCTGCGGCTGTTCCTGCCGAACCCCGTCACCGCCGAGCAGCGCCTGCTGCTCGAGGAAATCGGCGAAGGACCTGCTTCGCGGGTGCTGGTCGTCGCATTGGGAGGCGCGGACGCGCCGGTCCTCGCGGATGTGTCCCGCGCGCTGGTCGACTCGCTGCGCGAGAACGAGAACTTTCGCCTGATCACCAACGGCGAGGTCTCGCTGGACGCGGTGCCCGATGAGTTGCTGCCCTATCGGTTTCTGCTGTCGCCGACGCTCGACACGCAACCGCTCGACGAGTCGTATTTGCACCGCGAGCTGCTGGCACGCGCGCGCGACCTTGCGTCGCCGGCCGGCGCATTTCTCGAGGAGTGGCTGCCGCGCGATCCGACGCTCGAGCTGCTGAAACTGCTGCAGCGCTGGCAGCCGATGCAGGAGCCGCATCGCGAGTTCGACGTCTGGTTCGACCGCAGCGGTCAGCGCGCGCTGCTGCTCGCGATCACGCAAGCGCCCGCGTTCGACCCCGATCGCCAGCGCGTCGCTCTCGACGACCTGGAGCGGGCGCTGCGGCAGGTCGCGGGCGATCGCCACGTAGCCATGACCGTCAGCGGCGCCGGCAAGTTCTCGGTGCTGATGGAGGCGCGCACGCGTGGACAGGCCCAGGCATTCGGCACCGCTGCAACCATCGGCATGATCCTGCTGTTGCTCGTCGCGTATCGCAGTCTCAGCAGCATCGTGCTGAGCAGTCTGCCGCTCGCCAGCGCCGCGGTCGCCGGCATGGCCGCGGTCAGCGCGATCTTCGGCACCGTGCACGGCATCACGCTCGCGTTCGGGTTCACGCTGATCGGCGTGGCGCAGGATTATCCGATGCATCTGCTGAGCCACCGCCGTCCGGATCACGAGCCGGTGGAGATCGCGCGCGGCCTGTGGCCGACACTAGCGACCGGTGTCGCGAGCACTTGCATCGCGTATCTCACTTTCATGTTCTCCGGCGTCACCGGGCTGGCGCAGCTCGCCTGCTTCACGGTCGCGTCGCTGGCGATCGCCGGCGCGACGACCCGGTTCGCGCTGCCGGCGCTGATGGCGCAAGCCGGCCGCGACTTCGGCGACTCGCGCTTCCTCGACCGGCTGTGGGACCGCATCGCCGCGCTGCCGCGCGTGCGCTGGACAGCGCTGGCGCTCGCTGCGGTGGCAATCGGCGTCGTGACGTTCGCGCCGCAGCCGTTCTGGGAAAACGACTTGTCGCGGCTCACGCCCATCCCGCGCGACCTGCTGATGACCGATCAGCAGCTGCGTTCCGAGCTCGGCACCGCGGACGCGCGCTATCTCCTCGTCGTCGGCGCCGCGGACGCCCAGGCGGCGTTGCGCACGCTCGAATCGCTGGAACCTTCGCTGCAGGCACTGGTGAAGAGCGGCGCGATCGGCGGTTACGACGATGCCGCGCGGTATCTGCCGAGCGCCGAAACGCAGCTACGGCGCCAGCAGCGTCTGCCGGATTCCGCCGCGCTGCGCGGAGCTTTGCAGCGTGCTCAAGCCGGCACGCCGTTCCGGGCGAACGTCTTCGAGCCGTTCGTGCATGACGTGGAGCAGGCGCGAGCATTGCCACCGTTGAAGGTCGAGACGCTGCGCTCCTCGCCGCTCGGCACGAGCATCGACCTGTTGTTGACTCAGCGCAGCGGCGGCGGCGTGTCCGCGCTCGTGACGCTGAGCGGAGTGAACGACGTCGCGGCGGTGCAAGCCTTCGCACACAAAGCCGGCGAAGAGGTGCGACTGCTGGACATCAAGGACGCGTCGGAAGAACTGGTCGCTGCGCAACGCACGCATATTCTGTGGACGCTGGCTGCGGCGGCAGTGCTGTTGGTCGTGGTTATCGCAGTGGCACTGCGGACCCGCTCGCGCGTCCTGCGCGTACTCGCACCCATGGCGCTCACTACGGTGCTCGTTCTCGCGGTCCTGCGTGCGAGCGGCGTGTCGTTGAACCTGTTTCATCTGATCGCGCTGGTGCTGGGCGCAGGCCTGGGCCTCGATTACGCATTGTTCTTCGAGCACGCGTCGTCGGACCGCGCCGAGCAACGGCGCACGCTGCATGCAGTGCTCGTGTGCTCGCTCTCGACGCTCATGGTGTTCGCGCTGCTCGGGCTTTCGGATGTCCCCGTGCTGCGCGCGATCGGCGTGACGGTGACGCTCGGCGTGATCTTCAACTTCGTGTTCGCGCTGTTGCTGACGCGTCCGCCTCCCGGAGAGGCGAAATGAGGAATGTCCCCATTTCCTCCCTGGTGCCGCAGCAGGGATCGATGTGCCTGCTGGAACGCGTGATCGAGTGGGATGAGCGGCACGTCGTGCTCGAAACTTCGACGCACCGCTCGCCGGACAATCCGCTGCGCGCGAACGGACGGCTGCGAGCAGTGCACCTGTGCGAGTACGGCGCGCAAGCCATGGCCGCGCATGGCGGGCTGCGCGGCACGGTCACGGGCGTCAAACCGAAGCCGGGAATGCTGGTCTCGCTGCGCGCCGTGAAATTCAAGCGCGACTACATCGACGATCTGCCCGCAGACCTGCGGGTCGAGGCGATCTGTCTGCAGTCCGACGCCACCAGCCTGCAGTACAGCTTCCGGGTCACACACGGCGATACGTTGCTCGCGGAGGGGCGCGGCGCCGTCGTTCTTCAGAACTAAGAAATACTCTCCGGCTCTTCTTCTATTCCGCAACTTGGTCGCGCGCGACGGCGGACTTGCGTCCGGCGCACAGCGTGAGCAGCGGGCCGGTCATGAGCGTGGTGACGATCGCCATCACCATCAGCATCGTGAACAGGTCGTTGCCGATGACGCCGATGTCGAGCCCGACCTTGATCACGATCAGCTCCATCAGGCCGCGCGCGTTCATCAGCGAGCCGACGGCCAGCGACACGGACCAGGGCTGGCCGGACAGGCGTGCGCCGGCAGCTGCGCTGACGATCTTGCCGGAGATCGCGACCGCGAGGATCAGCAGCATCGCGCCCAGTCCGGCGCCGCCGAAGGCGTCCGCGGTCGTGCTGAGGCCGGCGAGCGCAAAGAACACCGGCATCAGCACCAGTATCGCGACGTACTCGATGCGCTCGATCAGCGCAGCGAGCAACTGATCGTCGCGCGGCAGGCAGACACCGAACAGGAAGGCGCCGAACACGGCGTGCACTTGCAGCAGGTCCGTGGCGTACGCGCTGGCGAACGTGCCGACCAGCAGGAACGCGAGCAGCGCGCCGCCGGGCTTGCCGTTTTCTGCATGGCGCGCGATCAGGCGGCTGAGCACCGGCTTCACGCCGAAGAACAGCACCACTGACAGCGCCGCCAGGCCGCCGATGGTGCGAGCGAACTGACTCCAGTCGTGGCTCGCAACGAGCACCACGACCATTGCCAGCAGCATCCACACGAGCACGTCGGCGACCGCCGCGCTGGTCAGTGCGAGGCGACCGATCGTCGTCTGCGTCATCCGCCGGTCCTTGAGGATGCGCGCCATGACCGGAAACGCCGTCATCGACATCGCCGCGGCCATGAACAGCGCGAACGGCCAGAACGTCACGCCGGCCGGCGCCAGGCTATCGTGCAGCGGCACGGCGACGAGCAGGCCGAGAGCCATCGGCACGAGCACCGAGAGCACGCCGATCCAGCCCGCGGCCGCCATCTGCTTGCCTGCCCCGGCAGGCAGGCGCAGCTCCGCGCCGACGATGAACATGAACAGCACCAGTCCCAACTGCGACAGACTGCCGAGTGCGCCGATGCTGCCCTGCTCGAACACGTGCGCGTGCAGCTCTGGGGCCAGCGCGCCGAACACTGCCGGGCCGAGCACGATGCCCGCGGCCATCTCGCCGATCACCGACGACTGTCCGAGATAGCGCAGCACCAGGCCGAGCACTCGCGCGGTTGCGAGGATGACGACGAGCTGCAGCAGGAGCGGCGAATGGCCCATCGGGTCAGGCCGCATCCTCGAACAGCAGCGGCGTCGCGCCGGCCGCCGGATCATGCAGCAACTTCAGCACTTCTCTCGCGTCGAGCTGCGGACAGCGCTGCACGGCGCGCGCGACGATCTCGCTGGCGAGCGTGTCCAGCAGCGCCGCACCTTCGATGATCCGCGCGCGGAACCCTTCTTCATCGAGCTCGTCGCGCAGGCCGCGATTCAGCTCGGCGAACCACGGCAGCGAGGCCTGGTCGAGCAGCACGGCGTCGTTGCGCTTCGGGCTGAGCACGGACCACTCGCGCATGAACGTCTGCATCGCCTGGTTCAGCGCCTTGACGTGGCCGAGCTGCACCGACAGGCGCGAGATGTTCGCCGTATCCGTGAGCCGGCGCTGGAAGAACAGCTGGCACAAAATGCCCCAGTAGTAGGTGTAGTCCCAAATCACCTTGACCGGCATCACTTCGGGATCGCCGAAGATCGCGTACTGGTCCGTGTACAGCGACAGCGTGCTCTCGTAGAACGAGAAATAGAGCTGCTGATAAGCGTGCGCGCGGCCGCCGAACGGCTCGCCGGCGCGATCGCGCGCGATCAGGTCGGTGATGTAGGTATTGCTGATCGCGATGAAATCGCTGCCGGGGGAGTAGAACGGATCGAGGAACAACCCCGACTCGCCGGTGAGTGCCCAGCGATCCCCCGAGAACACCTGCTTGCAGCCGTAGGAGAAGTCGCGCAGGAAACAGAAGTCCTGCAACAGGTGCTGCTTGCCCGCCACTTCCTGTGCGAGCCGCGGCTGGTGCACGCGGAACCACTCGAGCGCCTTCTCGAACGTGTTCATGGTCTCCAGCGGATGGAGCTTCGCGTCGCAGACGATGCCGACCGAATGCGAGCCCGAGGACAACGGGATCAACCAGGCCCAGTAGCCTGCGCCGCACAGGTGATTGGTGGAAAGCCAGCGCAATGGCGGATCGCAACGATTGAGCCACGCGGCGTCCGACGACCATTCATCGACGTCGATCTTGGCGGCGAGGCGGAACCACACTGCGTTCGCGTCGTGGGCGTTGTCCTGCGCAAGGCCGAGCTTGCGCTTGATCAGGCCGGCACGCCCCGAGGCGTCGATCAGCCAGCGACACTCGACCTCGCTGTCCGTCTCGTCCTTGGCAAAACGCACGCGATGCGCGGCGCCGCCAGTACCGAGGTCGAAGCTGCGCACCGTTGCAGCGTCGACGAACTGCACGCCGAGCGAGCGCGCATGCTCGCCGAGGAAGTTCTCGAAGATGCCGCGGTCGAGCTGATAGCTCGGCGTCGCCAGGTAGCGGCTCGCGCCGAGCTCCGCCACGTCGTCGATCGAGGTGCGTCCTTCGTTGAAAAAGAAGCGGAAGCCGAACTTGCGCAGCTGCTGGCGGTGGAGATGCTCTTTCAGGCCGAGCACGGTGTCGAAGTAATGGGCGCCGATCTCGACCGAGGATTCGCCGACCTTGTGAGCCGCGGGCGGCACGGGATGCGACCGGCGCTCCAGCACCAAGACCTGCAGCGCCGCGAACTGTTGCCGCAGCTGGATGGCCAGCGTCAGGCCCGCCAGTCCGCCCCCCAGGACGATCACGTCGTAGCTGGAATTCACGCCTGGCTCACCTGGATGCTCAGCGCGGTGCGTTCGCCGAGTGTCAGCTGCAGTCTCGCAGGCGCATCGGCGGCCAGCGCTTCCAGCAGAGGCATGCAAGGCGCCAGCGCGTTGTCGGCGACGAGGCCCGCAGCTGCCGAGCGCGAAGGCGTCGCATCGCAGGGCTCGTCGGCGGCGACGCGAAGTGACAGGTGCCGGCCGCCGGGACGCGCAGCAGCAACCGGCGCGAGCACCAGCGCAACGCCGAGCAGACCGCGGCTCGGCGCCATCGTGGACAACGCACCCTTCGCCTCGACGTCGAATGCGACGTACAGCACCGGCTGCTGCTCGCACGCGATCTGCACTGCCGCCTCCAGCAGGCCCGCACCGAACGTGTGATGGAACGCGCTGATTGCCGTGTACGGCGCGTGACTCGAAGTGCCGATGCTCCAGTAGCCCGCTGCCGCGTTGTGCACCGAATTGTGGAACTTGATCGGCGAGATCAGCGCCGGCGTGTCGACGAGCGTCGCGCACATGTAGTCGCTGATCTGCAGATCGCCGTGCGTCGATGCGAACACCGCCGGCAGCTCACTCGGCGATCGTCCCGCCGCCGCGCAGGCGCGCGCTGCGACTTCCAGCGCGACAGCGACGGTGTCGGGCGCACGGCGGCGCTCAGTCGGACCGAGCAATGCAGGCGCTGGACGCGCAGCTACTGCCTGCGGCGCCGGCTGCTCGCCGCGAATGACTGCGCGGGCCACGTCCCAGCCTGGCAAGCGCGACGACCAGAATGCCACGCCCTCCGCGACCATTTCGGGAAGTTGCGTGTTCATTGCGCGCGACTGCCGAGCGCCAGCACGCAGTTGCTGCCGCCGAAACCGAAAGAAAAGCTCAGGGCGTTGCGCGTCGGCCGCTCCTCGTTGTCGCGGCGGATCTGCGGGCCGCACACGGGATCGAGCGTCTGCGAGTTCAGCGTGCCGGGCAGCACGCCGTGCTCGAGCGCGAGCAGGCTGATGGCGGCCTCGACGATGCCCGCTGCGCCGAGCGCGTGGCCGGTCCAGCCCTTGGTCGAGCTGGCGAACGTGCTCGCCGGAAACAGCTCGGCGACCAGGCGCGCCTCGACTTCGTCGTTCTTCTGGCTGGCCGTGCCGTGCAGGTTGATGTAGTCGATGTCCCCGGGCGCGAGCTGCGCGCGTTCCAGTGCTGCTTCCAGCGCCAGTCGGGCGCCGCGGCCTTCGGGGTGCGGCGTCGACATGTGGTGCGCATCGCTCGACTCGCCGTAGCCGAGCAGCCACGCGGGCGCCGGCCCTTCGCGCTCCAGCAGCGCGAAGCCCGCAGCTTCACCGAGATTGATGCCGCGCCGCTCGACGTCGAACGGACGGCACGGCTCGGGCGAGACGAGCTCCAGCGAATTGAATCCGAACAGTACGCTGCCGCACAGCGTGTCGACGCCGCCGACCACTGCGGCATCGGCGATGCCGGTGCGGATCAGCCGCTCCGCCTGGGCGAAGACCTTGGCGCTCGATGAGCACGCGGTCGCCAGCGTCACGCTCAGGCCGGAGAGGCCGAGCGCATGCTGCACGAAATCCCCGAGCGAGTGCGGCGTGTGGATGATCGGGCGGCGCAGGTCGGACGGATAGCGCCCATCGGGATCGAGCCGTCGGTATGCGTCTTCGCTGGCGCCGATGCTCGATGTCGAAGTTCCGACGACGACCGCCACACGTCCGCTGCCGTAGCGCTCGCGGGCGGCGGCAACCGCGTCGCCGAATCCGTCTGCGAGCAGGCCGCGCCAGGCGAGCCGGTTGTTGCGACAGTCCCATTCGGCGAGGTGCTGCGGCAGCGGCTGCTCCTCGAGACCCGCGACACGGCCGATCCAGGTCGCGAGCGGCGTTGCGCCGAAGTCATTGCGTTGCAGACCGCTACGACGCTCGCGCAGCGCGCGCAGCGTCGCAACCTGGCCGTCGCCCGCGGCCGAACACAGCGAATACGCAGTGATCGCGAGCGGCCGCATCGACGTCAGGTCTGAACCAGCTGCAGGTTGCGGTTCATGTCGTTCACCAGGTTCTGGACCCAGTTCAGGTAGTTGTGATGGATCATGCGCTGCCCCTTCTTCTCGGCGTACATCAGCTCGCCGGAATCCAGGTACTTGATCTTGATCGTCCGCACGTCGTAGACGATGTCGATCTTCGCCATGTGCTCGCGCACGTTGAGCGTCGAGACGATGTGGCCGGGCTCCTCCGACGTCACGGCCCAGGTGCGCCCGACCAGCGCCGCCTTGACGGCTTTCGTGACCTGCTCGAGCTTGAGTCCCGCCGGCACCGCGACCGGCTCGGGATCGACCAGCGGCGCCTGCCGCGCGCCCATCAGGAAAACCATGGCGGAAACCAGCAGCAAGCCGGACCAGGCGCGTGCGCGGAACATGGAGACCTCCCCAGGATGTGACCTGAACTTACGGGTTGTGTAATGCGTCCGTGCGCTCAGGTGACGCGATGCTGCGCGATATGCCCGGCGAGCGAGCGCAGCGAGCTGAAGATCCGGATGTTGTTCTCGTCATCGGAGCGCAGTTGAAAACCGTAGCGCTTGGAAATTTCCAGTGCAAGCTCCAGCGCGTCGATCGAGTCCAGGCCGAGCCCGGTCTTGAACAGCGGCGCCTCCGGGTCGATTTCCGCGGGCGCGACGCCCTCCAGGTTGAGAGCGCTGACGATGAGTTCCGCGAGCTCGCGCTCGGCGGGCGACTGGTTGGCTGACATGAAACTGGACGGCGTTGGACCCCTGGAAGAGCGCAAAGTGTATCATCCGCGTCCGCGCGCCGTATGCGGCGCGCACCCTACAAAAGACGACGGAATCCTGCGCTTGCGAGCCGACGACCTGTTCGACGATCTGCCGAGAACCACCAGCGCCGGCCCGGAGCCGGTCCCTTCCCCCGCCGGACGCATCCGGGTCGAGTACCGCGAGCCCGAGGCGCGGGCGGACAACGTGCTCTGCGTCATCCGCGACGCCGGGCGCGCCGGCGGCGCGGCGCCGCTGACCATCGACCTCCACATGCAGCGGCTGGGCGGGCCGGGCGCGGAAGTCTGGTATGCAAACGGACCGGTGCGCGCCGGCCGGGAAGGCATCGTGCGCTACGCGCACGACCACGACCTGCTGTTCGGCGTGATCGAGGAAGACGAGCGCGCCTATGGCGACATCCGCGCGACCGCGGAAACTCTGTACGCTGCAGTCCGGGGCTTCCAGGAGCAATGTGGATTTCCGCACCTGCTGCGCATGTGGAACTACCTCGACGCGATCAACGAAGGCGAAGGCGATGCCGAGCGCTATCGCCAGTTCTGCATCGGGCGCGCGCTCGGCCTCGGCACGCCGGGCGGCAAGCGCCTGCCCGCTGCCACCGCGATCGGCCGGCAACAGCAGACGCACCAGGTGCAGGTCTTCTGGGTAGCGGCGCGCAGTGCCGGTACTGCAATCGAGAATCCGCGACAGGTGAGCGCTTACCACTATCCGCGCGCACACGGCCCGGTGAGTCCGAGCTTCTCGCGGGCGATGGTCGCGCCGGATCGCACCGTGCTCGTGTCCGGCACTGCCAGCATCGTCGGCCACGTCTCGCAGCACACGGGCGATGCGCACGCCCAGCTGACTGAGACGTTACGGAATCTTGCGGCGGTCACAGCGCACGCGGGCGCTCGCCGCGACGTGCCACGCCGTCAGGATCTGCTCAAGGTTTATGTGCGCGATCCGACGCTCGTGCCGATGATCGCCGGACGCTTGCAGGAAGCGTATCCCGGCGCGACGCCGATCTTCCTCGCCGGCGACATCTGCCGCCGCGAGCTGCTGCTCGAGATCGAGTGCATACAACTGTAGGTCGGACTCTTGGAACCCGAGAAGAGGGTCTCGCCAAGTCGCCAAGGAAGAACAAGATCGCCAAGTAACAGATGTCCGGACCGAATCACCTTGGCGTCCTTGATCTTCCTTGGCGCCCTTGGCGAGTAGTTCTGGTCTTACTTCAGCAGCGCCAGTAATTTCTCGCGCGGCAGCTTGCCGAGCTCGTTGCGCGGCAGGGCGTCGACGATCTTCAGCGGGCGCGGCAGGAACGCCGCGTCGACGCTCTGCGCCAGTCGCTCGCGAATCTGGCGTGCGCTGCAGCCCGGCGCGACCACCAGCGCTGCCAGGCGTCGAATCGTCGCGACCGAATCGGGCTGCGGCTGCAACAGCACCGCATCGCGCACGCCCTCTACCGCGAGCAACCGTTGTGTCAGATCGGCGAGCGAAGCGCGCTTGCCTGCGACTTCGATCATGTCGCTGCTACGGCCGCGTACGATGAACTCGCCGCCGCCGCGCAGCTCGACGATGTCCTGCAGCAGCACCGGCTCGACGAACCAGGGTGCGGTGACCAGCGTCCCGTCGGCGCGAGGCTGCAACTCGACACCTTCATACGCGCGCCATGCGTCGCCGGTCGCGGTGCGCCGGCACGCGATCACGCAGGTCTCAGTCGAACCGAACATTTCGAGCAGCTGACCGCCGAGCCGCGCTTCGACAGCTGCTGCCAGCTCGCGATCCAGCGGCGCGGTCGCCGAGATGATGAGCGCGGTGGGTGGAAACACCTGCGAGGATGCAACTAGCGCGCGCAAGTGCAACGGCGTGCTGACGAGCACGCGCGGCGCAGGTAACTCGCCGAGCGCCAGCGCGATGTCGGCCGGAAAGAGCGGGCGGCCGGCATGCACGGCCATGCCGCCGATGAGCGGCAGCAGGATGCTGAGCTCCATTCCATACATGTGCTGCGGCGGCACCGTCGCGACGATCGCGGGAACCTGGCTGTCGTCGGCAATTCCGAGCGCGTGCCGGATCGCAGCGGCGTTGCGCCCGGTGCTGCCGTGCATGCTCTTCCAGAGTTTCGGATACGCCTTTGGTTGACCGGTGCTGCCCGAAGTGCAACCGATCATCACGGTGCGTTCCGCGGGAACCTGCGCATCCACGTCGAGTTGCGATCGGGAATGCGCCGGCCGCGGCCCGGCGATGGCCGCCGCGACGTCCTCGTCCTGCAGGCGATAGCTGCCCGCGTGTGCTTTGCCGACTTCGGCGACGACCTGTTCGGCGCGCGACGGCGGCAGCAGTACCGGGTGACCTGCGCCCAGCGCCGCAGCGTACGCGACCAGAAACCGGTATCGATCCTCGCAGAGGTTGAGCATGGAGCCGGACGGCGGCAGGTGCCGCGCGACCGCCCGTACGTGCGTGCAGAACTGCGCGAGCGACACTGCTCGTCCCTGCAGCCAGGCCACGGGACGCGCCGGATCGGCCGGCGCCAGCAACGGCAAGGAAGACACGGGAGCTGCGCTCAGCGCTCCCACCGTCGGAAGATCATCGAGGTGTTCACGCCGCCGAAGGCGAAGTTGTTGTTCATGACGTAGCTCGTGCTCAACTCGCGGCCGCCGTCGACGATGTAGTCGAGCTCGCCGCAGCGCGGATCGATGCTCTCCAGGTTGAGCGTCGGCGCAAACCAGCCGGCATTCATCATCTCGATGCTGAACCATGCTTCGAGCGCGCCGCACGCCCCGAGCGTGTGACCTAGATAGCTCTTCTGCGAGCTGAGCGGTGCACGCCCGAACAGCGACGCCGTGGCGCGCGTCTCGGCGATGTCGCCGTGCTCGGTCGCGGTGCCGTGGCCGTTGACGTAGCCGATTGCGCCCGGCTCCAGCCCGGCATCGCGCAGCGCCAGCTCCATCACCTTGCGCATCGTCGCTTCCTCGGGCTTCGTGACGTGCACGCCATCGGAATTGGTGCCGAAGCCGACCAGCTCGGCGTGGATGCGCGCGCCGCGGCGCTGCGCATGTTCCAGCTCTTCGAGCACCATGATCGCCGCGCCCTCGCCGATCACCAGGCCGTCGCGATCGCTGTCGTAGGGACGCGGCGTCGTATGTGGTGCATCGTTACGATGACTGGTGGCGTACAGCGTATCGAACGCCATCGCCTCGGTCGGACACAGTTCCTCGGCGCCGCCCGCCAGCATGAGCGTTTGGCGTCCGAACTTGATCGCTTCGTATGCGTAGCCGATGCCCTGGCTGCCGGAAGTGCAGGCGCTCGAAGTCGGAATGATCCGGCCCTGCGCGCCGAAGAAGATGCCGATGTTGGCAGCGGTGGTGTGCGGCATCATGCGCACGTACGAGTTGGCGTTCAGCCCGCTCGCATCGTTGCTGATCATCATTGCGGCGAAATCCTTGATGTCCGGCGTGCTGCCGGTGGACGAGCCGCAGGCGACGCCGGTCTCGCCGCTGGCGATCACGCGGTTGCCGGCGAGGCCCGCGTCGTCGATCGCGAGCTCGGCGGCGCGCACGGCGAGCTGCGAGACGCGTCCCATGCTGCGCATCTGCTTGCGCGTCCAGTGCGAGGGTGTGGCGAAGGCGGCGATCGGCCCGGCGAGCCGCGTGTTCATTTCCGTGTAGCGGTCCCACTCGTCCATGCGGCGGATGGTGTTCCGGCAGGCTCTCAGTCCGCGCATGATCTCCGGCCAGCTGGAGCCGAGCGCACACACGCCGCCGACGCCAGTGACGACAACCCGCCTCATCAGCACAACCCTCCGTTGACCGCGAGCACCTGTCGCGTGACGTACGACGCCTCGGCCGACAGCAGGAACGCCACAGCCGCGGCCACCTCCTCCGCCGTACCGACGCGCTGCGCCGGGATCGCCTGCACAATTTCCTCCATCGGCACGTGCTCGTCGACCATTTCCGTCTCGATCAGGCCCGGCGCCACGCAGTTGACCGTGATCTGCCGCTTCGCCAGCTCGACCGCGAGCGCCTTGGTGGCGCCGATGATGCCCGCTTTCGCGGCGCTGTAGTTGACCTGGCCGCGATTGCCGAGCACCCCGGCGACCGACGACAGCGTCACGATCCTGCCGGGCGCCCGCCGCCGCACCATCGGCATGATCACAGGTTGCAGCACGTTGTAGAAGGCGTCGAGGTTGGCGCTGAGCACTCCGTCCCATTGCTCGCCGCTCATGGCCGGGAACGCGGCGTCGGAATGCACGCCGGCGTTGCAAACCACGCCGTAGTACGCCCCGTGAGTAGCCATGTCCGCGGTGAGTGCCTCGGCGCAGGCTGCCCGGTCCGTGACGTCGAACTGGAGCACACGAGCATGACGGCCTGCTGAGATGACCGTTCTCGCGACGGCCTCCGCCTGCTCGCGGCGCGAGCGGCAGTGGACGACGACATCGAATCCCGCCGCCGCCGCACGCACGGCAATCGCGCGGCCGATACCGCGGCTCGAACCGGTTACAAGAACAGCACTCACGCTGCGCACAGCTCCGCGACCATCTGCAGACGCCTCTCCGGATCGGCGACGAACGGGTTGGTCTCGTCCCAGGCATACCCCGCGAGGATCGAGCAGATCATGCGGCGCACGCCGGGCGGCTGGGTCTTGGCGAACATGATGTCCTGAAAGCGCCCGTCGTACCACGCGCGCACGTAGGCACGGAACGTGTCCACGCCCTTGCGCAGCGGCTCTTCGAACTCCGACTGCCAATCCACCTTCTCGCCGCGCAGCTGCCGATCCAGGCAGCCCGCCGCCATGCTGGCGGAACGCATCGCGATCGTGACGCCGGACGAGAACACCGGATCGAGAAACTCCGCGGCGTTGCCCAGCAGCGCGAAACCCTCACCATGCATGGCGCGCACGTTGGCAGCGTATCCCGACAATTCGCGCGTCGGCGTGTCCCACTGCGCATTCGCCAGCAGCCGCGCCAGGAACGGCTCCTCGCCCGCCAGCTTGCGCAGGCGTTGCTCGAGATCCGCGGGCTGGGCGTCGAAGAATTCCTTGGCGGCAACGCAGCCGAGCGAGCAGCGGCCCTGCGGGAACGGAATCAGCCAGTACCACACGTCGCGCGCCTGCGGATGCACCACCACCTGGATCTTGTTGCGATCGAAGGCGCCGTCCGGGATGCGGTCGGCGAGATGCGTGAACACTGCGTTGCGCACCGGGAAATTCGACGGCGTCTCCAGTTGCAGCAGCCGCGGCAGCGTGCGACCGAAGCCGCTCGCGTCCAGAATGAAGCGGCCCGCGATGTCGTACTCGCGCCCGCCGGCCTCGATGGCGTGCACGCGCGGCTCGGGCCCGGCGGTGACGGCACCGACGCGCACTTCGTAGCGCACGTCGACACCTTGCTTCGCCGCCTCATTGGCCAGCAGCGTGTCGAACTTCGCGCGCTCCACCTGGAAGGTCGAGTTGCGTCCGGGCGTGAACTTGTCGGCGAACTCGAACTCGCCGTATTCCTCGCCGCGCACGAACGCGGCGCCGTTCTTGAACTGGAAGCCGTAGGCCTCGACTGCCGGCATCATGCCCGCCTCTTCGACGAAATCCAGGCAGTGCGCCAGCAGGCTCTCGCCGATCGAAAAGCGCGGGAAGCGCTGCGCCTCCAGCACCACTACGTCCCAGCCGCGCCGTTTCAGCAGCGCGCTGGCGATCGCGCCGGACGGGCCGGCGCCGATCACGATCACATCTCGTCTTTCCACTTAAACACCTCTCGTTGCGGCGGCCACGCGCTCCAGCAGCACCGCCGGCGTCGCGAACTGCAGCACACCGCTGCTCGCTTCGACGGCGACCTGCACGGTCTTGGCGCGCGCGACGCGTTCCGTCGTCGCCGCATTCGTCACCAGGTAATGAACGGTCAGGCGGTTTTGCCACTCGACCAGTGAAGCCTGAACGGTCAACCGGTCGCCGAAGCGCGCCACGCGCACGTACTTCACGTGCGCCTCGACGATGGGCCAGGCGTAGCCCGACGCGATCATCGCGTCCAGGCCGAAATCCAGGCGCTGCATCAGCGCCCAGCGCGCATTCTCCAGATACTTCAGGTAGTGACCGTGCCAGGCGACGCCGGCGACGTCCACGTCGTGAAATGCCACGACGGCCTCGACGGTCGCGTCGATCACGCCCTGCTTACGCATTGACCTTGCGCCACAACAGCAGCGGCAGGCGCACGAGCATGCCGAGCAGCAGGCCGATATGCAGGAGCGTCATGCGCACATTGTCGCGGAACATCCGGTAGTGCGAGACGCCATCGGTCGGATACTGCACCCGCGTCGCGAGCCAGCGGGTCTTGAGACCGCTCCAGTGCAGCCGCACGAGTATCTCCGTATCGAAATCCATGCGTGGACCGACGCCGGTGCGCTCGAGCAAGGCGAGCGTGGCGCCCAGCGGATAGACGCGGAAGCCGCACATCGTGTCGATCAGCTCGAACGACAGCGTCTCCAGCCAGACCAGGCTGTGCGTCAGGTAGCGGCCGTAGTAACGCGAGCGCGGGATGCTGGCGTCGAAGACCGGCCGTCCGCAGATCACTTCCTGCGGATGCTGCCGGGCCTCGTCCACGAAACGGCTCACGTCGCTCACTGTGTGCTGGCCATCGGCGTCGATCTGCACGGCATGCGTGTAGCCGCGCTCGCGTGCCGTGTGCAGACCGGTGCTGACGGCAGCTCCCTTACCTCGATTGCGATCGTGCCGCACCAGCATCACGTCGGGCGTCGCGCTCAACCGTTGCAGCACGTCGGCGCAGGCGGGGCTGCTGCCGTCATCGACGAGCACCACCGGTATGTCCTGCGCGCGGATTGCGGAGACGACGGCCCCGATCGCGTGCTCGTGGTTGTAAACGGGAATGACCACGCACGGCGCGAAGACCGGTTCAGCCATTCTCACGCATGCAGCAGCCGCTGCATGACCGCCACCAGGTCGCCGACGGTGTGCACCGAGCGGAAATCCTCCGGGGTGACCTTGCGGCCGGTATGGCGCTGGACTTCGTCCATCAGATCGACGACGTCGATGCTGTCGATCTCCAGGTCCTCGTACAGCCGCGCTGCGGGCGTGATGTCGGCGGCGTCGAGCTGAAACAGCTGTACCAGCGTGGCGCGGATGCGCTCGAGGATTTCATCGTGCGATTGCATTGCTAGTGCTGTCGGGCTTAAGCCCGACCTACGTCAGATTTTTTGTAGGTCGGGCTTTAGCCCGACACTCTGCCAAGCGGGGCGCAGTTTAACAGGCCGGGCGCTCCCGTTGCGCCTCGAACTGCTCCTGCAGCCGCTCGTTCAGCTCGCGCGAGGCGAGCGGCAGCGGCGCGCCGCGGTAAGCCCGCAAATCCAGGTCCTCGCCGACGATCAGCGCGAAATGCGGACGGCGCGGCGGAATCCGGTGCCAGGGCTCGGCTTTGGTGAGCGTGGTCGGCTCGACGCGGATGTATACCGGCGTGACGCTGGCAGCGGCGCGCAGGGCAATATTCGCGCCGCTGCGGTGGAAGGCCAGCGGCTGTCGCGGACGGGTGCGCGTGCCTTCCGGAAAAAAGATCAGGGCCTGCCCGGCCTGCAGCGCGCCGGCCGCGGCCGCGATCATGTCCGCGGTCGAGTCGTTGCGAATGAATTCCACCAGCGTCACGGCGCCGCGCGTGAGCGGATTGCGCCAGAGTCCGGCCTTCACCACGCACCCGGCGCCGGGCACGAACGCCAGCAAAAAGACCACATCGATGAGCGAGGGATGATTGGCGACGATCAACTGTCCAGGGCGGCCGAGCCGTTCCCGGCCGCGGAACTCGTAGGTGAGCACACCCAGCCGGTGCATCACGCCGACGAACAGGCGCAGGGCGCGACGCATGACCGTGCGCGCGCGTTCGCGCTTGCGCGCCCGCGCGGCTGGAATGATTCTGACCAGGGGCAGCAGCACGACGCCGACGACCATGGCGCCGATCCCGAACAGCACGAAGCTCGTGCCCGTCATCAGCAGGCGCCAGACATACGCGTCCCGCCGCCGTTCGACCGGCGAGGCTTGGGGCGCGAAATCGGAATGGGCGGCCATGAACGTGGGGCATGAAGCGGTGTAGCCTCGAATTATGATGGAATCCCTGCAGCTGTGGCTGGCCACGCCGGATGCCGCCCAACACTTTGATCCTGCTGAGCTCACGGAAGAGGAGCGCAACCGCCTGGCGCGCCTGCGACGGGCGACCCGGCGTCAGGAGTTTGCGGTCAGCCGCGCGCTGCGTGCGCACGCGCAACGCTCAACGCGCGGCCCGCTCAGCGAAAGCCTGAGTCATAGCGGCGGACACGCCGCGCTCGCCCGCGCGCAAGCGTCACTGCGGATCGGGGTCGACCTGGAGCTGCATCGGCCCCGCGATACGTTGGCGATGGCCCGCAACGCGTTCACCGCAGCCGAGGCTCGTGCGCTGGAGACGGCCGAGGCAGCCGAGCGTGAACGCCTCTTCTATGCGATGTGGACTGTGAAGGAGGCGCTCGCCAAAGCGCTGCATCTGCCTCTGCTGGAAACGCTGCGCAGCTGTGAGCTCGCCGTGGAAGGATCGGCGTGGCAGGTCCGTCTACCGACCCCGGCAACCGGGCTGGTCGCGGTGTATCAGCCGCGAACGGATCTCACGCTCGCGGTCGCGTGCCTCGGTGCTGTCGTTCCCATCCAGAATTGGAGCTGGCCGCCGCAGCGCGCGGCGACGTGGCCGCTCAGCGCCGCCATCTCTCTTTCAGCCGCTGACGCTCCTGCGGCGACAGATCGCGGAACCGCTGGCGCAGCTCGCGCCGCTGCTCCGGTGTGAGGCTCTGGAACTGACGGAAGTTCTTGCGGATGCGCGCCTGCTCGGTCGGCGGCAGTTTCTTGAACTGCTGATACCGCTGCCGGATGACACGGCGCTGCTCCGGCGGGAGCGACTGCCAGCGCTTGAACCGCTCGCCGGCCTGCGCACGCTGCTCGGGCGGCATCGTCAGCCAGCGCTGCGACCCGCGGGCGAGCCTGGCCTGGCGCTGCGGCGGCAGCTGCGCCCACTTCGACTCGAAGCTCGCCAGCAACTGGCGCTGCTGGGTCGACAGCGACTGCCAGCTGACGCCGGCTTCGGCTTGCTGCTCGGCTGCACGCGCCAGCGGCGCCATGAGCGCCAGCAGCCCGCAGATGATCAATACCGACACGACCTTCATCGCTTCTCCGCGGGTTTCGCCGCGGCCTCTGTCTTGCTCTCGTCACGCTGCGCCGGCTCCTTGGCAGGCGGCGGTGAAGCCGCGGGCTCGTCGTCGTCCACGAACAGCGCCCAGTCCTCCTCCTCGTCGCTGCCGAAGTTCGCCAGATACTCCAGAAATGCCGGGTCGACGGGCGGCAGCTTTTCAGCCGCCTGCGCCGGCCACGCGCAGGCCAGCAACACCAGGTACACGACGTGCAGTGGCCTCATCGTTCAGCCGCTGTGCGGATCCTGTGCAACGTCCAGCCACTGGTAGAACTCGACGTCCTCGAGCATGTCGAGGTTCTCGGAGTCGGCGACGATGTCGATGTCTTCCAGCGCCAGCGCTCCCGTCTCGGTACCGGAGCGCAGACCGCCGGACACGACCACGACGGCAGCGACTGCGGCGAGCGCGGCGCCGCCGATCGGCGCCCAGATCCAGCGCCGCTGCCCGGCACCCTTTTTCACCTCATCGAGCGCGCGATTGCGCGCCTGGGTGAGCTTGGAGCGCGTGCGCGCGTCCAGCTGCTCGACGCTGTTCTCGAACAGTGTGCGCGCCTTGCGCTCGAGCTCGTTGTCGCCCGGCTCGTTGGAAATGCTCACCACGCAACTCCCAGCTGCTCGCGCAGCGTGTGCACGGCCCTTGAATAGTGTGTCTTGACGCTGCCTTCGCTGCATCCCATCGCCGCAGCGGTCTGCGCAACATCCAGGCCCTCGAAAATGCGCAGCATGAAAGCTTCCTGCTGCCGCCCCGGCAGCTCGGCCAGCGACCGCTCCAGCGTCTGCATGGCCTGGTCGGCCGCGAGCTGCTCCGGCGGCAGCGGCCCGCGATCCGGCACGGCCGCGTACTCGTCGGCGCCGCTGTCCTCGTCCGGCTTCAGGCCGGGCAGCCACGCCATGATTCGCGCCTGCACCCGGCGACGGCGCTGACAATCGCGAATCCGGTTCTGCAAAATGCGATAGAACAGCGGGCGCCACTCCTCGCTCGGCCGGCGGCCATAGCGACGCGCGAGCTGTAGCATCGCGTCCTGGACGCTGTCGAGAGCATCTTCGTCGTGCCGCAAGGCGATGCGCGCCATGCGGAAAGCGCGTTTCTCGATGCTCGCGAGAAAGCGGTCGAGTGCCCGCGCCTGCTCCAGAATCGGTTCCTCCACTTCAGGCTGTGCGTCCCCGTCCCACCCCAGGGTCAGCACCGCGGGGGTGAGGGAAGCGGCGAACGCGCGCAGGCTAGCAGAAGAAGGCATGCGGACAGACCCTTGCGAGAAAGGCTTTCAGGCTTCAACGCTCGAACGGAGCCACGGTTGACCGTCCGCGAACGACTTGTCGCACAAATTATGACCAACACCGGAATTGCCCGGCCGCTTGCGCACTTGGGCAGATTCACCCCAACCCGTGCACAGACTTGTCCACAGCTTCTGTGCATAGAGCGCGGCGCGACGTGATCCTCGCCGTCGCCGTCGACACGCCACTGCGGCGGACCTTCGACTACCGGGCCCCGGCGCAGCCGCTCGCGCCGGGACAGCGGGTCTGGGTGCCGTTCGGACGCCGGCGCATCGTCGGCGTGGTCGTGGCCCACCGCGACCGGACCGACGTGCCCGCCGGCAAGTTGCGCTCCGTGATCGCGCCCGTCGACCCCGACCCGACTTTCGATGCGGGTCTCCTGCAGCTGTTGCTCTGGTCGGCGGACTACTACCGCCATCCGGTAGGCGAGGTCATTGCCGCCGCCATGCCGGCACCTTTGCGCACAGGGACGGCGCTGCACGAAGAGACAGTTGTGTGGTCGCTGACCGAGCTGGGCAGGAGCGAGGCACTAACGCAGCTGAAACCGCGCGCGGTCCGATTACGTGCGATCGTCGAAGCCCTGGCGAGCGCAGGCGAGATGACACCTGCCGAGCTCGCGAGCGAGGCCGAGAGCACTGCGGAGGCCTTGCGCAAACTGGAAGCGCGCGGCTACGTCGCTCAGTCGCAGCGCGTGCGCACCAGCGAGGCCGCAGCTCGGACAGCGCGCAGCGGCCCGCCACTCAACGACGCGCAGCAAGAAGCTGTGCTGCGGATCTGCGGGACCCTCGGCAGCTTTGCATCCCATCTGCTCTACGGCGTGACCGGCAGCGGCAAGACCGAGGTCTATCTGCGAGCGATCGCCGCGGTCATCGAGCGCGGCGAGCAGGCACTGGTACTCGTGCCCGAGATCGCACTCACGCCGCAACTCATCGCGCGTTTCCGCGCTCGGTTCGAGGCGCCGCTGGCGGTCCTGCATTCGAGCCTCAGCGACGGCGACCGGCTCGCGGCGTGGCGCAGCGCCCGCGAGGGTCGTGCCAGCATCGTCATCGGCACCCGTTCGGCGGTGTTCAGTCCGCTCGCGCGGCCGGGATTGATCGTCGTCGACGAAGAGCACGACGCGTCATTCAAGCAGCAGGAGGGCTTTCGCTACTCCGCGCGCGATCTCGCGATCGTGCGCGCGCAACGTCTCGGCATTCCGGTAGTGCTCGGCTCCGCCACGCCGTCGCTGGAAACCCTGCACCGGGCACAACGCCAACCGCAGTGGCTATCGCGGCTGCCGCAGCGTGCGGCGAACGCGCAGCCGCCGCGCATGGCGCTGATCGATCTGCGTGCGCACGGAGAAACGCAAGGCATTGCGACGCCTGCTGTACTCGCGATACGCCGCCATCTCGACGCCGGCGGTCAAGTGATGCTGTTCCTGAATCGCCGCGGCTACGCACCAGTGCTGTTCTGTCCGGCCTGCGGCTGGTCCGCGCATTGCCAGCGCTGCGACGCGCACCTGACGGTTCACGGCCGTACGCATCATCTGATCTGCCATCACTGCGGCTCGCAGCAATCCGTGCCGGAGGCATGCGCCAACTGCGGTCAGCCCGCCAAACCTGTCGGACAAGGCACCGAGCGCATCGAGGAAACAGTCCGTCAGTTGTTCCCGGATGCGCCGCTCGCCCGCATCGATCGCGACGCCATCCGCCGGCGCGGCGAGCTGGAGGCGACGCTCGCGCGGGTCGACAGCAAGGAGGTGCGCATCCTCGTCGGCACGCAGATGCTCACCAAGGGCCACGATTTTCCGAGTGTCACGCTGGTCGTCGTGCTCAATGCCGACCAGGGCCTGTTCAGCGCCGACTTCCGCGCCGGCGAGCGGCTGGCGCAGACGATCGTGCAGGTCGCCGGCCGCGCGGGCCGCGCGGAGCGGCCCGGCGAAGTGCTGATCCAGACCGAATATCCAGAGCATCCGCTGCTGAAGCTGCTGCTGACCAGCGGCTACGAAGCGTTCGCTGCCGGCGCGCTGCAGGAGCGCGAGCAGAGCGAGTGGCCGCCGTTCGCGCGCATCGCGTTGCTGCGCGCGGAAGCTGCGACTGCGCTGGCGCCTATGAAATTCTTGCGTGCGGCGCTGGAAGCGGCGCGCGACCGTCAGGTGCGCGGCGTGCAGTTGCTCGGCCCTGCGCCTGCGCCGATGGAACGACGCGCGGGCCGTTATCGCGCGCAGGTCCTGCTGCACGCGGATACGCATTCTCCGTTACAGAAGTTCATGAGTGCGTGGTTGCCGGCGCTGCAGACGCTGCCCGAAGCCCGCCGCGTACGCTGGTCCATAGACGTAGATGCGCTCGATCTGGGTTGAGTCGGGCGGAAGCCCGACCTACAACTGATAGACTTCGCAGCGTGAAATATCGGATCGAACAACTCGTCCAGGCCGCGCTCGCGACTTTGCCGGCCGACGTCCTCCCCGCCGACATCGTCCGACCCGTCGTCGACATCGAGCGCACGCGCGACGCTGCGCACGGCGATTTCGCCACGAACGTCGCGTTGCAGCTGGCCAAGCCGGCGCGCCGCAACCCGCGGCAGCTGGCGCAGGCGATCCTCGCGGCGCTGCCGGCGAGCGAGCTGATCGACAAGGCCGAGATCGCCGGCCCCGGCTTCATCAACTTCCATCTCTCCGCGCAGGCGTATCAGCAGGAGCTGTCGCGGATCTTCGCGCTCGGCCCGACCTACGGCTACAACAAGCGCGGCGCCGGCACGAGCACGGTGGTCGAATTCGTCTCCGCCAATCCCACCGGCCCGCTGCACGTCGGCCACGGCCGCCAGGCGGCGCTGGGCGACGCGCTCGCTTCGCTCCTGCAATCGCAGGGCTACCAGGTCAGCCGCGAGTTCTACTACAACGACGCCGGCGTGCAGATCCAGAACCTCGCGCTCTCGGTGCAGGCGCGCGCCCGCGGCATCAAGCCGGGCGCGGCGGGCTGGCCGGAAGCCGCATACAACGGCGAGTACATCCAGGACGTCGCCGACGATTTCCTCGCGAAGAAGACCGTCAATGCGCTGGACGGCGCCGCGGTCAAGGCGACCGGCAAGGCCGACGATCTCGACGCGGTGCGCCGCTTCGCCGTGGCGTACCTGCGCCACGAGCAGGACGTCGATCTGCAGAAATTCGGCGTGCGCTTCGACGTGTACTACCTGGAGTCGAGTCTCTACAGCGACAGCAAGGTGGACTCGACGGTGAGCGCACTGGTCGCCAGCGGCCGAACCTACGAGAAGGACGGCGCGCTGTGGCTGCGGACCACCGAGTACGGCGACGACAAGGACCGCGTGATGCGCAAGTCCGACGGCACGTACACGTACTTCGTGCCGGACGTCGCCTATCACGTGACCAAGTGGCAGCGCGGCTTCCGCGTCGCCATCAACGTGCAGGGCACCGATCACCACGGCACGATCGCCCGCGTGCGCGCCGGCCTGCAGGCGCTCGACATGGGCATTCCGCAGGGCTATCCGGACTACATCCTGCACAAGATGGTGCGCGTCATGCGCGGCGGCGAGGAGGTGAAGATCTCCAAGCGCGCCGGTGAGTACGTCACGCTGCGCGAGCTGACTGAATGGGTCGGCCGCGATGCCGTGCGCTTCTTCCTCATCTCGCGCCGCGCCGATTCGGAGTTCGTGTTCGACGTCGACCTGGCGCTGTCGCAGAGCGAAGAGAATCCGGTCTACTACGTGCAGTACGCGCATGCGCGCGTCTGCAGCGTGTTCCGGCAGCTCCAGGAAAAGGGACACACGCACGATCGTGAGGTCGGCGAGCGCAACGTCGCGCGGCTCACCGAGCCGCACGAAAAGGCGCTGATCCGGCGCGTCACCTACTATCCGGAGCTGCTCGAGACGGCCGCGCGCGCGCTGGAACCGCACCAGCTCGCTCACTATCTGCGCGACCTGGCCGGCGACTTCCATACTTATTACAACGCGCACACCTTCATCGTCGATGACGTCGGGCTGCGCAACGCACGGCTCAACCTCGTCGCCGCGACGCGCCAGGTGCTGGAGAACGGCCTGAAGCTGCTGGGCGTCTCGGCGCCGGAGAAGATGTAGTGGCGCGCGACTACAAGAACTCGAAGAGCCGTGGCGGCGGCGCGGGCGGCCTGACGGGCATCGCCGGCTTCGTGGTCGGCCTCGCGTTCGGTCTCGCTGTCGCGGTCGGCGTGTACTTGTTCGATCGCCGGCCGGCTGCGCGCCTCGCGCAGGAAGCGCCGCCGGTGACGCGCGATGAAGCACCCGCGGCCGGCAAGCCCGCGCCGGCTGCGGCCTCGCAGGACGCCGAACAGCAGTTCGATTTCTACGAGATGCTGCCGAAGTTCGAGGTCGTCATTCCCGAAGAGGACGGCTCGGCGCCCGTCGCCGGTCCGAGCACCGGGCCGGTGGACAAGCCCGGCGCCTACATCCTGCAGGCGGGCTCATTCCGCAACCACGCCGACGCCGACCGCGTGCGCGCACTGATCGCGATGCAGGGCGTGGAGTCGAAGATCCAGAAAGTGACGATCGACCGCGACACCTGGCATCGCGTGCGTGTCGGCCCGATCACCAATCTGCAGCAGCTGGAAGAGACGCGCAGCAAGTTGCGGAATGCGCGGATCGATGCGTTGGTGATCAAGGTTGGAGAGTGACGTACGCCCGCACCGGGAACGTCGCGCCGCCCCGCCACGCAATCGGCACTGCATGCAGCCGCCCGCCGTGCGCCGGCAGCGCCGCCAGGTTCGTCATGTGCTCGCAGATGGGAATGCCAGCGCGGAGCAGGATCGTGTGCGCCGGCCGGGCGAGATCCGCCATGTCGTCGATGTTCACGGAGTCGATGCCGACGAACGCGGCGCCCGCACTCACCAGCAGCTCACAAGCCGCGGCGGTCAGGAACGGATTCTCGCGGCCATAGCGCTCGGTGCGCCAGTGCTGACTGAAGTCGGTTCTCACCAGCACGGCCGCGTCCCGCACGTCCACACCTTTGAAGATGTCGGGTCCCACTGCCCGGCCAAGCTCGCGCGCGTCGAAAGTGCGCACCGGCACGCTTGCCACGCGTTCGAGCGGCAGGCCGGCCAGGTCGGTTGCGCCACGGTAGCGGTGGAGCGGTGAGTCGACGTACGTCCCCGTGTTGCCGCACAAGTGCAGCGACGCGATGAGGAACTCGGATTTGTTCTGGTAGCGCTCGCGCGAGCTGTCGTGATCGACGAAGACTTCGGCCTGCGGCACCGGCAAGCCGGGATAGGTCACCATGCCCGGCTCGATGACGTGGCTCACTTCGATGAACCGCGTCATGCAGCTAGTCTTCCGCGAGCTGCCTGAAGTCCACGCCGAGCGAGCGCAGCTTGCGATACAGGTGCGTGCGTTCCATGCCGACGCGCTTGGCTAGCTGACCCACCTTGCCGTTGCACAGGATCAGCTGCTGCTGCAGATAGGCGCGCTCGAAGTGCTCGCGCGCTTCGCGCAACGGCAACGCCAGCAGATCCTGCTTCACCAGCGGCTCGTTGGTCGGCGTATGCGCGGCGAGCTCGCGCTCGATCTCCTCGAGCCGGATTTCTTCTTCGCCGCCCATGATCAGCAGCCGCTGCACGAGGTTGCGCAGCTCGCGCACGTTGCCGGGCCACGGATAGTTGCGCAGGCGGTTCTGCGCCGCGACGCCGAAACGGCGGAACGGCAGATGCTGCTCGTCGACCAGCCGGTCGACGTAGTAACGCAGCAGGTCCGGCACGTCCTGCGCGTACTCGCGCAACGGCGGAACCTGCAACGTGATCACGTTCAGGCGCGACACCAGTTCCATGCGCACGCCGGAGCCGTCGTCCGCGTTCAAGAAGCGCGCCGTCGCCGACGCGATGATGCGCACGTTGGACTTCACCGGCGTCGCGCCGCCGACGCGCGTGAACGTCTGCGCCTCCAGTGCGGCGACGAGCAGACCCTGCGCCTTCTGCGGCAGATCCTCGATGCCATTGATGAAGAGCACGCCGCCGGCCGCCTGCTCGAACACTCCCGCGTGAATGCCGCTCGCGTCCTCGGTGCCGTGCAATGCCGCTGCGGCGCCTTCATCGCTGACGCCGGTCGCGACCAGCTGCACGAACGGTCCGATCGAGCGCGGGCTCAGCGAATGAATGTAGCGCGCGAACGATTCGCGCCCGGAGCCGGGCTCGCCGACGATCAGCACCGGCGTGGAGTGCGGAGCGATCTGCTGGGCCTGCTCGCGCAGCGCGTGCATGGCGCGGCTCTTGCCGACCGGCGCGATCAGCGGCGGCACCAGCGAGCGGCCGGACTGGCGGCGATTGCGCCCGGAATCGAGCGCGCGCTCGACGGTGCGCAGCAGCTTCGCCAGCGACAACGGCTTCTCGACGAAATCGAACGCGCCGAGCCGCGTCGCTTCGACGGCGGTCTCGACCGTGCCGTGGCCCGACATCATGACGACCGGGCAGGACGCGCCGTTCGGCTGGGCCCATTCGCGCAGCAGCGTGATGCCGTCGGTATCCGGCATCCAGATGTCGAGCAGCACCAGGTCCGGATCGTGCTGCGTGCGGATGGCGCGCGCCTCGGATGCGTCGGCGGCGACGTCCACCTCGTAGCCTTCGTCCGCGAGGATCTCCTTCAGGAGCCCGCGGATCTCGGATTCATCGTCGACGACCAGTATGCGCGCTGCGCTCATGCACGTTCCCTCCTCGCTCCCGGACGCCGCTCCCGCGTCGGCCCGGTGCGGACGCCGGCGGCGAGCGGCAGCTCGATCCGCACGCGCGCGCCGCCGGTCCGCGCGTTGTCGGCTTCGATTCGGCCGCCATGTTCTTCGACAATCTTCTTCACGATCGCAAGCCCGAGGCCGGTGCCTTTCGGCTTGGTGGTCACGTACGGATCGAACACCTGGCCGATGACGTCGGGCCGGAAGCCCGGGCCGTTGTCCTCGACGATGATCTCGGCGAGCCGTCCGTTCGGCCGCTCGACCAGCCGCGTCTCGACGCGGATCTCCGGATCCCGTGCACCTTCCAATGCCTCGATGGCGTTGGCAAGCAGATTGTGAATGATCTGCCGCAGGCGCCCGCGGTCGGCCTCGATCTCGCTCAGCGCGGGATCCAGCTTGAGCTTCGGCCGGGCAGTCCGGCCGGTCTCGCGGCTGCCCGCGCGGTACAGCTCGGCGACCTCGGCGATGAGCTGGTTCAGGTCGAAGCGTGACACATCCATTTCCGGCGCGCGCGCATATTCGCTGAACGCGTTCACCATCTCCTTCATGGCCTCGACCTGCTGCACGATGGTGTGCGTGGCCCGATCGAGCATCTGCGCCTCGCCCTCGTTCATCGAGCCGAGGAGCTTGCGCCGGATGCGCTCCGCCGACAGCTGGATCGGCGTCAGCGGATTCTTGATCTCGTGCGCCAGGCGGCGTGCGACCTCGCCCCAGGCGGCATCGCGCTGTGCCTGCAGCAGCGTGGTGATGTCGTCGAACACGATGACGAAGCCGCCCGGACTGCGGTCCTCGCCCGACAGCGTGGTACAGGCGCACATCAGGATGCGGCGGCCGGATTCCGCCTGCAGCACCAGCTGCTCGCGCCACTCGGTCTGGCCCGCGTCGAGGTGCGCGCAGCACGCGGCGTCGAATTGCTCGAACAGCGAGCTGCCCTTGCCGGCTTCCGCGAGGGGCTTGCCGATCACGCTGTCGCCGTCCGCGCCGAGAATCGTGCAGGCCGCCTGGTTCGCCGTGCGCACGGTGCGATCCGGCTCCAGCGAAATGACTCCGGTGGACAGGCGCGCCAGGATGACTGCGAGATTGGCCCGCTCTGCCTCGACCGCGTGCTGGCTGCGGCGGGTCTCTTCGCGCGCGCGCGCCAGGCGCTTGGTCATGTCGTTGAACGAATGCACCAGGATGCCCATCTCGTCGTGCGAGGTGAGCGGCAGGCGCATGTCGAAGTCGCCTTTCGCGACCGCGCGCGTGCCGGCGACCAGATCCTGGATCGGACGCACCAGGCGCCGCGCGGCCCAGAAGGCGCCGTACAACGCTGCGAACAACGACAGCAACAGCACCAGGGTCAGCGTCAGCGTGAAGCTGATCTTCAGCGGCTCGCGCAGTCGCGCCTTCTCGCCGTAGCGTTGATAGGCGGACTCCACCGTGTCGGCGAGCTCGCCGAGCCGGCGCTCCACCGGGTAGACGGCCTCGAGCATGCGCGGCTCGTCGCCGGGCGAGGTCAGCGGCACCTGCACGGCGGTGCGCACGAGGAAGCCGCCGCCCGCGACCGGATCGAGCGTCACGTACTCGTGCCGTGACTGCATGACCATCTCGTCGCTCGGCCGCGGCGGCACGATCTGGCCGAAGCGCTCCGAGCTGGTGCCGAGGATGCGGCGGTTGGTACCGAGCAGAGTCAGCTCGATCGCCTCGCTCTTCTGCCGCGCCTCGTCGAGGGTCGCGACCGGATCGTCGCGCGACGCCAGGTCGTTGGCGATCTCGCGCGTGCGCGTCATGTACTCGCGCATCCGCAGGTCGAGCGCGGCGCGCGACAGCGTCAGCGCGTCCTGCAGGCCTTCGCGGATCTCGACGTGGAACCAGCTGTCGATGCCGCGATTGAGGAAAACGACTGAGAAGTAGAACACCAGCAGCAGCGGCGCCATCGCCAGCGTCGCGGACATCCACACCATGCGCGCTTCGAGGCGTGAGCCGACGACACGCTTACGCCAGTCGCGGATCAGCTGCACGACGCGGCCGCCGATCAGGATGAGCAGCACCAGCAGGCCCGCGACGTTGACGCCGACGATGAACGGATGCAGGTCGCTGAAGTGCGCCGACTGCTGCACCGTCTGCGCCATGATGAGGAGTGCGGCGACCCACAGTCCCGAGCCGATCAGGACCAGGATCGAAACCAGCGTCCGCTTCAGAGCCGCGGGGACCATGTGTACCACTCGCTGCGCTGACGCCAATCGTCCGACCAGAACAGGATGAAGCGCAAGGTGTCCGGCATGGTGCGCACGTCCAGGCTGGCGCGCAGGCTGATCTCGTGGCGGCGCTCCGGGTGCACCAGCGCCTGGTCGAGGATCGGCAGATTGCTGATGACCCGCAAGGAGTCGATGGCGGCGTCGAGCGTCGCGTACGAAACCTGCTCGCCGCTGTTCAGGTTGCGCACCAGGTAGCGGTCGCTGAGCGCGTGATAGACCAGCTCATAGCTCTGGTCGAGCGTCGCCACCACCTCGTCGAGCCAGTACGAGCGCTCGCGCCGGACCACGATTTCCAGGTGCAGAGTAAAAGGAGCGCCGTCGCGGATGGCTGCACGCGCGCCCTCGACGACTTCGAAGTCGAGCGTGGCATTGAGCTGGTACACGCCTTCGGCGCGCTCGACGTACGCGGAGCGGATCTCGAAGCGGCCCTGCGCCCAGCCGGCCGGCGCGTAGCACAAGCCGGCGCAGACGAGCGCGAACAGCAGCTGGAATGCTGCCGGCCCGCGTCGCACACCGGGGCGAACTCGCGCTTCGCGACTAAACGTCAGGCTCGCAGCCACTCACTGTCCTTGGTCTTCGTCCGGGGTTTTTTCTAGGCAAGCATAATAAAAGCCGTCCATGCCGGCTGTCCCTGCCGCGATCCGCACGGGCGGCGCTGCCTCGCGCACCGGCGCGCCGGTCGCAATAAATGCCCGCACCACCTCGGTGGTTTCGGCCTGCAGCGCCGAGCAGCTGGCGTAGATGAGCCGCCCGCCCGGCGCAAGCAACGCCCACAGCGCTTGCAGCAGTTGCAACTGCCTGGCCGCGAGCGCTGCGATGTCCTCCGGCCGGCGCAACAGCTTGATGTCCGGATGGCGCCGGATGACGCCGGTGGCCGAGCACGGCACGTCGAGCAGGATCCGCTCGAAAGGCCGCCCGTCCCACCAGTCGGCCGGCCTGCCTGCATCGCCGGCCACCAGCGTCGCCGACAATCCCAGGCGGCGCAGGTTGTCGTCGATCCGCGTCAGGCGCTCGGAAGAAACATCGACCGCGACCAGCTGCGCAAGTTCAGGTTGCAGCTCCAGCAAGTGTCCGGTCTTGCCCCCGGGCGCAGCGCAGGCATCGAGCACCCGCTGACCCGCAAGCGGTGCGACCAGGCGCGCGCCGAGCTGCGCAGCCGCGTCCTGAATCGAGACCTCGCCGGCGGCGAATCCCGGCAGCTCCGCGACGTCCAGCGCGTCCGCGAGCAGCAGCGCCTCGTCCTCGTACTTGCTGTCCGCTATTGCGATTCCGCTGGCCGCAAGACGGTTCCGATATTGCGTGCCGGTCGTGCGCCGGCGATTCACCCGTATCCAGAACGGCGGACGTTGATTGTTCGCGTCGAGAATCGCCTGCGACTGCTCGCCCCAATCGGCGGCGAGCGCGTCCACGAGCCAGCGAGGATGTGCGGTGCGCACTGCGTTGTCGCGATCGATCTGCGCGGATAGCTGCGCGTGCTCGCGCTGACAACGTCGCAGGACAGCATTGATCAATCCGGCTGCGCGAGCATGGCCGAGCGGGCGTGCTGCTTCGACTGTTTCGGCGACGGCCGCGTGCGCAGGAATGTCCGTGTAAAGCAGCTGACACAAACCGACGATCGCGAGTGCGCGCACGTCAGGATCGAGCTTCTGTCCGGGACGTGCGAGCAGCCGCACGAGCAGCGCGTCGAGTCGCAGATACCAGCGGATGCTGTCGTAGGCCAGCGCGCGGATCAGACCGCGCTCCTGGCGCGTCGCCTGCGGATCGAACGACAGCGCGGCGTCTAGCGAGCGGCCGCGCGTTGCGACTTCCGCAACGATCCTTGCGGCCTCGGCACGAGCTGCGGCGGAGCGGCTCACGATCTGAGCACCGCGCCGTCGAGCCGATGCGCTCTGAGAAACTCTGCCGCGGACAGCGCTTTGCGACCAGCAACCTGCACGCGCGTCAGCCGCAGCACGCCGTTGCCCGTGCTGACATCGATACCCGCCGCGCTGGTGGCGAGCACCTCGCCGGGAACGGCCGTCGCCGCTGACGCGACCGGCTCCGCTTCCCACACTCGCAACTGTTGTCCGTTCCACCGCGTCTCTGCGACCGGCCATGCATTGAAGGCACGAACCTGCCGGTCGAGCTCCGCAGCGGAGCGCGACCAATCGATCGACGCCTCCTCCTTGCGGATCTTTGCCGCGTAGGTCACGCCCGCAGCGGGCTGCGCGCGCGGTGTCGCCTTGCCGAGCGCGATCTCATCGAGCGCGTCGAGCAACGCCTGTGCGCCGAGCTCAGCGAGACGATCGTGCAGCGTGGCCGCGGTCTCGCGCGACGCGAGCGGAATCGTGCGCGCGAGCAGCATCGGTCCGGTGTCGAGCCCGGCTTCCATCTGCATGATCGTCACGCCGCTGTGGCCATCGCCGGCGGCGATCGCGCGCTGGATCGGCGCAGCGCCACGCCAACGCGGCAACAACGAGGCGTGAATGTTGATGCAGCCGAGCCGCGGCGTTTGCAGGATCGCTTGCGGAAGCAGCAAGCCGTACGCGGCGACGACCATGAGATCGGCCGACCACTGCTGCAAGCGGCCGACGGCGGCAGGATCCTTGAGCGTCGCCGGTTGCTCGATCGGGACGCCGTGGCGTTGCGCGCATTGTTTGACGGCGCTGGCAGCGACCTGCTGACCGCGCCCCGCAGGACGGTCGGGCTGCGTGTAGACGGCGACGATCCGGTGCGGCGAGCGCAGCAGCGCCGCGAGCGCCGGCACTGCGAACTCCGGCGTGCCGGCGAAGACGATGGACAGGGAGTTCTTCAGAGCGCTTTCGGCGCGGAACGCGCGCTGCCCGGGGCGCGGTCCTTGCGCTCCTTCTCCAGCTTCTTGCGGATGCGCGTGCGCTTGAGCTCGGACAGGTAGTCGACGAACAGCTTGCCGTCCAGGTGATCGATCTCGTGCTGGATGCAGACCGCGAGCAGCCCGTCGGCCTCCATTTCGAACGGCTTGCCGTCGCGGCCCAGCGCTCGCACGTGGATCCTCTCGGCGCGCGTCACCTTGTCGAACACGCCCGGCACCGACAAGCAGCCTTCCTCCGTTTCCTCGACGCCTTCGCGCGCCAGGATCTCCGGGTTGATCAGTACCAGCGGCTGCTCGCGCTTCTCGCTGATGTCGATCACCAGCAGCCGCTTCGCCACGTTGACCTGCGTCGCCGCCAGGCCGATGCCCGGCGCCGCGTACATCGTCTCGAACATGTCGTCGACGAGCGTGCGCAGGGCCGCGTCCACCTGCGTCACCGGCTGGGCGCGGGTGCGCAGTCGCGGGTCGGGAAATTCCAGAATTTGAAGCAGTGCCATGACGGAAATCAGCCCATTCCCATACTCTTCACACCACGCACCGCGAGGCGCGCGAGGCAAACTGAGAACCACGTCGCTATAAAGAACCCAATTCGTGCAATCGCTGCAAAGGTGCTGCTAAAGTTAGGTCGCAGTTGAACTTAATATCGGCCTCGCAGAGGCTGCCGACGGTGCTTACCGCGTCGCAACAGTCTCGGCGAATCCTGGGCGAACCGCCTGCGCTGCCGCACGCACCACGCGGCGAGATTATACGGCTGGAATCCGGCCGCAACCGATCAGGAGCTTGTTCGGCGCATGAAGACCGCGAATCTGCCCATCCGTCCGGCGATCGTCCTCGCCCTGGTCGCCGCCACGACTGTCACCACGGGTCTGCTTCCTGTCAGCTCCACCGCACAGGATAGTCAGCGCACCATCGCCACCGGCAGCAACATCCCGCTGACGGCCGACGCTCCGGACCAATACGTGGTCAAGACCGGCGACACGCTGTGGGACATCTCCAAGGTGTTCCTGCGCGATCCCTGGTATTGGCCCGAGATCTGGTACGTCAACCCGCAGGTGCAGAATCCGCACCTGATCTATCCGGGCGACGTGCTCAAGCTCGTGTACGTCGACGGCCAGCCGCGCGTCACGCTCGCCGAGCGCGGCGGCGGCACCGAGGGCGGCGGCGGCAAGCGCCTGTCCCCGGAGGTCCGTCGCGAGCCGCTGAGCCAGGCGGTCACCGCGATTCCGTATGACGTGATCGCGAGCTTCATGGGCCGCCCGACGCTGCTCGACAACTCGCAGGTCAAGAGCGCGCCGTACGTGGTCGCGATGCGCGACGGTCACGTGATCGCGGGCGCGGGCAACGAGATCTATGCCCGCGGCATCGGCAGCGCCGCCGCGGATTCGCGTTACAGCATCATCCACGTCGATGAAAAACTGTACGACCCCGAGGACGGCGATCTGCTCGGCTACTCGGGGCAGTACGTCGGCTCCGGCCCGGTCGCCACGACCGGCGATCCGGCCAAGCTGGTGCTGACCGATACATCGCGCGAGGCGCTGCAAGGCGACAAGCTGTTCCCCGAGTCGGTCGACGTGAACGTCGACTTCGTGCCGCATGCGCCGGCGTCGGACGTGAAGGCGCGAGTGATCGCCGTGCGCGACCACACGCGCATGGGCCAGTACCAGGTGATCGCACTGAATCGCGGCCAGCGCGCCGGGCTCGAGCCGGGACACGTCCTGGCGATCAGCCAGGCCGGCGGCGTGACCCGCGACAGCTATTCGAAGGGCGGCATGACCGCGACCAGCCACAGCACGTCGCGCGGCTGGGGCAAGTCGGTGCGGCTGCCGGACGAGCGCATCGGCCTCGCCATGGTGTTCAAGTCCTTCGACCGCATGAGCTACGCGCTCGTGATGGAAACCTCGCACGAGATCCGCCAGGGCGATTTGGCGGGGAATCCGTAAGAAACTGCCGTCCCTGAACTGAGCGGCACGGGTGACGATCGTCATCCGTGCCGCCTTCGTCACTCCGCTCCTGGCTGACCCTCACGCACGCGCCCGGGCTGCATGCCGGCGTGCTGCGCCCTCTGCTCGAGCGCCTCGGCTCCGCCGAAGCCGTACTCGCCGAATCTTCGGTCCCGCTCTCGCTGTCGCCGCACGCTAATCGCGAACGCGATGCCGCGATCGACGCCGAGCTGCGCTGGCTCGAACGCGAGGCGCATCACTTCGTGCCGCTCGACTCAACCGACTATCCGCGGCTGCTCGCAGAACTGAGCGATGCGCCGGTCGGCCTGTTCGTGCGCGGCGATCTCAGCGCGCTGTCGCTGCCGCAGCTGGCAATCGTCGGTTCGCGCAATCCCACCGCGGGCGGCCGCGACAACGCAGCGAGCTTCGCGGCGCACCTTGCACGCTGCGGACTCGGGATCACCAGCGGACTGGCCGTGGGCATCGACACGGCCGCTCACCAGGGCGCACTCGATGTTGGTGGGCGCACCGTCGCGGTCTGCGGCACCGGGCTGGACATCGACTATCCGCCTGCGAGCAGCGCGCTCGCGGCGGGGATCGCAGCAAACGGCGCGCTGGTCAGCGAATTTCCGCTCGGCACGCCGCCGCTCAAGAGCAACTTCCCGCGCCGCAATCGCATCATCAGCGGACTCGCGCTCGGCACGCTGGTGGTGGAAGCGGCAGTGCGCAGCGGCTCGCTGATCACCGCCCGGCTCGCGGCCGAGCAAGGCCGCGAGGTGTTCGCCATTCCCGGCTCGATTCACAACCCGCTGACGCGCGGCTGCCATCAGCTCATCCGACAGGGCGCGAAGCTGGTCGAGACCGCCGACGATATTTTTGCCGAGCTGCGCGCGCTCGCCGGAGTGCTGTCGCCCGCACTGCAAGCGGCTGTTCCGACACAGTGCAACGCGGCCACTGCCGGCCCGGTATTGGACAAAGCCTATGAAATCCTGTTAGATGCGCTCGGCTTCGAACCCGCAAGCATTGATGTTCTCGTCTCCCGCACCGGCTTTCCGGGCGATTCGGTCGCGTCGATGTTGCTGATTCTCGAGCTCCAGGGGCGAATCAAGCCTCATGCGGGCGGCCGGTATGGCCGACTGCCATGATGAAAACCGGCTCAAGATGATGACTGGCAGCGTTCTCGACATTCTGATCTACGTTTTCGATCGCTACATGCTCGACGAGGTGCCCGAGGTACCCGAGCGGGACGATCTGGCGCGTCATCTCGAAGGCGCGGGCTTCGCCCATCAGAACGTGGAACGCGCGCTCGACTGGCTGGCCGATCTCGCGTGTGTGCGCGATGCCATGCCGCTTGCCGGGAGTGGTCCCGCGTTCCGCGTGTTCAGCGACGGCGAGCTGTCGCGGTTGTCCACGGAATGTCGCGGTTTCCTGTTCACACTCGAACGCATGGGCATCCTCTC
>DATBKP010000016.1:0-48076 GCA_036555785.1 Steroidobacteraceae bacterium
GTGAGGGATAGCGGGTCGCAAGCGACCCCGGAAGTACTCATGACCGAGAGTTTTGCGCAACTTTTCGAAGAAAGCCTGGCCTCCCAGAAGATCAAGCCCGGCGCGATCCTGACCGGACGCGTCGTGGAAGTCGGACCCGACGTAGTGCTCGTCAATGCGGGTCTGAAGAGCGAAGCCGTCATCCCCGTCGATCAGTTCAAGAACGACCGCGGCGAGATCGAAGTCGCCGTCGGCGACGACGTGGAAGTCGCGCTCGACAGCGTCGAGGACGGCAACGGCGAGACGCGCCTGTCGCGCGAGAAGGCCAAGCGCGCCCGCACCTGGTCGCGCCTGGAGCAGGCGTTCGAGAAGCAGGAAATCGTCAAGGGCATCATCAACGGCCGCGTCAAAGGCGGCTTCACCGTCGAGATCGATTTCGTGCGGGCGTTCCTGCCCGGCTCGCTCGTCGACGTGCGCCCGGTGCGCGATCCGTCCTACCTCGAAGGCAAGACGCTCGAGTTCAAGGTCATCAAGCTCGACCAGAAGCGCAACAACGTGGTGGTGTCGCGCCGCGCGGTCGTGGAGCAGGAATACAGCGCCGAGCGCACCGAGCTGCTCGAGAAGCTGCAGGAAGGTGCGGTCATCAAGGGCACGGTCAAGAACCTCACCGACTACGGCGCGTTCGTCGACCTCGGCGGTATCGACGGCCTGCTGCACATCACGGACATGGCGTGGAAGCGCGTCAAGCATCCGTCGGAAGTGGTCAACGTCGGCGACGAGATCGACGTGCGCATCCTCAAGTTCGACCGCGAGCGCCAGCGCGTGTCGCTGGGCATCAAGCAGCTCGGCAACGACCCGTGGCAGCAGATCGGCCGCCGCTATCCGACCGGCACGCGCCTGTTCGGCAAGGTCACGAACATCGCCGACTACGGCTGCTTCGTCGAGATCGAGGAAGGCGTCGAGGGCCTGGTGCACGTGTCCGAGATGGACTGGACCAACAAGAACGTGAACCCCTCGAAGGTCGTGCACATCGGCCAGGAAGTCGAGGTGATGGTGCTCGACATCGACGAGGAGCGCCGCCGCATCTCGCTGGGCATCAAGCAGTGCCAGGCGAATCCGTGGAAGGAGTTCAGCGACAACTTCAACCGCGGCGACAAGGTCACGGGCCAGATCAAGTCGATCACCGACTTCGGCATCTTCATCGGGCTGACGGGCGGCATCGACGGCCTGGTGCACCTGTCGGACATCTCCTGGGACGTCCCCGGCGAAGAAGCCGTGCGCAACTACCAGAAGGGTCAGCAGGTCGAGGCGATGGTGCTGTCGATCGATCCGGAGCGCGAGCGCATTTCGCTCGGCATCAAGCAGCTCGCCAAGGACCCGTTCTCGGCCTGGATCGCCGAGCATCCGAAGAATTCGATCGTCAAGGGCTCGGTGCGCGAGGTCGACGCCAAGGGCGCGATCATCGACCTGGGCGGTGGCGTCGAAGGTCACCTGCGCGCCTCCGAGCTGTCGCGTGACCGCGTCGAGGACGCGCGCACGGTGCTGAAGGTCGGCGACGAGGTCGAGGCGAAGTTCACCAACGTGGATCGCAAGAGCCGCACGATTGCGCTCTCGATCAAGGCGAAGGAGATCCACGAGGAGGCCGAGGCGGTGCAGAACTACCGCACCGGCGAGACCTCCAGCGGCACGAGCCTCGGCGACCTGCTGAAGGAGCACATCGGAGGCGGGGACAACTAACCGGAAGCCGTGGGCTGCCGCCTGGCTGCCCACGGCCTTTCGAACAAGAACAACGGGCCCGAGCGCATGACCAAATCGGAACTCATCGAGCTCATTGCAGCGAAGCAGAAGCACCTGCCCGCCAAGGACGTCGAGCTGGCGGTCAAGCAGATCCTCGAGATCATGAGCGACGCGCTGGCCCAGGGCGGTCGCATCGAGATCCGCGGCTTCGGCAGCTTTTCGCTGCACTTCCGGCCGCCGCGGCAGGGCCGCAATCCGAAGACCGGCGAGACCGTCGCGCTCTCCGGCAAGTACGTGCCGCACTTCAAGCCCGGCAAGGATCTGCGCGAGCGCGTCAACGACGGCGCCGGCAGCCCCATAAGAGACTAAGAAGAGGCTGTAGACTGTTGGCTGTAGGCTGTAGCCAGAGGCGGAGTTAAGAAACTCTTTTTCTGGCTACGGTCTACAGCCTACAGCCTTCAGCCTTTTCTTTTTATGGCTCGAATCCTCTTCTACTTCACCGTAGCTCTCGCTGCACTCGTCGCGCTGCTCATCAGCGCCATGAACGCCGGCCGCGTCGACGTCGAGCTGGCGTTCCTGCGCATCGGCACGCCGCTCGGCCTCGCGCTCATCGTTGCGTTCGTGATCGGTCTGCTCGCGGGGCTGTTCTGGCGCGTCTACTGGGTTGCCGAGCTGCTCGACGAGCGCGGGCGGCTGCGGCGCGCGCTGCGCGCTGCCGAAACGCGCGCCCGGGCCCTGGCGGCCGCGGACGAAAATGTCGCTTGACCTGTCGCTCGACCTGGTCGTTGCGCTGTTCGTTGCCGCTGCCGCGGGTTGGCTCGTCGCGCAGTTTCGCCTGCGCGATCGTGCGCCGCCGCCGGCGCCGTCGGAGCGGCCCGAGCGTGCGGCCCGGCCGCACAACCACGAACCGCCGCGCCGGCTGAACGAGGAATATCTCAAGGGGCTGGGATTCCTGCTCAACGAGGAGCCGGACAAGGCGCTCGAAGTGTTCCTGCGGATGGTCGACGTCGACAACGAGACCGTCGAGACGCATTTCGCCCTCGGCAGCATCTACCGGCGGCGCGGCGAGGTCGAGCGCGCGATCCGTATCCACGAGAACATCATGGCGCGGCCGTCGCTCAGCAGCGAGCATCGGCTCGAGGCGATGCTCGCGCTGGCCGAGGATTACTTTCGCGCCGGGCTGTTCGATCGCGCCGAGCGCTCGTTCCGCCAGCTCGCGGAAGGCGAGACGCGCCGCGTGCCCGCGCTGCGCTATCTGCTGCGCATCTACGAGCAGCAGCGCGACTGGGACCAGGCGATCACGGTTCATCATGAGCTGACGGCGCTGGCGTCGCCGGAGCAGCCGACGGCGATTGCGCACTATCACTGCGAGCTGGCCGAGCAGGCGCGCGAGCGCGGCGATCTCGCCGCGGCGCGCGAGTATCTGCATCGCGCGCGCGAAGTACAGCGCAACTTTCCGCGCGGCGCGTTGATTCGCGCGGACATCGCGCTCGAGATGAACGAGCCCGAGCTCGCGGCTACGCTGTGTCAGCGTGTCGTCGAGCTGCATCCGCGGCTGTTGGCGCTGGCCTTGCCACGAGTGCTGCGTGCGGTTCGCGGCAGCGACGCGAGCGAGATCGAACGCCGTTTCAACGCATGGATCCGGCCCGAGCCGGCGGCGCGCGCCGAGCTTGCTTACGCCGCGATCGTCGCTGGCCTGGAGCAGGAGCCGTTCGTGCGCGACTGTCTGCCGGATCTGCTGCGCGAGGATCCGAGTCTCGGCGAGATCGTGCGCTCGATCGCCGGCGACCCCGGGCAGCTCTCGCAGCAGCAACGCACGGATCTGGCGTTGAGCCTCGCCCGCATCCTCCGCCGCACGCAGCGCTATCGCTGCGTCGATTGCGGCTTCGCCAGCGCATCGCACTTCTGGCAATGCCCCGGCTGCCGCGGCTGGGACGCTTTCGCGCCGGTCGCATTGCTCGACGTGACGCCGGGCATGCAAAGAAGGTGACTTTCTGCGCGATCCGGTCAGTTATTCCCGCTACACGGTGACTCTCCTCGGCGCATTCTGTATCGCCGACCCGGCAAATCTTTCACGCTCATTTTCGAAGCTAAGGAGAGCACCATGTCCAAGATCACCCCATCGCACGTGCGTCGCGCCGTTCAGGCGCTCATCGTCACGCTCCTGCCGGCGCTCGCCTGGGCCGGTCCGGTCGACATCAACACTGCGGACGCGGCAACCATTGCGCGGGAGCTGCAGGGCATCGGACTGAGCCGCGCGCAGGCGATCGTCGCCTATCGCGAGAAGAACGGCGCATTTCGCAGCGCCGACGAGTTGCGCAAGATCAAGGGCATCGGCCAGAAGGTGCTGGAGCGCAACCGGGCGAACATAAAGCTGGACGGCGCGCCGAAGAAGTAGCTGAGCGGGGCGCCGGCCGAGCCCGGCGCCCCTGCTTCCGGGTATCATCGCGCTCCTCAGAGGACGACGGAGGTGTGCGGTGACCCAGGCGCAAGAGATCAGGACGGCGGTGTTTCCAGTGGCCGGACGTGGCACGCGGTTCCTGCCCGCGACCAAGGCCAGCCCGAAGGAGATGCTGCCGATCGTCGACAAGCCGCTGATCCAGTACGCCGCGGAGGAAGCGCTGGCAGCCGGCGCCCGCAAGCTCGTGTTCATCACCGGCAGCTCGAAGCGCGCCATCGAGGATCACTTCGACACCGACGCCGAGCTGGAACAGGCGCTGGAAACGCAAGGCAAAGCCGACCTGCTGAAGGCGCTGAAGGACATCGTGCCGGCGTGGGCGAGCTGCATCTACATCCGGCAGCCGTCGCCGCTCGGTCTCGGTCACGCCGTGTGGTGTGCGAAGCCGGTGGTCGGCGACGAGCCGTTCTTCGTGCACCTTGCCGACGACCTCATCGACGGCCCGACGCCGTGCCTGCGGCAGATGGCTGCGGTCCATGCCGAGCGTGGCGGCAGCGTGCTCGGCGTCGAGACGGTGCCGCGCGCAGAAACCGACAAGTACGGCATCGTCGCGACCGACGAGCGCGAGGGACGCGTCAGCCGCGTCAAGCAGATCGTCGAGAAGCCGCGGCCGCAGAACGCGCCCTCGACGCTGGCTGTCGTCGGACGCTACCTGCTGTCACCCACGATTTTCGCAAAGCTCGAACAGACCGGGCGCGGCGCGGGCGGCGAGATCCAGCTCACCGATGCCATCGCAGATCTGCTCGCGGACGAGCCAGTGTATGCGTATGAGTTCGAGGGGCGCCGCTACGACTGCGGCAGCAAGCTCGGCTATCTGCAGGCGACGGTCGAGTACGGCCTCAAGCACGAGGCGCTCGGCGAGAAGTTCAGCGAGTACTTGATCGACCTCGCTGCCAAGCTCAAATAGGTCGAAGAGAAGAAATTACTCTCGCAAAGACGCAAAGACGCAAAGACGCAAAGACGCAAAGACGCGAAGAAGAGCCGGAGGATTCTTTGCTCGGAATCTCCTGATTCAAGCGAAAAGGTATCCAGCCCGCGGCGAGAGATTATTCCGGCTTGCGGAGTCGGGCTGAAGCCCAACCTACCGCGCTCAACAACGCCAGCATCAGCCAGCCGAAGCTGCCGCCGCCGCCACCGCCGCCGGTCGAAGCCGGAGGGGTCGTGGGAGGTGTGGGCGGGGGCGGTGTCGTCGTGACCACGGCGACATTCGCAGTGTCCTGCGATCCCTGATCGTCCGTCACGGTTACGCGTAGCGTAAACGAACTGGTGTCTGCGACCTGCAGCGTCGTGAGCGCTTGCGTCGCGTCACCGAAAGTCGGCGTGGCGCCGACGACTCCCACCGCTGTCCACTGGAAAGACGCGATCGTGCGGCCGTTCGATGCGAAACTATCGCGCGCGTCGATGCTGATTGCCGTGCCGGTGTTGATCGTCGACGGCGCATCCACGACTGCAAACGGCCGCTGTGCTGCGAGCACTGCAGCGCGCGTGTTGAGCATGCCGGCGCCGCATGTCTGCGTCGTGCAGATGCATTCTTCCTGCTGCAGGTCGCCCGCGGGCACGTGACAGACGGTCGTCGTGGTCGTGCTGCTCGTCGGGAAGGGCGTCGCGGATTCCCGCAGGAGCGAAACGTACTGGGCCGGCGTCAACTGCGAGTTCAGCGAATGCATCAGCGCGGCTGCGCCTGCGACCAGCGGCGCGGAGAAGCTCGTGCCGATGTTGAAGTGTTGCACGTGATCCGTATACGCGGATGCGCCGGGCGTCGTGGCTCCGGTATTGAACGCCGCAGTGATCGGAAAGACGCACGGAGTCGCCGCGCTGATCGTCGTGTTCACGCAGTTGCCGCCCGGTGCGCCGATCGTGGCGCCGGGGCCGAGATTGCTGAAGCCGACCTTCGTGCCGGCATGGCGGATGCCGGTCACGCCGACGACGCCGGAGCAGTTCGCCGGCGCTGCGACGTTGCCGCCGTCGTTGCCGACCGAAGCGACGATCAGCACGCCGCGCGCAATGATCTCGTTCACTGCCGATTGATAGGCGGCGGAGCAAGCGCCCGTCCCGCCGAGGCTGAGGTTGATCACCTGCGCCGGCGTCGGATTGACCGGCGCGCCGGGCACGCTGATGCCGGCGGCCCAACGCATGCCAGCGATGATGTCGCTGTCCGTGCCGCCGCACTTGCCGAGCACGCGCACCGGCAGGATCAACGTGTTCCAGCCCGTGCCCGCGATGCCTTCGGCATTGTTCGTCAGCGCTGCGATCAGGCTCGAGACGCGCGTGCCGTGCCAGGAGCTCGCCGACTGGGTGCAGGTCGTGAACGGCGCCTGCATCGTCTCGGCCTGCGTGACGAAGTCGCCGGGATCGGTGGCGTCGTTGTCGCGGCCATCGCCGTCGTTCGCGAACGGTGTCTGCGACACGAAGTCGAAGCCGTCGAGGAGCTTGCCCGCCTGCGATACCCGCAACAGATCGGGATGCTCGAAGCGCACGCCGGTATCCAGCACAGCGACGACAGTCGTATTGCTGCCGACAGTCACGTCCCACGCTTCCTGCGCACGCGTCGCCGACGCCTCGGTCGTCTGGAAGTACCACTGATCGCCGTACAGCGGGTCGCCGGGCACCGCATGCGGCCAGCGGCGCTGGTCGGCGACGGCATATTCGACGTTGGGATCGGCCGCCATCCGCGCGAGTACGGCGCTCATCTCTTCTGCCCCGAGCGCGCGATCCAGCTGCAAGACGTCGGTATCGCCGGTGAGCTGCTGCTTGCGTTGCAAGTGCATGCCCGAGGACGTGCTCAGCTTCTGCGTGTGCGTCCCGGCCGCCGCTCCGCCGTCCCGCCAGCGGACGATGATTTGATCAGTCGGCGGCTGCACGCCCGCGCGCCGCACGTTGCCATTGTCCTCGCGCGACTGGCCGAGGGCCGTCGCAACGATGCACATGAACAGCGCGAATGCAGCCGCAATTCTCATACTTGCTCCAATCCAATGATGCCGTGGCCGTCGGAACGGTCGCGCGTGCCCAGTTCACGCTTGCCGGCGCCTGCGCGCCCGCGTCGGCCGGCCGCGACATCCGCAATCGGCGACAAGTGTGCTGTGCCGCGGAACCAGGCCTGAGCCGGCCGCTTGCTCGTGAAATCCTGAGCATTTGTCCGCACAATCGCGGCCGGGGTTTCTGCCGCCCGTCATCCCTCGTCACCCACCGCAGTCAGGGGTCCGCCATGAACGACAGCGCACTGGTGCTTCGCAGCCTCGATCAGGGGGTGCTGACCCTGACTCTCAACCGCCCGGATTCCCTGAACGCCCTGAACGCGCCACTCGTGATCGAGTTGCGCGCCGCGCTCGAAGCGGCGTCCCGCGACGCCGAGGTTGGCGCGATCGTGCTGCGAGGCGCGGGGCGCGGCTTCAGCGCCGGCGGGGATCTGCGCGAAGGGGCGACGCCTCGCTGGCATGGCGACGCCGCCAACGCGCACGAAGAGTGGCGCGACTCGCTGCGGGGCGCGATGGAGGCCTCGCGGCTGCTGCACCAGATCCAGAAGCCGACGATTGCGATGATCCGCGGCCCGGCGGCCGGCGCCGGACTGTCGCTCGCCACGGCCTGCGACCTGCGCATCGCCTCGACGACCGCGATTTTCACGACGGCGTTCGTGAAGGTCGGCTTCTCCGGCGACTTCGGCATCACCTATTTTCTGACACGGCTGGTCGGCACGGCGAAAGCGCGCGAGCTCATGTTCCTGAGCGACAAGATCGATGCGACCGAGGCGCTGCGCATTGGACTCGTCAACAGGGTGGTTGCCGACGAGGCGCTGGAGGCGCAGACGGCGGCGCTGGCGCGCCAGATCGCCAACGGCCCGCGGATCGCCAACCGCTACATCAAGCAGAACCTCAACGCGGCCGAGGAAGGCGCGCTCGAAGCGCTGTTCGACATGGAGGCGACCAACCTGACGCGCACGAGGATGACGCAGGATCATCAGGAGGCGGCCAAGGCGTTCATTGAGAAACGACAACCGGTGTTCAGGGGAAAGTGATGAAGGTGATGGGGTGATGGAGGTGATGCCGGCCATCACGCTCATCACTTCATCACCTCCATCACTTTTTCGTGACCTGGCGCACCTTTAGCACCTTGCGCGCCTCGTTCTCCCCTCTGTAGCATCGCCCGCCAACAATTTAACAATACTCAGCGGATGAGTGCGGGTAGCGGGGCCGGGGTTCCTGCATGTACCAGATCGCTATCGTCGGCGCGGGTCCCGCCGGGTTGAGCGCTGCCGCCCGGGCGGCGGACCGCGATCGGCGCGCCAAACGCACTACTCCGAGCTACGTGCTGCTCGAAGGCTTCAACGCCCACGCCAAGACGATCCAGCGCTACCAGAAAGGCAAGCACGTCATGGCAGAGCCGGGATTCCTGGATCTGCGCAGCGACCTGCAGTTTGCCGCCGGCAGTCGCGAGAAAGTCCTCGCCAGCTGGGGCGAGGGCATGCAGCAGGGCGGCGTCAACATCCGCTACGGCGCCGAGGTCCGCAAGATCAGCGGCGCGAAGCACGCCTTCAACCTGCAGCTCGCCAACGGCGAGACCCTGCAGGCGGCGTATGTCGTGCTCGCCATCGGCCTGGAAGGCAATCCGCGCAAGCTCGGCGCGCCCGGCGAAGACCTGGAGCGCGTGCAATACCAGCTGGACGACCCCAAGGAATTCCGCGACGAGACCATCCTGGTGGTCGGCGCCGGCGACTCGGCGATCGAGAACGCGCTGGCGCTGGCCGAGCAGAACGACGTCTGGATCATCAACCGCGGCAAGGAGTTCAGCCGCGCCAAGGACGCCAACCTCAATGCCGTGGTCGCGGCGATCGCCGATCAGCGCCGCCGCCTCAACTGCTACTACGAATCCAACATCAAGAGCGTGGTCGAGGGCGCGAACGGCACGTTGACCGTCGTGTTGCAGACGGCGACCGGCGACAAGACTGCGCAATGCCACCGCATCATTGCGCGCCTCGGCGCGATTCCGCCGCGCAAATTCGTCGAGTCGACCGGCATCAGGTTTCCGAACGAGCGCAGCGACGCCATTCCCGAGCTGTCGCGCCACTACGAGAGCAACGTCCCCGGCGTGTACGTGATCGGCTCGCTCGCCGGCTACCCGCTGATCAAGCAGGCGATGAACCAGGGCTACGACGTGGTCGAGTTCATCAACGGCAACGATCTGAAGCCCGCCGACCATCCGCTGCTCGAGTACCAGTTCCACGGCCTGCCGTTCGAGCGTCCGGTCGACGAGATGGTCGAGCGCTTCCAGACGCTGATCCCGATGTTCCGGCAGATGAACGGCCTGCAGTTCCGCGAGCTGATCATCGAGAGCGACGTGATCGTCGCCTACCCGCAGGGCGCGGAGCACAAGGATGCGCAACGCAAGATGGCCGAGCTCGGCCAGCGCCTGGAACGGGAGCGTCCGGCGCCGCTGACTCCGCGCTCGACGCGGATCGTGCGCGAGGGCGAGGCGATCTACGAGCCCGGCGAGTTCGGCACCTCCTTCTTCACGATCGTCGATGGCGAAGTGACGCTGGAAGGCGCGCAGCCGCCGCACATCCGCACGCGTCTCGGCCGCGGCGAGTTCTTCGGCGAGATGAGCCTGCTGTCGGGTCGGCCGCGCTCCGACAAGGCGATCGCCGGTCCCGGCTGCATCCTGGTCGAGACGCCGCGCCGCACGATGGTCAAGCTGATGAACTCCAACGAGGAAGTGCGCAGCGGCATCGACTGGATCTTCGTCGTGCGCGAGCTGCAGCGGCACTTCGCGCCGTTCGCCACGCTGAAGGACCTGCGAACCATCGCGGCCCGCGTGACTGCGCGCCGTTTCAAGGCCGGCGAGACGCTGTTCAAGGAAGGCGAAGTCGGCGATTCGCTGTTCGTGCTGCGCTCGGGCGGCGTGGCGTTGTCGCGCAAGCAGGGCGCGGAGCAGATTCTCGTGGCCGAGGTTCGCTCCGGTCACCTGGTCGGCGAGATGGCGCTGATGGGCGATCCGGTGCGGCGCGAGACGGCTACCGCGACCGTCGCGGCCGACGCCATCGAGATCAAGCGCAAGGAGTTTCTCGAGCTGGCGCGCCGCGAAGATGCGCGGCTCGATCCGCTGCAGAAGGACGTGAGCAAGCGCGTGATCGACAACGCGCGCATGCAGGTGCGCCCGGAAGCAGGCTCGCTGATGAACTTCCTGATGCGCGAGGGACTGGGCGAGGCGACCAACGTGCTGGTCATCGACGAGTCGCTGTGCGTCGGCTGTGACAATTGCGAGAAGGCTTGCGCCGAAACGCACGGCGGCGTGTCGCGGCTCGATCGCGAAGCCGGCGCGACGTACGCCAACGTGCACATTCCCACGGCGTGCCGTCACTGCGAGCAGCCGCATTGCATGAAGGACTGCCCGCCGAATGCGATCCGCCGCTCGGAAAGCGGCGAGGTCTACATCAACGATTCGTGCATCGGCTGCGGCAATTGCCAGGCGAACTGTCCGTACGACGTCATCCGCATGGTGTACGACGCGCCGAAGAAGCCCGGTCTGTTGTCATGGCTCCTGTTCGGCGGCAGCGGCCCGGGCGAGCAGGCCGACTACGCGCCGAATGCAGCCGCGAAGGAGAAGGGCAAGAAAGCGGTGAAGTGCGATGCCTGCGTCGGCCTCGACGGCGGGCCGGCCTGCGTGCGTGCTTGCCCGACCGGCGCTGCAATCCGCATCGGACCCGAGCAGTTCGTCGACCTGGTCGAGGAGCAGAAGCGGTGATCCACCGCAACCTGCTGCTGTTTCGCGGTGCGAAGTACCTCTGGTGGTCGCTCGTCCTGCTCGTCGCGTCGGGCGTGCTGTACGCGACCCAGGGCAAGGTGCAGCCGCCGAACGGCGGCACCTGGCAGGGCTACGTGCTCGGCACGATCGGCGCGCTGCTCATCGTCTGGCTGACCTTTCTCGGCGTGCGCAAACGCAGTTACAACTCGACGCTCGGCAGCGTGCAGGGCTGGACTTCCGCGCACGTGTATCTCGGCACAGCGCTGCTGATCATCGCGACACTCCACAGCGGCTTCCAGGTCGGCTGGAATCTGCACACCCTCGCTTATGCGCTGATGGTCGTCGTGATCGCGAGCGGCTTCTTCGGGCTCTACAGCTATCTCAATCATCCGGTGCTGATCTCGAAGAACCGCGAGGGCGGCGGACGCGCCGAGCTGTTCGCGGAGCTGTTCGAGCTCGACAAGCAGTCGCGGTCGCTCGCGCAGAAGTGCGCGCCGGAAGTCGGCATTGCCGTCGCGAGCAGCATCGAGCGGACGACCCTGGGAGGGGGCGTCTATGCGCAGCTCTTCAGCGGCGACGAGTCGTTCTTCGTGCGCGGCGCGGGCGCGCCGGTGGCCAATGCCGACCAGCAGGGCGTGATCGATTTCGTCGCCGAGCGACTGCCCCGTGCGCAGAAGGGCGTCGAGGCGGCGAACCTGCAGCAGCTCATCGTGCTGCTGTGTCGACGCCAGGCCGTCCTGCGACGCATCCGCCGCGACATCCGGCTGCGCGGCTGGCTGAAAATCTGGCTGTACTTCCACATCCCGGTGACGTTCGCGTTGCTGGTCGCGCTGGTGCTCCACATCGTGTCCACGTTCGTCTACTGGTGACGCATGGAAGCACTGCTGCGCGAGCTGCACGAAGGTCCGGACGGCATCCCGGAATACCGGGACACCGAGATCTCCGGCGCCGAGCTGACCATCGGCAGTGCAGCGGATCAACGCATCCAGTTGCTGGGCAGCGCCGTCGCGCCGGAGCATGCGGTCATCCGCAAGTCGGGCTCGAAGCTCGAAGTGAGCTGCCGCAGCGGCGAGCGGATCAAGGTCAATGACGAGGAGTGCTCGTCCGCAAAGCTCGAGACCGGCGACGTCATCGAGCTCGCCGGTCACCGGCTGACGATCGCGGAGCCGCCGGGCGGCTTCGACGTCGCGATCGAGTTGCGGCCGAACGAGAACATCGACGCCAGCGAGTTCGAGAGCGCGTTCCGCACCGACCTGAACCAGACCTGGTTGTCGAAGCGGCCGGCCGCATGGCTGCTAATCGCGATCGTCGTGATCCTCGGCGTGATCCTGCCGGTCGGCGTGATCGTCATGCATCACACGGATCGGGTAGTGCCTGCCTGGCTGCCGGGCGATGAGTTCTGGAACAGCGGTCCGCTGAGCCCGGCGCACCAGCAGGCCGCCGGTGTCCGCTGCGACACTTGCCACAAAGACCCGTTCATTCGCGTGCAGGACGCGACCTGCCTGAGCTGCCACAAGACGATTCACGATCACGTCTCGCCCGAACACCTCGCGCTGACGCAGCTCGGGCCGACGCAGCGCTGCGCGACCTGCCACCGCGAGCACAACGAGCCGGCGAGCTTCCTGGTCAACAGCAGCGACTCGATGTGCGTCGACTGTCACGCCAGCTCGCAGCAGAAGTTCGCGCAGTTGCACATCGAGCCGGTGAGCGGCTTCAGCGCCGGACATCATCCGCAGTTCAAGGCGCAACTGCTCAAGCCGACCGAAATCGCCGCGGGCGCGACGATCCAGCTCGCATGGAAGACCGAGGTGGTGGCTCTGGACAAGGCGGTCGAGCAGTCGAACGTGAAGTTCTCGCACACGCAGCATCTCGACCCGGATCGCGTGCTGCGGCGGAGCGACAGCAAGCCGCTCAACTGCGCCGACTGCCATCGCCTCGAGCCGGACGGCGAGCATTTCGAGCCGATCACGATGGAGAACCGCTGCGCGGAGTGCCACGAGCTCACGTTCGATCCGGGTGCGCCGGACCGGCAGCTGCCGCACGGCAAGCCGCGCGAAGTGGTGCTGACGCTGCAGGATTATTTCACGCGCAAGTTCTCCGACCCGAATGCCGGCCGTCCGACGCGTGAGCGCCGCCGCCTGCCGGGGCACGACGAGGAGGAGCAGACCTGCACCGGCGCGCCGTTCGATTGCGCGATGCGCAGCGCGCACGCCGAGATCGAGAATCAGTTCACGCGCCGCGGCTGCGTCGGCTGCCACGTGGTCGTGGACACGAAGAGCGAGAGCGACTTCGATCGCTTCCAGGTCTATCCGATCCGCTTCGCGCGCGACTATTTCCCGGCCGGGCGCTTCGATCATCGCAGCCACCAGATCCAGGGCAAGCTGACCGGCGATGCGGCATGCCTGTCGTGTCACAAGGCGAAGGAATCGCAGGACAGCAAGGATTTGCTGCTGCCGCCGATGGCGAAATGCGAGGAGTGCCACGGCGACCGCCCAGCCCTCGAGAGAGTGACCGTGCAATGCGTGAGCTGTCACTCCTATCATCCGCAGCCGACAGTCGTTGCCGAGGCGCCGAAACATGAAGAATAAGGCGTTCATCATGGTGCTGTGCGCGGCAGCAGTGCTCGCCGCATGTTCCGGCGGCGATCCTGTCGCGAGAACGGACGGCACCGATCCGACCGGCGGCTGCAGCGGCAGCTGCAGCGGCACGACGACGAGCCTGACGATCGCCGAGGTTCAGCAGGTCGTCGCGCAGGCAGTCGCCGAAGCCCAGGCACGCGGTGTCAACGCGACCATCGCAGTCGTCGACCGGGTCGGCAACGTGCTCGCGGTCTATCGCATGGGTGCAGCCGCGACGCGCTCGGTGACGATCACGACCACTCCGGCCGGCACGACGATCAGCGGCGGGCTCGAGGGCCTGCGGCTGCCCGTCGCGGTCGCGCCCGTGAATATCGATCACGCCGCTGCGATCGCGAAGGCAGTGACCGGCGCGTATCTCTCTTCCGAGGGCAATGCGTTCTCGTCGCGCACCGCGAGCCAGATCGTGCAGGAGCACTTCAATCCGCTCGAGCAGTTTCAGCCGGCCGGTCCGCTGTTCGGCGTGCAGTTCAGTCAGCTCGCGTGCTCCGACCTGGTGCGTGCCTTCGACGGCGTCGGTCCGAGCGTCGGCCCGCAGCGCTCGCCGCTCGGCCTGTCTGCGGATCCCGGCGGCTTCCCGCTATATAAGAGTGGCACCGTGGTCGGCGGCGTCGGCGTGATCGCCGACGGCTTCTACACGATCGACAAGGACATTGCAGACAGCGACGACGATACCGACGAGGCGATCGCCTACGCCGCCACCTTCGGCTTCTCGGCGCCGGTCGACCGGCGCGGCGATCGCATCACCGCCGACGGCAAGACGCTGCGCTTCAGCGACGTCGAGCTCGATCAGTTGCGCGCCAATCCGGCGAGCGCGCCGACGTTCACGTCGATCGGCGCGACCGTGGGCGCGTTGATCGTCGTGCCCGGTTACTCCGACGGCACGGTGAAAGCCGGAACGTCCTTCGGGCAGGCCGCATCGGGTATTCGCCCGGACGGCGACGTCGACTATCCGGGCCGCGACGCGTTCGTGCTCGTCGATGCGGCGAACGCGTTGCGCTATCCGCCGCGTGCCGGCACCGACGGCGCGTCGCTCGGCGGCGCGATCCTGACGCAAGGCGAAGTGCGCACGATTCTGCAGTCGGCGCTCGACGTCGCGAATCACGCGCGTGCGCAGATCCGCCGGCCGCTGGGCTCGCAGGCGCGCGTGACGATTTCAGTGGTCGACACCGCAGGCGAGATTCTCGGCGTCGCCCGGACTCGCGACGCTCCGGTGTTCGGCACGGACGTGTCGTTGCAGAAGGCCCGCACAGCTGCGTTCATGTCGTCGAGCACAGCGGCCGCGTTTCTCGCGACGCTACCGAACGCGAAGTATCTCGCGACTACCGACACCTCGGTCGGTGTGGCGCGCGAGATCGTTCTGAGCGACTACGTCACTGCACTGCGAACTTTCCTCAACGACGGCAACGCGCTGGCGGACGGCCGCATTGCGTTCACCGATCGCGCCGGCGGCAATCTGTCGCGGCCATTCTTCCCCGACGGTATCGACACCGCAGGCGCGGGCCCGCTGAGCAAGCCGGCAGGGGAGTGGAGCCCGTTCTCGACGGGCATGCAGCTGGATCTGGTGATCAACGCGATCCTGCAGCACGTGTTGTTCGTCGCCGGTGTGGGCGTTCCGGACGTCGCAACCGGCTGCGCCGGTGTCGCACTCGCGAACGATCTCAGCAGCGTCGGGCAGACGATCACCGGCGTGCGCATTGGCAACGGTCTGCAGATCTTCCCTGGCAGCGTGCCGGTCTATCGCAACGGCACGCTCGTGGGCGCGGTCGGCGTGTCGGGCGACGGTGTCGACCAGGACGACATGATTGCGTTCCTCGGCGTGCACAACGCCAGCCAGACGCTCGGCGCCGGACTCGGCAACGCGCCCGCGGATCGGCGCGCGGACACGGTGATTGCGCAGGGCGTGCGGCTCCGCTACGTGCAGTGCCCGCAGGCGCCGTTCATCGATACGACCGATGACAACGTCTGCGAAGGGAAGTGACATGAAGAACACCCACGCATTCATGACACTTGCCGTGGTTCTGCTGGCGACGAGCGCCACTGCAGCCGAAACCTGCTACCAGGACGACACCGGCCGCATCGTGAAGCGGCGTCGGCCGGGCTACACCGAAGTGCCCTGTCCGGAGGAGAACGCGCAGCCGGGCCAGACACCTTCAACGCAGCCCAGCACGCAACCGCCGGAAGACACGGGCCGGGCGCCGCGACGTCGCGTGATCGAGCGTGCGCCGCCGGCATATGTCTCGCCGATTCCGCGGCCGGGGCTGGCGGACTACGTCGACTCCGTGCCGCTTCCCGACCGCTGGCGCATCGTCGACACGCTCGGCTACCAGGAACGCTGGTTCGATCCGTACAACCGCAACGTGCTCAAGGCCGACCGTCCGGTGCACGGCGACTGGTTCTTCAACCTCGGCGTCATCTCCGACACGGTCTACGAGTTGCGCGACGTGCCGACGCCGGTCGGCGGCATCTCGACCGACGATCCCGGCATCGACGTGTTCGGCAGCGCCGACCAATGGGCCGCGGTCGAGAACCTCGCCGCGGAGTTCGTCTACTACAAGGGCGACACGGTCTTCCAGCCGCCGGACTATGAGATCCGCTTTACGCCGGTCTTCAGCTTCAACTACGTCGAGCTCGAGACGCTGCAGGGTGTGAATGCGGATCCGCGCGAAGGCACGACGCGCGACGATCATCATCTCGGCATCCAGGCCGCATTCATCGACAAGCATCTGCGTAACGTCTCCGACAACTTCGACTTCGACAGCTTGCGCATCGGCATCCAGCCGTTCTCGTCCGACTTCCGCGGCTTCCTGTTCCAGGACAACCAGCTCGGGGCGCGCCTGTTCGGCACGCGCAGCAACAATCGCTGGCAGTACAACATCGCGTATTTCCGGCGCATCGAGAAGGACACGAACAGCGGCCTGAACGATCTCGGCAAGAGTCTGCGCGACGACGACGTGTTCATCGCCAACCTGTACCGGCAGGATTTCCCGGTGCCCGGGTTCACCTCGCAGCTGACGCTGGCGTACAACCGCAATCGCGAGGACGAAGACGCGTACTACAACGAGAACGACTTCATCGAGCGTCCGGCCTCGCTCGGCCGCGAAGTGCCGCGCAAGTACGACGTCGGCTACATCGGCTACAACGGCGACGGTCACTTCGGCCGGCTGAACCTCACTGCCTCGGTCTACTACGCGCTCGGCGAAGAGACGCCCGGTGTGTTCGTCGACGACAAGGTCGACATCGGCGCGCTGTTCGCGGCGGCCGAGGTGTCGATGGACTTCGACTGGATCCGGCCGCGCCTGTCGCTGGTCTACGGCAGCGGCGACGACGATCCGTTCGACGACCGTGCGACCGGCTTCGATGCGATCTTCGAGAATCCGCAGATCGCCGGCGCCGATACCAGCTATTGGATCCGCCAGGCCGTGCCGCTGATCGGCGGCGGCCGCGTCGCGCTGTCGGGCCGCAACGGCGTGCTCGCCAGCCTGCGCTCCTCGAAGGACGAGGGCCAGTCGAACTTCACCAACCCCGGCATCCTGCTCGCGGGACTCGGCGTCGACATGGATCTGTTGCCGACGGTCCGTGTCTCGCTCAACGCCAACACGCTGTACTTCGACGACACCGCGGTGCTCGAGGTGGCGCGCAACCAGGGCCCGATCGACAAGCACATCGGCTACGACGTCTCGGCGTCGCTGACGTGGCGGCCGATGATGTCGCAGAACATCGTGCTGCGCGCTTCCTACGCGACGCTGCTCGCGGGCGATGGGTTCGATGCGCTGTTCCCGGACGAAGACCCGGGCTACTTCCTGCTGAACGCGATCTTCAGCTACTGAGGTACGAAAATGGGGACATTCCTCATTTCCTGCACGAGTGCATTCCGGCGGCGAGGGATCGAAATGAGGAATGTCCCCATTTTCGTGCTGGCTCTGCTATGTGTGGGCCAGTCTGCAGCCGCACTCGCCTCGGAAGACGAGCACGCAGTCGAGCGGCACTACGTCACCGCGCCGCCGTCGCCGTCTAGTCAGACAGATGAATCGGTTCAAGCGAAGAGCTCGGGCTGCCTGTCGTGCCACACGCAGACCGATGCGAGCACGATGCACCTGAATCCCGCGGTCAAGCTCGGCTGCACCGATTGTCATGGCGGCAATAGCAGCATTCGCGTCGCGAGCGGTGCGCAGCGCGGCAGCAGCGACTACACGAAGGCGTTCGAATCCGCGCACGTCCTGCCGCGCTTTCCGGAATCGTGGCACTACCCGTCGAGCGCGAACCCCGAGCGCACCTATGCGCTCCTCAACCGCGAGGCGCCGGAGTTCGTCCGCTTCATCAATCCATCCGACTATCGAGTCGCGCACGAAGCGTGCGGCGCGTGCCACATGGACCTCCTGCAGGCGTCGGTCCGCAGCCTGCACTCGACCTCCGCGATGTTCTGGGGCGGCGCGTCGTACAACAACGGCATTCTCGACTTCAAGCAGTACATCCTCGGCGAGGCCTACGGCCGCAACGGCGAGGCGATCATCCTGAAGGGCCCGAAGATCCCGGATCATCTCGTGGACGCCGCGGCCGTCGCCAGCATCCTGCCGCAGCTCTATCCGCTGCCGAACTGGGAGTCGCTGAAGCCCGCCGACATCTTCCGCGTGTTCGAGCGCGGCGGGCGCAACATCGCGAACCTGTTCCCGGAGACCGGCCTGCCGGACGCGAACGGCCAGCTGCAGCGGATCGAGGAGCCGGGGCGGCCCGATTTCCGCCAGTCCAATCGCGGGCCCGGCACCGGCGCGCGCATCGCGGTGCCGGTGATCAACATCACCAAGACGCGGCTCAACGATCCGAACTCCTGGTTCATCGGCACCAACGACCAGCCCGGCGACTATCGGCATTCGGGCTGCGCTTCGTGCCACGTCGTGTACGCCAACGATCGCGATCCGCGTCATTCCGGCGTCTACGCGAAGTTCGGGCACGAGGGCCTGACACAAACCGTCGACCCGACGATCAGCAGGACCGAGCCGGGCCATCCGCTGACGCATACGCTGACGCGCTCGGTGCCGACCAGCCAATGCATGATCTGCCACATGCACCAGCCGAACATGTTCCTGAATACGTTCCTCGGCTACACCATGTGGGACTACGAGTCCGACGCGCCGCGCATGTGGCCGGAAAAGCAGCAGTACCCGGACTCGAAGCAGATCCGCGACGTGCTGGACCGCAACCCCGAGGGCGCGGCGACGCGCGGCAAATGGGCGGATGTCGAATTCCTCAAACACGTGTCCGAGCTGAATCCGCAGATGAAGGACACGCAGTTCGCGGACTACCACGGCCACGGCTGGAACTTCCGCGCCGTGTACAAGCGCGACCGCAAGGGCAACCTGCTCGACGCGACCGGCACCATCGTCAGCGACGACGATCCGCAGAAGTTCAAGAAGTCGGTGCACCTGTCGTCGATCCACGTCGACGTCGGCATGCAATGCGTCGATTGCCACTACTCGCAGGACAACCACGGCAACGGCTACATCTACGGCGAAGTCGCCGCGGCGGTCGAGATCGCGTGCAAGGACTGTCACGGCACCGCCCAGCAGCTGCCGAATCTCTACACCTCGGGACCCGCCGCGCTCGGCGGCGGCACCGACATGACGACGCTGCGCACGCCGGACGGCCGGCGTCGCTTCGAGTGGGTCGGCGACGTGCTGTATCAGCGCTCGATGATGGACGCGAACCTCGAATGGAAGATGAGCCTGGTGAAGAACGCCGTGGATCCGCTCAGCCCCGATTACAACGCGAAGGCTGCGCGCGCGAAGCTGATGAGCCGCAACACTTCGACGCTGGAGTGGGGCAAGGACATCAAGGCGGACAACCTCGCGCACACCGACCAGAACATGGAGTGCTACACCTGCCACACGTCGTGGACGACGAGCTGTGCAGGCTGTCACCTGCCGATCGAGGCGAACGCCAAGACCGAGCGGCATCACTACGAAGGCGGCGAGACGCGCAATTACGCCACCTACAATCCGCAGGTCGCGCGCGACGAGATGTTCCTGCTCGGCCGGCGTGAGCCCGCGGCGGGCGGCAAGATCGCGCCGGTGCGGTCGACTTCCGCGCTGGTGCTGTCGTCCACGAACTCGAGCCGCGAGCGCATCTACGTGCAGCAGGCGCCGATCGCAGCGAGTGGTTACAGCTCGCAGGCGTTCAACCCGCACTATCCGCACACCGAGCGCAAGACGGAGACCAAGACCTGCAGCGATTGTCACCTGTCGAAGGACAATGACAACAACGCGATCATGGCGCAGCTGCTCGCGCTCGGGACGAACTTCGTCAACTTCGTCGGCTACAACGCTTACGTGGGTGGCGACGGCGAGATCAGCGGCATCACAGTCACCGAGTGGGATGAGCCGCAGGCCGTGATCGGCAGCTATCTGCACCGCTACGCGTATCCCGACTGGTATGCGCAACACGAGAAAAATGGCCGACGACTGCAGCACGGCTACAGCCACGGCGCTGGCGATGCTCGATGCCTGCAACTGCGCGGTGAATATCTGTACGTCGCGGAAGGCGGGAGCGGCGTGCAGGTCTACGACGTCGCGAGCATCGGCAACAAAGGTGTGTCGCAACGTGCGATCACCGCGCCGTTCAGTCCGCTCGGGCACGACACGCACATCGGTTCGAAGGATGCGACGTGCATCGCGCTGCCGACCAATCAGCCGATCAACCCGTTGCGCAACAGCGGCGACAAGATGCGCAAGGCGAACCTGGAGCAGCCGTTCCACGCAATGTACAACTACGCGTACATCACGGATGCGCAGGAAGGACTGATCCTGACGGAGGTCAATACGCTGGCCGACGGCGATCCGCGCAACAACTATCTCAAGCGCGCGCTGACCTGGAATCCGAATGGCGTGCTCAACGGCGCCCGCCACATTTCGATCGGTGGCTACTACCTGTACATCACGACCAAGCGCGGGCTTGCGATCGTCAGCGTCGATGTGCCGCTGCAGCCGCAATTGGTCGCCGAAGTGGCGCTCAACGGCGCGCGCGCATCGGCGTTGCAGTTCCGCTATCTGTTCGTGACTGACGCGGACGGCTTGAAAGCGATCGACGTAACGGATCCCAAGGCGCCGCGAGTGGTGAACGACAATACCATCCGCCTCGGCGACGCGCGGCGTGTCTTCATCGCGCGTACGTACGCCTACGTCGCAGCTGGCAAGGACGGGCTCGTGATCGTCGATGTCGAGAAGCCGGAATCGATGCGCGAGTATCAGCGCTTCAACGCCAACGGCGCGCTCAATGACGCGCGTGACGTGATGGTCGCCACCACCAACGCGTCGCTGTTCGCCTATGTCGCCGACGGCAAGAACGGGCTCAAGGTCTTGCAGCTCACGTCGCCGGAATCGCAGCCGAAGTTCTACGGTTTCAGCCCGGATCCGAAGCCGCAGCTGATCGCGACCTATGCGACCGGCAAGCCTGCGCTCAGCCTGTCGCGCGGCCTGGAGCGCGACCGCGGTGTCGACGAGACCGGCAATCAGATCGCGGTGTTCGGCCGTCGTGGCTCGCGGCCGCTGAACTTGCAGGAGATGCGCGAGTTGTACCTGGACGCGAATGGCAAACCCTGGTGGGTGAGCGACAAATGAAGCGCTCTATTCTCATTCTGGCTCTGGCTACAGCGTACAGCCTACAGCCCACAGCCTTCTCCGCAGACGCCGACTACAAGCACCTCGGCGTCGCCTCCTGCGCCACGTCCGTCTGCCACGGCAAGCTGGCTCCGGCTCCCGGCAAGCACGTCGCGCTCAACGAATACCAAACGTGGACGCGCGAAGACCGGCACGCGCAGGCCTATCGCACGCTGGAGCTCGCCGAGTCCAAGCGCATCGCGGCGAATCTCGGCCTGCCGAGCGCGAGCACTGCGAAGATCTGTCTCGATTGTCACGCCGACAACATCGCGCCGGACAAGCGCGGACCGAAATTCCAGATCAGCGACGGCATCGGCTGCGAGGCCTGCCACGGCGGCTCGGAGAAATGGATCGAGAGCCATGCAGCCGAGTCGGCCACGCACAAGGACAACGTCGCACGCGGCATGTATCCGTCGGAGCAGCCGCTGAAGCGTGCGCAGCTGTGCTTGTCGTGTCACCTCGGCACCCAGGACAAGTTTGCGACGCACGCGATCATGGGCGCCGGCCATCCGCGTCTGAGCTTCGAGCTGGAGGCATACACGGCAAACCAGCCGGCGCACTACGTCGTCGACGCCGACTATGACCAGCGCAAGGGCCGCATCGAAGGCATGAACCTGTGGCTGACCGGCCAGATCGAGAACACGCGTCGCATGCTGACGCTGCTGCAGACGGACATGTATCACAGCGGCGGCATGTTCCCGGAGTTCGCGTTCTACGACTGTCACAGCTGCCATCACCCGATGGACAAGATCCGCTGGAATGCGCAGCGCGCCGGCGCCGGCATCAAGCCCGGCACCCTGCGGCTGCAGACCCAGAATCTCATCGTGCTCCAGGCAGTGACCGAGACGTTCGAGCCGGCGGCGCTCAACGACCTGGTGGGACTGACGAATGCGCTGATCCGCGCCGGCCAGCGCGATCGCTCCAGCGTCGCCGCGGCGGCGAAGGCATTGCTGGACTGGGTCGAAAAGCGCGACGCCATGACCCGCCGCCAGTTCTCCGCTGCAGACGTGACCGCCATGCGCAGGATGCTGGCGAAGTACGGTGCGACCGATAAGGCCGGCGACTATGCCGCCGCGGAGCAGATCGTTCTCGGCCTGGAGAGCTTGAGTTATTCTCTCGGCGACCGGGACAAGAAGAAGGCTGCATTGGACGCGCTTTACAACGCCGTGAAGAACGACACCGCATTCAGTCCCCAGCAGTTCGCAACCGCCGCTGCCAACGCGCAGCGCGTGTTCTGATCGGTGCCGTCATGCGTTTCGCCGCGCGCACACATCCGGGTCGACGAGGAGGGCAGAACGAAGACTCGATCGGCTGGAACGAGGCGAGCGGGCTGTTTTTCGTCGCGGACGGAATGGGCGGCCATGCGAGCGGCGACGTTGCCAGCCGGCTGGTGAAAGAGACGCTGCTCGGTCCCGCGCTGAGCATGCCGCTGCGCGCGGCGGTGCGGCGGGCGCACGATGAAGTCGCGCAGGCGGCCGCCGACAACACCGCACATTCGAACATGGGCTCGACCGTGGTCGCGGCGCGCATCGCCGATCGTCATGCGGAAGTCGCCTGGGTCGGCGACAGCCGCGCCTATCTGTGGCGCGGACAGGCGCTGCGCCAGCTGACCCGCGATCATTCGTATCTCGAGGTGCTGCGCGAGCAGGAGAATCTTTCGGACACGCAGCTGCGCGGTCATCCGAACAAGAATCTGGTCACGCAGACGCTCGGCATCGGCACACCCGAGCCGTCGCTGATCGACGAGCCGCTGCGACGAGGCGACTGGCTGCTCCTGTGCAGCGACGGGCTCAACGACGAGCTCGAAGATGCGGAGATCGCGCAGATCCTGCGCACGCATGGCGCGCCGGATGCTGCCGCCGATGCGCTCATCGCCGCGGCGCTGGCGCACGGCGGGCGCGACAACGTCAGCGCCGTGGTGGTGGAGTACGACGGGCCGAATGGCGTAAGCTTCGATCAGCAAGCGATCCTGTGGCTCGCGATCATCGGCGGCGCGTGTGCGGCGATTCTCCTGGCGGTTCTCTGGTGGTGGCTCTACGGACGCTGAACGGTTCAGTCGCTGACATATGGCCGACAATCAACCCAAGCTCATCAAAGTCTCGAACCAGCGGGAAATCCCCATCAAGCCGGAGATGGTGCTCGGCCGCCTGGCGGAGTGCGATCTGCAGCTGACCGAAGGTCAAGCCTCGCGGCGCCACGCCAAGCTGTTCGTGGCCGAAGACGCGGTCTGGCTCGAAGACCTCAACTCGGCCAACGGCACGTTCGTCAACGGCGCCAAGGTCACCGGCAAGGTGAAGCTCGCCTCGGGCGACCGCCTGCGCTTCGACGTCGAGGAGTTCGATTTCAAGGTGCCGAGCGCGGCGCCGCCGGTCGATGACGGCAAGACGCAGTATCGCGAGCCGGCGTCGGCCGTGGTCGATGCCGCGAGCAGCGGCATGTACAAGCGGCCCGGCGCCTGGGCCGATCCGGACGCGATGGGCGACGGTGCGAACAAGACCAAGTTCATCGATCCGGCGCAGATGAAGCAGATGATGAACAACGCGCCGCCGCCGACGGACGTCAATACGGCGTCGATCGACGGTCCGCACCTGCACGTCGTTTCGGGCAGCCGCGCCGGGTTGAACATCAAGCTCACGATCGGCGAATCCGGCGTCAAGGAGTGGACGATCGGCAGCCAGGCCGATCGCGAAGTGCAGTTCCAGGACAGCGGCGTGTCGGCGCTGCACGCCAAGATCGTCAACGAAGGCGAGCGCTGGAAAGTGCTCGATCAGATGTCGGCGAACGGCACGTACGTCAACGGCAAGCGCAGCAATGTCAGCTATCTCACTGCGGGCGACCGCGTGCGCTTCGGGCCGGTCGAATGCATCTTCCAGACCTCGCGCGCCGGCGCGGCGCCGCGACGCGCCGCGGCGTCGGGCGGCGGCGGCCGGGCCGAGTCGAAGGGCAAGACGCTCATGATCGCCGGCATCGCGTTCGTCGCCACCATCGTCGTGCTGTTTCTGGTCTACAGATTTGTCTTATAGTTTGTAGATGCGATCCTCTGGTCCCGAGATCGTCCCGTTCTACGCGGGCGAAATAAATCGGCTCGCCGCGAGCCTCGCCCGCGCCGGCCGCTCCATCATCCCGATGCATCTTGGCCAGCCGACCCGTGGCCCATCGGAGGCGACGATCGCCGCGGCCAGCCGTGCGCTGGTCGTCGGGCCGAACGGCTACTGGGAATCGCACGAGCTCAAAGAACGGCTCATCGAGCACTACCGCGAGTGGTACGGCGTCGAGATCGCACCCGAGCGCATCATTCTGACCAACGGCGCGAGCGCAGCGCTCGTCGCAGTATTCGCCGCGATGTTCGCAACCGGCGAGCGCGTGGCACTCGCGCGGCCTGGCTATCCGGCTTATCGCAATACGCTCATCGGTCTTGGACGCGTTCCGGTCGAGCTCGATTGCGGTGCTGACACGCGTTATCGCATCACGGCGTCGGTGCTCGCCGCGGTCGATCCGGCGCCGCATGGCGTCGTCGTCGCGAGTCCGGCGAATCCGACGGGCACGATGCTCGACGCGGCCGAGTTCCAGGCGGTCGCGGACGAGTGCAGGCGGCGCGACATCGTGTTCATCTCGGACGAGATCTATCACGGCGTCACCTATCGCGGGCGCTCGGTCTCGGCGCTGGAGATCACGCAGGACGTCATCGTCATCAACAGCTTCTCGAAGTTCTGTCGCATGCCGGGGTGGCGGCTGGGCTGGCTGGTCGTGCCGCCCGGCTTGATCCAGAAGCTGCAGACGTACGTCAACAACTTCTTCCTGACTGCACCGAACGTGGCGCAGGCCGCGGCGGTCGCGGCGCTCAGCGACGGCAACGAGCTGCGCAGCGCGATCATCGAATACGCCCGCAATCGCGAGACGCTGCTACGCGAGCTGCCGAAGCTCGGCATCCTGCCGGTGGTCGAGCCGGAGGGCGCGTTCTACATCTACGCCGACGTCTCGCGCTACACGAGCTCGAGCCTGCAGTGGTGCCACGATCTGCTGGAAGGCACCGGCATCGCGATCGCGCCCGGCGTCGATTTCGATCCGGTCGGCGGCGGCCCGTTCGTGCGGTTCTTCACGGGCGTCTCGATGCAGGAGATCGAGATGGCGCTGGAGCGGCTTGCGAAGTGGCTGCCACGGTCATGACCGCCGGGCGCTCGGCGACACGGAGACTCCGCTCTTCGGGCAGAGGTCACTAAAGTACTGCGCGCAGCCGGCGCCAAAGCGTGACTCCAAACCGCGTGCAACCTGCAGGGCAGTGCGTGCGTCGAACCGATACTGTGCGTGGTCCTGTCGTACTTCTCTTCAGTCTGATGGCCTTCGGTGCGCACGCCGCGAGGCTGCCGACTGACGCTGAGATTCACCGCATGCTCGAAGAGCGCGTCCAGGCGATCGCCGGCCCGGAAGGCGGGATGGGCATCGTCGTCGGCGTGCTCGACGAGAAGGGTCCGCGAGTGATCGCCTATGGCGATACCGGTGCCACCGACCGCCGGGCATTGAACGGCGATACCGTTTTCGAGATCGCGTCGGTGACCAAGGTCTTCACCGCGCTGCTGCTCGCCGACATGGTCCGCAGGCACGATTTCGCGCTGATCGACCCGGCGACCCGATACCTGCCCAAGGGAACGAAACTTCCGGAGCGCAACGGCCGGCAGATCACCCTCGTCGATCTCGCCACGCACACCTCGGGACTGCCGTTCATGCCCGACAACCTGCCCAATCTGCTGGACCCGACGACGGCAGTGAGCTATTCGCAGGCGGATCTGTATCGGTTCGTCTCGAGTCAGACGCTCGCGCACGACATCGGTACCGACTGGAACTATTCGAACCTTGACTACTGGCTGCTGCAGGAAGCGATTGCATCGCGCGGCCGCGCCAGCTTCGAGCAGCTTCTGCAGAAGCGCGTGATCGCTCCCCTCGCATTACACAGTACGGCGATCACGATGACACCCGAATTGCAGGCACGAGCTGCGACTGGACATGACGCCGTGCTGGAGCCGGCGCCCTGGATTTCATCATTACCGGTCTTCAATCTCATGCCCGCCGCGGGCGGCATGCTGTCCACCGCCAACGATCTGCTCAGGTTCCTGGGCGAGACGATGGGATACGAAGAGTCGAAGCTCGCGCCCACCCTGGCTGCGCTCCTGAGGACGAGAAGGCCGGCAGGCGAACACGAGCAGGCGCTCGGCTGGTGGATCGTCGGGAGCGGCGACGATGCGATTGTCTTTCACGACGGCGGCAGTTTCGGATTCTCCAGCTCGCTCGCGTGGCAGCCGCAGCGGCGGGTGGGTGTCGTCGTGCTCTCGAATCAAACCACGGGGGCGGGCGGAATCGCGCGCCACCTGCTGCAACCGGACGTGCCGATCGGTCAACCGCGGCGCGCGCGCCGGACGGAGATCACGCTGGAGCCGGCGGTTCTCGACTCTTACGTCGGGCGCTATCGGCTGGAGGACGACGGCGTTGTCGTGATTACGCGCGACGGCGCATTGCTGAGCATCGAGCTGCCCGCAGACTGGGGCATTCCGAAGCTGAAACTGCATGCGGAGACGCAGCGGCAGTTCTTTCTGAAGGAGCTGCCACTGCAAGCGACGTTCGAGGTCGATGCGGACGGTCGCGTGACCGGTATGCAGGTCTATCCGCCGCGCGGACAGAAGATGATCGAGGCAATCAGGCTGTAGGTCAGTCTTAGAGAACCCTGAAGCCTTCGCATGCGGCGCGGCTGTGCGCCGAGCTGGATTCATAGGCGGACACGCCGACACTCGACTTCTGGTACTCCCAGCCAATGCACCCGAGGACATTCTTCAGAACGTCATCTGCACGCATGTCGGTGACATCGACGCGCAGCTTGATATTTTCGATCACGATGCGGTCGGCTCGCTCGGCATACGCATAGCCGATGCATCCCAGCGTTTCGTCAACGACCTCGTGCACCGGCGTTGCCACGAAGTCTACGGTTACGACGATTCCCGCGAGCTGATCGACTCCCTCGACGGTCCATGGACGACCCCATTCCGCTGTCTGCTCGGTCACTCGTCCGACGCTCTTCGAGCGGACTGAAAGGATGTTGAGGACGTCGGCCACCGGCAGCGGCTTGAGCCGAAGGTCGATCTTGTGCTGACCGAGGATGCTGTCCTGTGCATGCAGTGGCAGCGTCACGGCGAGCGTGGAACAGCACAACAGAATCGGGCTGAAGCCCGACCTACGTCCGAGCGGCATTACGGCAGAACTCCGCCGTCACATCGTCGCCCGGGAACATGCACTCGATGCGCAGTTCGTCGAGTGTTACGTCGTGCGGCGTGCCGAACGTCGAGATGGTCGAGAAGAAGCGCAGCTCCAGGTCATCTTTGCCGAAGACAGTGTGGAGCAGGGGCTGCGGCGCCGAACCGGGCTCGCGCGTGCGCCAGCCCTCCGGAACGTCAGGATAGGCGAGCACTTCGTCGAGCAGCTCTCGCGCCTTCGTATCGGAAGGTGCGACGGCGACCTGGTTGTGCAAGTGGCGAATGATGTCGATCGCCAGCTCTTCCCAATTGCGGATCACGCTGCGCATGTCCTGCGGGTCGAAGATCTGCCGCAGTACGTTGCCATGCTTCGGGCCGCCCGGGCGGAGGAAGCCGAAGATGCGTGCCGTGGCATCGTTCGTCAGGAGCATTTCCCAGTGACGGTTCGTGACGATGGCCGGATACGGCTCCTGATGCTTGAGGATGAAATCGATCGCGCGGCGCACGGGCGCCATCTCGGGGCTCGTCAGCTCGCTCTCGCGGTACTTCGGCGCATAGCCGGCTGAGACCAGCAGCGCATTGCGCTCGCGCAACGGCATTGCCAAGGCGTCGGCCAGGCGCGTGATCATCTCGCGGCTCGGCTGCGCCTTCCCCGTTTCCACACAGCTCAGGTGCCGCGGCGACACGTTCGCTTCCAGCGCCAGGTCGAGCTGACTCAGCCGGCGTGAGGTTCGCCATTCCCGTAGCAGGGTGCCGGAGTGCGTAGTCATCGAGTCCACGTCGCGCATCATACGGGGGCCTTCGCAAAATTCCATGACCTCCGAGGTCATTGCCGCCATGTACAGCGCTCGCGTTGAATACGCCCCACGCGGGCGTCGTGCCTCGAACGGAGAACTCACATGCATCGCAGACAATTCATGGCGGCGGCGCTCGGCGGCCTCGCGGCGGGCGCGCTCGGCGCATGCGTTTCGGGTTCCGGCCGAACAGGCCCGGCGGCCGGCCCCGCGAAAGCAACCGATGCAGCGACCTGGAGTGCGGCCCGGCGATTTGCGCCACTGAAGTTCGGCAACATCGCATATGTCGAGCGTGGCAAAGGGCCGGCGGCGCTGTTCCTGCACGGCTTCCCGCTGAGCAGCTTCCAGTGGCGCGGCGCTTTCGACCGGCTCGCGGGCGAGCGGCGTTGCGTCGCGCCCGATTCGATGGGACTCGGATTCACGCAGGTTGCACCGGGGCACAGCTGCGCGCCGGCCGCGCAGGTCGAGATGCTGGCAACGCTGCTCACGATGCTCTCGATCGACAGCGTCGATCTGATCGCGAACGACAGCGGTGGTGCGGTAGCTCAGCTGTTCGTGCTGCGTTATCCGCAGCGTGTCCGCACGATGCTGCTGACGAACTGCGATGTCGAGCCTGACAGCCCGCCGCCGGCGCTGCAGCCGGTGCTCGCGGCTGCCCGCGAAGGCAAGTTCGCCGAGACCTGGCTCGCGCCGTCAGCCGCGAACTTCGCGCTCGCGCGCACGAAAGACGGGTTGGGCGGCCAGACGTTCACGTATCCGGAGAACCCGACCGACGAGGCGATCGGCCAATATCTCGTGCCGCTCGTGAGCTCGCCGGAACGCAAGGCGTTGACGGATTCATATGCGCTGGCGCTCGATCCGAATCCGCTCGCCGGCATCGAAGCGTCGCTGAAGCAGTGCACGGTGCCGACGCGCATCGTCTGGGGCACCGGCGACAAGATCTTCTCGCAGGCGAGCCCGGACTATCTCGATCGCACGCTGCCGAACTCACGCGGCGTGCGGCGCATTCCCGATGCGAAGCTGTTCTTCCCGGAGGAATTCCCGGATGTGATCGCCGAGGAAGCCAGAAAGCTGTGGGCTTAGAAATGGGGAATGTCCCCATTTCTACTGCACGGCGACGAGTGCCGCGACGCTCAGCTGCGGCTGTCCGATGTTGCCGAACACGGCCGAGCAGTGCAGCCGGTCGCGTTCGATGCGGATCGACATGCGCGGAAACACGTCGCGGCGCAGCTGGTCGATAAGCTCGCAATCGCTCGGGCCGAGCTTCAGCGGCTTGCCGCGCATCGAGATGGTCTTCCAGGTCGCCGGGAAGCGCGCCAGCTCTTCGGCTCGATCGAGGCGCTCATTGCGCACGCGAGCGACCAGCTGCTGCGTGCTGTCGTAGGTCGTCAGTGCCTGCACGTTTTCCGGCGTGGCCTCGACGGGCGACTCGAGCGTGATCTCCATGCGGCCGTGACTCACCATGTCGGTGCAACCCCAGGAGCGGATTCGCAGCGTATCGCGCGCGCCGACCATCTCCAGGATGTCGCGCACTTTTGCGAACAGTGAGTCACAGGAATAGACGGTGGCGTAGCCGCTGTAGGCGAAGCTCAGTGACTGCACCTTCCAAACCGCTTCGACGATCTGCAGCGCACGGCTCGCGTCCGGTTGCGGGGTCCGCGCACCGGCGGACGATGACACTGCCACCGACAACGACGCGGCGGTGATGCAAAGCACACGACTGAGAGTGTTCATTTACATAGTCCCCGGAATGCGTTTGCTTGAGCGGGGATTACAGTAGTGCGCGAAACTTAGCGGAGCCTTACCGGGCCCTTGAGTCCGCAACCGGCGCGATACTTAGCCGAGACTTAGGGATCCGCTTGACAGCAGGCGTGCGCTCGCGGAACGTGCGTCTACTCATGCGTGTCCTGCTCGTCGAAGACGACAATATGATCGGTCACAGCCTGCGACAGGCCCTGACCGAGACCGGCCTATCCGTCGATTGGGTACGCGACGGCGTGCTGGCGCAGGATGCACTCGCGCAAGGCAGCTACTCCGCCGTGCTGCTCGACCTTGGATTGCCGCGACGCTCGGGCCTGGAAGTGCTGCGCCGTGCGCGCCAGGAAGGCAATCGCACGCCGATGCTCGTGCTCACCGCGCGTGACGGTCTCGACGATCGCGTCTCCGGTCTCGATCTCGGCGCGGACGACTATCTGGTCAAGCCTTTCGATCTGCGTGAGCTGCTCGCACGCATGCGCGCAATCATCCGGCGCGCCGGTGGTCACGCGCAATCGACGATCGGCACGCCGCAGACGCAGCTCGACCTCGCGACGCGCCAGCTCGTGCACGAAGGCACGACGGTCGATCTCTCCGCGCGCGAGTTTCATCTCATGCATGCGTTGCTGGAGCGACCCGGTGCAATCGTGTCGCGAGCGCAGCTGGAAGAGCGCATCTACGGCTGGGGCGAGGAAGTCACGAGCAACGCAGTCGAGGTCCTGATCCATGGCGTGCGCAGGAAGGCAGGCGCGGACGTGATCCGCAATGTACGCGGCCTGGGCTGGCGAGTCGCGGGCGCACGGTCATGACGTCTCTGCGCAAGCGTCTGCTGTCGTGGCTCATCCCGGTCTTCGTCGCCGTGGCAGTGATCGCGACGGTATGGACGTACTACATGTTCGGCCACATGGTCAGCATGTTCATGGACGGCCAGATGCGAGTGCTCGCCGACTCGCATGCGGAGCAGACGCTCGGTCCGCCGCGGTTGCGGTCGTTGAGCGCCGAGGCCGTCGACGACGGTGCGCTCGTCGTCCAGATCTGGGATGCGCGGGGCGGCTTGCTCGCGAGCTCCTATCCGGCGCTCGCAATGCCGCTGCAATCAAAAGATGGCTTCGAGGATGTCCGCATCGGCTCGCGACGCTGGCGCGTCTACATGATGCACACGCCCGAGCGGACGGTGCAGAGCATTCAGTGCCTGGAGCTGCGCGAGCACGTCATCAGCAAGCAGGCGTTGCAGGCGGGCCTGCCGATCGCGATCCTGATTCCGATTTCCGCCTGGATCCTGTGGTTCGCGGCGTGTCGCGCGCTGGGCAGGCTGCAGACTCTCGCGCGTGCGGCGGCTGCGCAGGATGAGAACACGATCGGCGAGCTGCCGACCGAGAATATTCCTTCGGAGATCAGTCCGCTGGTGACGGCGGTCAATAGCCTGCTCACGCGACTGCGCGATGCGTTCGCTTCGCAACGACGTTTCGTGCAGGACGCGGCACATGAGTTGCGTACGCCGATCACCGCGATGACGCTGCAGCTGGAGAATCTGAAGGCGTCGCCGATGGAGGCGGAAACGGCTGCGCAAGTGTCGCAGTTCGAAGCAGGGCTGAAGCGCACGAAGCGGCTCATCGAGCAGCTGCTGCGCCTCGCGCGGCAGGAAGCGCCGCAGAAGGCCGATGCCGCCTCGCGCATCGAGCTCGCCGGATTCCTGCAGGAGCTGATCTCCGATCTGATGCCGTGCGCGGACCACCGCGACATCGATCTGGGACTGAGCGTCGAAGTGACCGCGACAGTTCGCGCCAATCCGCACGAGCTGCGCAGCTTGCTGCACAACCTGGTGGACAACGCGCTGCGCTACACGCCTGAGCACGGCGTCGTCGACGTTCGCGTGCACGCCGACGGCGGCAAGGTCGGCGTCGAGATCGTCGACAGCGGGCCAGGCATCCCGCCGGACCTGTTGCCGCGCGTGTTCGACCGCTTCTTCCGCATCGAGGGCTCAGATACGGAAGGCAGCGGCCTCGGTCTCGCGATCGCCAAGCACGCCGCCGAGCGCAATCGCATCGAGATCTCGCTGGACAATCGCATCGACCGCTCCGGCCTCGTCGCTCGCGTCACTTTCACGGACGGTGTCGTCGTCGACGGTGCCGGGAGAAAAAATGCGGTGAAACTCAGCACCGCAGCATAATGCTGCACTGCTGAGTTTCCCCCGGATTTCTCCCGGCATCGGCTCACGCTGCGTCCTGCAGCAGACGCACTTCGCGTTGCGGGAACGGTACCTCGATGCCGTGCTCGCGGAAGGCTTCCAGCAGCTCCTTGTTGACCTCGCCGCAGGCCGGACCGAAGTCGGTCACGCCGACCCACGGTTTCACCGCGATGTTGATCGATGAGTCTGCCAGCTGGCGTACGCCGATGACCGGCACGATGTCCTGCAGCACGCGCTTGTTCGCGCGTAGCACTTCGTGAATCAGCGTGAGCGCCTGGTTGAGCTCGGTGTCGTAGGCGACGCCGACAGTCACGTCGAGCTGCCGGATCTTGCCGTAGTTGTGCAGGATCTCGCCGACGATCTTGCGATTCGGGATCACGACGCGCGAGCGGTCCGGATGGCTCAGCGTAGTCTGGAACAGCGTGATGGTGTCGACCGTGCCTTCCTCGCCGACGATGCCGATGTACTCGCCGACGCGGAACGGCTTGGTAAAGATGATCGTCAGCCCGGCGAACAAGTTACCGAGCAGCCCCTGCATGGCCAGCGCAATGCCCGCGCCCGCCACGCCGAGGCCGGCGACCAGCGGTAGCAGCTCCACGCCGAGATTCTGCAGCGCCATGATCGCGAACAGCAGCGAGATCAGTACGCGCGCGATGCGCACGATCAGACTGCGGACCGGCGGTTCCATCTCCAGATGCATGAGCGCCCGTTCGAGCCAGCGCGCGGCCTGCCGGCCGATCAGGTAGCCGATCGCCAGGATGATCAGCGCGGCCAGCAGTTTCGGGCCGAATTTCACGGCAAGGTCGATGACGGTGCTGCGGATCTGCTCGATGGTTTCGACGGGCGCGGCGGCCATGGGAGTGCTCCGGGCGGGAGGAAAGCGACAAGTTTAGCCATTGAAGGCGCAACTGATCGTGGAAAGCAGTGCCGGGGACCCATCCACAGGGGAGGCACTCAAGATGACAGGGTTCAGATCATCGATCTCACGGCTGCCGGTCGGCATTCTGCTTGCGGCGCTGGGCGCTGCGGCCAGTGCCGCAGACAGCTTCGACGAGCGGCTGCCGAACAATTTTCCATTCTTCGATAGCGCGGGCACCGCCGCGACGTTCAGCACCGCGGGGTTCGTGGATCTCAGCAATGAGTTCCATGTGCCGCAGGGTTCCAACGGACGATCCTGCGGGTCGTGCCATCTGCCGGAGGTCGGCTGGAGCATCCGGCCGATCGACGTCGAGCTGAAGTTCTTCCTGTCGCAGGGCACGGATCCGATCTTCAATCCGCTCGACGCCAACAGCCCGACGCCGGACGTGTCTTCGCTGCAGGCCAAGCGTGCGTCGTACAGCATGCTGCGCAAAGGTCTGTTCCGTCGCGGCGGCGACGTTCCGGCCGGCGCCGAGTATGTCATCGCAGCGTTCGACGATCCGCTCGGCGCCGGCGCCACCGACAAGCGGTTCCGCGTGTTTCGCCGGCCGCTAGCGACGGCGAACTTCCACATCGCGCAGAACATCGGCTGGCACGACCAGGACACCGATGGCAGCGGCAACGTGCACAACGGCCTCACTCACCAGGCGCTGGGCAACATCAACGGGGCGCAGGAAGCTCACGAGCCGCCGCTCGACCCTACGCTCGAAGCGATCGCGAACTACGAGCTCGGCCTGGCGTTCGCGCAGCAGTTCTCGTTCGAGGCCGGTCTGTTGACGGCCTGCGGCGCGAAGGGCGGTCCGGAGAACCTCTCGGCGCAGCAGCCGGTGCTGGGGCGCTTCGACCTGTTCGACGCCTGGAAGGACCTCAAGCCCGGCTCGTGCGGCCTCAAGTCCGTCGATCGCAAGCGGGCGCAGATCGCGCGCGGTCAGGAGGTCTTCAACTCGTTCAATCCGCACAACAACCGGAGCTGCAACGGCTGCCACAACGCGTCGAACAATGGCAGCAACATCGCCGGTACGCTGTTCAACATCGGCGTGTCGCAAGCCAAGTTCCGGCAACCGGGTATGCCGCTGTACACGGTGAGGAACACGGCCACGAAAGTGGAGCGGCAAACGACCGATCCCGGTCGCGCGCTGCGCAGCGGTCACTGGGACGACATGGACAAGTTCAAGGTGCCGTCACTGCGCGGCCTGAGCGCCCGCGCTCCGTATTTCCACAATGGAATCGCGCCGACCTTGCGCGACGTCGTGCGTCACTATGAATCCGAGCTCGGGTTTGTATACGACGACCCGGCGGACGAAGCGGCCCTGATCGCCTTCCTCGAAGCGCTCTGACATCGCCCGCGCGTGCGGAGCTGAGTCCATTCCTGCTCGACACCGGAGGCGGTGCCGGGACAACAATTGCGGGGAAACTCAGCACTGCAGCATGATGCTGCACTGTTGAGTTTCCCCCGTTTTTCTCTCCCGGCACCGCGATTCTTTGTCGGAATGACGGCCGCCCGGCCGTCCTTGCAGAGAATTCGCACATTCATCGCAGGAGTTGCTCATGTTCATGCGTTCGACCCTGGCCAACGGGCTGGCTACGTTGACGGCAGCTTGCGCGGCTATGATCGCGACTTTTGTCGCGCCGGCGGCGGCGAGCGCCGCGGAGAATCCAGCCATGCCCCAGAATCCGCAGCCCACCAAGAGCGGCCACGTTGCCGTCAATGGCGTCAACTACTACTACGCTGTCTACGGCAAGGGCGAGCCCCTGCTGCTGCTTCACGGCGGTCTCGGCCAGATCGAGATGTTCGGCCCGAACCTGCAGACACTGGCGAAGAGTCGCGAAGTGATCGGCGTCGACCTGCACGGCCACGGGCGCACGGACCTCGGCAATCGCGACATCAGCCTGATCGACATGGGCGCCGATCTCGGCGTGCTGGTGAAGAAGCTCGGATACCAGAAGGTCGACGTGCTCGGCTACTCGCTCGGCGGCGGCGTGGCATTCCAGTTCGCGGCTCAGAACCCGCAGCGGGTCCGCCGCCTCGTGCTGGTCTCGACCGTTTACGGGACGGACGGTTTCTTCCCGGAGATGCTGCCGCAGCAGGCAGCGGTCAGCTCGAAGATGCTGGACCAGATGAAGGAAACGCCGATGTACAAGTCGTACGTCGCGATCGCGCCGCATCCGGACGAGTTCCCGAAGCTGCTCGACAAGATGGGCGAGTACATGCGCAAGTCGTACGACTGGTCGGCGGACGTCAAGAAGCTGACGATGCCGACGCTGCTCATCTACGGCGACAGCGACATGATCCGCCCGGAGCACGCCGTGAAGTTCTACCAGCTGCTCGGCGGCGGCCTGAAGGATGCGGGCTGGCAGCGCGAGCACGTGGCGGCGAATCGCCTGGCGATCCTGCCGAACATCACGCACTACGAGATGGGCGTTGCGCCGCAGATGGTCGAGACCGCGCTGCCGTTTCTCAACGGCTACCCGCGCGCGGCCACGTGGTCCGACCGGGTGAGCGGCACTAAGTGAGGCGTAATCTGCCTCAGGCATAATTCGCGAATGAAACCGACCACCTTTGCATTGATCGGTCTGCCGACCGATCGGCATTCTTCCTACCTGCGCGGGCCCGCCAAGGGGCCCGCGTTCATTCGCGAGGCGCTGGCGTGCGATGCCAACACGGTTGCGGCCGAAGACGGCCGCGAGCTGGGCATCGACCTCAATATCAACGACTGCGGCGACGCGCCGCTGCGCGAAGCGGACGGCGACGATGAGATCATCGAGCGCTCGATCCGCTCGCCGCTGCGCGAGGGACATTGCCCGATCGCTCTCGGCGGCGATCACTCGGTCACGTATCCCATCCTGCGCGCGGTTCACGCCGAGCACGGCCCGGTCGACATCCTGCACTTCGATGCGCACCCGGACCTGTACGACGACTACCAGGGCAACAAGCGCTCGCACGCTTCGCCGTTCGCGCGGATCATGGAAGAGGGGTTGGCGCGCCGGCTGGTGCAGGTCGGCATCCGCACGCTCGAGCGCCGGCAGCGCGCGCAGGTCGAGCGCTTCGGCGTCGAGATCGTACCGATGCGGACGTTCTCGCCCTATGCCGTGCCGATACTCGCCGGGCCGATGTACGTGAGCATCGACCTCGACGGCCTCGATCCGTCCGTCGCGCCGGGGGTGTCGCATCACGAGCCGGGCGGCCTGACGGTGCGCGACATTCTCAACGTGCTGCAGGCGCAGCGCGCGCCGCTCGTGGGCGCCGACATCGTCGAGCTCAATCCCGATCGCGACATCCATGGCATGACCGCGACGGTCGCGGCGAAGCTGGTGCGTGAGTTGTGCGCTTACGCTTGCACGCGCGCTGCAGACTCCGAGGCGAAGCGATGAGCATTCAGGTCGATCACTTGATGATTCCGGCCCGCGACAAGCGCGCGTCCGCGAAGTTGCTGGCGGAGTTGCTCGGCGTGCCGTGGTCGCCGGCGAGCGCCGGTCCGTTCATGGCCGTATACGTCAGCGACAGCGTGACGCTCGACTTCGACGAATGGTCCGACCCGATCCCCAAGATTCACTACTGCTTCAGGGTCGGCGAGCAGGAATTCGACGCGATCCTCGCGCGCATTGCCGCCGCGGGCATCGCCTTTCGCAGCAGCGTGCACGGACCGGTCGATGGCAAAGTCGATTCGGACCACGGCGGTCGCATCGTTTACTGGAACGAGCCGGACGGCCATCAGTGGGAGATGTTGACCGTCAGCTACGCGCGCCAGGGCTGGACGCCACCGCGGCGCTGAGTCTTCTATTGCAAGACGAACGGCTTGTGCTTCATGTCCTTGACGCACGAGACGTCGAGCGAGCGCTGATCGGCGGTTTCCAGGAACTTCGCCGCGATCTGCTTCACGCATTCCTCGCCAATGAGTCCTTCCTGCGAGTGACCGCCGTAGGGCACGACGATCAGGCGTGCGTTCGTCAGCCGCGAGATCGCTGCTTTGCCGGAGCCCGGCGGCGTGGCCGGATCGTTCGCGCCGTTGATGACCAATACCGGCACGTCCGAGTTCACTTCTTCGCCGAATCCGGCCGGCAGTGTGCCGCGTGGCCAGCCCTTGCAGCCTTCGATGTGCGGGCGCGAGCGATGGTCGGCCAGGAACGTGCCGCGGTTGTTCTCGCGCAGTTGCTCCGGATCGGTGCGATCGACGTCCTCGGTGCAGGTGATCGAGAAATACAGGCCGTCCGCAATCGCGCTGTTGAGCTCGACGTTGCGCCTCAGTTGCAAGTCAGCGAACGCCGTGTAGTCGCCGCCCGCGGCTTTGTGCAGCAGCAGAGGAATGCGGCGCATCGGTTCGGGCTTGTAGAGCATGGCACGCAGTGATTCGGCGAAGGCGTCGGCGTCGAGTGCGACCTGCGTGGGCTTCTTGCTGCGCGGATCCGTGACGGTCAACTGCACCGGAGCGCTTTCGATGCGCGCGACCGCACGCCGGTAGTCCGCTTCGAGTGTCGGGAAAGCAGCCTTGCAGGCGGCTTCGGCATAGCAATCATTGAAGACGTTGTGGAGGGCGTTTTCGGCGTCCTTCGCGAAGTACTGCGGCATCGGCTGAGTAAGCGCAGTCGCCGACCAGAGGGTTGCGGCCCGCGCGTGGTCGCCGTGCTGTCGCAGGTACACGAGCACGGCTCCGGTTCCATACGAGCCGCCATCCAGATTGATCTTGTCGTAGCCGAGCGCAGCGCGGACGTCGTCGAGATCGTCCATCGCGTAGGTCGTCAGGTAGTAGCGCAGGTCGGCGTGCTTCTGGAGCTCTACACGACAGGCCTTGATCACGTCGATATTCAGCGTCGGCATGAAGGCTTGCAGCGGGCCGTCCTCCGGAATCAGGCAATGCAATCCGTTCGATTTGCCCGTGCCGCGCGCGTCGACGAATACGAGGTCGCGATCTGTGCGCGCGGGGTCGTCGCCGTACCACTGCGGGCCATTGCTTGCGGCGGCCTCGCCCGGACCGCCGAGGAGAATGAACAGCGGATCGGGTTTGCGATCCTTGCCCGTCGCCTGCAGCACGACGATGTTCAGATCGATCGTGCGCCCGGACTTCGCGGCGCGGTTCTCCCACACGGTGTACGTGCCGCACTTCGCCGGCTGCTCGAGCTTCGGGTCGGCGCATGGCTTCATTCGCAGGTCGCCCGCTCCGGCCCAGGCGTGGGCGGCAAAGAGCAGGGCGAGGGTGACGATGATGGGCCTCATGAATCAGCTCCCTGGCAGGACGAACGGCTTGTGCTTGATGTTCTTGACGCAGGCGATGTCCAGCGAGCGCTGCTCGGCAGTTTCCAGGAAGCGCGCGGCGATGTCTTTCACGCAGTCCTCACCGATGAGTCCCTGAATCGCGTGTCCGCCGTAGGGCACGACGACGACGCGTGCGTCGGACAGGCGTGACGCAGCGGCCTGTCCTGTGACAGGAGGCGTGGCCGGATCATTGTTGCCGGTGATGATCAGGACCGGGACGTCGGACTGCACCTCTTCGCCGAATCCGGCCGGCAGCTGACCCCGCGGCCACCCTTGGCAGCCTTCCAGGTGCGGGCGTGCGCGATGCTCCTTGAGGAACGTGCCGCGACCATTCGCGACCAGCTGCCGCGGGTCGATGCGGTCGATGTCCTCAGTGCACGTGATGGAGAAGTACAAGCCGTCGGCGATCTCGTTGTTCAGCTGGAGGTTGCGGCCGATCTGGAACTCGGCGAACGCGGCGTAGTCGCCACTTGCAGCCTTGTGCAACACGAGCGGGATGCTGCGCATCGCTTCCGGCAGGTAGACCATGCCGCGCAGCGACTCCGCGAAGGCGTCGGCATCGAGGTCCACATCGGTCGGCTTGTCATTGCGCGGATCCTTCACCCTGACGCGCACCGGACCGCTCTCGATGCGCGCGACGGCTCGCTCGTAGTCTGCCTCGAGACCGGGAAACGCCGCATTGCAAGCCACTTCGGCATGGCAATCGCCCAGGACGTTGCGAAGCGCACGCTGCGTATCGGTCGCGAACTTCAGAGGCATCGGCTGCGTGAGCGCGGTCGAGGCCCACAAGGTCGCCGAGCGGACGTGCTCACCGTGCTGACGGATGTAAACGAGCGCGGCGCGCGTGCCGTACGAGCCGGCGTCGAGATTGATCTTGTCGTAACCCAGCGCCGCCCGCAGATCGTCGAGGTCGTCCATCGCGTACGGGGTCAGGTAGTAGCGCAGGTCAGCGCGCTTCTCGAGCTCCGGACGGCAGCTCTTCATCACCGGGAGGTTCAAAGTCGGCAGGAACTCCTGTAGCGGTGCATCGCCCGGGATCGGGCAGTGCAGTCCGTTCGACTTGCCGGTGCCGCGCGCGTCGACCAGCACGATATCGCGGGTCGCCCGGGCGGGCTCGCTCGCGAGCTGCTGGGCTCCGCTCGCCGCGGCTTCTCCGGGGCCGCCGGCCAGGCCGAAAATCGGATCCGGTCTGCGATCCGAACCGGTCGCTTGCAGCACGACGACATTGAGATCGATGGTGCGCCCGGATTGGGCCGCGCGGTTCTCCCACACGGTGTATGTGCCGCACTTGGCGGGCGTCAGCTTCGGGTCCTCGCAAGGTTGCAGTCGCAGGTCGCCGGCCGCGGCCCACGCCTGGGCCGCAACCAGCGAGGCCAAGGCAGCGATGAAGAGTTTCATGACTTCAGCTCCCTTGCAGGACGAACAGTCCGGCGAAGATTTCGATGGCGTCCCACAGATTCTGCAGGCGCAGGTTCTCGTTGGCGGCGTGCTGGTTGTTGTCATAGTTCGCGATCGGCACGCCGACCACCGGCGTGTTCGCGGGACCTTGCAACAGATACTCCGGCGCACTGCCGCCGAGTGTCGGCGCGACGACGATCGGAGCACCGGCCATCTGCTCGACGACCTGGATCACTTGCTTGCCCATCGGGTCATCGAGCGCCGTGCGCTGCGCAGGGTACGAGCCTTCGCTGTCCCACGTCAGCAGCGCGATCTGCGGATGGGCGAGCCGAGTGGCCTGGTCGGGCGTGCTGTGAACGATGAAATAGCCCTGGCGCTCGACGTGCCGCTCGACGCGCTTGCGCACGCCTTGCGGCGTCTGATTCGGGACCAGACGAAAGTCGATCGATGCCGTCGCTTCGGACACGATGACATTCGCGGCAGCGTCTCCGACATTGCCGCCGGCGATGCCGCGGACGTTCAGAGCCGGCTGCAGGAGCTGCGTTTGCAGCGACGCTGGCTCACCTTCTGTCCGCGCCAGACCCAGGTCGCGCTTGATCTGCGCATCGTAGTCCGGCATCGCACGCGCGGCTTGCAGCTCGGCGGCAGTTGGCTCTCGTACATCGTCGTAGAAGCCCGGGATCAGGATGCGTGCCTGGGTGTCACGCATGCTGTCGAGCAGGTGCGTGAGCATGACGATCGGATTCGGCGCCCAGTTGCCGTAGTGGCCGCTGTGCAAGCCCCGATTCGGGCCGTACACGGTGATCTCGACGGCCGTGGTGCCGCGCACGCCGAAGTCGACGAGCTTCCGGCCGTTCTGGTGCACCGGACCGTCGCACACGATCCAGAGGTCGGTCTTCAGCTCCGGCGCATGAGCTTTCAGTAGTGCGGCGAGGTGGGGCGAGCCCGCTTCCTCCTCGCCTTCGAAGAAGAAGCGCAGGTTCACCGTCGGCTGCCAGTGCGATGCGCGTAGCGCGTCGAGTGCGGTGAGGAGTCCGATGACCGGCGCCTTGTCGTCGCTCGCGGAGCGCGCATAGAGGCGCGATTCCGGATCGAGGCGTTTCGGCAGCGCGCGCAGATCCACGATAGTGCCATCGGGCCGGCGCAGCGCGGGCTCGAAGGGCTTCAGCGTCCAGCCATTCTGACGCGTCGGCTGGCCGTCGTAGTGGGCGTAGAACGTCACTGTCCGCGTCGCCCCAGGCACGTCAATTTTGCCGAAGACGACCGGCGGTGCGCCCTCCAGCTCCAGCAGACGCGCTTCGACATGCCGCTCTCGCAGCAGCTGCGCGATGTGCTCCGCATTCTTACGGATGTTCGCGGTGTCGGATGCGTGATTCGGGATCGCAAGGAGCTGCGCGAACTCGCTGACGATGGCCGGCTCGTGCTGCTCGCGGTAACCGCGCACGGCATCGCGGATCTCGGCCGCGGTCGGCGCCGCGAGCGCCGGCTCTGCACCGAACGCCACAATCGCTAGAATCCAGCCTGTATGACAAAGTCGCATGGCCGACAGACTAACGATCCGCCGCTGCCCGAGCCAATCGTTTTAAAAGATACGAGAGCATCAACGCCGTGAATCTCGATCGCTTCGACTTGAACCTGCTGGTCGCCTTCGAGGCGCTGATGACGGAAGGGCAGGTGACCCGGGCGGCCAAGCGGCTACACATCACGCAACCCGCGCTGAGCGGTGCCCTCGCACGGCTGCGGGCCACGTTCGACGATCAGCTGTTCGTCAAGGATGGCAAGAGCATGCGTCCGACCTTGCGGGCCCGGGAGCTGCATGCGCCGATTCGCGAGGCGCTGGAGAGGGTGCGGCAAGCGATCGGCACGAAGTGCTTCCGGCCCGAGACTGCCGCGGTGACGGTGCGCATCGCGACCAGCGACGACATGGAGCTGACGCTGATCTCGAAAGTGCTGAAGCGACTGCGGTCAGCGGCGCCGGGCATCAATCTCGCGATCCGGCGCGTGAGCGGCGTGTTCGAGCTGCCGACCGCCGAGCTCGCTTCCGGAGCGCTGGACATGGCGATCGGCCCGTTCCCGCAGGGCGCGCATCATGCGACCGGCCTGATTGTCTCCGCACCGCTGTACGTCGACGACCTGGTGTGTGTCGTGCGCGAGAAGCACCCCATGATCAAGCGGTCGCTGTCACAAGCGCAGTTCCTGGAGGCTTCGCACGTCGTTGTGTACTACCCTCCGGGTGGCGTCGGCATCGTCGATCAACTGCTCATGCAACGCGGCGGCGGGCGGAGGCGCAAGGTCGCGATGGAGGTTCCGCACTTCATCACGGCGGCCTTCGCGGCCGGAAACACTGACCTGGTCGCGACGATGAACTCGCGAATTGCGGAGCACCTGCGACGTGTCGCAGGCCTGCGCGTGCTGCCGTTCCCGTTCGAGTCGCCGAAGATGAGCTACAGCCTGTACTGGCACGGCCGCCAGACGGCCGACCCGGCTCATACCTGGCTGCGAGCGATCATCATCGAAGCCGCAAAGAGCTAATGTCTCTTCAAAGCAGCCTGGCGTTTCTGCAGAAACGTCCGCACCGCCGGTTCGCGTTCGAGGCCGATCGCCACGTCATAGGCCTGGCGCGCCTGGTCCCAGGCGCCGGTCTTCGACAGCAACTCGGCACGTGCTGCCCAATACGGCTGATACTGCGTGATGCGCTCGTCCTCGGCGATCTCCTGCAGCGCTGAGTTAGCAGCTTCCGGTCCCTCGAGCTCTGCAATCGCCAGCGCGCGATTGATCGCGACTACCGGCGAGGCGGTGATCGACGCGAGCGCGTCGTAAAGCTGCACCACCTCCGCCCAGTTGTTGCGGCCAGTCAGCCTTCGATGCACATGCGCCGATTGCAGCGCGGCCTCGAGCTGGTAACGACCGATCGCTTCGAGCTTGCTCGCTCGAAGCAGCACGGACTCGGCTTCGTCGATCATCTGCACGTTCCACAATTTCGGATCCTGCTCCGCGAACGGCACGTACTCGCCGTCGGCGTCGCGTCGTGCAGCCCGACGCGCTTCCGCGTGCAACATCAATGCGAGCAGCCCGAGACCTTCCGCTTCCTGCGGCAGCAACTCGACGACGAGGCGTGCGAGAAAGATCGCTTCGTCGGTCAGATCGCGACGCGTTGCATCGGTGCCGCTCGGGTCGGTCCAGCCTTCCGCGAAGCCGGCGTAGATCGCCGCGAGCACGGTGTCGAGCCGTTGCGGCAGTTCCTCGCGCTCCGGAATCGAGAACGGAATGCCGGCCTGCTGGATCTTGTCCTTCGCGCGCGACAGCCGCTTGCGCATCGCTGCCGGCGAGACCAGGAACGCCGAAGCGATCTTGTCGCCATCCAATCCGAGCACGACCTGCAGCATCAGCGGCGCGCGGATGCCGGCTTCGATCGCTGGATGTGCGCATGCGAACAACAGGGCGAGGCGCTTGTCGGGAAGCTCCATGTCTTTCTCCGCTTGCGCGGCGGCGTCCTCGAGTCCATCGGCGAGGATCTGCAGCTGCGTGCTCGCGGCCTCGCCGGTCTGGCGACGGCGGACGCTGTCGATCAGCTTGCGGCGGGCGACCGTGAGTAGCCAGCCTTCGGGATTGCGGGGGCAGCCGTTCACGGGCCAGTCGGCGAGCGCCGAAGCGAACGCTTCGGAAAGCGCGTCTTCGGCTGCCGTCACGTCCCGCGTGCGCGCGGCGAGGAAGGCGACGAGCTTGCCGTAGCTGCGACGCGCGACCGCGTCGGCAGTTTTGCGTGCTACGTCGCCTTCGGTGGAGGTCATGGGCCGAGGCCTAGCCGGGCATCTGCCAGACCGGACGCACTTCGACGACGCCGTGGCCCGCCGTCGGGCAACGAGCGGCCCACGAGAGCGCCGAGTCCAGATCGGGGACGTCGATGAGCACGTAGCCGCCGCACTGTTCCTTGGTATCTGCGTACGGGCCGTCGAGCACCTGGGTCTTGCCGCCGGCGATGCGCACCGTCGTCGCTTTCGCGGTCGGTTGCAGACGGTTTGAGCCCAGGTAGGCGCCGGCCTTCTGCAGTGCCTCCATGTAAGCGAGGTACGGAACCCTGCGTTCCTCCTGCTGTGCCGGCGTCAGCTCGGCCCAGCCGGACTCCTTCGAATAGAGCATCAATAGGTATTGCATCGAAGTGCTCCGTCATCCCGGTCCGGGCAACTGCCACACGGGGCGCACTTCGACGACACCATGAGTCGCGCCGGGGCAGCGCGCAGCCCACGACAGCGCCGAGTCCAGATCGGGAACGTCGATGAGGTAGTAGCCGCCGGCCTGCTCCTTCGTGTCGGCATACGGACCGTCGAGCACCTGCGTTTTGCCGTTGGTGATGCGCACCGTCGTCGCGTTGGCGACAGGCTTCAGACGGTTCGAGCCGACGAAGACGCCGGCCTTGCGCAAGGCTTCGCCGTAGGCCATGTACGCGGCCTTGCCCTGTTCCTGTTGTTCCGGGGTGAGCTGGTTCCAGCCCGCTTCGCTCGCGTACAGCAGCATGAGGTATTGCATCGAGGTCTCTCCGTCAGGTCGTCGGCGGGCACCATGCTTCGCCTGTCTCAAAGACGTTCGGCTGGTGGGCCGTTGGACATATGCATTTCTCGGCGTCTGGCCGGAAACGGGCCGGGATTGTGACCTGCTACCGGCTGCAGAATCCATGCTTGTCGGAGGAGGCGTGTATGTGTAGCATCATGTGTAAGAGGTTACACATGGCTACGAACTTGTCCGTCGATCCAGATCTCATTGAAGAGGCATTGAAGGTGAGTGGTGAACGTACGAAGGCGGCCGCGGTGACCAAGGCCTTGCAGGAGTTCATCGCGCGCCGCAAGCAGCGGCGCGTGCTGGAGTTGTTCGACAAGCTCGAGTGGGATCCAGAGTTTGACTACAAAAAAGAGCGGTCGCGCCGTTGACCCTGTTCGCAGATACGAGCGTGTGGTCGTTGGGGATCCGACGTGATCAACCGTCCGATGCCGCGCCTGTCCGCGCATTGATGCGTGCCCTGGACACTGGGGAGCGCGTGGTCACAACGGGGCTAGTCCTCCAGGAATTGCTCCAGGGATTTTCCGGCCCCAAGGCTCAGGAGCAGATAGTCGAGCGCTTCGCAGCGCTCCCCTTTGTTGTTCCCGATCGCGAGGACCACATCGCAGCAGCGGCTCTTCGTAACGCATGCCGCAAGAAGGGCGTGCAGGTCGGCACGATCGACGCGCTACTTGCGCAACTCTGCATCCGCCACGAGCTCGTGATGCTCACGACTGATGAGGATTTCAGTCATGTCGCGCGACTCTCCGACCTGCGCTTGTGGGAAGGCTCGTCAATGAATAGCTGAAGTGTCATGAAGCCCGCCCTCCAGACGTCTCGCTTGTCGTTCCGTTACCTGACCGTCGACGACTTCGACGCGGTACACGCCTACGCGAGCGATCCGGTGGTCACGCGCTACACCGCGTTCGGGCCGAACACGATGCAGCAGACGAAGGATTTTCTGGACCGCGTCGTCGCGGAGTCAGCGTTGGAAGGCGATCAGCCGAACTATCAGTTCGCGCTCATCGAGAAACAGACGAACAGGCTGATCGGCAGCTGCGGGCTCATGCGCAGTAACACGGACGGGCCGCAGTACAGCTTCGGCTACGTGCTGCACAAGGACTGGTGGGGACAGGGCTTGGCGTCGGAGGCAACCGCGACGCTCATCCAATTCGGCTTCGACGAGCTGCGTGCCCATCGGCTGTGGGCGCATGTCTTCCTCGGCAACACGGCGTCGGGGCGGCTGCTGCTCAAGCTCGGCTGCAGGTACGAAGGCTGCGCGTTGAAATCGTTCTTTGCACGCGGGGCGTGGCACGACCTGCAGACGTTCGCGATGCTCAGAAGCGAGTGGGCGAAGCGCGTCGGCTGAGCGCGCTCACCTGTCGCCGAAGCCTTCCTGGATCAGTTCGGCCAGCTGTTTGGCGAGGCCGTCGAAGAGCTCGTTGACGTCGATGTGCTCGCCGTCCTCGACGCGCTTCGAGATCATCGTCATCGGGAATACCAGCAGGGTCGATTCCTTGTAGCGGATCGCGGGATCGCGACCGAACTCGTCCTCGACCATCCACCAGTCGTAATCGTCGAACTCGTTGAGGAAGGCGCGGCCGAATGCGAGGCCAAGCGCCTGCAGCGTGTAGGTCGCTTCGCGCTCGACGACGCCCGTATCCAGCACGCGCTGGATCAGGGCGAGGTCCTGGCGCGTGCCGTCCAGGTCCTCGCCCAGCGCCTGCTCGATGACCTGCCCGGCATGCACGACGCCCATGGCGATGTTCTCGATGTCCTTTTCGTTGGGCGCTTCGATTTTCTGCTCGGGCACTGAACTGTCCAGGTGTGAGGAGCGGGCCGGCGACTACAGATCATAGATCGAACTTTCGCCGCATTGCATGCGCTTTAGGGGGCGCCTAAGCTCCGCCGCAGGCAGTGCCACGCAATAGGCATGACATGTACGGTCAGGCAGCAGCGCCAATGGACAGCGGACTGGGAAGCATCATCGGGTTGCTGGTCTTCGCCATCGTCATCAGCCTGGTCGTGTACATCTTCAACCAGGCACGCAAGAACGGGCTGCTGGCGAAAGAGCTGGCGGCCAAGCTGGCGAAGGAGACCGAGCTGCGGGTTGCGGCAGAGGCGGTTCAATCCGCCGCATCCGGTGGACCCGTGGATCTCACCGTCCTGCGCAAGGCGCAGGAAATGCGCGATGACGCCGATTTCGAGCTCAACGCGGCGCAGCCGGTATCGATCGAATCCCTGACGTTCGCGAATGCCGGCCTGCTCGTGGACGGTACCTGGCAGGTACAGCCCGGCATCAATGTCCTGCTCGGTCGCAACGGCTACTGCAAGAGTCTGCTGCTACGAGAGCTAGCGGCGCTGCTCTCGCGCAGCGAGCAACAGATGCTCGGCAAGGGCACGTCGTCACGCATCAACGTGAGAGTCAGCGTCGGCGACAAGGCCAGCGATATCGTTCGTGGGCCGCAAGGCTTCGAACGCTCGCTCGGGCCGGTCCCGGTGCTGGCGATACCTGATTCGCGATTCGTCAATCGCAGCGAGGATGCACTGCGTGCCAGCCCGGATCCGTACAGCAAGCTGGCACGTCACGGCGCCGAGCACTTCGTGGAGCAGCTGCCCTACCACACGGTCGTGCAAGGGCTGTTGCACTCGCTGTGCCTCGACTATGTAGAGAAGCCCGGCGGATTCGAGCAGCCGATCTTCAAGCTGCTCACGGAGGTGTTTCGGGAGCTGACCGATAGCTCGTTCAGCTTCAAGTCGGTGGAGCGCATCGATCCCACCGGGTTTCACCTCAATGTCATCACCGAGGGCAACCAGTATCCAGTGCCCATCCAGGCGGCATCGCAGGGCACGCTGTCGGTACTCGCGGTGTTCGGCCTGATCTATCGGCAGCTGGAAGCGCTGGCTCGCTACGACAAGTCCAGCACCCCGCTGCTTTTGCGCCGAACGATCGTAATCATTGACGAGCTGGACGCGCACCTGCACCCGGCGTGGCAGCAGCGCGTCTGCGGACTGCTTCGCAAGCACTTCCCCAACCTCCAGTTCATCATCTCCGCGCACAGTCCGTTGCTGGTTGCCGGTGTCGGACGGGGCGAGGCCTCCGTGCTGCGCAAGCACGACAAGCAATTCAGTGTCGTCACCTACGACGATCGTGATTTCATCGGGGCGACGGCCGCGGATATCTACAACACCATCTTCAACGTGGCGGACGGCGATGACGACGTTTTCATAGAGCACAGCAAGCTCGCCGCTGCGAAGGTCGATAACGGACCGGAGATCGCCCGGCTGCGCAGCAAGCAGTCGCTCAACATGGAAGAGGAGGCAGAGTTGCGGCGGTTGCAGCAGCAGGACGTGTACATGCGGCGCGTGCAAGTCATCGAGCAGAATCGGACGGTCGAAAGCCAGCAGGTGGTGAATCTCGAGACCGAATGCTCGAGGCTGCGAAACCAGGTGCGCAAGCTCCAATCGGAGCTTGCAGCCGCGAAGCAAACACCGGTCGAGCAGGGAGCGGCGCGATGATCGAGCTCAACCCGGCCGTACGCGAGCTGATCGCAATCTACACCAAGGACCTGAGCCAGGAGCCGGAGACCCGCCCCGATTTCAAGGCGCTCGACGCGGCGAACGGTACCACCGACGAATTCAAGCGAGCGCGCAGCGTGCTGCGGGAGTATCGGCCGATCATCATCGAGTGCAAGGACCGGCACCCGCAGTTGCAGGTGATCGCCTGCCTGCATGCGGTCAAGAGGGAGTCGGGGCCTCTCAGCCGCGCGGTCATCCGCGATCTGGCACTGCAGGCTCTCGCT
>DATBKP010000017.1:0-6308 GCA_036555785.1 Steroidobacteraceae bacterium
GTCGGGTCCGACTTCCACGACGCGTCCGGTCAGGATCGCGCCGGGCTTGATCTTCTGGGAGGCCAGGCTTTCTTCGAAAAGTTGCGCAAAACTCTCGGTCATGAGTACTTCCGGGGTCGCTTGCGACCCGCTATCCCTCACTGACGTCCATGCACGCGAGGGGCTGTTACATCGAACCGCGCGTCCGGCGCGGCGCCAATAAAATCATGGTGATGAAAAGTGCTGCGGGTGATGACGAGCGCATCACGCCATCACGGTCATCACCTCATCACTTCACTCTTGAGGCAGCCAGCTCCAGCACCCGTGCGACCACCGCATCGATCGTCATCGCGGTGGAGTCCACGATCACGGCGTCGTCGGCGGGCCGCAGCGGGGCCACCGCGCGGGTCGCGTCGCGCCTGTCGCGCTCGGCTATCTCCAGCGAAAGGGCGGCGAGGTTAGCACCTAGTCCCTTGTCTTTCAACTGGTTATAGCGGCGACGCGCCCGCTCCTCGGCGTTGGCGGTCAGGAAGATCTTGAGGGCGGCGCCGGGAAAAACGACTGTCCCCATGTCCCGGCCGTCGGCGACCAGCCCGGGGGGGCCGGCAAACGCCCGCTGACGGTCCATCAGGGCCGCCCGGACCGCCGGCATCGCGGCAACCCGCGAGGCGCCCTCGCCCGCCTGCTCGGTCCTGATGCGCCCGCTGACCTCCTGCCCGGCGAGCCAGATCTGCTCGCCGCCGTGAGGCCCGAGGCCGAATTGCACGTCGAGATGCTGGGCGACGTCCGCATGACCGGCCTCATCGTAGGCCGCAAGGCCCCGTTGCTGTCCGGCATAGGCCACGAGGCGGTAGAGCGCCCCACTGTCCAGCAGGCGCCAGCCGAGGCGGTCTGCCACGAGGCGCGAGATCGTGCCTTTGCCGGAGCCGCTCGGCCCGTCGATGGTGATGATCGGGCTGGTCAATCCTGTACCTGCACGTTGAGCCCAGCCGCACGCGCCACGCCGGGGAAGTCCGGAAACGAGGTCGCGACATTCGCCACGTCGAGGATGCGGATCGGCGCCCGCGAGCGCGCACTGGCGACGGCGAACGACATGGCGATCCGGTGGTCGCCATGACTGTCCACGGTACCCCCGGCGAACACCTGCGGTTCCGGCCGACCTTGGATGCGGATGCCGTCGCGCAGGACTTCGCAGGTCACGCCCATCGCGGCCAGGCCTTCGGCCATCACGGCGATGCGGTCGCTCTCCTTCACGCGCAGCTCCTGCGCGCCCGTCACGACGGTCTCACCCTGCGCGCACGCCGCCGCGATGAACAGTGCAGGAAATTCGTCGATCGCCAGCGGCACCAGATGCTCCGGCACGTGAATGCCCTGTAGCCTCGCGGGTCGCACTTCGATGTCGGCGACCGGCTCGGCGCCGGCCGAACGGTGATTCACGACGCGCAGGTCCGCACCCATCAGGCCCAGGATGTCGAGCAGGCCGGTGCGCGTCGGATTGACGCCGACGCCCGCGATCGTGAGCGCCGCCGCGCCGATCGAGCCGGCGACCATGAAGAACGCGGACGACGAGAAATCCCCGGGGACTTCCAGCGAGCAGGCATCCAAACGCTGCGGCGGCGTGAGCCGGATCTCGCCATGCGCCGAGTCGACGCGGCAACCGAAGCTCAGCAGCATGCGCTCGGTGTGATCGCGCGTGACTGCTGGCTCGATCACTGTCGTCGGACCCTGCGCGTACAGACCCGCCAGCAGCACAGCGGATTTGACCTGCGCGCTGGCGACCGGCAGGTCGTAGCGAATGCCGCTGAGCGCTGCGCCGCCGCGGATGCGCACCGGCGGCTTACCCGACGCCGTCTCGATGCGTGCACCCATTTGCCGCAACGGCGTCGCGACGCGCTCCATCGGCCGCTTCATCAACGACGAGTCGCCGATCAGCTCGCTGTCGAACGCCTGCCCGGCGAGCAGGCCGGTCATGAGACGCATGGCAGTGCCGGAGTTACCCATGTCGAGCGCGTGCGTCGCAGCCTTGAGCCCTGCACGGCCTACCCCGCGCACGCGCACCTCGCGCGCCGCCGTCTGTTCCACGTGCACGCCGAGCGCCCGCATGGCGCGCATGGTCGCGAGGCAGTCTTCGCTTTCGAGAAAGCCGCGCACCTCGCTGATGCCCTCGGCGATGCCGCCGAGCATCAGCGCGCGATGCGAGACGGACTTGTCGCCGGGAACGCGGATCGTCCCGGAAACGTGCGAGGCGGGCTCAACGAGATAGGAGGTCATGACAGAGGTGACACAAGTGACATAGGTGACACACATGACATGGGCAAGAACCTTCTTACCCGTGTCACTCGTGTCACTTGTGTCACCTGTGTCACTTCTCCAGCGCCCTTTTCAGGGCGCTCAGCATACGCTCATTCTGCTCGCGGGTTCCGATGGTGATGCGCAGATGATTCGGCAACTGATAGTTGCCGACCGGCCGCACGATCACGCCCTGGCGCAGCATCGCCTCGTACACCGCCGGCGCGGGACGGCGGCAATCGATCATGACGAAATTACCGGCCGACGGCAGATGACGCACACCGAGCGCATCGAAGCCGGCGCGCAGCTGCGCCATGCCGGCGCGATTGGTCTCGACCGATTTGCGCAGATGTTCGCTGTCATCCAGCGCGGCCAGCGCCGCGGCCAGCGCGATGGAATTCACGTTGAACGGCTGGCGCACGCGATTGAGCATGTCCGCGACTGCGGGGTGCGAGAGCGCATATCCGACGCGCAGGCCGGCGAGGCCGAAGACCTTGGAGAACGTGCGCGTCACGACCAGGTTCGGAAATTCGCCGAGCCAGCGGCTCGCGTCCGGGAACTGCGGCTCGTCGACGTATTCGATATACGCCTCGTCGACGACCACCAGCGTCTGCTCAGGCACACCGGCGATGAAGCGCTGCAGCGCCTCGGCCGTGACCCAGGTGCCCGTGGGATTGTTCGGGTTCGCGACGAATACGATCCGCGTGCGCTCGTTGATGAGCCGCGCCATGGCCTCGAGATCGTGACCCAGCGGCATGGCGTGGCTATCCGGATTCGCCGGCGCGACGCGAGCCGTCGCGCCTGTCGCCTGCACGGCGATGGGATAGACAGCGAAGGTGTATTGCGAATAGACGGCTTCGCTTTGCGGCGACAGGAAGGCCTCGGCAATCAGCACCAGCACGTCGTTGGAACCGTTGCCGAGCGTGATGCACTCCGTGCCGCAGCCGTGCTTGCGCGCGAGCGCCTGCTTCAACTTGAAGCCGCTGCCGTCCGGATACAGGCCGATCTGCTGCGATGCCTGCGCGATCGCTGTGAGCGCGCGCGGCCCCGGCCCTAGCGGATTCTCGTTGGAAGCGAGCTTGATGCTGTCGCTGATGCCGTATTCGCGCTCGAGTTCCTCGAGCGGCTTGCCCGGCACATACGGAGCGAGCGTGCGGACGCCGGCGGGTGCGAGCTTGGCGGGATCGATGGGCATAGGCTCATAGTATCGCGCACGGATACGAACCGAGCACCCGGAACAACGAGGTCTGTTCCTTGAGCTCCGCGAGCGCGGTGCTCAACGGGTGCTGGTCGGCGTGTCCGACGACGTCGATGAAGAACACGTAGTCCCACTTGCGGCGCCGCGAGGGACGCGACTCGATGCGCGTCATGCTGATGCCGTGTTGCGCCAGCGGACCGAGCAGACGGTGCAGCGCGCCGGGCGATTGCGTGTCGCCGGCCGAGACCAGCAACGTCGTCTTGTCGTTGCCGCTCGCGCTGAACAGCTTGCGGCCGATGACGAGGAAGCGCGTGGTGTTGTCGGGCGCGTCCTCGATCTCGGGGACGATGACGTTCAGCCCGTACACTTCCGCCGCCGCCTGGCCCGCGATCGCCGCGGTGCCGTCTTCGTCGCGCGCACGGCGCGCCGCTTCGGCATTGCTGCTCACCGGCACGCGCTCCGCGTTCGGCAGGTATTCGTCCAGCCACTGCCGGCATTGCGCCAGTGACTGCTGATGCGAGCAGACGCGCACGATCTTCTCCAGGCCGTGCATGCGGCCCATCACGTGCTGATGGATGCGCAGCTCGACTTCGCCGCAGATCTTGAGCGGCGAGGTCAGGAACATGTCGAGCGTGTTGTTGACCGTGCCCTCGGTCGAGTTCTCGATCGGCACGATGCCGAAGTCCGCATGGCCGGCCTGAACTTCCTCGAACACCTCGCCGATCGACGTGAGCGGCAGCGCGCGCACCGAATGACCGAAGTGCTTGAGCACCGCCTGCTGCGAGAACGTGCCCTCGGGTCCGAGGAAGGCAACCTTGAGCGGCTCCTGCTGCGCCAGGCAGGCCGACATGATTTCGCGAAACAGCCGCGCGATCTCCTCGTTGCGCAGCGGTCCCTGGTTGCGCTCCAGCGCCTGGCGCAGCACCTGCGCCTCGCGCTCCGGCTTGTAGAAGTCGGCGGTGCTCAGCCCGGCCGAGCGCTTCGACTTGCCGACCTGCTGCGCAAACTTGGCACGCTCGTTGAGCAGCTCGTGAATGCGCCGATCGATGTCGTCGATGCTGTCGCGAATCGAAGAAATGGGGACATTCCCCATTTCGTCCGCAGCTTTCGCCGGCGGCTGCTTCTTTTTCTTCTTCATGCGGCGACGACGACCCGCACGGCCAGCACGCCTTCGATCTGCCGCAGCTTGCCGAGCACGGTCTCGGGCACGGTGCCGTCGATGTCGATCAGTGTGTAGGCGAGCTCGCCGCGCGACTTGTTGAGCAGGTCGGCGATGTTGAGATTGGCTGCGGCCAGCGCGGTCGAGATCTGACCGACCATGTTCGGCACGTTCTCGTTGCCGATGGACAGCCGCGTCGCGCCGCCGCTGGTGCGCGGCAGAATCGCCTCGGGGAAGTTCACCGAGTTGCGGATGTTGCCGTTCTCGAGGAAGTCGCGCAGCGTGTCCGCGACCATCACGGCGCAGTTCTCCTCCGCCTCGCCGGTCGACGCGCCCAGGTGCGGCAGCGCCACGACCTTCGGATGATCCTTCAGCTGCACAGTCGGAAAGTCGCAGACGAATGCGTTGAGCTTGCCGCTGCCGAGCGCTTCGACCACCGCCGCTTCATCGACGATGCCGCTGCGCGCGAAGTTGAGCACCACGCCGCCGTTGCGCATCAGGCGCAGCCGCGCGGCGTTGACGAGATTGCGCGTGGCCTCGAGCAGCGGCACGTGCACGCTGATCATGTCGGCCCGCGAGAACAGGTCGTCGAGCGACAGAGCCTGCTCGACGCCCGACGAAAGCTGCCACGCGCGCTGCACCGTGATCTGTGGATCGAAGCCGAGCACGCGCATGCCGAGCAGATGCGCCGCGTTCGCGACCTCGACGCCGATCGCGCCGAGACCGATCACGCCGAGCGTGCGCCCCGGCAGCTCGTAGCCGACGAACTTCTTCTTGCCTTGCTCGACCTCTTCGTCGAGCTGCTCGTCCGTGCCCTTGAGCCCGCGGACGTACTGCCACGCCGGGCAGATGTTGCGGGCCGCGAGGAACAGTCCCGCGATCACGAGCTCCTTGACCGCATTCGCATTGGCGCCCGGCGCGTTGAACACCGGGATGCCGCGCTTCGAGAGCCTCGCGACCGGAATGTTGTTCGTGCCGGCGCCCGCACGCGCCACCGCTTTGACGCTCGACGGCACTTCCATCGAATGCATGTCCGCCGAGCGCAGCAGGATGGCGTCGGGATGGCCGATCTCGGAGGCGACCTCGTAACGCTCGCGCGGCAGGCGCTCCAGCCCGCGCACCGAGATGTTGTTGAGCGTGAGGATCTTGTAAGACATTGCGACTCTCCGACTGCTCAACACGCTACGGCGCGATAGATCGCACCCTTCGTCGCTACGCCGCCGGCGACGCCGCAGAACCGCGGATTGCGCTCGCGCTTGCCGCCCTCGTTGTCGAGCAGAAAACCGCCGGCGTCGATCGGCTTGTCCGGGTCGGGCACCGCGACTTCGAAGTGCACGTGATCGAGCATTGCGCAGCCGACTGCGCCCTCGTTGCCGAGGTACGTGCCCGCCGCCACCTGGTCGCCGACCTTGAGCTTTGCCAATTGCGTAACCGAGCCGTGCGCCAGGTGCGAATAGTTGGTCCACTCGCCGTTCGGGTGCGCGATCCAGACGTAGTTGTTGTGACAGTCCGCCGCAGCGCGCCCGCTCTGCTGCTCGTCGTACGAATCCTGAATCGCCGCGATGCGTCCCGCCGCCGCCGCCACGACGCGGTACGGACGTTTGCCTTCGACGGCAAACAGATCGACGCGCCCTTGCGGTCGATGCGTCGTGAAATCGTCGAAGACCTTGACGGCCGTCCCAT
>DATBKP010000018.1:0-66015 GCA_036555785.1 Steroidobacteraceae bacterium
TGGTCGGCGTCACCTGCTCGGTCGTCGGCACGTTGTAGAAGTACGTGTACTTCGCGAGCGCGTTGAGGCGGTCGTTCGCCACCGGGCGATAGCCGTAGCCGATCACTGCTTCGGTATAGCCGCCGTCGTAGAACTGCCCGAGCGAGCTTTCGCTCCTGGCGTGGTTGTACTTGCCGACCACGCGCCAGTCCGGGTTCAGCTGGAACTTGAAGCTGTTCCGGAACAGCCACGTGGTGCGCTCCGAGGTCGCCGCATCCGCCTGCTCGGTCTTGTCGAGCCGATACTCGACCGCGCTCGAGAGCTGTACCGCCTGGAAGCCATAGCCCATGCGGATGCCACCGGCCTCGCGGTCGATCTTCGCGCCGGTGAGCTCGTCGGTGAGCGTGCCGATGTCGGTGTTCGCGCCGAAGTTCCAGCGCTCGTTCGGCGCGAGCGTCATGCCGGTCGCGTGCGTCAGGCCGGACATGTCGTCCGTCTCCTGGTAGCGCTCCTCGACGAACATGCTGCTCGAATCGGACAGGCGGCGTTTCATGCCCGAGATCAGGTTGCCGCGGCGGCCGCCGCGCAGACCGTTGTCGGTGCGCTCGTTCTCCAGCGCGTAATTCAGATACAGCGTCGTGCGCTCGGAGAACAGGTAGTTGGTGCCGAGCTTGCCGCCCGGGCCCAGATCGCCGTCCGATACTTCGGCATCGATGCGGAAACGGTCGGTCAGCCGATAGGAGCCGCCAGTGCCGTAACGATCGTTGTCGGGCCGCTCCTCGCTCTTCGAGAGCGTGTTCTGCCCGAAGGCGTAGGCACGCCACGAGGCGCCCGAGTCATAGCCGACCTGCAACACGCCGTCGGTGCGCTCGCCCTGCTCGCGGTTGAGGGGCACGATCGGCCCGGTGTACTCGCGCTCGTCCTTGCGTGCGCCGGCGCTCACGTTCCAGCGCTCGGTGATCTGGTAACCGAGATTCAGCTCCTGCGTGTCGGAGCTCAGCCCCAGAACCTGGTCGCGCTTGTCGGCTTTCGCGCGCACGTCGAAGCGCTCGAACAGCCGCATGCCGAACGTACCGCCGGAGTTCTCGACGTCGCTCAGCGAGCCCATGCCCGGCGCCGAATAGCCCGCGCCGAGCGACTGCGAATACACGGTGAGCCGGCCCGGCATGCCCTCGAACAGGTCGCTGAAGCCGATGCTCAGGTCGGCGCGGTACGCGTCCGCGCTCGCGGAGTCGAAACCGGTGGTATCCGGGGTGACGAAGCCGAAGCCGCCGTCGTCCGAATACAGCGCGCTCGAAACCATGCCTTCGCTGCGCCCGCCCTGCACTTTGAGCCACGAGTCCGCGCTCATGCGCAGCGTGACGTCAGCGCCGTCGAGGCTGCTCTCGGTGTCGCCCTCTTCATTGCCGTTGGTGGTGAGGCCGAGCTTGACGTAGTCGTTCACCCAGACGTGCGCGGCGGCGCCGGTTGCGATCGCGTCGAGCTCCGTGAACCCGGGCGTGTACTCGTAACGTACGACGAGGTACGCGGCGTCGCCGCTGAGCCCGCCGCTGCGGACGAGCAAGCGGTCGTCGACAGTCGAGTTCAACGGCTCGGCCAGCACGACGCGGCCTTGCAGATAGTCGATGTCGTAGTCGAGCACCGGGCGCAGATTTACGACGCCGGTGACCAGGTTCGAGTCCTTGTCGCGCAGCTCGATGCGCAGGCGCTCGGAGCCGGTCAGGATGTCCTGGTTGTGCAGGAAGTACAGCGAGCCGCCGGTGCCGCGGAACTCTTCGCGGCTCGCGAGCGTGCCGGGCTCGGCGGCGAAGCCGTCGATCGTGAAACGCTGCTCGCCGAAGCTGGTCGTGCCCTCGGTCTGGTAGTGCACGTTGCCGCCGTACAGGCCGCGATCGACCTGCGCCAGCTCGTTCTCGGCGTAGTTGATCTTGAAGTTGCCCCACAGCACCGAGCTGTCGTCGTGCGCCAGCTTCACATACATCTTGCCCAGCGTCGGCGCGGTTTCCTCGACCACCGAGTCGTCGCCGAACGTCGGATAGTGATAGTCCGGATCGATGCGCCGGAACAGCGAGTCGGGCGCCTTGTTGAGGAAGTTGCTGAACAGCTCGTCGACCGGGCCTTCGCGCGTGTCGGCGCTCGCGCTCAGGTGCCAGTCTTCCTTGAATTTGCCGTTGACGTAGAACGCTAGGCGCGCGTCGAGCGCCGAGTCGTAGTCGACCGGCGCGTTCTCACCCTGCAACAACTCGGCCGGGCCGCGCGTGTGCGTATCCGACGCCGTTACATCGGCCATGCCGACGTAGAACCAGTCGTTCTTCTCGAACTCGAGGTCGCGCAGGAACATCGCGCCGTTGCCTTCTTCGTCCAGCACCGCGACCTCGACCGTGTGCATGCCGGCGGGCAGGATTTCCTCGGCGAGGAAGTTGCCCTGCGGATCGACCGGCACGGGCTTGCCCGCGACCCACACGCTGTGATGCGGCGGAATGCTGCCGCCACGGACTTTGATCGTGCCGCTGCCCAGCGTGATGTTGTGCGAGGTCAGCCCGCTCGTGCCGTAGCTCGCCAGCAGCTGCTTCGACTGCTGGTCCTGCGGCGGCACGTCGGTACGGGTGCCGTCATCGAGCACGAACCACAACGGCTGCGGACTCGTTTCGTCGAAGTTGCCGTTCTTGTCGTACGCGCGCAGCACGTACGACAGCTCGCGCAGCGGCGCTGTCGTCTGCTCCGCCGTCGGCTCCCACTCCGCGAAGCCCGCCGCATCGACCGGCAGCACCTTCAGCGGCGTGGCCTGCGTCGACTGGTCGGCCTGCAGGATGCGCACCTCCGAGTGATCGATGAACGCGGAGTAGTTCGCGTACATGCGGAAGCGCACCGGCGTGCCGAACAATCGCGGCGCGTGCAACTCCGGCACGTCGCCCTGCGCCGCCTGAACCTGCTCCGCCGGCGGCGTCTCGACCAGCGCGAGCGCCTGGCTCACCGGAATGACCTCAACAAGTTCCTGCGGCCCCGCCGCTTCCTGCGACTCCACCGGTTCCTGCGACTCCTCCGGCTCCGCGCTACTCACTACCGGCAACGTCGGCTCCTCGGCCTCGCTCTGACCGGCATCAGCCACATTACCCACATCACCTGCATCAGCTATTTCCCCACTCAACTCCGCCATCTGCACCGTCGTCGGCCACGCCGACACACTCAAGCGCGGGCTCGATTGCAGGTTGTCGAACTGGAACGCGATGTCGGCGCGATCGAGCGCGACGTCGGTACAGCGCTGGATGTCCGCCGAGCTGCGATTCGGATCGTCGATGGGCTCGCCGTCGACGGTGATGCGCATCAGGTTCAGCGCGAACGGGTTCTTCGGGCTCAGCTCGCGCGTCACGCGCTCGATGTCGACGCCTTCGTAGTCGTCGAGCACGGCGGGCTCGTCGTAGACGACCTGCACGACGATGTGCGACGTACCTTCCTGGGTGAAGCCCTGGTTGACGACGTCGGCAGACTGCACGTAGCCGCGGCCTTCGTGCTCCGCCTGCGCCGGCGTCAGCTTCATGTCCGCGACGATGGTGTCCATCGCACGGCGCGCTCGCGCCGCAGCCAGGCCGATGTCATCGCCGTACACGATTGCAGTACGGCGGTCGAGACGCTCGTTCTTCGTGTAGCCGATGAACCGCAACCGCACGTTGGTCCGGTCCGCGATGTCCGTCATCGCGCGACGCAGCTGCTGCGCATAGTCCGCCGGAATCACGGCCCGGCCGCCTTCCTCGAGCTGCAGCGGCGCGATTTCGCCCCACGGCGGATTGTAGACGCGGGTGACGACTTCGCTGCCGGGCGCACCCGGGCACAACCGCGGCTCGTCCGGCAGCTCGGTCAGGGGATCGTCGTGCCAGAGCTCGACTTCGATGCGTCGATTCAGCGCGCGGCCCTGCGCAGTGTTGTTGGTCGCGACCGGCATGCTCGAACCGCGTCCGTCGGTCACGATCGCCTCGTTCGGCAGACTCAACGCTTCCTGCAACGCCAGCGCCGCGCGATGCGCCTGCGCGCGCGAGAGGGCGAGATGATTGCCATAGATGCGCTCGTTGCGCTCGGTCAGCGGCACGTTGTCGGTATAGCCGATCAGCTTGACCGTGACGTTCTGCTTGTTCTGCAGGTTCTCGAGCGCCTGCTTCACGTTGCTGACGAAGTTCTCCGTGACCACCGGGCTTTCGTCGTAGAGCAGCGGCTGCACCAGGTTGCGGATGCGCATGCGATGCGCCTGACCTTCCTTGAAGCGCATCTTGCAGACGGTCTCCATGCGGCAGACCTTGACGCGCTTGAAGTCCTCCTTGACCAGCACCTCTTCTTCCGAGATCGCCGCCTGGATCTCGTCGTACCAGACCTGCACTTCGACGCGGCGGTTCAGGGCGCGGCCTTCGGGCGTGCTGTTGGTCGCGACCGGCCGCGTGGCGCCCGCCCACTCGTACGAGATCGCGTCGGCCGGCAAGGCCAGGCGCGTCTGCAGGAACTCCGCGACTTCGCCGGCCCGCTCGCGCGAGAGACCTTCGTTGTCGCCGTAGACGCGCGCGAGCTGTTCCGACAGCGGCTGATCGTCAGCGTGACCGACCAGGTGCAGCCGCACGTTGCGCCGGTCGCGCAGATCGTCGAGCGCCTTGCGCAGCGACTCGACATAGCTCTGCGGAATGTCTGCGACGCCCGAATCGAAATGGATCGGCGGCACCACGTCCGTGAGCTTCACCGTCGCCAGGCGTTCGGCGTGGACCGGACGCATCTCCACGCGGTCGCCCGCTTCCTTCTGCAGGAGATTCGGATCGTGCGTCCACGGATGCAGCGGCTCGTCGCTCGGCAGTTGCTTCTCCGTCGTTTCGCCGCGCGAGGACTCGACCACGTCCTGCGCATGCACCGCCAGCACGAACAGCGCGAGACCCGGGAGCAAGAGATAGCGATGTTTGCTCATGGCGCTCACCTGCGCTCTTGCCGCTGCTCGGCCGGCGTCACTTCCGCCTGCTGCGGCGGCGCGCCGAGACGCCAGAACACTTCCGGCTCGATCGCAAGCTGATAGCTCGCGTTGAGCGCCTGCCAGCGCGTCGTGATCTCCGTCTTCACGGTTTCCATGCGGCGCTGGACGAGCTGCTCGTTCTCGACGTCGGCAAGATAGGAGAGTCGCAGGATCGCCGGCGCCTTCTGCAGCTCCTTCATCAGCAGCTCGAAGCGCGGCCGCCACTGCGCGCGGATTTCGGTCGTGCCAGGCTCGAACACCGCGTCCGCCAGATCCAGCCCGATCACGCGGTGGAGTGAAGCGCCGAAGTTGAACTTCAGCGCCTTACCGCGCGTAGCGCGCTCGACGCGCACCTGGTTCGTGGACGAGCGATAGCCGCTCGGCAGCGTGCGATCGTCCAGCTTCAGGACGAAGTTGCTGCCGCGTCCCTCGCGCGGCACGACCGCGCAAGTGATGTGGAAGCGCCCGTAGGCGTCCGTGATCGCGTTGAGACCGCGTGCGCTCACGACGCGCACGCCCGCGAGGCCCATTTCGCCCTGGTCCTGGAAGCCGTTGCGATTGGCGTCGTCGAACACCTTGCCGGTGACGTCGGTACAGTCGAAGGTCGGATCCGGGACGACGCGGACCGTCGCGGAGGCTTCGTTCGACAGCGCAGCGGCGGTCAGCATGTGCACCGCCTGCACGCGATTCACGAATTCGCCTTCGCTGACGCCGGCGCCGACTGCGAGCAGCACGAGCAGCTCATGCTGTTCCTGGCGATCGACGGCCAGGTTGCTCCAGATCAGCTGGCGGCCCGCCACCGCGGGCTCGACCGGCTCGCGATCGATGCGTGCCGAGCCCTGGACGTAGCGGAAGCCCGCCGGAATGCGATCGTCGATGCTGACGTCGAACAGCGGCACGTCGGTCACGTTCTTGTACGTGATGACGTACGGCACCAGCTGGCCGCGCACGACGTTGAGCAGCGGCGTCGTCTTGGACATCTGGATCGAGCCCTGCAGATCCGGATCCACCGGGATGTGATTGTTGTAGAGCTGGCTCGAGCCCGGGATCAGGTCGTCGTCGAGCTTCAGATGCACGTGGTAGCGCGTCCCTGGGCTGCGCGCGCGCTCGGCGAGCGGCGGTGCGAGCTCGGAGATCTGCACTTCGCAGTAGTCGGGCGTCGCGCCGACAGCGTCATCGACGCCGCCGCGACACGCGGGCACCGAGAACGCATTGGTAGAAGCGCCCGAGGTCGGCGGAATGATCTGTGAGTACGTACCGATGTAGCCGGTCGGCGGCGGACTCACGTCGATCAGGTAATTTCCGCCGCTCGGGCAAGCCGGGTCGGTGAAATTGAGGTCGAAGCGGTAGTGGCCGCTGGGCAGCGTCACCTGGTTCTGCTGCGCCGGGTCGTCGAAGCACGCGGCCGGCAACAGCGAGCGCGTTGCTGCACTCAGCATGCGCAACGTGACGCCCGCGGCCGGAGCGCGCGTCACGGAATTGTAGGCGACGCCGTTCGGCGAGATCGGCAGGTCCAGGTCCTGCAGATTACTGGCGTACTGCACGACGATATCGCTGATCCGCTGCAGGCCGTTCGTGAACATCGGCGAGTACGCGATGCCGAGCTTCGCAGTCGTCGCCGTCGCATCCGGCGCAGTGAAGCGCAGCTCGTAACGGTCGCCGGTGACGTAGTTGGGCGGAATCGCGCCCATGCGATACACGCCGTTCGCGTCGGTCTGCGTCGAGCGCAGCAGCTGGTCGTTGCGATACAGAGCGACCGTCCAGCCTTCGAGCACGCGCTCGTTCGCGTCCAGCGTGCGATTGAAGTTCGCGTCGTGCCACGCCTTGCCGTTCAGGATGCCGACGCCCGGAATGGCGCCGACGTCGATCGTGACGCTCGCGCTCGCCGTCTGCGGCGGATTGTTCCACGTCACCGTGCCGGTGTTCGTGATCCGCGTGCCGTCGACCAGGTTCGGATTGATCACCGCACGGAAGCGCAACGTCACGACCTGCTGCGGCTGCAGCGGACCGTAGCTGGTCGAGTAGTCGGCCGTGATCAGCTGATTGTTGACCGTGATGCCGGTCGCCGAGCCGTTCAGCGACGCGGAATTCGCGACGTACGTGAGATAGCCGGGCACCGGCATGTTCAGGTCGTCCGTGATCACTACATAGAACGCCGGCACCAGCGAGATGTTGGTGACGCGCACGGTGTACTCGAGCGTCGCGCCCTGCGCGGCCGGGCCGCCGCCGACCACGATCACTTCCTTCGCGATCGACAGCTGCTGACCGTTGCCGACGACCACGACGGTCGGCTCCGGTCCGGTGGACGGATTGCCGTCGCCGTCGGTCAGCAGCGGCGGCAGCTCGGTCGTGCGCACGGTCGCCTGGTTGCGGATGATCGTGCCGGCCGGCACACCGTTGTTCACACGCAGATTGAATGTGATCACCGCGGTGGAATGCGGTGAGAGCGTGCCCTCGCCCGCTGCCGGCCGCGGCGGCGTGCGATCGGTCGAGCTGACATAGACGCCGTTGATGAGCGGCGACACGCCGCTGTCCGGCTGGCCATACGGCAGGCCGTTGAGCTGCGTCGAGTCGGCGACATACGTCGTGTTGGGCGGCACCAGGTCGGCCAGCACCACGTTGGTCGCCGGAATCGCGCCGTTGTTGTAGATCGTGATCGTGTACTTCAGCGTGTCGCCCGGATCGACGATGCCCGGCGAGCTGTTGTCGATCAGCAGCTGCGCCTGCTTGGTGGCGAACAGCAGCGGCACGTTGCCGACCACGTCGCGCGTCGGATCGTTCACGATCGGCGTGCGCGGATCGTCGGACGGGTAGTCGACGATCGCGAAGTCGACCGCGCTGACGAACGCCTGGTTCGAGATCACCGTGCCGTCGGGCAGATCCGGATAGACCGTCACGTCGAACGTGATCGTCGCGACGTTCGTCGTAGTATTCGTTGCATCTGCGCGCATCGCGCCGGGTGTCGTGTTCTCCGGTGCGTAGATCAGAACGGTGTCGACCAGCGGCGTGAGGCCCTGCGCGTTGTCGTTCTGTTGCGTGCCGTTGAGCGTCGTGCTGCCCGCGACGTACGTCGTATTCGCCGGGATCTGGTCGCGGATCGACACGCCCGTGGCGTTCTCGGTGCCGATGTTCTTGACGGTGATCGTGTACCGCAGCCGGTCGCCCGCGCGCAGGATGGTCGTGCTCGCGCCGAGATACGTGGAAGTCTTGAGCACGCGGAACTTCGGCGCCGACGTGATCTGCACGCGTGTCGGGTCTTCGTCGCCGAGGACGAGCGGATCCGGCGGAGTCGCGCCCACATTGGGGTCGTCGCTGCGCGCGACTTCGACACCGTCGACGTACGCCTGCGCCTGGTTCTGTACGTAACTCTGGTTCGGCAGCGCGGCGACGAGCTTCACCTCGTACTCGATGACGACGAACGAGCCCTGGCCGCCGAGGCTGAGGTTGCGGATGTCGACCAGACCGCTGTTGTTCACGCCGCCCGACGGATTCGTGTTGCTCGCGTCCGCGCCCGCCGGCACGGTTACGACATTCAGCGTGCCCGGCGCGTAGCTGGCGACCGTGTTGAGCCGGCCGAGATCGTCGCGCAACGAAAAGTTCGGCAGCGGCTCGGTGCCCAGGTTCTCGATGCGGATCCGGTAGCGCAGCGTGTCGCCGGGCGTCGCATGCGTCGCCGGGTTCTGGCCGCTCGTGACGTTGATCGCCGTCTTTTCGAACCTGAGCTGCGGCACATCCACCGCGACGGTGTACGCGTCCTCGTGGTCCACGGCCGCCGGGGTGCCGTCGGTCAGCACGCGCGTGAAGATGACGTTGCCCGGATTGAGCCATCGGGTCGCGCCGGCGATATTCGTCAGCGCGGTGCCGTTCTGAGCATCGGCGTCGACTTGCGCGCGGTATGAGATGAGCAGACGTTCGTCTACGCCGATTACCGAAGCGGCGCTCAGCATGGTGAGCGTGAGCTCGCACGCAGGGCCGTTGTAGACGAGCGAGTAGTCCGTTCCCTGGACCAGGGGACCCTTGCCCGGCACCGGCGTCACGCCGTCCGCCGCAAAAACGCGCGCGCTCAGGATTTGCGGCGGCGTGGTGCACATGCCGCCGGTCGGGCCGTCGGGCAGACGATCGATGAGCCTCGCGTTGACCGCGTCGATGTTGCCCGTGTTGTGCACGTCGATGGCGAAGGTGCCGAACTGCGCCGGCTTCAGCTTCGGCGGGCCCGACTTGTCGACGATGAGCACCGGCGTGCCGGGCGGCGGCGTGAATTCGCCGACCAGGCCCGTAGTGTTGGTCACGCCGCCTTCACTGGTGATGAACTGGGATACCGGATTGCCGTTGGGATCGAGAAAGTTCATCGACAACGTGTAGTCCACGCCGTCGACGTTGAACGTCGTGGGCGTGGGCGACGCGACGATCGACACACGGTCCGAGCACCCGTCCGGCGGCGGGACCGGATCGAAGGGACACGGATCCAGGTCGTTCGGGGTTTCGACGTGGTTGAACGTATACGTGAAGGTCAATGGCGGGCGCGGCACGCCATCGACGCTGATCACCAGGACGACATCCAGCTGCACCGAAGTCAGCGAAGGATCGTCGACCGCGAAGTTGTGATGCACGAACGAGCCGAGCGAAAAGAACGGCAGCGGCCCCGGCAACTGGAACGGCGGCGGCAGCGGATCGGCTGCGTTGAAGTCGTAACCGCTCTGCGGCGTACCGTCGCCCCAGCGGATGATCGAGGTCGGGTTGCCATTCGTGATGACGGGATCGCCGGGCTGAACTCCAGGGACGTTGTCCACCGGGTCGTGCCAGGATCCGGTCAGCGAGGTGTAAGTGATCTCGGCCGCCGACGCACTGGCGGCCGGCAGCAAAACGAGCAGCGCGAGCGCCCATGCGCTCACGGCGATGATCGTCTTACTTGTGCGCGCTGCGTTCATGACTTGAGGCGGTGGCGCCGGTGCGTCAGGCCGCCGGCAGGAAGTCGATCGGATACAGGATCGTGATCGCCGGCACCGCCTTGGCGCCGAAGTCGAAGCCTTTCACGCGCTCGACGACTTGCGCCGTCAGCTCCGGCGCGTTCATGTCCGACGATTTCAGCTCGCACAGCGACACCGAGCCGTCGGGCTCGATCGTGAGCTTCAGGATCACCTGGCCGCGCAGCGTCGGATCGCGCCGCAGCTCCTTGTTGTAGAGCCGATAGAGCGCGGACTTGTAGCGGTCGAACACGATCTGGATTTCTTCGTCGGTGCGGCCCGCCGTCCCGGCTTGATTGCCGAGCGGTCGATCGCCGCCGGGCGTGCCGATTGCAGCGATTGCACTGCTCGCGCGTGTGACTGCCACGCCGGCCATGCCGCCGCCCTTGCCGTTGCCATTGCCCACGCCGCGGCTGAGCGACGCGAGATTGATGCCGCCGCTCGAGCCCGGGGCGCTGGTCGTCAACATCGAGCGCTGCGCGCGACCGGTGTAGTCGGAGTTGTCGATGCTCGCCTGCAAGCCCAGGCGGCCGACGACCTGGTCGTCCTGGGCGGCGGCGAGCCGCTCGCGGAATGCGAGAATGCCCTGGTCCTTCGCTTCCGGTTCCTTCGGCGCCAGCTCTTCCACCTTCGGCTCGGCCTTCGCCACTTTCACCGGCTGCTCGACCGGCTTCTTCTCGACCTTCGGCTTCGGCATCTCGACCGGCGCCGGCGGCGGGATCGGTTTCTCTTCCATCAGCAGCCGCACCACACGCTGCGGCACCTGCTCGCCGTTGTCGGCGATCAAAGGCGGCAGCGTCATCTGCGAGATGACCGCGCTCAACAACAATGTGAGCAGCAACGCGATGGCGGTGGACTTGCGGAAACGCTGGTCGTCTTCGCCGCTGTAAATCCAGGCGAGCAGCGCCTTGCGCGGCTTCTCGTCGACCTCGCGCTCGATCTCCCATTCGTAACTGAGCTGCTCTTCCTCGTACTGCACTTCGAACAGCGCACGCTCGATCGCGTCGATCGCGTCGTTACAGCGCCGGACCTGCGCGCGCAGTGCCATTTGCCGGCCTTCCATGTGGCTGAACCACTCGCCGAGCTCGGCGACGCGACCGCGTGCGGCGCGCAGCTGCTCTGCGGCCCGCTCGGAGGATGTGTCGGAGCCCCAGAACAACTGGTCGCCGCCGACTGCGGCGAGCTTCTCGAGCGCGGTGCAGGCGTCGACGACGAAATGGTGCCGGTCGCGCTGCGGAGCGAGGTCGGCGAGCTCGCTGTCGATTTCGCTAAGCTCGTGCTCCAGCGCGGCCCGCTGCGTGCGGGTGCGCGCCAGCTCGTTGGCGAGCTGCCGCTGCTCCGACGCCGGCATCGGCTCTGCCAGGTCCAGGTCTTCGAGAATGTATGCGGCTGCGCTCATCGTTGATTCCTATTTCTGCAGCACCGCGAGCGAAATCTTGCCGTACGTGGTCGCCGTGCAGGTCGCCATGACCTTGCGGACCAGGTCGAACGGCAGCGACTTGTCGGCGATCACCGTGACTTCCCGCTGCGCCGTCGCGGCAGCGCCGCCGCTGCCCAACAGCATCGGACGGTCGAGCACGCGGCGCAGCGGCTCGACCAGCGGCTCGCTCGACGACTCGATCTCGGCGATGTCGGCGACCCGCTCGCCCTGCACGAACAGGTGATCCTTGGTGATCATCACCACGACCGACTGCTGCGCCTGGGTGTCCGCCGTGGACTGCGGAATCTCGACGCCCTTGGTGTTCTGCACGATGTCCACGTCCGCCGTGTAGATCAGCAGGAAGGCCACCAGCACCGACATCACGTCGATCAGCGGGATCAGGTTCAGCTCCGCGTCTTCGCGCGGCGCGGACGAGCGGTTGAGCAGACTCACGGCGCTTCTCCCACAGCGATGTTCGTGAACAGGTCGTGACGCTGCGCGGCGCCGCCGGAGTCGGCTGCAGACTCCGGCGCGCTGCGGATCGCGTCCATCACCTGGATCAGATAGTCGTAGCGGACCTGCCGCTCCATGAGCACCGACGCGTCATTCACCGTCGGGTTCTCCTGCTTCAGCTGCTGCGCGAGCTGCGCGAGCTGGGCGAAGTCGTATTCGCCGGCCAGCGTCTTCGGCAACGCTGCGATCAGCGTCTCGCCGTTGGTCAGCTCGAACCCGCTCTCGCGCACGATCACCTCCAGCCGGAACGCCGGAGGCGTGGGCGCGCCGCCCGAGTTGGCACTGGGCAGGTCGAGCTGCAGGATCGTGACGCGCGAGAACACGGCGGTCATGAGCAGGAACGTGACCAGCACCGTGAAGATGTCGATCATCGGCACCAGCATCACTCCCGCCGGCTTGCGCACGCGGTTGGTGAAGCTCCCTTGCAGGAGCGACCCGCCCGCGGCGAAGGATCGTGCGTTGGTCGTGCTCATGACGGTCCCTTTAGGCGGCGTGCGCCGGCAACGGATCGGCAGCGCCCGACGCCGCGGCATGCGCGGCCTGCGCCGCTTCCAACCGCGTCTGCGCCTTCGCCGACTGGCGGTCCGCGACGATGGTCAGGAACTTGACCGCGCCGGTTTCGAGGCTGCCGATCAGCTGATTGGTCTTCGATTGCAGGAAGGAATGAATGAACAGCACCGGCACGGCGATCATCAGGCCGAACGCCGTGCAGTTCATCGCTTCCGAGATGCTGCCGGCGAGCAGGTTCGCCTTCTCCGCCGGGTTCGCGCTCGCGACCGCCGTGAAGGCGTGGATCAGGCCGCTGACCGTGCCGAGCAGGCCGAGCAGCGTCGCGAGGTTCGCGAACGTCGCCAGGTAGTGCGTGCGCTTCTCGAGGTACGGAATGACCTCCATCAGGTTGGCGCGCAGCGCCTTTTCCATGTCCTCGATGCGACGCACCGCGCCGAGGCGCGCGAGACCGACGCCGAGCAGGCGCGCCACGATGGTGTCGCTCTTGCCGGTCTTCTCGCGGGCCGCGTCGAACTCGCCGTTCGACAGCGCAGGCTCGACGTCCTCCCACACGCGGCGGTTGGTCACGACCAGCCGCGTCAGCGTGATGTAGCGCTCCACTGCGATCGCCGCCGCGAGCGCGCCGACTATCGCGATCGGCGCCATGAAGACGCCGCCCTTGATGAAGAACCCCATGAGTGCGTAGTACATGTCCACGGTTGCAGCCTCCGAAATGAGCAATCAGAAACGAATCGGTCGAATCATTTGCCGGAACGGATCTCGTAGTAGGCGAGCTCGCGCATGAAAACGTCCTTGTCGACGGGTTGCACGGAGTCATCGAGCAGTCGCGACAGCCCGGGCATGTCGCCGATCTCCGAGCCCTTCCACGGCACGATCACCAGCGACTTCGGCGCCTCCTGGTTGCCGAGAATCGAGATGCCGGAGAGCGTCTTGGCATCCGGCGCCTTGCTGGTGTTCGCGGCCGCTGTCTTCTGCGCCTTCGCAGCCTTCTTCGGCGCATCGGCCGCGAACGCAGCGGCAGCGGCGAGCAGCGAAATCCACAGCATCGTCATGCGTACCACGATGTCCTCCTACTTCCCCGCCGCGCGGTTCTGCAGATCCGCGAGCCACTTCACGACGTCCGGATCGTCCGGCGCGCTGCGCAGATACGCCTCGTAGTTGGCGATCGCGCACGAGCGGTCGGCGAGATACAGATCGCAGAGGATCGCGAGATTGCGGCGGGCGAAATGAAACGCGGGCGACAGCGCCAGCGCTTTCTCGTAACTGGCGCGCGCAGCGTCGAACTGCCCCTTGCGACGCTGGACCATGCCCAGCTCGTTGTGCGCGATCGGGTGGCGCGGATTGAGCTCCAGCGCGCGCTGCAGACTGGCCTCGGCCTTGTCGAGGTCGCCGATGCGCGCATAGGCGATCCCAAGGTCGATGTGCGCAGCGGTCACGTTCGGCGCGGCCTGCGTCACTCTCAGCAGCGACGCGATGCCCTGCTCGTACTGCTTCTGCTCGAAGAAGCGCATGGCGTTGTCGTAGTCGGCGTGAATGTCGTTGCCGACACGCACTTCCTCGACGATCGTGAAGCCGCCTTCATCCTGCTGAACGTCGACGCGCAGTGCCGGCGCCGGCTTCGGCGCTTTGGCGACGCTGGCGGACCTGGCCGCCGTTTGCACCTTCTGTGTGGGCGCGCTGGAACACGCAGCGAGCGCGAGTGCCAGCACCAACATCAGATGATTAGCGGAGGGTCGCATTGCCGCCTCCACTGGTTGCTGAAGCATCTGCCGTCGTTGCCGCGGCCGCCGCGGCAACCGCCGCCGGCGAACGATAGGCATAGCGGTCGATCGATCCGAGGAAGCCGGAGCTGATCTCCGCCTTCGCATAGCGGCCGGGCATCATCTCGGCGAGACGCGCCAGGCTCTTCTCGATCCAGCTGTTGTACAGCCGATCGCCGCTCATCAGCTCCAGGTTCTTCTCGTGAACCTTGATCGCCTTCTCTTCGAACGGGAACGCCTCTTCGTCGAGCGCGTCCTCGTACTCCTGCAGCTTGCCGCCCGCCAGACCCGCCGGCCGCTCCGACTCGCGCAGCGAGCGGCTGAAATTGCTGTAGATCTCGCCGAGATAGAAAGTCGCGGCGGCCGTGATCTCGCCGACCTGGTAGTCGACGAGGTGCCCGAAGGCGTTGGTCGCCGCGGTCATGCGCCGCTGCTTCTCCGCGAGACTCTGGTCGAACGGTTGCAGCAGCTTCAGCGATGCAAAGCTCTCGTAGACCTGCTGCGCCAGCACCAGCGCCGACTGGCCGCCGAGGAAGCGCGTGCGCGCCGTGCGCTCGCTGCCGGCCTGCGCATCGATCTGCACGATCTGCTCGAGCGCGTGCTGGTAGTTCGCTGTGTCGTTCTTGCGCTGATAGATCCCGGCAATCTTGAAGTGCGTCTCGACCGCGGTCTCGACCGGTTTCGGGAACTGCTCGACGTAGCGCAGGTACACGGCGAGCGCCCGGTCGGGGCTGGTCGCCTCTTCGTGCAGTTGTCCGGCGAGCAGCAGCGCTTCCGCGCGCAGCTCGGGATTGTCGGATTCCGTCGCGACCCGCTCGTACTCATCGGCCGAGCGCGACAGCTGACCGGCCTTGCGATAGACCAGTGCGATCTGCTTGGTGGCTTCGCGGTTGAGCTCGTGGTCCGGATACGTCGTGCGGAAGGCATCGAGCACCGCGGCCGCTTCGTTCCAGGCTTCCAGATGGATCAGCGCCGCGCCCGCGTCGTACTCGGCCCCGGCGCGGATCTTGGCCGTCGGCGCGACCTGCTTGATGCGCAGGAAGTGGTCCGCGGCCGCGCGATAGTTCGCCTGCTGGTTCGCCAGCTCGCCCTGCTTGTAGATCGAGGCCGCGAGGTTCTCGACCAGCCCGGCGCGCGACTCGTCATCGGCCGCCGTGAGCGCGAGCACCTGGCCGTACGCCTGCTCGGCGTTCGCAAAGTCCGCGAGCTCGAGCGAGGAGTGAGCGACGACCAGCCAGGCCGAGCGACGCACCGGCGCCGCAGCGTTCGGATAGCGATCGATCAGCTTGCGCCCGGCGGCCAGCGCCGGTGCGAAGTCCTTCATGTCGTACAAGTCATCGGCCGCGGCGCCGAGGATGGTCGCGGCGTGCTCGTGATCCGGGAACGTGTCGGCGAAGCGCAGCGAGCTCGCCACCGTGTCGCGACGCGCGGCGAGCTTGTTGTCCTCGGCGACGACCTTGAGATGCTCGCGATGCGCATAAACGGCGGCATAACCGGCCGCGGCCGCGCGATCGTGCTTCGCGTACTCGTACGCGGTGCGCTCGTACTCGCGCGCAGCGCTGGCGTAATCCTTGTTCTCCAGCTGCAGGTCTGCCAGCTGATAGTTGATCGCCGGCGTATCGGCATCCGTGCTGAACGAGGCGATGTATTGCCCGTACCAGCGCGCCGCCTCGTTGTAATTGGCGACCTTGTTCTCCGCCGCGCTCTTGTCCTGGTACTGCGCGTGATAGTGATTCGCCAGGTCCCGCAGGTTGCTCTTGAGATAGCTCAGCACCTCGGGCGCCTGCTGCACATCGAAGTGCCGCCAGTACTCTGCGCTCAGCCCGTAGTTGCTGGCGAACGCCTTCTTCGAGTCGAGCACCAGCTGCGGGAAGCGGCCGGTCTCGTAGATCTCGATCACGCGCATGCTGAAGTGCGGCGAGCGCTTGTGCAGCGGGTACTGCGCGACGAACGTGTTGTAGGCCTTCGCGGCGTCGTGATACCGCAGCTTCGTCAGGTAGTACTCGCCGAGGTTGCGGTAGACGCGATCCTCGTAGCCGCGCCGGCCCTTGCCCGTGAAGTACTGCTGCACGGCTTCCGGACCGCCGAGGTTCGAGAAGCTGAGGCTGATGATGTCGAACGTGTCGGCGATGCGCCGCTCGTCGCCCTCTTCGTGCTGGCCGTCGAAGTCGTAGCCGATCGACACCTTGTAGTCGAGCAGCGCGACGTACTGGTCGAGCGCCTCGTCGTAAGCCTCCTGCTTGTAGAGCGACCAGCCGAGCTTGTAGAGCGCGAGCTCGTAGTACTCCGACACCGGGCCCATCTTGATGATGGCCTGGTATGAGCCCTCGGCGTCGCGGTACTTCTTGCGCGTGAAGAAGTGCTCGGCGCGGCGGAAGTGCACCTCGTCGAGATACTTCGAATTCGGATAGGCGGCGATGAGCTGCTCCATCACCTTCATCGCTTCGGCGGTGCGACCGAGCTCGTCGTAGGCGCGGGCCTTCTGGTACAGCACCTGATCGTTGTGCTCGTGCGACGGATATTTCTCGAGCAGGCGGTCGTAGAGCTGGATCGCTTCCAGCGGCCCCGCGCGCGCCAGGTCGTCCTTCATGCCTTCCGGCAGCTGGCCCTGCAGCATGTCCTGCGCGGATGCGACTCGCGGCAGCGGTGCGTTGGCGCGTTGTTCCAGCTCCTGCTCGGAGCCGACCGGCGCGGCGCCGACGCTCGCCGCCGGCGTCGCTGTCGCAGCAGCGTTAGCCGGGGGCAACTCGACGGCCTGCGGCGCCGGCAGCTCGAGCAGCTCGCCCGTGCCGTTCAGGCCGTATTCTTTTTCGATCTTCAGGTCGGCGAGGCGGCGCATCGCTTCCGGCGTGCGCTGCGTCTCCGGCGTCTCTTCGAGGAAGCGCTGGTAGCTCTGCATCGCGGTGTCGAGTCCGCCCTCGACCTTCACGTCCTGCAGATCCGGCGCGACTTTGTGCAGCGTTGCGAGCGTGTCCTTCTGCGGCGCGCTGGAGCACGCCGCGAGGACCGCTGCGCCGATCAGTGTGAGAGCACGGCCGGAGCGCATCACCGCGCACCTCCGCTCGCGCCCTGAGTTGACTCTGCGGGCGCCTCATTTCCCTGCGCCTTGGCGGCGCGATCGTAGCTGTCAGCGACCGCGTAGCGCGCCTGCGTCTGATAGACCTCGAGCCGCGCGCGACGGCTCTTGAGCTCGTCGATCGCAACGGTCTCGATCAGGTGACCCTGCTGCGCCATCAGCTGGTTGACGGTCTGCAGAGATTCCGCGGCGCGCGTGCGCAGCCGTTTGATCGTGTCGTCGTAACCGAGGTAGCTGTGCTCCGCCGCCTGGCGCGTCCGCACGAACTCCTGGTACTGCTTCGTCAGCACCGCGATGTCGGCGTTAAGCGCATTCAGGTGCTCGTGCGCTTCGGTCAGCCGCTCCGGATAGCTCGTGTAGAGCGTCCACGTCAGCACGCCTTTGAGATGGCGCAGCCGCTCTTCGAGCTGCGGCTTGTCGGCACCATGGACTTTTTCCAGGCTTTGCTCGATGGCGCGCAGACGCTCCATCACGATCCGCTCATCCGCCGTTGCCAGCAGATCGGGCCGCGGCTCGACCAGCAGCTGGTGCAGCCGCTGCTGCAGGTGATTGCGCTGCTCCATGCGCAGGCGGATCTGTGCGTCGAGCTCGCGGAACTGCGCGTCGATGCCGGGCAGGAGCGGTTCGTAGTTCTTGCGGCGCAGGCGGATCATGTCCTCGAAGGCATCCAGGCTCGTCTGCCAGCCGGCCATCTTCTTGCGCAGCTCGTCGAGATCCAGGTAGTTCTGCAGCGCCGTCTGGAAATCGTGCGACGCCATCAGCTGCATGAGGTAGTACGTCTCGGGCGCATCGGGCAGCGTGCGCAGACGGATCACCCAGCCCTGGTCCTGCTTGAGCTCCTCGCGGACCAGCGCCTTCAGGAAGTGCCCTTCGGCGATGCTCTTGATCGAGGCGTCCACTTTGCCGAGCTCCTGGCCGAACGACTGCAGCGCGTCGCCGTACAACACCGCCGCGCGCCCGTGGACGTTCAACTTGCTGTAGGCATAGGGCAGCGCGAGCAGAGCTTCCTGCACGGCGGCGTCCGTGACTTCGCGCTTCGCGAGCATGCTCCACGGCACCACGGCGCGTTCGTAGTTCTGAGCCGAAACGTCGGCCCAGCCCGCACTGAGCAGCGCCTGGTTCGAGAACGGTCCGTCGAGGCGCACACGATCGAAGAACTGCTGCGCGCGCGTGAAGTCGGTCGACTCCAGCGCCAGCTTGCCGAGCAGCATGTTCGACTTGTCGCGGATCGCGAGCGGGCCGGCATTGCTCACGCTGAGCTGCCCTGCTTTGTCCAGCTGCGCGATCGCATCCTGCTCGTGTCCTTCCTGCAGCAGCGCGATCCCGAGGTTGTAGGCGGCAAAGCCGGTCAGCGACTGCGCGCCTTGCAGGCGCTTCAGCACCGTCGTGGCATCGGCAGGACGGCCGAGCGCCATGTAGACGTTGGCCCGCAGGAACTCGACGTCGTCGCGAATCGCGAGCGGTACTTTGCCGCCGATGCGATCGAGCGCCTGTAAGGCATCTTCCGCCTGATCCTTCTGGAAGTGGATGCGCGCGAGACGATAAGCCGCCTCGTTGCGCACCGACTCGTCGACCGCACCCTCGAGCACGGCCTTGATGGCGCGCCCGGCGCGGCGATGCATGCGGTAGTAGAGCTCGAAGTCGCCGACCGAGAACTCGGCCTCGCCGATGTGGAACTGCAGCGAGTCGCGCTGCGGCTCGTCGACGCCCTTGTGCAGGGCCAGCTCCGCATCGAGCCGCTCGAGCGCCTCGAAATAGTGGCCCTGGTTCGCCTGGTAGAGCGCCTCGCCGAAATACAGGTCGCGCAGATCCCTGCCCGCGCAGGAACCCGCGGCGAGCACCGCCGCCAAGCCGCAGCCGACGATGAGAGTCGCGCGCAGCATGCCGGCTCACCAGTCTCCGAGCTGCAGCTCAGCAGACCCGAGCGTCACTCCGAGGAGCTTCGGCTCGATGCCCTTGCTGAACGCGAAGTGCTCCGTGCGGCTGTAATCCTTGCCGGTGTCGAGCTTGCCGGCGATCGTCACTTCGATCTGGTGCTCGCCGGTGCTGACGTTGCCCGTGTAGATCCGCTGCACGCCGCCCTTCTGCAGCGCTTCCAGCTCCTTGAAGCTGTAGATGCTGTGCGCGACGGGCTGGCCGTCGATCTGGATCTGCACCGCGTCCAGCCGCAGCGTGTCGCGCGCGGCCAGCGCAATGAACACCGCGAGATGCGTGTTCGACGGATAGAGCAGCCGCTCCTCCAGTCGCGCGAGCTCGGCAGCGATGCTCAGGACGTCGGACTTGACCTCCTGCACCTGCTCATCGAGCCCTTTCATCTGCTCGCGATAACTGGCATCCGCGCCGGCATCTGTGCTGCCGAGCACGGCGAGCGCCGCGAGCGTTGCAAGCGAGAATTTCTTCAGGATGCGCATAACCCACCTCTGCACGAGCCGATTCTGTAAAGCGTCGACGCGCGTGCGCGCGCCGCTGCGAAATCAGATCGAGACAGACCGTCGGAACGGATGGGAGCCGGACGCCGCGGGAAGCGGCTGAGCAGCTGCGCTGACAGGCGTCACATGTTGAATCATGGCTACCTCGTCTTCACTGCCGGCCAGGGCAGTGTGGCTACATACGTGCTCGGACAAGGCAGCCCGCCAGGACTGTGATTCGGGCGGTCCCGCTATCGTGGAGCTTTCGCTCGGTAGACCGGAGACTTTGCGTCCCCACCTTTCGGCGGGTTTGCCTTTGTCTGAATCGCGCGGCGGCACCTTAACACTATCGCGTCACACAATTCGTGTGATGCAGTTCACAGTTCGTCGTCGGACGACGACGTGAGAAAGCAGCGACACTGGATTTCGCTGCGGGCATTTAACTGTGGTTTTCGTCGAGTTAAATCGGCGCGCGGCGAGGTGCAAGACACGCGCCAAGCCTCTCCGTGGACTTGACAACGGCCGCGCGAGCGCGTCCGTGCGCTCGCTGGAGCGCTCCTTATCTATTTGTGCGTGTAGTCCTCGGCGCCGAGAATGTGCAGCGAAATGTAAGGCTCGTCACCGACCACCCAGCTGTCGTGCCCGGGCGCGATACTGAAGACATCGCCCGCTTTCAGCTCGATGATCGGACCTCCGTCCATCGCTGCGGTCGCGCGTCCCGCGAGCACGATGCCGACGTGCGCAACATCGCAGCTGGTTTTGCCGAGCTTTGCGCCCACGTGCACCGACCACTTCCACCCCGGCTCGTAGCTGGCGCGCCCGAGAACGGTGCTGCCGAAGCGCACCAGCTCGAAGCGCCCCTGGTCAAAGACGCGCACCTCATCGGGTTGCTCGAAACGCTTCAGAACCACACCTGACATGACGGCCTCCGTTGCGGCAGACTGCTCCCATGGAACGCGCCAGTCTTGTCGAATCTTGCGCAGGCGAGTGGTCGCGCTATTACCGCCTCCCGGAGCTGTGCGATCTCGAGGTTCTGCACGCGCGCTTCGTCGAGCATCAATTCGCGCGCCACGCGCACGACTACTTCGTCATCGGCTACGTCGAGTCCGGAGTCCAGGCATTCGGCTACCGGCGCGCGCGATACGTCACAGCCGCCGGTCAGACGTTCTTCGTCAACGCCGGTGAGATGCACACGGGCGAATCAGCGCGCACCCAGGGCTACGTGTATCGGACGATGTATCCGCGCGCAGCTCTGCTGGAGCAGGCTGCATTCGATGTCACAGGCGCGCGAGCTCTGCCGGCCTTCGATGCCGCGGTGGTCAGCGATCGCAAGCTCGCCGACCTGCTGCGGCGCTTTCATCGCGCACTGTCCGGGGACGCGCCGCGCCTGCTCGTCGAATCGAGCCTCGGCGATGCGCTCGCTCACCTGATCGTCGGCCACACGAGCCGCCGCCGGGCGCACGACAGAATCGGCAAGGAACGACCGGGCGTGAGCCGTGCGCGCGAGTACATCCACTCGCACTTTGCAGACGATGTGTCGCTGCGCGAGCTGGCGAAGGTTGCCGGTCTCAGCTCGTTTCACCTGGCGCGCTCGTTCGAGCGCGAAGTCGGCCAACCGCCGCACGCTTACCTGGATCTGGTCCGGATCCGGCAGGCACGAGCGCTGCTCGACGCCGGCGCCGGCATCGCAGACGCTGCCTCAGCAGTGGGTTATGCCGATCAGAGCCACCTGACGCACCGCTTCAAGCGGCTGCTTGGGATCACCCCAGGACAATTCGCCCGCGCGCGCCACGTTACACGAAGGAGCGGCGCCAAGGGTTGCATGTGATTTTGCGCCTTGACTGCGCATGTGTCGCGGCCGAAAGATGCTGCGACGGCAAGGTGGGAATGAAGTCATGAGCGATCTCGATTCGACGCAGACTATCCGCGCGCTCTCGCCGGAAGAATTGTACGACTCGCATCATCCGCGGTGGCACGCGATCCAGCTGGTGGTCTCGGATCGTCCGGTCAACCTCGACATGATGCCGCGCCTCGACGCCTTCCTCGCCCATCGGCTCTACGCTGTCATCGGCAAACAGAACGGCGCCAACGTCTTTGCGCTGCGGTTGGGGTTCTTTCCCGACTTCCAGGCAGCGCAGGCAATCTGCGACGGCCTGAGCAACTACTTCTCGTCGGCGTCGGTCGTGCGCGTGAGCGCGGCCGAGCAAGAGCGCTTCGCACGACCTCAGCCGCCGAGAGCAACGACGCCGAAACCGGCAACGCCGAGCACCGCCGCGCCGCGCCCCAGCGTCGCTCCCAGCATTGCGCCTGTGCGCGCGGCAACCTCACCGGCTCCGCGACAGAAAACCGCACCGACGTCCGGCGCTGCGAAGAAGAGACCGAAGACGCTCAGCGAACAGCTGATGGAGGAAGCTCGCGCGGTGCAGCTTTCCCGCAGCGGCAGGCATCGTGTGCCCGAAAAGCGCGACTCGTGGCTGGCCCGCTTGCTCGGCGGAGCGAAGCGCTGACGTCGCTCACGCGAACGACACGGCGTTTCACGTCACGACTACGACGCTGCGCCTTCTGCGCCAGAACCAGTACGCGGGCGCGCCGAGCAGCACCAGCACGATGCCGACCAGCGCGCGGCCAGGAGCCACGAACACGGTATTCACGACGACTGCGCCCGCAGCGACGATGAACAGCAGCGGCGTCCAGGGATATCCCGGCACGCGAAACGGACGCGCGGCATTCGGCTCGGTGCGCCGGTAGTAGAAAATCGCAGCTGCACCGAGTCCGTAGAAAATCCAGCCGGTGAACACCACGTAGGTCAGCAGCTGATCGAAAGTGCCCGTCGCCGTGAGTACCGCCGTCCACACCGAGCTCGCGACGATCGCGAACGCCGGGGTGTTCCAGCGCGGGTGCACCTCGCTCATCTTGCTGAAGAAGACGCCGTCACGCGCCATTGCGAAGTAAACGCGCGACGCAGTCAGCAGCGTCGCGTTGGCCGCGCTGAACATGGAAATCAGGATCGCCAGCGCGATCAGCTTGCCGGCGCCCGAACCGAGAATCGCCGCTACGGCATCCGCCGCGATGCGCTCGGACTGCGCGCTGCGCGCCGTCCCGAGAGCCGCCACGTAGGCGAGATTCGCGAGCAGGTAGATTGCGGCGAGCGCAGCAGTGCCGACGATGATTCCGCGCGCGAAATTGCGCTGCGGCTCGATGACCTCGCCCGCCGAGAAAGTCACGTAGTGCCAACCCTCGTAGGCCCATAGCACGCCGATCATCGCGGCGCCCATCGCGGACAGCAGTGAAAAGTCCATGGTGGACGGCACGAGACTCGCCGGCGCCAGCCCAGTGCCACGCGCCAGCAGCAGCACGCTCATCACCAGGATTGCGCCGACCTTGAGCACGGTAGTCCAGTTCTGCACGTCCGCGCTCTGGCGGGTGCCGAGCACGTTGATCACGGTGATCACGATCACCATGCCCACGGCGACTGTCTTGGCCGCCAGCGGCGACAGCGACAGGAACTCGCCGAGATACCCCGCGAATGCCACGGCGAGCGTCGCGTTGGTGGCGCTCGATATCACGAAGAACATCGCCCAGCCGTACAGGAAAGCGACGAAGCCGCCGAACGCATCGCGCATGTAAACGTAGAGGCCGCCGCACTCCGGCTTCATCGCGCCGAGCTCTGCGTAGGTGAATGCACCAAGCGTGGAAAGTACGCCGCCCGCGATCCACACCAGCAACGCCAGACCCAGGTCGCCGCGCGTGAGCTGCAGGACACTCGCGGGCACGATGAAGATGCCGGAGCCGATCACGCCGCCGACGGTCAACATCACCAGGTCGTTGAATCGCAGTACGCGCGGCAGCGTGATCTTTTCAGCCATGCGCCGTCATTGTATGGGCTGTGGCGCGCACTCGTGCAGCAATCTGACGCAATCGACCACTTCGCGGACCGCAGCGACCACGGCATCCGGCCGCTCGAACTGAATGTAGTGGTGGGAATCTTCCAGGCGCATCTCGCGACCCCGCGAGGACCAGGACGCCTCGTCGCGATGCAGGTCGAACCATGCGGCCTGCAGCTTCTGGCCCTGCTCGGGCGTCAGCCCCAGTGCCGCCAGATCTGCGGCGCCGTAAGGGGCGGCTGCGGTAAGCACTACCAAGGGTCGATCGCCCAGCGAGCGTAGCGCGCCGCCTTCGCGGAACGTCGCGTCGATCGCCGCCAGTTCGTCCAGCATCGGCGCGAGCGAACGAGGCAGGTAAGCGGCCATCGCCGCATTCGCGCGAGCAGGCGCCTTGGGCTGGCCGGCGGACCGCGTTGCGAGCCGCGGCAACCCGGTCCATGCCAGCGCTGCGGCCACCTTCGGTCCAGTCGAGGACTCCTCGACCGATTTGCCGATGGCTTCCTTCAGTCGCAGTTGTTGATCGGGGTGCGAGGCGTCGACGAAAACGATGCCGGCGACATCGCTGCCGAACTGGTATGAAAACGCCATCACGTAAGGACCGCCGAGCGAATGGCCGACCATGACGTACGGTGCCGGCTCCCCCGCAGCCTGGAGTACCTGGTGCAGGTCGCTGGCGACAGCGGCGCCGTCCTGCGCACCGCTCGCCCGGTCGCTCCACATGATTCCCGCGCGATCGTAGCTACATGCGCGCGTGAATTGCGCCACCGGATCCTGGACCGCGGACCAGCTCAGCGAGCCGTACAGATCGAGCCCGGATTCGAACACCACGACCGGTGCACCGGTCCCGCGACAATCGACATGAATGCGACGGCCGCCGATATCGATCAGCCTGCCAGGTGCGGGGAACTGCGCGGCGACGCGGTGGCGCGCCCACATCTCATAGACCGTCCCGGCGAGGACGGTCACCGCCAGCACTGCCAGAATGCCGCCGCCTATTCTCTTGAGCCAGCGCATCAGAATCTGTAGTCGAACGTCATCCCATAGGTGCGTGGCCGAACGATGTACACGCTCTGACCGCGATTGTTGGTCACGGCCTGCGTCACCCCGCGCTCGTCGCCGATGTTCTCGACGAAGGCGGACACGCCGACGCCCGCAATGGTGGCGGACAGCCGCAGGTCGAACAAGTTGTATCCGCCCTGCTGCTGTGGCTGCGGCACGAGCGCGCCCGGCGCCGTCGCGACGTAGCGATGGCTGAATGCAATCGACGGCAGCAGCGCCGAGTCCGCGAACGTATAGAACGCGGAATCCGCGAGCTGCCAGTCCGCGGCGCCCGGCAGCGTTCTGCCCTTCGGCACCAGCGTGCTCCCCGAGCGAAAATCGCTGCGCAGCTGCGAATCGAGCCAGGTCACGGTGCCCTGGAGCGTGAGATTGCGGGACGGCCGGAAGGAAGCAACCCCTTCGAAACCATAGTTGCGCGCCTTGCCGGCGTTGTCGGTGTAGGTAAAGCCGTTCGGCGTGGCAAGCGTGACCTGAATGTCGCTCCAATCGATGTAGAACAGTGCGCCGTCCAGTTGCAGGCGCCGGCCGGCCAGATTGCTGCGCAGGCCGAGCTCGTAATTGATGAGCGAGTCGGACTCGAACTGCGCCGGAATGGCGAAATCCGGATCGACCGCGAGGTTCGGTCCGCCGAAACGGAATCCCTTCGAGACCAGGCCGTAAACCAGCAGATCCTCGCCGGGGCTCCACGTGAGCGACGCCTTGGGCGAGAAGCCGCGCTCGCTCGAGCGGCCGCTGCTCACCGAGCTGCCGCCGATCAGCGGACCGGACTGCGCGATGTTCGTCGACAGCTTGGTCTCGAAGTAGCGGCCGCCGAGCGCGGCCTTCCATTGCTCGTTGAAGTGCCAGGTCGCTTCGCCGAACAGCGCGCTCTCCTCGCCCTCGATGCTGACGGTCGCATCGAGCAGCGTCGCATCGCCGAACACCGGTGCAGCGTTCGGCGCGATCAGTCGGTTGACGATGCTCTCGTCCGTGTCGTCGTGGAAAATGCCGACCAGGTACTCGAAGCGCGGCCCGGACGGCGAAGCGAGACGCACTTCGAAGGTGTTGCCCTCGCTGGTGCCGGGCTCGAGAAAGGCGGCCGGCGCCAGCGCCGGCGGCAGCAGGTTGGAGAAGTCCTGCGTGCCCGAGAACTTCTTCTCGTGGCGGGCCGCGGTCGCGGTGAGCGTCGCGAAGGAGAATTCCTGGTCGAGCCGCAGATGGTGGATGCGGGTGCGATATTCGAACCTCTCGTCCAGCGCAGTGTTCTTGGCGTAGCGTCCGACAGCTGGCTCGATGAAGCCCGCATCGTCGGTGTCGTTGGTCTGCTGCAGGAAGAGGTAGTTGAGCGTGGTTCCGTCGGCGGGTGCGAGTGTCGCGAGCAGGCGCCCGCCGCGCACCAGCGTTTCGTTTGCAGCGGTGCGCCCGGTCCCGACGTTGTCGACATAACCGCCGTCCAGACGATAGTCGAGCACGCCGCGCACCGCGAACACGCCGGCCGCAAGCGGGATATTCACCATCCCTTTGCCGCCATAGCTGCTCTCGCCGCCGCTGGTCGATTTGAGCGAGGCACGCACGTGCGCATCGAAGCGCGTGAGATCCGGTTTGGCGGCCTGGTAGGTGATGGCGCCGCCGAGCGACGCCGAGCCGAACAACGTTCCCTGCGGCCCGCGCAGCACGCTGATGTTGTCGACGTCGAAGGTATCGATGTCGGGAATGCCGCTCGAGTAGAACGGATCGGTCAGCGGCACGTCGTTGATGAAGTAACCGGTCGTGCCCTGCGCCTGGGCGATGCCGGTCGTGGTCGCAACCCCGCGGATGACCGCCGCGGAGTTGCCGGGAACGCTCTGGTTGAAGACCACGCCTGGTGTGCGGGTGAGGTAGTCGGCGAAACGCTCCGCACCGAGCGCCTCCAGTCCGGCTTCGTCGAACGCGCTCACGGAGCCGGAGATCCGGCGCACCGGTTCGGCCCGCTTGGTCGCGGAGACGATGATCTCCTCGATCATGACCTCCTGGTCGTCGCGCGCACCGCCCGTCGGGCCGCCCGGCGCCTGTGCGATTCGCAGGCGTCCCGGGTCGGCGGGCGTGCCGGCGTCGTTGAGCGATCGCACCCGGTCCCTGGACGGACGCGGCGCATCGACGCGATCGATGATCGCGATCGTCGTGTCGTTGACGATCTTGTACGTGAGGCCGCCCGGCTGCAGCAGCTGTTGCAACGCCTGTTCGGCCGAGTAGTCGCCCGCCAGCGGGCCGACCAGCATGCTGCCGTCGATGCGATCGCTGAAGCGCGCGATCTGCAATCCGGTCTGGTAGGCAAGATCCTTGATGGCCGCCTCGAGCGGCTGACGCGGAATGTTCAGCTCGTAACGCTGCGCAATCGCCTGCGCCGATACTGGAACGATTGTGGCGCACAGCGCCAACGCGATCGACAGGCACACGGCTCGCATCACGATCCTCCCCGCCCATTGCAAGGTCTGTGTGGGCGGGCGTAAGACCGTGTGAGTCATCGAACGGGACCCCGCGGGCGAAGCACGCACGTCAGCGATCGCTGGCGATGACGATGTCACCGTCGCTGTCGCGCTCGACGTGCACGGCAGTAGTGGCCTGGATGAAGGCGATGAAGCTTTCGGGATTCGCGGCGTTGAAGACGCCGCTGATCGGGCGGCGCGCCAGCTCCTCGTCTTCGACGTGCAGCCGGATGCTGTTGTAGCGGTTGAACTGCGCAACGACCTCCCGCACGGGAGTGTTCTCGAAGTTCAACCGGCCTTCGGCCCAGGCGAGCGCGCGCGCGCTGTCGACTTTGCGGACCGGCGTCGCCGAGCCGGCAGCGGAGACGGTGACCTGCTCGTTTGCAACGAGCAGCGGAGTAGCGCCCGGACCCTCGATAGCGACCTTGCCTTCTGAAACCGTGACGACGATGCCCTGCGGCCTGCGCTCGACTCCGAACGCAGTGCCGACCGCACGTACGGTCGTCGCAGCCGCTTCCACCAGGAATGGGCGCACGGGATTCCTGGACACGCGGAACAAGGCGCGTCCGGAATCGAGGAAGACGCGCCGCTCACGATCTTCGAAGCGCACGCGCAGGCGGCTCTGCGGATCGATCTGCACGACGCTGCCGTCGGCCAGTACGACTTCTCGGCGCTCGCCCCGATCCGTCTGAATCACCTGCCCGCGCAATGCCGGCAACAACAACGCTGTCGCTACCGCGAGGCCCGCGACCGCAGCCGCTATTCGCCAGCCGTGACGCAGCCAGCGCTTTCCAGCCGCCGCAGTGGCGCCGGCGTGATGCAGCGGAACCACGACCTGCTCGTCGTTGCCTGAACCCTCGGTAGCGATGCGCGCCCAGTGCTCGAACTGCTCCAGCGCACCGTGCACGCTGGCCACACGCAACATTTCCGCAACGTGCACAGGCGATTCGCGCAGCCAGTCGACGAATGCTTCGCGCTGCTGGCGCGGCATCCCCTGCGTCTGCAGTTGCAGCCACCACTGCGTCGCTTCCTCGTTCACGCGACGACGACGCTCAGTCGACTCCATGGATTGCCTCCAGCAGCCCGGCATCCAGCTCCTCGCGCAATCTGCCGTAGCTCTTGATGATCGTGCGCTTGACGCTGCGTCGGCTCATGCCGAGCCGCGCGGCGATCTCAGGATGGCCGAGGCCTTCGAAAAACTGCAGTTTGAGCACCTCGCGCTGGCGCGGCGTCAGGGTGTTGAGCGCCCGTTCGATCTCCGCCTGCGCCGCCGCGCGCGCGACATTGTCCTGTGGCCGATCGTCGGCGGTCAGGTCGTTCAACCATTCAGCATCGTGCGGACGCGCATGGTGCGCACGCAACGCGCGCTCGGCAGCGACGTTGGCGGCCATCCGGAACAAGTACGCCTGGGGCTGCTCGACCAGCTCCGTGCGCGAGTAGCGCATCAGGCGCAGAAAGACTTCCTGCGCAACGTCGTCGAGATCCGCAGCGGCCACTGCGCCTTTCGCTGCCAGGAATCGGAGCAAGGGGCGGCGCCACCGGTGAAACCAGTCGCTCAACCGCCGGCTGCCAGCTGTCGTCGTCATGGATCTCTTGAGACCGGTTGACTGGCCGTCCGGGACCCCCCGAATCCAGGTGCGGCCATGCTACCCTGAGCCCAAGAACAACTGGCGCCCGCGAGGGCACTCACAGCGCTTTCAGGTCCGTGTGCTGACAGGACGCCGATGCACATCGCCCATCATCCATTGTTCGTAGCGCTATCGAGCCTGACCGCCTGGCTCGGGGCGTGGACGGCGCTGGACGTGTTCCGGCGGGTTAGCGCGCATGTCGGCATGTGGCGACTGGCGTGGCTGGCCGCGACCGCGGCGGCCATGGGCCTGAGCATCTGGTCGATGCACTTCATCGCGATGCTCGGCTTCAACCCGGGCGCCGAAGTTCGCTACGACGCGGGCCGGACCACGTTGTCGCTGCTGCTCGCGATCGCGACGACGGCATTCGCCTTCTTCTTCGCCCGCGGCGGCGGCGTGCGCCGCGAGATGGCCGGCGGCCTGGTGATGGGTGCCGGCATCTGCACCATGCACTACGTCGGCATGTCCGCAGTCATCACGTCCGTCGTGCTGGCCAACGATCCCGTGTACGTCGTACTCGCTTTCGTCGTCGCCGTGACGGCTTCGACCAGCGCATTGTTCGTCGCGCGAAGCGACACGACCGCCGTGCAACGCGTCTTCGCCGCGGCGGTGCTCGCGTTTGCGATCGTCGGGATGCACTACACGGCCATGTACGGCGTGCGGGTCGTTTCGACCATCGCGTCGAACGTCGGCTCCGGTGGGATGGACGCCATGGTGCTGGCCGTTGCGGTCGGCACGGGGACGCTGTTCATCCTGCTGCTCGCCCTGATCGCCGCCAGCTCCGACCGCCGGTTCGAAGCCATCGGCGTGCGCGAGGCATCGCGCAGCGAGCAACAGCTGCGCGCGATCCTCGACAATCTGCCGATCGGCGTATTCGTAGCCGAGTCGCCTTCCGGCGCGGTGCGCTTTGCGAACCGCGAAGCGGCCCGGTTGCTCGGCGAGGAGTTGGCGGGCCAGGCGTTGTGGGCACGCGAGGGCGAGCATGGATCGATCGGCACCGACGGGCAGCGCCTGCCGCAGTCCGAGCACGTTCTGTACCGGGCCATGCAGGAACAGCGGCGCGTCGGGCCGGAACTGCGTGCGTATCGACGTCCGGACGGCAGCGTGCTGCAGATCGAAGTCACGGCGGCGCCGATCCCGCACGCGAGCGGCAGCGGGCCAGCGGTCGCGGTCACTGCATTCCAGGACGTCACCGCCAAGCTGCAAGCCGAAGAGCAGGCCCGCCAGCGAATTTCCGCAGCGCTCGGCGAGAAGGCGGAGGCGGAAGCCGCACTCGCGCATGCGCAGCGCCTCGATGCGCTCGGCCGACTGACCGGCGGCGTCGCGCACGACTTCAACAATCTCCTGACGGTGATCATCGGCGCGCTCGACGTGATCCTGCGCAACCCGGACGATGCGGCCCGCCGGCGCCGTCTCGGCGAAGCTGCGCTGGCCGCGGGACGTCGCGGGCAGCGCCTGACAGCGCAGCTACTGGCGTTTGCCCGGCGGCAGCCGCTGCAAACCGAGAGGCGCGAGCTCAACGAGCTGATCCGCGAATGCGAGCCCCTGCTTCGCCGCGCTGTCGGTCACGATCTGAAGCTCACGCTGCGTCTGTGCGAGAGCAGCGGCGTGGCGCGCATCGATCCGGCGCACTTCGAGGCTTCGTTGCTGAACCTGATCGTCAACGCCATCGACGCTAGCTCGGCGGGCAGCGAGATCGTCATCGAGACGGAAGTCCGCACGGTGTCCGCCGGCGAAGTCGCGCGGCTCGCGGCCGGCGACTACTTCCGCCTGAGCGTCATCGATCGCGGCCAGGGCATCGGCCCCGACGTGATCAAGCGGATCTTCGAGCCGTTCTTCACGACCAAGCCGTCCGGCAAGGGCACGGGCCTCGGCCTGAGCCAGGTGTATGGCTTCGTGAAGCAGTCCCACGGCGAGGTGCTGGTCGACAGTGCCGTGGGGCGCGGGACTTCCTTTCATATCTATCTGCCGATCAGCGCCGGGCGCGCGACTGCCGCGGCGGCATCCATTATTGCCGATCCGGAGGCGAACGGGCCGCTCGCGATCCTGCTGGTCGAGGACGATGCCTCGGTCGCCGCCGTGACGGAGATGATGCTCACGGATCTCGGCCACAAAGTGCATCGCGCCGCCAATGCCGACGAAGCTTTGCGCATCGTGTGGTCCGATGCCGCGCTGGACGTGATGCTGTCGGACGTCGTCATGCCCGGCGACATGAACGGCGTCGAACTCGCGAAGCAGGCGGCCACGTTCCGTTCGAACTTGCGGATCCTGCTCACCTCCGGCTACGCCGGCGATTCCCTCGACGAGTCGCTGGCGCAAGGCGCGTGGCCGTTCCTGCGCAAGCCGTTCCTCTCGACCGAGCTCGCCGAAGCGCTCGCGAACCTTGCGCCCGGGCCGCGCGACGATTCCAGGCCTTCCGGCGTCACTCAGAACCGATAACGCGCTTTCACCAGCAGCTGATCGCTGTCGCGCAGGTCGGCGGCCGACCCGAGCAGCCCGCCCAGGCCGTCGCGGTCCTCCCCTTCTTCGAACGCGATGCCGCCGCGGCCGTACACCACGTACAGATCCGACTGGGGCGCGAACGTCCAGCGATAGCGGATCTGCAGGCCGAAGTTGTTCACCGAGAACGGCAGCACGACGTCGTTACTCTCGATCAGCTCGCCGGAGGGACCGATGCGGAACGGGTGCGGATCGTGCGCGTCGATTGCCAGCCATTGCAGCTTGACGCGCAGCTCGTGATGCGAGGCCGGGAACCAGTTGAGATCGCTCTGCAGGATCGCGCGCCGCCGCTCGAAGCTGGCGAGCAGATTGTCCTGCTCCCAGATGAGCCAGTCGCGGCTCCAGCGCATGATCCCGCGCACCGACCAGCTCAGGTCGTCGCGCGTGTAGTGCTCGATGCGGCTGTCGGCTTCGAACGCGAAATCGTCGTTGCCTTCCTGGAGCAGCGAGCCGGCCGCGAACAGGCGCCACTTGCCGATCCGCGCGCTCTGATAGTTATGAGTGAGCGCCACGAGCCGCGCATCCATCTGCACGTCGCCGTGGCCACGTGAAATGAGATCGTCGACGCCGGCGCCGGTAACTTCCAACGAGGTGTTGAAGACGGAGCCGGAGCGCCGCCGCGACTCGCGGAACAGTCCGAGGTAATTGCCGAGGCGCTCGCCCGAATCGTTGTAGCGCAGCTCCGGCCGCGCGCGCCAGTAGACACCTGCGCGGGGATCGCTCTCGTCGAAGCTGCGGAAGCGGCGCGAGAGCAGGTAGCTGACCTGATTCACGCTGGCGCGCTGCTGAAATCCCATGTCGTTGAAGTCGAGCGTGTTGCTGTAATGCGTGAGCCCGAGCTCGTGCTGCCAGTCCGGCGACGGCGTGTAGGTGGCGAGGAAGATCTCGCCATCGCCGGACGTGTCGTCGGCGAACTGGTCGACGATGCTGGCGATCACCTGCCCCTGCAGCATCAGCTGCGGGCTCGCACGCCAGATGAAGTCGCCGGAATGGACCTGCGCGGAGCGATCCAGGAACGGACGATCGACCCAGGTGCCGAGATAGCCGAGCGTCATACCGCCGGAGGCGTAACGCAAGCGCGTTCCCGCAAACGCGCGGCCAATATCGTCGCCGTAATCGTTCTCGACCGCCGACAGCACGCCGTAGTCCAGATGCCCGACGTTGCCGTTGACCTTCACCGCACCGTCGATATCGGCCGCCTGCGTCGGATCGTCGTCGCGCTGGCCGCCGATGCGACGCGTATAGAGCAGACGGTCCCTGGCGGTGAGGCGCTGCGGATCGGTCTCGGGCACGCGAACGTCGAACAGCGCCTGGTTCTCCGCGAAGAACGGCCGCTTGTCGCTGAACAGCACTTCGATGGCGTCGAAATTCACGACCAGCTCGTCCGCTTCGACCTGGCCGAAATCCGGATTGAGCGCCGCCGTCAGCTGAAAATTCGCGGAGGGCTTCCACTGGATGTCGGCGCCCAGCTTCGTCTCGACTTCGTCGCCCACCATGTCGTTGGCGACGCTCGCATACGGGAAGAAGTGCAACAGCGAGCCCGGGTACTGATCGATCTCGACCCGCGGAAACTCCGAGACGTAGCGCGGCCGCGAGAAACTCACGCCTGCCAGCGCGCTGCGCTCCTGCGTGGCCCCGATCACACGGTCGAAAGCGATCCCGATCGTGCGCTTCGGGGCGTCGGCGGCCTTCATCGGCGCAGTGGTCCACGGCAGCAGCACTTCGACGAACCACTCGTCGGCGGTCTGAGTAATTGCGTACTCGACGTCGCTGTCCCAATCGGTGCTGTACTGGTTCTCGTTGGTCAGCGTCGCGTCCTGCAGCGAGCCGGCCAGCGCGATCGTCACGTTGTAAGCAACCTGTGCGTCGGCGTTGAAGTCGATGTAGATGTTGACGCGGTCGCCGTTGTTGTCGGCATCGCGCGGCGTCTGCGCCAGCTGCCGTGGCGTTTCCGGCGGCTGCACGCAGCGGAAGCCGAATACGAGACCTTTCGGCGTGCCGAGCATCCGCACCTCCGTCGGATAGCGGGGCGTGCCGAGCGTATACGGCTGCGTGACGCGGAAATCGGTGAAAACCTGGGCGCGCTGCCATTCCGGCTCGTCGAGCACGCCGTCGATCCTGACTTCGGCGAGCGCGCCGGCGGACGCGAGCAAGGCGGCGATGGCGAGCATGCCGCGCGGCAACGACAGTGAGCACTTCATGTGACGAGGAGACCGATCCTGTCCGCTGGTTATTGCGAGCAACTCTCGCGCATAGCGGTTGCGTCAGCAACGCCAGTTGCTTCTGTCAGCCGCAAATCACGCTTGTGCCTGGCGCGACCGCGCCTGACAGCTCGCCGCAGAGTCGTAAGGATGCCGCAGGGCTCGCCGAGGTGGAAGGGCCACTTCGCCGGGATTCATCAGGGCCAAGTCCGGCGCAACGACGCTCATTTGCCTCAGGGGCCTTCGACCAGCTTGCTGAGCGCGATGCGCACCGCCTGGATCGTCTTCGCGCTATCGAGCAACAGCTCCTCCCGTGGCCGACTCCTGAACCGGTCGCCGCTGTAGTGGGAGGTCAGCTCGACGCCGCCGCGGCCTTCATAGAGTTGCTTGCCGGAGCTGTCGATGAGCTTCACTGCGAGCGAGACACCGTTGGTCACGCCGGTATTTGGCTTGCCCTCGAACCCCACGTTCGAGACGAAGATCGATTCGACGGCGCCGTCCCAGGTCGCCTGGCCCTTCTTGTCGTACGGTGCGCGCGTGGCGTCGAACGAAGCATCCAGGATCGCGTCGACGCCCTGCTCCTCGCGCAGCTTGCGATAGACAATCTGCTGCGCGCGCTCGAAGTTGGCGGCAATCTGCTCGCCGGTGATCCGATCGTAAATGCCGTTCACCTCATGGACTGCAGCGTCGAACGCCTTCGCATACACCTCGGACGGCATCACTTTGAATCCGCCCGTCTGCAGCGCGCTCGCCAATTGAGCTTCGTATTGGCTCCGCACCTGGTCCACTTTCGGATGGCCGGGATCCGGAATGGGGCGCAATGCAATCGTGGTGACCTTGCCGCGGATTTCCGTTCGGGACAGCGATGGCGCAGGCGTGGCTGCAGCAGCCAGCAGAACGTGCGGATTGACCCATTGGAGGAAGCCCTTCTGGCCATTGTCCGCCGTTGCCGGAAGCTCCAGGCCGGCCGCACTCTCGCCATTGTGAGTCAGCGGCCAGAGAGCGGCCTGCACTGCCCGCGAGATCCGATCCGCGTCACTGAGCACGGCCGCGAGGTCGAGCTGCACGAACTTGTCCCGCACCATTGCGCTCGTCGCACCGATACCGCCCTTCGATTCGAAAACGCGCACTGCGCCTTCATCGAACATCAGCACCTGCAGCGATATCGCGCCGAGCTTTCCCTGTCGATCGCGCAAGAACCAGGCGGTCTTCGCCAGCAGATTCTCCTGCACGCCGTCCCAGAAGACGTGCGTGATGTCGACGAACTCCACCTGCCGGGGCTCTACGTGGGCGCTGATGAAAGCGCGCAGTTTGTGGCGCTCCTGGAAAGCCTGCACAGACCGGTCGAACACTGCAGAGCGCAGTGCTTCGTCGACCGTGCCCGTATTCGGATCGAACCAGCCGCCGCTCGCCCGCCGATATTCGTCTTCGATGGCGCGGTACGCATCGGCATCGAAAACTTCGAAACCTGCTGAGCGCATGACACTGGCGATCTGGGCGTCGAACTGTGCAGCGGCCGCCTTGACCTCCTCGCCGGGCAGCGGCGGAGCCATGGGCAGGATGCCAACGACGGGAAATCTTGCTTTGAGCTCCTGCGGCGGAATGTATTGCGCGCTCGCGCTGGCGCAGACCAGCAGCAGGACACCCATGACCACGTGCCGTCGTGAAGCATGCATGCCAGTTCATCCCTTGGGGCGTTGTTGTTGTCAGTGCCCCGTCTCGTGCGGCTACTCTACCAGATAGCCCCGCTCCAGCTGCTGCTGCTGGTTCTCGAAAATCGCCATCGCCGTCGTCATGCGCAGGAAGCCGAACTTTCGATAGAAAGGCTCTTTGCCCGGCACCGCGTACAGGATGATCTTCCGGTAGCCGCGCGACTGATCCACGAGATAGCTGACGATTTGCTTGCCGAGACCGGTGCCCTGATGGCTCGGCAGCACTGCGATGTCGCAGATGTACGAGCAGTCGCCGCCGTCAGCGAGCGCGCGACCCGCTGCGACCAGCCTGGACCCGTCGTACACGAAGCATTTGAACAGGCTGTTACCGAAGACCTTCTGCAGATGACCCGCCTTCTTGTCGCCGAGCGGCGCGGCACGATAGAGCGCGGAGAGTTCTTCCCAGTCCACGCCATCGGCCGAGTACTTCCAATCGAGTGTCACGCCGTCATCCTCCACACGTCAGGCCGCGACCTCGACATACTCGACTCTGCTCGAGGGCGGCGGAATCGGCGAGCCATCTTCACGCAGCCCGTCGAGATGAAACTCGATCGCTTCGCGAATCGCTGCCTCCATCTCCGCCAGCGTTGCACCCGTCGCGATGCAGCCAGGCAGGTCCGGCACGTATGCGGAAAAGTTTGAACCCGCGTCTTCGATGACGACGGCGTAGCGCATGGCAGTCACCCTGATTTTCGCCTCAGACCGGCTTGCTTGAGGATACTGTTGGCCGTTCCGCGTGACAAATCGTCACTGCGTTTACCCGGCACCGTGACCCGGCCTGGCTTGATGGAGTGTTTGAACTGACGGTGACTCCCGCGCGTGGCGACGAGGAACCAACCGTCCTCGTGCAACAGACGAAGCAGCTCACCCACTTTCATCCGCCAACGCTAGCGTTGGCAGCAGCTGCCGCAGCGTTGGAAAACTTTGCGATTGGCCGGATTCAGCGACGATCGTCGACGCTCGGGTGGATACCCGCCGGTAACCGCGGCTCCTCAGACAGCACGCGCGGTGCGTCGGTTCTGCAGGACGGTGGTGGACTCGACGGTGGAGGACAGGGACCGCCGCATGATCTCGACGAAGTCGGTTGCGGGCACGGCCTGGCTCATCAGGAAGCCTTGCACGGCATCGCAGCCTTCGGCGCGCAGGAATTCCAGCTGCACCTGCGACGACACACCTTCGGCGACGATGCCGAGCCCGAGGTTGTGACCGAGCGCGATGATGGCGCGGCAGATTGCCGCGTCGTCCTGATCGACGCCGATGTCCTTCACGAACGAGCGATCGATCTTCAGCGTGTCGAGCGGAAAGCGCTTCAGGTAGCTGAGCGACGAATAGCCGGTGCCGAAGTCATCCACGGCCAGCTGGAAGCCGAACTCCTTCAGCGTCAGCAGTGAACGCCGCCCCGCTTCGGCGTCCTGCATCAGGATGCCCTCGGTCAGCTCCAGCTCGAACAGCGCCGGCGACAACCGCGCCTGGCCGACCGTATCGCTCATGTGCAGCAGCCCTTCGGGCCGCATGAAGTCGCGGCCGGAGATGTTCACGGCCACGCGCGGCAATTGCACGCCCTGGTTGCGCCACTCGCACAGATCCCAGCAGACCTGCTGCATCACCCACCGGCCGATATCGCCGATCAGGCCGATCTCTTCGGCCACTGCGACGAAGTCGAGCGTCGGAATCTGGCCGCGCTGCGGATGGAACCAGCGCAGCAGCGCTTCGGCGCCGATGGGACGCAACGTCTGCGTCTCGTACTTCGGCTGGTAATACACCTGCAGCTGCGAATTCTCGAAGGCCTGACGCAGCTCCATCTCGAGCGAAAGTCGCTTCAGCGCGCGTGCATGCACGGCGCTGGTGTAAACGCGATATTGATTGCGCCCACTGGCCTTCGCCTCGTACATCGCACCGTCGGCATTCTTGAGCAGGCTCTGGCTGTCATTGCCGTGCTCGGGAAACAATGCGATGCCGATGCTCGGCGTCACGACGAATTCGTAGCCGCCGTGCAGGAACGGCGCGACCAGCGCAGCCTGGATGCGTTCGGCCGCGCGCTGCGCCGATTGCGTATTCGGATTGCCGGTGAGCACGAGGATGAACTCGTCGCCGCCGACGCGCGCGAACTGCCCGTACACGTCGTCCGCGGCGTGCACGCCGGCGAGAGAGTTCAGCCGATCCGTAACCATGCGCAGCAACGCGTCGCCGGTCTGATGTCCGAGCGTGTCGTTGATGCGCTTGAATTGATCCAGATCGATGTAGAGGACGGCGACGCTATGGGCCTCGCGACGCGCTTCGACCAGCGATTGCGACAGGTAGTCGCCGAGCCATTCGCGATTCGGCAGGCCCGTGAGCACATCGAAATACGCCAGCCGGTGGATGTGCGCCTCGGTGCGCTTGCGGGCGGTGATGTCGCGGATGATCGCGAGCACCTGGCCGCCGGCGTTCGGCGCATAACGGCATTCGAAGTGACGCGTCGCATCCTCGGCCGACTCGAGCGCGAATTCGAACGCGGCGGGCGAGCCGCGTAGCGTTGCATTCAGACACGCCATCGCCCGTTCCTGCGCCACCTTCGGCAGCAGGTCCGCCAGCTTGCGCATGCCGGGCACGTGCGTGTCGTCGATCAGTCCCGCGATCGGGCTGACGATGTGGCTGATCGCGCCTTGCGTATCGACCAGGAAGATGCCGTCAGGGATCGCCCGCAGCAGCGCGGCGTTCTTCTGCTCGCTGAAGCGCAGCGCATCGAGGTTGCGCGCGCCGCGCAATACGTAGCGGACGCGATGCACGATCAGCGCCCAGTTGATCGGCTTCACGACGAAGTCCGTCGCGCCCGCGTCGTACGCCTTGTCGATCGACACTGCATCGTCATGGCCCGTCACCATGACGATCGGCAGATTCGCGCCGCCCGGGAGCTCGCGAATCGCAGCGCACGCCTGGTAGCCGCTGCCGTTCGGCATTTCCACATCGAGCAGCGCGATGTCCGGCATGCGCGTAGCGCACGCTGCCACGGCGGCATTGCCGGTCGCGACGACTTCGACATCGAAGCCCGCACTCTCGAACGTCGCAACTGCGATGTCGCGCAACAGTGCGTCGTCGTCGGCGATCAGCACCCGGATTCTTTGCTCAGCCGTCTTCAAGCCGATCTCCGCATCTCGAATTGCAATTCTTCGCGCACGCGCGCATGCAGCGCTCGCAGCTCGTCCAGCAGCTCCTGCGCGTCCGCAAGCTTGCCGGACTTGGCGCACTCCTCCAGCTCGCGGCACAGGCTCGCGAGGCCGTGCGCGCCGACGTTGCCGTTGTACGAGCGCCAGGCGTGCGCCGCGCGCGCGAGCTCGGCCGCGTCGCTCTGTTCGATTGCGCGCTCGATCGAAACCACGAGATCGCGAGAATCTGTGAGGTAGCGTTCGACGATGTGACTCAGCATGTCCTTGCTGCCTTTGCGTGGCAGCGCGCGCAGCGCATTCAACGTGGCGCGGTCGAGGACGTCGGCAGCAGCCAGCGAAGGGACCTCCACCGTGGCCGGGTCCGCTTCAGTGTCCGCGGACAGCCAGCGCGCCAGCACGCCATGCAATGCCGCGCGACTGAATGGTTTCGCCAGGTAGTCGTCCATGCCGGCAGCGAGACAGGCCTCACGGCCCTCGCTCGTCGCATCGGCCGTCAGCGCGATGATCGGCTGGCGCGTGCCCGCGCGTTCCCGACGACGCAATTCGGCCGTGGCCGAGAAGCCGTCCATGACGGGCATCTGGCAATCCATCAGCACGGCGTCGAACGCTTCTACGGCGAGCACGTCGAGGGCCTGTTGACCATTGGCGGCCGTGGCGACTTGCAAACCCAGCGCCACGAGCATGCCCTCTGCGACTTCGCGATTCAGCGCTTGATCTTCGACGATGAGCACGCGGCCGCGCAGTTTCGGCGCGGCGTGCGCAGCAGAAGCACTCGACGAACCCGCGAGCTCACCCGCAGCATCCGCGTGACTGCTCAATGCGCGATACAGCTGCAGCAAGCGCAGCGGCTTGCTGAGCTCCGCATCGAAGTGCAGGTCGTCGTCCATCTTCGTGCGCGCCAGGCTGACGAAACTCGCGAGGCGGATCACACGCGGGCGCGTGGCGCGCTCGGCTAGCGCGGCACCGAGGAGCAGCCCTGCTCCGTTGTCGTCCTGCGAGTCGTCGACGATGACCGCGTCATACGCAGTGGCACGCAGCTCCTCGACAGCTTCCGCTAACGAGGCGACGCCGATCGGTCGCACGCCCCACTCGCGCAAAGCCTTCACGATGATGCCGCGGGCCGCGTCGTTGCCGTCGACGACCAGAGCGCGCATCGGATCGAGACTTGGCAGCGAGAGCGCCGACGCCGACGGCTCGGCGAGCGGCAGCGACAGCTCGAACGAGAAAGTCGAGCCGGCGCCGGGCGCACTCACGACTCCGAGCTTGCCGCCCATCAGCTCGACGAGCTGGCGTGCGATCGACAGGCCGAGGCCGGTGCCGCCGAAGCGGCGCGTCGTGGACGCGTCTTCCTGCGTGAACTCTTCGAAGATCTTCGCCTGGTTCGCCGGCTCGATGCCGACGCCGGTATCGGCCACTTCGAGGCGAAGGGAAATGGGGACATTCCCCATTTCATCCGGCCGAAATGGGGAATGTCCCCATTTCCCGAGCGGCAGCACACGCAGCGTCACTTGGCCGCGATCCGTGAACTTCACAGCGTTGCCGCCGAGGTTGACGAGCACCTGGCGCAGACGGACCACGTCGACGCGAACGCGCGGTAGCGGCTGTGCAGGCGAATCGCACAGCAGTGCGATGCCCTTGGTCGCGGCGCGTGCAGCGAGCATCTCTGCCGTCTGCTCCACGAGCTCGACCAGGTCGCACTCGACCGGATCGAGCTGCAGCCGGCCGGCCTCGATCTTGGAGAAGTCGAGCACGTCGTCGACGATCGCCAGCAGCGAATCCGCGGAACGGTGAATGGCTTCGGAGAAGCGTCTTTGCGCGGCATCGAGCCGCGTATCGAGCAGCAGCGCCGTCATGCCCAGCACTCCGTTCATCGGCGTGCGCAGCTCATGACTCATGCGCGCGACGAAGTCGCTCTTCGCGCGACTCAAGACCTGCAGCTGCTGATTGCGCTCCTCGAGCTCGTGAGTGCGCACGCGGACGGTGTGCTCCAGCTCGCGGCTGTAACGAAGGGCGCGTTCGCGTTTCATGCGCTGTCTGCGCCACACGTACGCGATCAGCAGCATCGCGATCGCCACGTACGCCGCACGAGCGAGCGCCGTGTTCCACGGCGCCGCGCCGACGTTTACCGGGATCGAGAGCCCTTCCGGACTCCACGCACCGTCTGCGTTGGCGGCGCGCACCTTGAACGTGTACTTGCCGGCGTCCAGGTTCGTATACGTCGCGCGGCGCACCGCGCCCGCCTCGGTCCAACCCGCATCGAAGCCTTCGAGCCGGTACACGTAGCGATTGTTGTCGGGCGAAGTGAAATCCAGCGCCGAGAATTCGAACGTCAGCAGCTTGTCGCTGTACGCGAGGTCGAGCGGCTTGGCCGGGCCCGGCAGGTCCTGCACCGCCAGCGGCTGGTTGAGCTTCGTGACCGAAGTCAGCACGACGCGCGGGGGCGGCGCGTCCTTGGTCACGGCATTCGGCGCAAACGCGTTGAAGCCGTTGCTGCCGCCGAAGAACAGCGTGCCGTCGCGGCCGCGATAGTGCGCCCCGAAACTGAAATCTTCGCCCTGCAGGCCGTGCGCCTCGTGGAACGTCTTGGCGCTGCGCGTGCGCGGATCGAAACGCGTCAGGCCGTTGTTCGTGCTGAGCCACAGGCGGCCGTCGATGTCCGATTCGATGCCGTACACCACCTGCCGCATCATGCCCGCGACGCCCGACTGGTTCTCGAAGCGCACGGCCTCCGGCGCTTCGGAGCTGCCGATCATGCGGTCCAGGCCGCCGCCGGCCGTGCCGATCCAGAGGTCGCCGTGCCGGTCGACGTGCAGCGCATAGATGGCGTCGTCGCTCAGACTGTTCGGATCGGCGTCGTTGCGGCGGTAGTGATGGAAACGCCCGCTCTTGCGATCGAGCAGGTTCAGACCGCCGCCGGCGGTCCCGATCCACAGATTGCCGCGCGCATCCTCGGCGATCGCGCTGGCGCGCGGATCGCTGAGTGCGTCCTCCGCGCCGAACGGATACCGAATCACTTTGCCGCTGTCGCCCGCGATGCGCGCCAGCCCGCCGCCGAACGTGCCGACCCACAAATCGCCCTGCCGATCCTCGTAGAGCGCCATCACGCCATTGGCCGGCAATGTGCTGTCGTCGCGCTCGCCATTCTGATAGGTGCGCGCCGTGCGCCGGACTAGATCGAACCGCTGCAGGCCTCCGGTCATCGTGCCGATCCACAGCGCGCCGCGACGATCGAGTAGCAGCGACATCACGCGATCGTCGCTGAGAACGAGCTCCTTGCCGTCGCGTCCATAGTGACGCTCATGGCCCGTGCGCGTATCGATGTTCACCAGACCGGCTGAGGTGCCGACCCACACCGTGCCCGCGCCGTCGTCCGCGAACGCATACACGGCGACGCCGCCGCCGAATGCAGCGCTGCGATAGTGACCGAGCAGCCAGCTGTTCGGATTCCAGTGGCTCGCGCCGCCGTCGCGCGTGCCGACCCACATCACGCCGCCGCGATCCTGGTACAGCGCCATCACGTTGGCGTTGCGCAGGCTCTGCGGGTTGTCCTCGTCGCGCCCGTAGCGCACGAACTTGCCGGACACGCGATCGAACAGGTTCAGCCCGTCACGCGTCGCCACCCACAGGCGATTCGCATCGTCTTCGAGCACGGCCTGCACGCGATCGTTGCTGAGCGAGCCCGGCAGCGCCTGATCGTGCCTGAACGACACGACTCGGCCGGTGTCGGGATCGAGACGATTCAGACCGCCGCCGAGCGTGCCGATCCACAGCGCGCCGGCGTGATCCTCGCAGATGACGCGGATGCGCACGTCGCTGAAGGCAGAGCCGTTCGAGCCGTTGCCGTAGTTGACGAAGTCGTCGGTGGCGGCGTCGTAGCGGCTCAGGCCCGCGTCGGTGCCGACCCACATTCTGCCGGCGTGGTCGGCGTATAGCGCGTACACGGCATCTGCCGCGAGCGAGCGCGCATCTCCCGCGTCGTGGCGGAAGTGCCGAGCCTTGCCCGTCTGCGGATCGAGCACGTCGAGTCCCTGCTCGGTGCCGATCCAGATCTTGCCGTGGGTATCGATGAGCAGCGTGCGAACAGCGTCGCTCGTCAGAGAGTCCGGCTTGGCAGGGTCATGGCGAAACTGCTGGAAGGTGTCGGTGCGCCGATCCCAGCGAGCGACGCCCCCGCCGCTCGTTGCGAGCCACAGGTCGGCGTGCGCATCTTCCGCGATCGCCCAGATGAAATCGCTCGCCAGCCCGTGCTCGTTGCCGCGCTCACGGCGGTAAGCACGAATGGAATAGCCGTCGTAACGATCCAGCCCGCTCTCGGTCGCGAGCCACAGGTAGCCTTGCGAGTCCTGCAGGATGCTCATGACCGTGCTCTGCGAGAGCCCGTCGCGCATCGTCAGGTGCTCGAAGTAGATCGGCCGTGCGTCCGGCACCGGCGCAGCGGCCTGCGACACGCCGATCGCGAAGAGACTCGTGCACGCCGCGAAGGCGCGTAGAAGATTGTGCGCGCGCCTTCGCATCTGAATCGCTCTACTCCTGCGTCACGGCCTCGACACTGCCGCTGCTCACGGTGGAGCTGTTGCTCCAGGCATAGCCGTTGCTCCACGCATAACCGTTGCTCCAGGCGTAGCCATTGCTCCACGCATAACCGTTGCTCCACGCGTAGCCGTTGCTCCACGCGTAGCCGGTCGCGCCCGGCGGACTACCGTCCCAGGTCTCGCCGTCGAGCAGCGTCGCAACGCCGATGAGCAGGTTGCCGAGCAGCGGCACGGCGCTGAGCGTCTGACCGAGGCTGCCGACGAGCCCGCCGAGACCGCCCAGCACGCCGCCGAGCAGACCGCGGCTGGAGCTCTGGCCGCTGACGGCCATGATGTAGAAGTTGCCGTCCGCGTCCTGGTTGGCGCGTCCGCCGAAATGCTTGACGCCGGACAGATCGAGCAACACGTTGAGGCCGACGTTCGCGCAGCCATTCGTGGTGTCGTAGGCAGCGTCGCGCGCGTTCACGAGGCCGGCGCCCTGCTGGAACACCGAGTACGCGAGCGTGCCGTCCGACTTCACCGCCGGGCGCGCGCTGTTCATCAGGCGGCACTTCACCTGGTCCGGCGTCAGGTTCGGATTGACGTCGAGCATCAGCGCGACGACACCGCTCGTGACTGCCGCGGCCTGCGACGTGCCGGACATGGTGAAGTCGTTGACGCGGCTGTCGACCCACTGCGGATGCTCGCGCGCGAGAGTGCTCGTGTCCGGCGCATACGCGCGGACGTGTCCGCCCATCGCCACGACTTCGGGTTTCACGAAGCCTTCGTACGTCGGACCGGCAGCCGAGAACGAAGCGAGGCGGTACTGATCGGGCTCCATCGGCCGATAGCTGTCGGTGACCGCACCGACGGTGATCACGTACGGGTTGTTGCCCGGCACGCCGATCGACATCGGCGCCGGACCTTCGTTGCCCGCGGAGACCACGACGACGATGCCGGACGCCCACGCGGCAGACACGGCCTGGTTGAGCGGATCTTCCCAGTAGTGCGAGCGCACGGGCGCGCTCAGCGACATGTTCAGGACGCGGATGTCGTAACGCGACTTGTTCGACACGATCCACTGGATGCCGCGAATCACGTCGAAGTAGCGGCCGCCGCCGTTGTCGTCCAGCGCCTTCACCGAAACCAGATTCACGCCGGGCGCCACGCCCTGGTAACGGCCGGTGCTCGCGACCGCGGCGTTCGCGATGATCGACGAAACATGCGTGCCGTGACCGAAGCCGTCGTCGTAGTTGGTCGGGTTCGCGCGCGCCTGGATTGCGTCGTACTGCGCGAGCACGCGCGGATCCTTGCCGTACGAGGTTTTCTGCAGCGGGCCGCGTTCGCGCCACAGGCCCGAGTCGAGCACCGCGACGGTAATGCCGCGACCGGTCAAGCCGCCCTTGTGCAGGGGAACCGCACCCACCTCGTTCGGATAGTTGGTGTCGGGCAGCGCGCTGGTCGCGCTCGCGCTGACTTTCGAGTCTTCGTATACGCGCATGCCCTCGACGGGCTTCTGGTACAACGCCGCGAGTTCGCTGTCATCGAGCGACGCGCCGACGGCGCGAATGATGTCGAGCTCGCCGGTCACGCGGCCGCCCGCCTTCGCCACGGCTGCACGCGCCAGGTCGGTGCTTGCCGCCTGCACGATGAAGTCGCGCCGCTCGCCTTTGGCGACGCGCACGGGCTGCGGCTGCGTTTTCGGCTCTGGCGGAGCCTGTTCGGGTGCGATCGGCCATGCGACCGACGCCTGTGCAGGCGCGGCAGGCTTCGCTGGCTCCCGATTCAGAAAGACGAGCGCTGCAATAAGTAACGTGCCGAGGCCGGCAGCTCCGGCAATCCGGAGCCCGCGTCGAGAGGTCATCGCCATGGTGATCGTTCCCGGTTCGTGCTTGCTTTTCGTGAGTGATTTTTTACCGGAGGTCGCCGCGCGGCGACAGGACGTGCGTCGTCGGCGCACGTGACGCACGTCGCAAGACTTACATGTCTGCCGCATATGTAAATGAGATCGCGCTGCTGCTGTGAGGAGCCGGACATAAAGCAGTGTCGCGTGTCATCCCGAAACGGGTTGATGCGTTGATGCAGGCGGGAGGTCTGACATGAAAATCGCAGTCGCGCTGCTGACAGCGTTGTTAGTTATTGGATCGTCCGGCTGTGTGGTTACGCCGCCGCCGCGACGCCTGGCAGTCGTGGAAGTCGACGTGCGACCGCCGCCATTGCGCGTCGTCGCAGTGCCGGCGCCACGCCGCGGGTACATCTGGGTCGCAGGCTACTGGCGCTGGGACGGCCGCCGCTACGCGTGGGTCGACGGCCGCTGGCTGCGCGAGCGCCGCGGTTGGACCTGGGCGCCCGCGCACTGGGAAGAGCACCGCGGCCGCTGGCACTTCGAACCGGGCGAGTGGGTGCGCGGCTGACCGCACGGCGTCGCAGCGGAGCGGAATCGGAGCCGGAAGATTCTCTCGCCAAGACCGCCAAGATCGCCAAGATCGCCAAGAAGAAAAGAGAGGATCGGGATTCGGAAAATAGAATCCTGTTCCGATTCTTCTTTGCGCCTTTGCGTCTTTGCGAGAGTATCTCTTCTCCTATCTTCTCCTCACGCAGCGTTGCGCGCGAACACGGCCATCTGCGCGGCGAGCGCGCGCTGGAAGGCGGGACGCGCTTCGCAGCGCAGCCGATAGCTCTCGAGCACTGGGATCTTGGCGACGATGTCCGTGTGACGGACGAGTCGGAGCACGGTCGTCATGAGGATATCGGCGGCGCTGAAGCGATCGCCTTCGAGGTAGCTGCGCGCGCCGAGCGCGGTTGCCAGATCCTGCAGGCGCTTCTGCAGGAATTCGAGCGCGCCGGGGCGGCGCAGCTTCGCCCACTCTTCCTGCGCGTAGGCGAGATCGATCAAGGTGAGATTCTGGACGAACGGCTCGATCGAGTTCATCGCGGCGAACATCCAGGCAGTGACGCGGGCGCGGCTTGCAAAATCGGCAGGCATCAAAGCCTCGCTGCGCTGTGCGATGTGGTGGACGATCGCGGCGGACTCGAACAGCACCAGCTCGCCTTCTTCATAGGCCGGGACCTGGCCGAACGGCTGCAGGCGGCGATAGTCCTGCGACTTCTGGTCCTCAGGACCGATCACGCGCTCGCTATAGGGAAGGCCGGCTTCTTCGAGCGCCCAGCGCACGCGCAGGTCGCGCACCAGCCCCTGGGCGAACGGCGGGACCGCCCGCAGGACACTTACTCGGATCGTGCTCATTTCGGCGTACCTCGTCATTGGGGATTCCTATCCCAATGACGCCCGGGCACGCCGGCGTTCTACAGGCTCAGCGCTTCTTATTGAATGCGACGGTCACCAGCGCCAGCCCGACCGCACTGGCGTCGGGGGTGGTGCGCCGGGCGTGCATCGGATGCATGCGCTGGAACAGGTCTTCGACGGTCAGCTCGCTCTGCCAGGGTACGTTCCGGCCGCGCAGTCGCCGCCAGTTGCGCTGGCGCGGATCGAGCCGAAAAGCGTGATAAGCCGCCCACAGGTCGAGGTGTCGGTACTCTTCGCACAGCGCATAGACCAGCGACTTGGGCGCAGCCGGCGCCTGCTCGCTGCGGCCCAGCCAGCGGCGGAACGATTCTGTGATCCAGGACATGCAGGGAGTATCGGTGCTCCGCCGCATGCCCGGGATAGGATCGACGCTGAATTCGCGCCTACGTCGCCAGCTGGTTTGCGATCGGCAGCTGGCGGATGCGCTTGCCCGTCGCCGCAAAGATCGCGTTGCAGAGGGCCGGCGCGATCGGCGGCACGCCGGGCTCGCCGACGCCGCCGAGCGGCATCGACCAGTCGGCTGCCGGCAGCAGATGCACGCGAATCTCGCGCGGCGCCTCGGCCATGCGCGTGACCTGGTACATGTGGAAGTTGTCCTGCTGCGCGCGGCCGTTCTTGAACGTGATCTCGCCCAGCGTCGCCAGGCTCACACCCATGATCGCCGCGCCTTCGAGCTGCGAGCGGACGCGATCGGGATAAACCGCCGGACCGCAGTCGAAGGCGATGTCGATGCGCGGAATCGTCAGCTGTCCCTGCGCGTTGACCTCGACTGCAACCACCGCCGCGACGTAGCTCACGAAGCTGTAGTGCGCGGCCAGGCCGAGGCCCTGCCCCTGAGGCAATTTGCGGCCCCAACCGGCTTCGCGGGTCACCGTCTCGATCACGCGCCGCAGCCTGCCGGTGTCGACCGGGTAGCGCATCGGCGACTCGCCGTGATTCCACGAATCCTTGAGCGCAGCCGGGTCGATGCGCCGCGCGGGACCGATCAGGTCGAGCAGATAGTCGCGATGATCGCGGCCGGCGGCCGCCGCCAGCTCGGCGACGAAACTCTGCACGGCAAAGGCGTGCGGCACGTTCGACACCGAGCGGAACCAGCCGATGCGCGTATGCGCTGCGGCCGCGGGATTCTCGATGCGGATGTTCGGCACGTTGAACGGCACGTTGATCAGCCCCATGCCCTGCTCGAACGGCGCCTCGTGCTGCGGATCCGGCGCGAAGGTCGAAACGATGGTGGGCGCGACACTGCGATGCAGCCACGCAGTCGGCTTGCCCTGGGCATCGAGTCCCGCCTGCAAGCGCTCGACAGATACCGTGTGGTAGTAGTCGTGATGCAGATCGTCATCGCGCGTCCACACCACTTTCACCGGGCGGCCACCGAGCTGCTGCGAGAGGAAAGCCGCCTCGGCTGCAAAGTCCGGCTTTGATTTGCGGCCGAAGCCGCCGCCGAGCAGCGTGACGTGCACAGTGACCTTCTCGAACGGCAGGCCCAGTCGTTTCGCGACGAGCTCGCGCGTCGCCTGCGGCGCCTGCGTCGGCGCCCATACTTCGCACTGACCGTCGACGATGCGTGCTGCCGCGCTCGGCGGCTCCATCGTCGCGTGCGCGATGTGCGGCAGGTAGTACTCGCCCTCGACCTTGCGCGCCGCTTTCGCCATGGCCCCATCGACGTCGCCGGTTTCGCGCAGCACTTTGCCGGGCTTGCGCGCGGCCGCCTCGAGCTCGGTGCGATAGGCGGCGGAATCGTACGTACCGTGCGGACCGTCGTTCCATTCGATCTGCAGCGCCTGCCGCGCCTTCATCGCGATCCAGGTATCTTCGGCCACGATTGCGACGCCGTTGAGCGGCGCGAACAGCGCCGGCCCCGGCGTGCCCGGGATCTCGATCACCTTCACGACACCGGGAATCTTCTCCGCGGCGGCCGCGTCGAACTTCGCGATCTTGCCGCCGAACACCGGCGTGCGTGCGACCACCGCGTACAGCATTCCATCCAGGCGCGTATCGATGCCGTACTGCGCGCGGCCATGCGAGATGTCATCGCCATCGAGTAACGGAATGCTTTCCTTGCCGAGGTAGCGGAACTTCGCAGGATCCTTCAGGCGCAGCGAGTCGCGCGCCGGCACCGGCAACTTCGCCGCTGCCTTCGCCAGAGCGCCGTAGCCGAGCCGGCGGCCGCTCTGCTCGTGAACCACCTCATGGTTCACCGCACGCACTGTAGTGACGGGCACATTCCAAGCCGCCGCAGCAGCAGCCTCGAGCATCGTGCGCGCCGCCGCCCCGACCCGGCGCATCGGATCGAAGTGATGACGCATGCTGCGCGAGCCGTCAGTGTCCTGGTTGCCGAATTTCTCTTCGTCACCGGGCGCTTGCGTCACGCGCACTCTGCTCCAGTCGGCTTCGAGCTCATCGGCGATCACCAAAGGCAGACCGGTGCGGATGCCCTGCCCCATCTCGGAGCGATGCACGACGACCGTCACGATGCCGTCTTCGCCGATCGCGACGAACGTGAGCGGGTCGTCGCGCCAGCCGTGGTCCATGCCGTCCGCGCCGTACTTAGGTGCGTCGGCGGCCTTGACGATCCGCGATCCGCTGGCGACGAGCACCAGCCCACTCAACCCGGCGAGGAAGGTGCGGCGATCGACCATTTGCGCGCTCATGCTTTGCGCTCCAATCCAGCCGCAGCCTGCTTGATGGCAGCGCGGATGCGCGGATACGTGCCGCAGCGGCAGATGTTGCCCGTCATGGCACTCTCTATATCTGTATCGCTCGGCTTCGGATTGGTCGCCAGCAGTGCAGCGGCCGCCATGATCTGGCCGGATTGGCAATAGCCGCACTGTGGAACGTTCACGCTACTCCATGCGGCCTGCAGCGCCTTGCCCTGCGGCGTCGTGCCGATCCCTTCGATCGTGACGATCTTCTTGCCCGCGAGCGTCGAAATCGGTGTGACGCAGGCGCGCGTCGGCACGCCGTCGACGTGCACCGTGCATGCGCCACACAGCGCCATGCCGCAGCCGAACTTGGTTCCCGTCAGTCCAAGCCGATCGCGCAGAGCCCAGAGGAGCGGTGTGTCTTCCGAGGCCGTGACGGTCATCCGGGTGCCATTGATGCTGAGATCCATCGCGATACCCAAGTGGTTGTTGTGTCGGGGAGGGCAGCACCAAATACCTCCGCGCGGGCTGGGTCGTCAAGGTCGTCCGGCCGCGTCGCTCCCGATGGCCCGCTTCAGTATCCGCTCGGCGGCCTGAGCCCCACCGCGACCAGTGATCCGGAACTGCCGGCCCTGGGCCTCGTTGTACGAGCGGAAGAAATGCTCGATCTCGCGCAGCAGGTCTCGTGAGACCTCGCTCAGCTCACGGAAGCGGGCCGGGTTGACGGAGGTCTGGATCGATCCGACCAGCCGATCGTTGCGAATCGACTTGCGCCCTTCTTTCTGCGTAGCGCGGATCACGCCGATCAACCGGACGTGCACCAGGCAGCCGACGACCAGCGGCGCTTCCGTCAGCACCAGCACGTCCAGCGCGTCGCCATCCTCCGCGTGCGTGCCCGGGATCGAGCCGAAGTCGAACGGGAACGACAGGCCGGCGGGCAGGATGCGGCTGATCTTGAAGATCCGCAGCTGCGGATCGAACTTGTATTTGTTGCGGCTGCCCGCGGGCGTATCGATCACGACGCGCACCAGACCGGAGTCCGGATCGCGCGGCGTCAGCTGCATCGGGTTGGCTTGCAGCATGGTCAACCTGCGGACCGGCGCAGCACGAAAGGCAGGACGTACCACAGGCCGAGCAGGCAACCGAGTCCGATGACTGCGGCCCACAGCGGCGCCGGCGAGTCCGGCAGCAATCGCGTCGTCGCGACGTACAGCTCCGTCGAAACTCCGAACGACAGCGGAATCAGCGCGAGCGTGATGATGCGGGAGCCGATACGCAGGAATCGCTCGTCGTCCTCGCCATCGAAAGCGACGCGATGGATTGCAGCCGGCGCGATCAAGAGAATGATCGCGAGTGCCACGCACGCCAGTGCCGCGAAGTGTGTAAGTCGCGCGGCATCCGGCAGCGTCTCGAAAGCCTTCGTCAGGATCACCAGCAACTGAAAACCCAACAGCGCTTGTGCGCCCGGCAACATCACCCGCGCCTCCGTCAGCGCGTAGTCGATCCTGTCGTGCAGCTTTGCGTCGGTTTCAGTCATGGTGCGGCTCTTCACCGGTCTATGACGAAGCGCGATCCCCCAAACCTGCCATGCGAGCAGGGTTGCCACCGTCATTGAAGTCGCGGCGATCCAGGCCGCCCGCAATCCAAACTCCGTCTCGAACGCAACGAACAAGGTGGCAGCCAGGCTCACGGACAGAGTCAGCAGGGCGATGCGTGTCGCCTCCGATGTCAGGCGCCGTGTTCGTTCTGTCGCAGCCCCGCGATCCGCGATGCGATGAACCGCGGGTGCCGCGATCAACAACCCCAAGGTGAGCACGATGGAGACCAGGCCGACGGACGCTGCGATCTGAATCGGCGGACGGCCGACGTCCAGACGTTCCTGGAACAGGCTCTGAAACTGAAAGCCGAAGGCCACCTGCGAGGCGAGCATCTGCATGCGCAGCTCGTCGAGGCTGATCTTCAGCAACGAATCCAGGCGCGCCATGCAGTGAGCGTCGAGTCAGCCAGCTCCGTAGGTTCACGCTGGCGTGAACGCACGGCTCGACGGCAAGGTTGCCGCTAGGGCAACCAACTACACGTCGCAGCCGCAACCCGCCGTAGTTCGCCGCCGCATGCTGCGGAACCGAAACTCCGCGCGATTCCCGCGTAATGAACCGGCAATCCGACCGGTCCCTCGGAAAGTAATGCTGTCGCTGTTGGCAGCGCCGCCCTTCTGCGAGGAGACCCCGTGAACCGATCCGCTTATGTTGGTCTTGGCTTGCTCATGTGCATGACGTCGCTGCCGGTCTTTGCCCGGGCGACGCCGATCACGCTGCACACTGCGTCTTCCGAGTCGTTCCCGGCATACATCGACGGCCGGGAGGATGCACGCAAGGGCATTCTGCTCGTGCACGACTGGTTCGGCGTGTCGCCCTTCTACACCGCAGCTGCAGAGCGTCTCGCGAAGGACGGTTACCGCGTCGTTGCTGTCGATCTGTACGGCGGCCGCAGCGCGACGACACATGAAGAAGCGGGCAAGCTGCTCGGTTCGCTGCGCAACGACCTTGCGCAACGGGAAATCGATGCGGCGCTCGAATGGCTGAGCGACAACAAGCGCACGATAGCGGTCATGGGGTTCAGCATGGGCGCCAAGCATGCGCTCGCCGCCGCGCTTCGCGACCACGCAGTCCGCGCAACGGTGCTGTGGTACGGCGAGACCATCAACGATGCGGAGCAGCTCAAGCATCTCGCGGGCCCGGTGTTGTCGATCGTCGGCTCGCGCGACGGCACTTCGGCCGCCGAGAACTCCGCGGCCTTTTCCAAGGCTGCCGATGCAGCGGGACTGGGTGCTGAGGTGTTCATCTACCCCGGCGCGGATCACGCCTTCGCGCAACCGCTCTTCAACCAAGGCAGGACATTCGATCCGGTGGCCGCCGACGTGGCGTGGCGCCTGAGCGAGAACTTCCTCGAGCGGCGTCTTCGCTAGTCAGTTCGCGGGCGCCGGCTGCAGGGTGTAGCGGGCGAACGGTTTCCACGATTTGTCGGACTCCTGCGCGTCGATCGCCAGGGTCCATGTGTGCTTCGCTGCGTCGTACGCCCACTCATTGCGAAACGCGCCTTCGGCATAAGGGAACGTCACCGTGAGGACGTTGCCCGAGCGCGTGCCGGTGCCGACCACGCGCGCGCCGGCCGCGCCGAACTGATCGAGCCAGTGCACGATGACATCGTGCGCCTTGCGATCCGCGCTCAGGAACAAACGCGCTTCATATGATCGCGGCGTCGCGACGTCTTCCATGTGAAACTCGATCCACCCGCCCGCGAGCGTGCGCACTGCCTGCGCCCTGTAGTGGACGGGCTTGCCGCCCAGCTCACCGCTCATGTCCCAGGTGCCAATGAGCTCGCCGAGGAACTCCTCGTCAGGCTGAGCGGCGTTGGCCGCGACAGCGACGAACATCAACATCGCAAGAACCTTGTGCATGGTGTTCTCCGGGCTCGCGATCGGCGGATTCTACGTCGTTCGCCGCGGAACATCCGCTTTCTGCATGAGTTGCTTGAATGTATGCCGCAGAAAAGATCCACCGCGCGACGCAAAGATCCTGCAGGCGGGCTCACGGCGGCCGGCCGCGAGTACTTCCGCAGGAAGGAAGGCGCGCATTTGCGTCCAGGCGTCCAGGGACCTGCGAATACGCCGGACAAGATGCGCCGCAAAGGCTCATTTCTACGGCGCCACTACGCCCACCTGCGCGGCCCGCTCGTCGACGAGGACGGCGAGCCGACGAGACTGGCGCTCGCGGCTCACGCGTGGGGCGAGCCGGTGCCCAGGACGAAGGCCGCGGCCGCCCGCCTCGCGGCAAAAGGGACCCGGCTGCTGGCGCGTTACAAGGCGTCGAAAGCAAGAAGGTGAGCGACCATGCCGCGGAAGAAAAATTCGCTGGTCGCGAACATCAATTGGCGCAAGCGCAAGGGTATCAGCCGGTCCAAATCGCGCTCCACCGTTTCCAGAAAGTCCTACCGCGACATGCAGCGCGGCTGGCCAGGCAGCAAGAAAAAGAAGTCTGCGAGCAAGCGCCGGCGTCGGACCAACTAACCGCACTATTCGCGGCGATGCTGCTCCCATTTGCGTCGCTGCTCCTGCTCGAACTCGCGCAGCTTGCGACGCTGCTTCCATTTCACGTACTGCGGCCACAGCAGCCAGAGGGCGACCAAAACAAGTCCTATCCAGTACATGATCGAATCGTGCCTGCTCGCTGATTCTTGAACAATAGAAGCTTGCGGCGGAGACTAGGCGCATGTCCAAAGCAGTGCTCGAAAACGTCAGTCGAAAGCTACAGCAGCTCTATGCCGCGGTGCTGAAAGCCGAACGCCGCTTCGCGCCGTCCGGCGCGGGGCTCGAACTGCTCGACCGTCTGATGAACGACCCCGCGTGGGCCTGGCTGCGTCCGTTGTCGACGTTGATTTCGGAAGTGGATCACGCGCTGGCACAGGACGAAGAGCTTTCGGCGATGGAAGGCGCGGCGGCCGCTGCGCACATCCGCGGCCTGGTTTTCGGCGAGGGCGATCAGGTCGACAACGAATTTCTCACGCACTATCGCTCGCTGCTGCAGCTCGATCACGAGCTGGCCAGCACGCACGGCGAGCTGCGCGCATTGTTGAAGACGCTGCCCGAGGAATCGCCGAACGAATCGGAGCGGCTGCACGCCCGTCATCAGTGGGCCATGCGACGCAAGCATCGCGCCCGATGAACGACGCACGCTCCGACCTGGCGCCGGCCGCACTCGCCGGCGAGCTCAAACAGCGTTTCGGCTTCGATTCGTTCCGGCCCGGGCAGGAAGCAATCGTGCGCGACATCCTGCGCGGCCGTGACGTACTGGCGATCATGCCGACGGGCGGCGGCAAGTCGCTGTGCTTCCAGCTGCCCGCCCTGCTCACCCGCGGCGTCTGCATCGTGGTGTCGCCGCTGATTGCACTGATGCAGGACCAGGTGCGTCTGCTACAGGACAACGGCATCGAGGCGACGTTCATCAACTCGTCGCTCGATCGCGCGGAGATGGCGCGACGTTTCGCCCGCCTCGATCGCGGCGAGATCAAGTTGCTGTACGTCGCTCCCGAGCGGCTGCTGCAGGCAGAATTCGAAGGCGAAGTCATGCCGCGGCTGCGGGCAACGCACGGCATTTCGTCTCTGATCATCGACGAGGCGCATTGCGTTTCGGAGTGGGGTCACGATTTCCGACCGGAGTATCGCCAGCTGCACCGCTTGCGCACGCGCTTCGCCGATATACCAATCGCGGCGTTCACAGCCACTGCGACGGAACGCGTCCAGCAGGACATCGTCCGGCAACTGGCGCTGCGCGAGCCTTGCATTCACCTGGCGAGCTTCAATCGCCCCAACCTGCACTACGCAGTCCGAGCGAAGACCAAGGGCGCATATGCGGAAGTGCTCGAGCGCGCACGCAGCAGCAGCGGTGCCGGGATCGTGTATTGCCTCTCGCGCAAGCGCGTCGATGAGCTCGCCGAGCGACTGCAGAGCGACGGCATTCGAGCCCTCCCGTATCATGCCGGCCTCGAAGCCGCCGCGCGTCGCGACAACCAGGAGGCGTTCATACGGGACAACGCGCAAGTGATCGTGGCGACCATCGCGTTCGGCATGGGCATCAACAAGCCGGACGTGCGCTGGGTCGTGCACTACGACCTGCCGAAGACGCTCGAGGGCTACTACCAGGAATCAGGCCGGGCCGGGCGCGACGGCGAGCCCGCGAGCTGTGTGCTCTACTTCGGCGCCGGCGACATCCGCACCGCGGAGATGATCATCGCGCAGAAGGTCGATCCGGTGACGTTCGAGCCGCTGGTCGATGAGCAGCGCATCGCGCGCCAGCAGTTGCGTCACGTACTGAACTATGCAGAGTCGAGCGAATGCCGCCGGGCCGTGCAGCTGCGCTATTTCGGCGAGAGCTTCGCGGGTAAATGCGGCGCGTGCGACAACTGTGTCGAGCCGCGCACGCTGCTCGATCGGACGACCGAGGCGAAGCAGTTCCTGTCGTGCATCGCGCGGCTCGCCCAGCGACGTGAGCGGTATGGCATCGCGTACGTCATCGAGATCCTGCGCGGCGGCGAGACGCAGCGCGTGATCACCCGCGATCATTCGAGCCTGAGCGTGTATGGGATCGGCAAGCAGCTCGGCTTGAACGAATGGCGCGACATCGCCCGCGCGTTGCTGCATCAGGGGCTCATGAATCAATCGCAGGATGGATACGCCGTGTTGTCGCTCAACGATGCGAGCTGGCAGGTGCTGCGCGGCGAACGCGCGGTCCACGTCGGCGAATCGGTCAAGCCCGCCCGCACACGGAAGGGAGCGAAGCCGGTCGCGACAGGCGGCGACGATGTGCTGTTCGAAGCACTGCGTACGCTGCGCAAGCGTCTGGCGGACGAAGCCGGCATGCCGCCGTACATCGTCTTCAACGACGCGAGCTTGCGCGACATGGCACAACGGCAGCCGAAGAGCCTGGAAGAATTCGCGACGATCGTCGGCGTGGGCCAGGCCAAGCTGGAGCGCTACGGCAAGCAGTTCGTAGAAGTGATCGTCAGCAGCCCTGGCGGCAGGTGAAACGCGCGGACTCTGATCGACCGCCGTCTTTGGGGCTATCATGGCGGCCCTATGAAGCGCCGCACCTGCAGTCGTCGAGAGTTCATCGGTCTGACGGCACTGGGCATCGCCGCCGCCAGCGCACTCCCCCGGCAACTGCGCGCAGCGATCACCGAGGCGAGCGCAGCGGATCTGATCGTTCGCAACGCCAAGGTCTACACCGTGGATGCGCGGTTGGCTCGAGCCGAAGCCTTCGCGATACGCAACGGGCGATTCATCGCAGTGGGCAGCAACGCAGAGATCGGCGCACTCGCGAGCCAGGGCGCGCAGGTGTTCGACGCGCAGGGCATGACGATCGTGCCCGGCTTCATCGACTGTCACGTACACCCGGTCGGCGAGATGCTGCTGTACGAAGTCGCCGTCGGCAATCCTTTCGACGTGGAGTTCGTGACGATCGCGAGCATCCTCGACAAGCTCACTGCAAAAGCGCGGCAGACGCCTGCGGGCTACTGGGTCGAAGGATTTTTCTATGACGATACCAAGGTCAAGGACCAGCGACCGCTGAACATCCATGACCTGGACAAGGTGTCGAAGGATCATCCCGTTTCCGTGCAGCATCGCGGTGGACACACCACCTTCTACAACAGCAAGGCATTCGAGCTCGCGGGCATCACGCGCGACACGCCCGACCCGCCGGGCGGCACGTTCGACCGCGACGCAAGCGGCAACCTGAATGGCCGGGTGACCGACAACGCACTCGCAGCGTTCGAGAAGATTGGACAGCGCCCGAAGTTCTCGGCGCAGCAAGCGCAACAGCGGCGCCGCAACGGCGCGGCGCACATGTCCAAGCAGTTCGTTCGCTATGGACTGACGAGCGTGCATCACGAAGGCGGCGATCTCGCGTCGATCGAGGAGATTCGCGACAGCGGCGATCTGCTGCATCGGGTCAACTTCCAACTCGACGATGCGGGCGTGGAGACGATGATCGCGTCGGGTATGCGCACGGGCTTCGGCGACGAGTGGGTGCGCCTTGGCGCGACTCAGGAGCACACGGTGGACGGCTCGTTCTCCGAGCGCACGATGTCGGTGAGCACCGGCTACCCTTCGCGGGCGGGATACAAAGGCAATGTGACGACGACGCAGGAGGCACTCGACGCGTGGGTCGAACGAGTGCACCGGGCGCACATCCAGGTGAACTGTCACGCGAACGGCGACGTAGCGATCGGCATGATGATGAAAGCGGTCGCGCGCGCGCAGCAGTTGTTCCCTGTGAAGGATGCGCGCCCGAAGATCACACACTGCACGCTCATCAATGACGACCTGCTGCAGAAGATCAAGGCCGTCGGCGCGGTGCCCATGCCGTTCACCAGCTATGCCTACTACAACGCGGACAAGTTTCACTTCTACGGCGAACAGCTGATGCGCCGGGCTATGGCGTTTCGGTCGTTCATCGATGCGGGCATCACGGCGGCCGCGGGCTCGGATTTTTATCCGGGTCCGTTCGCGCCGTTGATGGGCATCCAGGGAATGGTGACGCGCACCGGATGGAACGGCGAGAAGTGGGGCGTGAATCAGCGGATCACAGTCGATGAGGCGTTGCAGGTCCTTACGTTGAACGGCGCGTATGCGTCGCACGAGGAATCGATCAAGGGCTCGATCACGCCGGGCAAGCTCGCGGACTTCGTCGTGCTGTCGGGAGATCCGCACGCTGTCTCGCCGGAGACGATAAAGGACATCAAGATCGTGCGCACTGTGACTGGCGGCAACACGGTGTATCAGTCGTGAGGTCGGTCGTCGTCATCGTCACGGCGATGATCGTGATGTGGACCGACGTCGTGCGCGCCGACGGTCCCTGGGATGGCTTGTGGTATCGCGACGATACGAAGAGCCATTACGCAGATCACAGCTTCACGTTGGAAAAGAAATCGAATGGCAAATGGACTTACACGAGTGGCGATGAAACCTTCGTGTTCGCCGCGGATGGCAAGCCTTATCCCGAGGTGAACGCACCGGACTTGTCGCTGCGGGCGAGCGCGAGCGGCGAGAACGTCCTCGAAGCCACCGAGGCGGTGTTCGGGCGTGACGTGGCGCGAGTGCGGTACGCAGCAGCTCCGGACGGCAAGACACTGTCGCTCAAGAGTACGCGCGTCTATCCCGACGGCCACGAGATGTCCTCCGAGTCAGTCGCTATTCGTATCTCGGAAGGCGCCGGCTTGGACGGAACCTGGAAAGAGCGCGCCGAGAACGCGCAGCCGGGCGCCGGCGCGACCGTCGCCACACGGCCTTATTGGGTGATCTCGACGTCCGCGGACGGCGTCATGAGCTGGTTCATCCCCGCGACCGGCGAGCTCATTCGCGGCAAGCCGGATGGGCAGCCTCGTCCCCTCACGGGCCCGCAGCAACCGGGTGGCAGAACATTCGTCTGGAAGCAGGTGTCGCCGCGCCGTATCGACTTCTTCGCCAGCGACAACGGGCACGTCATCGAGACGGCAATCGAGACGCTGTCAGAGGACGGCAAGACCTTCACCGATACGCTCTGGGTCGCCGGGCACGAGGACGAGAAGGACGTGCGAGTATTCGAAAAGCGGCGATAATGCGCACATGACAAGCGCATCCATCTCCGCGGCCCTCGCCGGCCGTTTGCCCCTCGAGCAGGTCGTCACCATCCACGGCTGGGTCCGGACCCGGCGCGATTCGAAGGCGGGTTTTTCCTTCCTCGCGATCTCGGATGGGTCATGCTTCGACACCATCCAGACCGTGGCTGCCAACACGCTACCGAACTACACGAGCGAGATCCTGCAGATCACGACCGGCTGCGCAGTCGCATGCACTGGCAAGCTGGTGCGCTCGCAAGGCAAGGGGCAAGCGATCGAAATGCAGGCTGAGAGCGTGCAGGTGATCGGCTGGGTTGAGAATCCGGACAGCTATCCGGTCTCGGCGAAGCACCACACGTTCGAATACCTGCGCGAAGTCGCGCATCTACGGCCGCGCACGAACACTTTTGGCGCGGTTACGCGCGTGCGACATGCGCTCGCGATGGCGACGCACAGATTTTTTCACGAGAACGGGTTCTATTGGATCCACACGCCGATCATCACTGCCAGCGACGCCGAAGGCGCGGGCGCGATGTTCCGAGTTTCGACGCTCGACTTCGCGAACCTGCCGCGGACTGGCGGCGGGCAGATCGATTTCGCACAGGATTTCTTCGGCAAGCCGACGTTTCTGACAGTCTCGGGCCAGCTCAACATCGAGGCGTATTGCCTCGCGATGTCGAAGGTGTACACGTTCGGCCCGACGTTCCGCGCCGAGCAATCGTTCACGCCGCGCCACCTGGCGGAGTTCTGGATGATCGAGCCGGAGATTGCGTTTGCGGATCTCGCTGCCGATGCCGATCTTGCCGAAGGCTTGCTGAAGTACATCTTCCGCGCGGTGCTGAATGAGCGGCAGGACGACATGAAGTTCTTCGCCGAACGCATCGACAAGGACTGCATCACGCGCGTGGAGAAGTTTGTGGAGTCGAGCTTCGATCGGATTACGTACACGGAGGCGGTGAAGATCCTGGAGAAGTCGGGGAAGAGCTTCGAGTTCCCCGTGAAGTGGGGGCTTGATCTGCAGTCCGAGCACGAGCGGTTTTTGACCGATCACATCGGAAGGCCGGTGGTCGTGATGGATTACCCGAAAGACATCAAGGCGTTCTACATGCGCCTGAATGATGATGAGAAGACGGTCGCCGCGATGGATGTGCTCGCGCCGGGAATCGGCGAAATCATTGGCGGGTCGCAACGCGAAGAGCGCCTCGACATGCTGGACAAGCGCATGGATTCGATGCACCTCGATAAAAGCCACTACTCGTGGTATCGCGATCTGCGTCGCTACGGAACGGTGCCGCACGCGGGATTCGGCTTGGGCTTCGAACGGACGATTCAGTATGCAACGGGCATGCAGAACATCAGAGATGTGATTCCGTTCCCGCGCGCGCCGAAGAACGCGGACTTCTAGCCACCTTGCAGTTCCGCGAGCGGATTGGGCCTCGCCGACGCGACACGCCGCAGAGTATTCGTGTCGCGATGATCGAACGCCGGCGTCTTGCCACGGACCGCCAGATCCGTACGCGTCACGTACGTCCAGCTGCCGTCGCGATTGAAGATGATGTCGATCCGGTAGTAGTCGGTGCGAAATGCCTCTTCGAGGAAGCCGGTCGAGCAGATGCCGAAGCGCGTGTCGCCGCGCCGAGCCTCGACTGAAATGCGCTCATCATCCGGCTTGGCCTTGCCTCCCGCCAGTACGACCTGACCGCGCGGAATCGCAATGCTCTGCATGATGAGCCCGGTCGCCGGCTCCCACAGCCAATAGCCGACCTGGTCGTGGAAGGTGATCGCTTCCTCCGGCGTGTTGATGTGAATGTGATAACGCAGGCCGTATAAGAGCTGTGGGCCGTTGGCCTGTGCATCTATCGGCTCCATCCGCACGTATTCCCGGTACACCCGCCGCTCGGGTCCTTGCGCCTTGGGACTGATGTCGACGCCCTGATCGGACTCCCACGCGCCCGCCAGCCGACGCAGCGGACCCAGGTTGGCCAGCGTATCGGGCGACACTTCGGGCTCGGCATAGATGTCGTCGGGGATGCTGCTCATCGGATCCTCTACAATGGCTGCAGGCAGCCGCACGGGGCACCATGAAGAGAATAATGAAATATGCCGGGTTGGTGCTCGTTTCGCTGTTCTTCCTGCTCGGCGGACAGGCGCATTTCACCTCGACCCCGTTCTTCGTGAGCATCGTGCCGCCCTATGTGCCGTTGCCGCTGGCGACTGTATACGTCACCGGCGTGCTCGAGCTGATCGGTGCGGTGGCGATCTGGATTCCGCGGTTGCGCTCGTGGGCGGGGATCGGGCTATTCGCCCTGACCGTGTGCGTGACTCCCGCCAACATCTACATGTGGCAGAACCCGCAGCTGTTTCCGACCATCAATCCGACGTTCCTTGCATGGCGGCTGGTGGCGCAAGTCGTGCTGCTTGCGATCATCTGGTGGTCGACGCGGCCGCAGGCTGCTGCGCCGTTACCGATTCGATGAAGCTCACGCTCTGATCGAGAACCGGCGTGCGGCCGCGCGCCGGCACCGAGAATCCCGCGACGGTATCGGTGTGATTCTTTCCCGGATAGAAGTGCGTCTCGACACGCACGTGATTCGCCTGCAGGACGTCGCGCAGTTTTTCGGCATGCTTGATCGAGACGACGTCATCGGCAGTGCCGTGCACCAGCAATGTCGGCGGGGCTTGCGGCGTCACGAAGCGCACCGGCTGCCAGTCGGCCTCGGTATACGGACTCGCGAAAATCGTGTTCAGCACTTTCGAGTTCGGCTCCAGCGCATAAGGCCCGGACAACCCGACCAGGCCCACGATCCACTCCGGATGCGCGCCGACTTTCTGCAGCAGCTGCCGGTCATACGCGAGAAACGCCGCTTCGTGTCCACCCGCCGAATGGCCCATCAGCACGATCCGCCGCGGATCGCCGCCGAACTCCTGCGCGTGCTTTTGCACCCACGCGACCGCCAGCGCGCCGTCGTCGACGAACAGGGGAAATTTCACCTGCGGATAGAGCCGGTAGTCCGGCAGCACCGTCACGATTCCGCGCTCCGCGAGCGCTGCACCTACGAAGCGGTAGAGCCCTCGACTGCCCGCGGTCCACGAGCCGCCGTAGAAGAAGACCACGACCGGCCGGTCCTTGGCGTCCCTGGGCGAATAGACGTCGAGCTGCTGTCGCGCTTCAGGTCCGTAGGGGTGACTCGTCGAGCGGGCGTAGCGGCCAGTCAGCGTCGCCGAGTTTGCAATGAGGAACGAGAGGCTGGTGCAGCCCGAAGCGAACACGACGATCGATGCGATGGAGAACAGCGCGACCCACTTCATGGATCGCGATCTTACTCAACGTTTCGATTTGGAGCGGTACTTCCCTTCGCGGCGCTCGTTGAGCCGTTCGACCATGTCGTGAACGAGTGTCGTGACTTCGGCATGCGTGCCGGCGCGCACGCCCTCGATCGTGTTCGTGCCCTGCGAGATGACGTAGCGATGCCACATGCCGTCGGCGCCGCCCGGCGCCGCGGTCTTCGCAATGGATTCGAGCTTGAACGGCAGCTCCACTTGGGTCTCCGTGCGGGTGAGTGCCTTGGCCATGTCAGGTTGCCGGGCCGTGCGGGGCGTGAGGTGCAAAGCTGCGACGCTGCACTTCCAGCACCTGCTCGAGCGAGAGATCTGTCTGGTCGGCAATGATGCGCAATAACTTGTGGGTCGGCGAACGCGGCATGCTGAGCGCGTGCAGCTTTTCCCACAGGCGGATGCGCTCCTCGGGAGTGCTGAGAGGCGACGTCAGCAGCGCGATCTGCTGCTGCCGCTCCAACTGGCGCTGCTGCTGCTCATGCTCGGCCTGGGCGCGACGATCTGCGAGCGAGCCCGGATCCGGGAGTGCGCCGCGCGAGAACCTGTCTTCGACCATCGCCTTCTCCTGCAAAAATCCGCACGGGCCACTCAAGACCCGTGCGGAAGTGCAACTGCTTACCAGCGACGCTGACCGCCGCCGCCGCCATTACGGAAGCCGCCGCCGCCGCCGTTGCGCGGGCCGCCGCTGCCGCGGGGCTTGTCCTGCGCCTCGTTGACCTTCAGAGGCCGGCCGCCCATGTCCTTGCCGTTGAGGCTCTGAATGGCGCGGGCCGCGTCCGCATTCGGCATTTCCACGAAGCCGAAGCCACGGAACTGACCGGTGTCCCGATCCTTGATCAGGGCGACCGAATCGACCGTGCCGTGCTGTGCGAACAGCGTGCGAACCTGTTCTTCGTCGGCGGAAAAGGGCAGATTGCCCACATAGATCTTACTCATACGATCACTACACTCACTTGAAAAATGACGCTAACACGACAGCTGCAAAAGCACTGTCTCCAGGTTCGTAACGATTCGGTTTAGTTGAATTGGCCTTCGGAGCGCCGGGCGGCGCGGGGGCCAAGAAACGAAAAAGGAAGGTCGCGAGCCGGCGCGCACTATACACGACCCGGGGCGGGTTTGTTGGAACTTTGCTGCAGGGCTCGCAAGGCGGCCAGGGCCCGCTGGGCCTGCCCCACCGGAACGAAGAGGTGATCGTGCAATGCGCCAGCCACCACGTTGCAACTGATACCGGCCTGGCCCAGAGCGCCGGAGAACGCCGCGGTCAGGCCCACGGCCTGCAGGTCCGAGTGAACCGTCAGGCTGATCCATGCGGCGCGGAACAACACCGGCAGTCCGGCAGCGACTGCCTGCTCCTCGGGCAAGACAAGAGTGAGCCCTTCCGGCTCGCGCACGGTTACGACTGGAAAGAATCCGGCGAGTTGGGTGTCGTGAGGGACAGTGCAATAGGCATAGACCCCTTCGTGGAGCACCGGCTCCATGGACCGTAGGAGCGTCGCGAGGTTGGAGATGGGTTCGGTCATGCAGTCCGCAGGCTGTCGACGATACGCTTCGCATCGCGTCCGACGCCGTGAATCATCCCCGAAGACATGGCGTACTGAAAAGGCAAGCCGACGAAGTACAAGCCCGGCTGCTCCAGGACCGTGCCGCAGTCATGCCGCGGATCGCCCGTCGCGTCGAAGATCGGAAAGTCGATCCAGTCGAAGCCCGCGTGAAAGCCGCCGCACCAGATGATGTTGCGCACATCCAGCACCTGCCCGTCCTCGAGCAATGGCCGACGATCGCGTGCACCAACGACACGCGCCACGCTCCGCACGCCGGCGGCGGCCAGATCGCGGCTCTTCACCCGGATGCGCGGTGCGCCTTTGGCAAGGATCCCCGGGCGCGCCTTGCGACCGATCGGTGTCTTCACCGTGAGCACGTGGCGGAACACGAATCCGAGCAGTAGCGGCCCGAGCAGATTGCGGCCCCAGAAGCGCTCCGGCCGGAACGGCACTTCGCCGGCGCCCTGCCCCGCAAGCCAGGTTTCGCGGCCGGTGCGCGCGAGCTCCAGCGCGATGTCCGCTCCCGAATTCCCGCCGCCGACGAGCAGCACGCTGCCGGGCTGCAGCTGACTCGGGCTGCGATAGTCCATCGAATGCAGTTGGGTCATCTCGCTCGCGAGCGCTGCAGCAAACGCGGGAATTTTCGGCTGTTGATACTTCGCCATCGCGACGATTACCTGCGCGGCTTCCAGCTCGACACCGTCCTCGGCCGCCACGACGAACCGCGCGGCCCGCTTGTACAGGCGCTGCACTCGCACGCCGGTGCGCACGGGCAGGTTGAAGTGTCGCGCGTAGGCCTCGAGGTAGTCGGCCATTTCATCCTTGGTGGGAAAGTAGTTGCGCGGTGCGGGGAACGACATGCCGTCGAGGCCACAGAACTTCGCGGGCGTGAACAGCCGCAGCGAGTCCCAGCGCTTGCGCCAGGAATCGCCGATGCGTGCGTGGGCTTCCAGAATGAGGAAGCGCGCGCCCGTGCGCGCGAGGTGATAGCCGGCGGACAATCCTGACTGGCCCGCGCCGATCACGATCACGTCGTACACGGGATGGGCACGGCGATGCGCGAGCTGCATCGACGCAGCTCCTTCTTCGACAAGATGCGTGGCTTCGCTGAGGGTCATGGTCGCTCCAGAAGAAGTGTCTTCGAGGGAGCAGCCTATGCGGCAGCCGCGCGCGCGACTTCGGGTAAATCCCCCATGGCCCGGGCAGAAACCGCGTGGGTACCTAGATGAGCTTGCGCTCGTAAGCGAACGCCGTGGCGGCCGCCCGCGAATTCACGTCCGTTTTCGCGAAGATGTTGCTGACGTGCCGGTCGACGGTCTTCTCGCTCAAGGTCAGCTCGCGCGCAATCGCCTTGTTGGTCTTGCCGCTCGCGATCAGGCGCAACACCTGCAGCTCACGCTCGGTCAGGCCGCTGGCCTTCCGCAATGCACCCTTGCCGGCGTCCTCCAGACCGGCCATGAGCGATTCGACTGCGGCGAGATCCGGCCGGGCGCCGAGCCGCTCGAACACTTCGAAGGCACATTCCAGCTCGAGCCGCGCTCCCTCGACGTCGCCCAGCGCTGCACAGGCACGCGCCAGCAAAACGCGCAGACGCGCAGCAAGGTAAGGCGCGCCCAGCTGCTGCCAGAACCCGAACGCGCGACGCACGGGATCCAGCACGGCGTGCGCGTTGCCCGCGGCCAGGTTCACCGCTCCGGCGGCGTGCGCGGCGATCGCGCTCAGCACGTCAGTGTTGAGATTTGCGGCAGCCTCTTCGAGCTCGCGGCTGGCGGTGCGTGCCTCGTCGATATCCCCGTGCGCCAGCATGATCTCGACGTGCGCAGGCAGGAACCGCGTGCGCGCCACGCGATCTCGGGTCGCGGCAATCATGCGACGGCTGGCACTGGCGGCAGCATCCACATCGCCTTGCGCGAGACGCAGCAGCGCAAGACCCGGCTGCGGCTCGAACCCGCAGCGACTCGCCTCGCGGTAGGCGCTCTCGGCCAGCTCGAACTCGCCTCGCACGCGATGAATTTCCGCTTGCAGATAGTGCGCACGACCGGCGGCGTCGCGCTCGATGTCGCGCACACAGCGCAGCACTGCGCGCCGCGCTTCCTCGACAGCTTCGGCCCATGAGCCGGCGAGCTCCATGACTTCGGCGCGATGCACGAGACAGTGGCCCGTGAACATGCCGAGCTGCGGATGCGCCGCGCACCACTGCGAAAGTGCGACGGTCCACTCGCGCACGCGATCGAGTGCGAAGACGCGATGACAGCTCACGATCGAGCTGCAATACACGATGCCCGTCACGATCGGCGAAAGCTCGCCGCTGATCGCCGCCACCATCGACTCATCGAGCATGGCGAGGCCCTGTTCCACGCGTCCAAGAGCGAGCAGCGCGCGGCCTCGCAGGTTGCGGGCGAAGGCGATGAGATCGCGTTCGGCAAACCGCTCGCCGATCGCGCTCGCGCGTTCCGCGCATGCCAATGCCTGGTCCAGCTCTCGCAAATTGATGTGCCGCTGCGCGGCCGGCAGCAGCAGATAACCCTGCTCGACGCAGTCCTGGGCATGCTGCTCGACCAGATGGTGCGCGCGGGTCAGCCAGCCGCTCGCGCGAGCCGCTTCGCCGCGGGCGAGGAGGCGAAAGCCGATCCAGAAGCTGGCGCGTGCGGCGGCGAGGCTCCGACCCGATTCGAGATACCCGTGATACAGCCGCTCCTGTGCCGCGAGCATGGGCTCGTCCCGGGCAGTGAGCCCGGCGGACCAGGCGAGCCGGTGCAAGTCTTCCAGGCCCAGCGGTCGGGACTCATCCTCGAGTGCGAGCGACTCGAACGCGTCGTTCCATTCACCGCGCTCGTAGCACGCGCGTCCGCGTAATAGCCTTGCCGAAGGCCGGGCCTCGGCGCTCGAGTCGCTGGTATTGCGGGTGGGCATCGAAGGGCGATCGCTCGGCGGGCACGCATGATCGCCCACCGGGCACGTTCGAGTCCACGGACGTTTTGGTAGTGGCTGCGCTATCCCGGCGAATAGCGCAGCCAGCGCTACGGCTACAGCTTGCGCAAATACGCGAGCAATGCCGCCCGCTCCTCCGGCAGCGGTATGCGATCGAAATGCACGCCGTCCGTCGAAGCGACTGGCGGCACGACGCCCGGCGGCGCGATCACCTGCACGCGCTTGTAGAACTCGACGTAGTGGTCAACCACTTCTTCCAGCGTATCGGCGCTGTTGTTGTGGAAGTACGGCGCGGTGTTGCGCAGCCCGCGTAGTCCGGTCACGTCGAGCTTGTTCCAGTCATCCTGTGCCGGCGGTCCGAGGCTCGCGAATCCGGTCAACAGTGCGCGGCCGGGGTCTGAGCTGGT